>JANQKS010000102.1 GCA_028281005.1 Pseudomonadales bacterium
CCCCATCAAGGTGCGCCAACAACGCCCAAGGACCCCACAGACCCGCCCTGTGGGAGATCGCCAGCCCGTTGATGCCAGGCCCTGATCGAACTACAACACCAACCCCGATTGCCGGGTACGTTATTTGAATCTACTAGAGCTATAACCCATCAGCCCGCAATCCCATAAGTCATGGCTCTAAATTCGTGACTAAATGGATGCCAAAACCCAGGCATACGTTGGGTGGAGCACATACCGGCGATACCCGCACGCGGCGCCATCCAGGTATGTGTACCAGCCATGCCGCCCCAGTGATATTCATCTTGCATACCTGGGGGATCAACGTCTTGCAGCGTTTCTTTGAGCGCAAATCCAAGCCCAAACACAGTGCCCGGCATCGCCCACATGGGAAACGCAACCTGCACGCCCGGTGCCAGCTGATTGGTGCGCATGGCGGCCAAAGTCTCAGGCTGCAGCAGGCGCACGCCTTGCCACTCACCCTGGTTCACAATCATACGGATGAACGTCATGTAATCAGCGATGGTCGAGACCAAACCGCCGCCGCCGCTCAGCAGCTTTCGACGTTGGTTGTATTGCCCGCTCACCGGGTCATCCGCTTTCACCATGCCCGGTTTCATCGGGTCTAAAAGGTCCACAGGTGCGTACATGGTGATGAACCGGTCAGCCTTTTCCGGCGGCACCCAAAAATCCGTATCCACCATCCCTAAAGGACTGAAGATGCGCTGTTTCAAGAACGCATCAAAGCTCAATCCAGACAACACTTCTACCAAGCGCGCGCACACGTCCGTGGCCACTGAATAGCGCCAGCTGGTGCCCGGATGGTAGGCCAGAGGCAACGATGCTGCGATGCTGCAAAACTCCTCCAGATCCATCTCAAAGTTTGCGAGCACATTTAGTCCACCGGCAACATAGGCTTGGTCTACTACGCTGTCAGGCTCAATAAATCCATAACTCAACCCAGCGCTGTGACTTAAGATGTGGCGTATGAGAATCGGGTTGTTTGCCGGCACAACGTCTTCAGCAGTGGTGGCATCCGGCTTCAAAACTTTGGCGTCACCAAACTCAGGCATGTGTTTGGCAAGTTCATCGTCAAGGGCAAACTTGCCTTCTTCATACAACATCATCAGCGCCACACTGGTGACAATTTTGGTGTTGGAATACATGCGATAAATAGCGTCTTTGTGCAGAGGCGTTTGGCTCTCTATGTCCATATACCCAAACGTGGTGTAGTCGAGCACATCCGTGCCCTGCATGATGAGGGTGCTCACGCAGGAGAGAATGTTGTCGTCCACATAACGCTGCATGGCCGCGTGCAGCGCGGTTAAGTCGAGGTCGTGGTTGACCGTTTCGAGTGTGGCTGGGGGCAAGGTATTGATGAGGTCCTCCAAATTCCGAAAGTGTAAATTAGATAAACGTGTGCCGCTTGATCAGGGGCTCACCACAAACTTTTCGAGCAAGTGGTAGTAAGTTTTCACACCGGTAACGATGTTGTCCACGGAAACCCGCTCATCGTTACCATGCACACCGGCAAATTCGTTAACGGTAAAGGCAAACGGTGAATAGCCATAACTAGTGATGCCAAGGTCGCGAAAGAAGTGGCTATCGGTGAAGCCGCCGGACACGGTGGGTACCACCTGGGCGCCAAACACTTCTGCTGAAACATCGGCGATGACGTCGTACAACGGTGTCTCTGTTTTACTGATGGCAGGCGTAAAACCCATGATGCGTTCAATGGATATGTGGTCGTCGCTGATGATGGTGTGCAACTCTTGGATAAATTCCTCCGGATCCTGGTCGGGCAACAAACGGCAATCCAACTCGGCATGCACTTCAGCGGGGATCACGTTAATTTTGCTGCTGCCCTGCAGGCGGGTTATCGAGCAGGTATTACGCAGTAGCGCATGCGCACCGGGGTTTTTGAGTTTCAGTTCGTATAAAAATTGATCGCTCGGCTGCACATGGCCGATGTTGGCAAAACGTTGCTGATCATCGCCTCGTTGAAATGGCGCTATGCCTTCAAACATCTCTGCGACAGGTTGCAGCACACGCACCGGGAATTCGGTTTCCGCAATACGCTTCAAAGCTTTGACTAAACGGGTAACGGAAGTTTCGACTAAGGGTGCAGAGCCATGTCCGGGTTGACCAAGCGCGGTTAAGCGTAACCACAAAGGCACCTTTTGCGTGACTTCCACCATAACTGCAATGGTGTCGCCAAACACCCGGCCCGAACCGCCTTCGTTTAAAAGATAACCCACATCCGCAAACAATTCCGCGCGGTTCTCCACCAGCCACCCGGCCCCAAAGTAGCCGCCGGCCTCCTCATCGGCGGTGGCCATCCACCACACGTCGCGGTTGCGTGGCGCACCACTGGCATGTAGTGCCAGAAAAGCTTGCAACTGCGCAATGCCCAAACCCTTGGTGTCGATGGCGCCGCGGCCGTAGATGTAACCATCCTTTATCTCTCCGGAGAGGGGTTCAAAACTCCAGTAGTTACGATTTGCCGGTACCACATCGATGTGGTGCAACAGCAACAAACCCGGCTGCTTGCGACGAGTTGTCGCAGGCAATTTGGCCCAGATGTTGCCGCGCCCGGGGGCTGACTCTACCGTTTCATAATCTATGCCGGCGGCATCTAACAGCTGGGCTAAGTATTCGACACCCCGGCTTTCGTTGCCCGGCGGATTGATGGTATCAATCTGCAGATAGGCTGAGAGGCGTTCAACGCCTTGTTGCGCATATCGTTCCAGCTCATCGGCGGATTGGGCGACAGCAGCAACCGCAGTTGCACAACTCAGCCCACCGGCCAGCAGCCGCAGGCAAGCCCGGGTCATGGTCTTCAGCTTAGTCATATCGGGTGTTCGGTATCGTTTTATTTATGTTGCCGACCTTGCCTAACTCATCATAATCACGCAACACTAGTTTATGTAACACAGGATACACATGCGCATATCTACCTTATTGAGCTACGCCGGCGGGTTTAAAGAAGCCGTGGCGGAAGTGGCAGAATTGGAAAAAGCCGGCTTAGACGTGGTCTGGGTACCGGAGGCCTACTCATTTGATGCACCCAGCGCCATGGGTTACATCGCCTCAAGAACTGAGCGGGTCACCATTGCTTCAGGCATCATGCCCATCTACAGCCGCACACCGTCGTTACTGGCGATGACCGCGGCGGGTATTGATTATTTATCCGACGGTCGCTGCATGCTTGGGCTGGGGGCTTCCGGACCCCAGGTGATAGAGGGCTTTCATGGGGTACCGTACGAAGCTCCGGTGGCGCGCACACGTGAAATTATCGACATCTGCCGCATGGTCTGGCGCCGCGAACGGGTCCAGCACCTGGGCAAACACTATCAAATCCCATTACCCCAAGACCAAGGCACCGGTTTGGGTAAACCGCTGAAACTCATCAATCACCCGGTGCGCGAGGAGATCCCCATCGCCGTGGCATCTCTAGGGCCGGCCAGTGTGGCCATGACCGCGGAACTTGCGGACGCCTGGCTGCCCGCGTTCTACACCGCCGAAGCCGCCCAGGACGTGTGGGGAGATGCTTTAGCCAAAGGCAACGCCAAACGCGATCCGAATCGCGCCCCGCTGGAAGTATTTGCCGGAGGTATGGTGGCCATCGGTGAAGGCTTGGAACATTTGCGGGATTTGGCCCGTCCCGGTGCTGCGTTATACATCGGCGGGATGGGAGCACGCTCCAAGAACTTCTACAACGATATCTTCTCTAAGAGCGGCTACGCGGCGGAAGCCAAACAGATACAAGATCTGTACTTAGCGGGGGAGAAAAAAGCCGCGGAGGAGGCCATTCCCGACGAATACCTCGCCCGCAACTCACTTATTGGTCCTGACGGTTTTGTTAAGGAGCGTTTACACGCCTTGCAAGAATCAGGCGTCAGCTCGCTCAACGTGAGCTTTGCCGGAAAAACCGCCGCTGAACGCGTGGCCCAATGTGAGCGTTTGAAAAACCTGGTCGACACCATGTAACGGCGCCAAGCGAGGCAAGGGTGCCTTAAGAATAAGTCTCAAAAGCTTAGCGCACTCGAACCAATCCTTCCTGCACCGTGGAGGCCACCAACTGGCCTGCCGCGGTGAAGATACAACCGCGATTGAGACCGCGCCCGGCGGAGCTACTCGGCGCATCCAAGGCATACAGCAGCCACTCGGAGACATCCACCGGGTGGTGAAACCAGATTGCGTGGTCGAGACTGGCGGATTGCATATTATCCGGGTCGTAGTTGCCCCGGTGAGGGAGGCGCGCAGTACCGAGCAAAGCATTGTCTGATTCATAAACCAGCAGACACGCCTGTAGCACCGGATCATCCGGCACTGGGCCGTTACTTTTGAACCACACATTCTGCTCGGGTGGTTGCGGCGTGGTCGATACCAAGCGCCGGAAGTCTTCACGCCAGCTGATAAACGGGCCGTCGAGCAAATAGTCGGGGATTTTGTCCGCGCTCGGCGGACGAGAATCCGGCATGGGAATTTGGTGTTCGCGTCCCGCTTCCGCAACTTGGAAAGAAGCATCCATGTTGAAGATGGCTTCTCCTTTCTGCAGCACGGTGATACGGCGGCTGGAGAATGAGCGGCCGTCACGCAGGCGTTCCACTTTGATCACCGCAGGCACCTTTGGGTCGCCTGGGCGTAAGAAGTATCCGTGCAGGGAATGCACGGGGCGCGGGGCGCTATTGTCCTCGACGGTGCGGGCGGCAGCCATGAGCGCCTGCGCCATGATCTGTCCACCGTATAAGCGGTGTTCGCGGTCAGCCGGGTGAAAAGCGCGAAACAGGTTTTCCTCGATCTGTTCGAGGTCCAGCAGCTGGATCAACTCTTCGAGCGCGGTTGCCACAGCTAGTCCATACCGTCACAGAACTGGCCGTAAAACGGGTCATCACGCAGCTCACCGCGCCGGCCGTCGGCATTGATGCCGTCCAGGTGGTTCCACAGCAAATTGATAGAAAGATCCGTTTCCTCCGGCGGATTCGCCAAGGCGTCCAACATGACTTCCGCGTCCGCGGCAATAATCATGTCAAAAGGTAATGTGCACAGGCAGTCCACGAGGTCGCGCACCAGATCATCCTGCGCCACACCATCCTTTTTTGCGGCTTGCGCCCATTCCCAAACGCCAAGTGCGTCTTTCTGCTCCTGCTGCCATTCGCGTAGCACCTGAGCGACTTCTTCTCGTGATATCAACGGTTCACCTGTAAGCTGTGGAGTTGTACCAAGCCCTATTGAGCAATTTATGGCGGCAAGCGCCCGTACACGCTTGTGATCGCGTCACAAAGCGGGGCTAAGTGTAGACAAATTTGAGGGGAGAACACATGCAAGTAGAGCGTGCATGGGGGTTTGCAGCTGGACACATATGCCGGCTGTTAGTAGCGACGGGCGTGGTAGCGGCGATGGGCGCTATGACGGGATGCGAAAACGCATCCGCACCCGCCAGCGACAGTACCAGCCCCAACACCAATACCAGCATGGAGCCCGAAGCGGTCACCGCCGGTATTAGCCAGCTGCCGCCAGGGTGGAGTTCGTTTTCTCCCGGCGGCGATACCACCTGTTCCGATGGCAGTGAATACCGCTTTTTTGTACGACCCGGCGATCCAGACAAGCTGATGGTGTTTTTCCAAGGCGGCGGCGCCTGCTGGACCCGCGAAACCTGCGACCCGGCAGGCCGACCAACTTATACGGTCAATATCCCTGCGGATTACACACCGTTTCCATTTGGTGCGTTTAACTTCCATAACCCGGATAATCCGTTTCGCAACTACAGCGTAGTAATGGCACCGTACTGCACGGGGGACGTCCACTTGGGTGCGGCAGACACCGCCTATCCCGGGGAAAACGAAGACCAAGCGCCGCTTATCGTTCGCCATCAGGGCCGCGCTAATGCACAAGCGGTACTCGATTGGACCTACGCCAACGTACCCAATCCTGAACACGTGTTTGTCACCGGCTCCTCCGCAGGTGCAATTCCTTCACCGTTCTACGCCAGCTTAATCGCGGATCAATACCCCGCAGCGCGCATTGCCCATCTTGGTGACGGCGCCGGCGGCTACCGACGAATCAATACAGACACGCGACCCGACGCTTCCTGGGGGACATTTGATTTCATTAACCAAGAGCGTGGCTTTGCCGACCTGACACCCGACGGTTTTAACTACGAACAACTTTATATCGCCGCGGCCAAAGCCCATCCGGAGATCATATTTGCGGAATATGATGCCGCTGAAGACGCTGTGCAGAAGCGCTTCTTAGCCATCGGTGGCGCCACGGACGTGGCGTTGATTGATTCACTAAAGGCTAACCACGCGGACATTCGCGCCGCGGCGCCAAATTTTCGCGCCTTTATCACCGGCGGTGCTTCACACACCATCCTGCGCCGACCGGAGTTTTACAGCTATGGCGTAGACGGCACCTCGGTGCGTGATTGGGTGGCCAACCTGGCCGCCTATCAAGACGTGGATAACGTCAGCTGTACGGACTGCACCCATGACACATTCGCGGGGCCAGCCTTACCGGCGGTGATGCAGACGTTATGGAACAACTGGGAAGATCCCAAACAGCAGTACGTCGAACCTTTCCAGATTTTCGACAACGTGTATTTTGTCGGCATCAACTGGGTGGCCGCATACGTACTGAAAACCAGTGAAGGCCTGATTCTAATCGACTCTCTGTATGGAAAGTGGACCCAACAGTTGGTGCGCAACATGACGCAACTGGGGCTTAACCCCAAAGACGTGAAGTACGTTATCACCACGCATGGCCATTTCGATCATGCCGGCGGCAACGCCTTTTTCAAAGCGTTCTCCAACGCACGCATTGTCATGACCGCAGAAGACTGGGCGTTGGCAGAGGAAAAACCCGAATTTGCGGCACTCTACATGCCGGTGATGCCACGCGATATTGTGGCCGCAGACGGTGATGTCATCGAGTTAGGCGACACGCGCTTAGAGATGTACAAAACCCCAGGCCACACCGAAGGGGTGCTGAGCTTGCGCTATGAGGTCCACGACGGCGACAACACCTATACGGCCATGACCTTGGGAGGAGTAGGTCTAAACTTTTCCGGAGTAGCGCGCACACAGAGTTACATCGAGAGTTACCGGCGTTTACAAAACATGCAGGACGGCATTAGCGTCAGTCTGCCGAATCACGCCGCCATGGCCAACGTGTTCGAGCGGGGTGCGGCCCTGGCCGAACGCCAAGCCGGTGAACCACACCCGTTTGTGGATCCGGATGCCTACCGCGCCCGCCTGGCCACCTTTCTGGCCAACGCCGGCGCCAAGCTGGAAGCGGAACAAACGGGCACCGCCAAGGACCCTCTGCAAGAGTTGAACTCTGTGTTAAGCAGTAATTAGGCAACGCACGGCAAACAGCAGCTTAAGCAAAACCAGGGATCACGCAGGAAACCGAGGGATAACTGGGGAGAACTCAGAAGAAGGAAGGAGAAGGAAGGTGAAGTTTGGGTTGTTTATGTACTGCACAGTGGGGCGCCGTGAAGAGTTGCAGGCGGGTATGGCCGGCCGCAATAACACGTTATACCAGCGTATGCTGCACGAAATTGCAGCCTATGCGCGTTTTGCGGATGACAATGGTTACCACGCCTTTGGCCATCCGGAACACCACCTGCAAATTGAAGGCTTCGAGATTTCCAATGATCCAGTGGCCATGGCCATGTACCTTGGTACGCACACCGAGCGCCTGCGTGTGGTGACGTGCGGCTTCGTATCCACGGCCAATAATCCACTACAGACCGCAGAAAAGATCGCCACGTTAGACCACATGTTAGGCGGGCGCTTCGGCGTAGGTCTGGTACGCGGCTACCAAGCGCGTTGGGTGGAAAACTACAAGGTGCGGCCAGAACTAAACGCGGTGGGACCGTGGAATGCCAAAACTCCCGAAGACGATCTCAATCGCGCCTATTTCGGTGAGTTTGTGGAAGTGGTGGTACGCGCTTTGCGGGAGGAGACGATCAACCATCGCGGGCAATTCTGGGATTTTCCACCACAAGGATTTGTAAATCCCCACGACCACCCGGTCTATACTCAGTACGGCCAAGGGGTGGCGGAAGACATGCGGGTCGACGCCGTGGGTATCGCACCGCGGCCGCTACAGGACCAGATCCCCCTATATGGCGGCTTCTCCCAGAGTTTGACCACAGCCAAATTTTGGGCGCGCTATAAAGGGCGCCCCATCATCCTGTCGGGCAACACCGAATTTCTGCAACTGTTGTGGAAAGAATGGACAGAAGAGGCCAAATCCCATGGCCACACGGTGAAGCCGGGAGACCAGGCTTGCTGGGGCGGCATCATGATTTGTGCAGAGACGGACGCCAAAGCCATGGCGCTGTACGAAGACATGGCCTGGTTTTGGAAAACCTGGGCCACACCTTTTGGTCAGGGTGTACCGGAGCTCCTGGTCGGCTCACCCGACACGTTAAACAAACGCATTGAGGAAATTGGTAATGCGGTGCCCATCGACGAGGCTTTTCTGCTGATTCCCCAAGGCTTGCACACCCAAGAGCAATTGTTGGATTCTTTGGATTTGTTTGCCCGCAAGGTGATGCCGAATCATGGTTAAGCACACATCCACACGCTTACCTGGGGTGGAACTTTCAACCAGCGCAAAACTCAAAACTTAATATGTTACAGATCCAGACCACGCGCCCGCTGCATACCAGCCCCAGCTTAACTTTGGCTGCGGTGAGCATCACCCTGTTAATGCTGGTCTCGGCATCGGCGCTTGCGGCCAAACCAAACCCGATGCAAGGCACCTGGCGTATCAACCTGGAGGAGACAGACAAAGTCTCGGTTGATTTCGAAGAGGGCAGCGGAATCCAAGGCCGCAACATGGGTCGCACCACCGTAACGGTAATGGGGCTGCCGCTGCCCAGTCGCGCCAAGGCGTCACCCATGTCTGGCCTGCCGGCCAAAGATCCGGAAGTGCTGGTGTGCACACAAATGGAGCTGAGTGTGCAGGGCAACAAGGTGCTTCTCGACTATGACAACGGCAACCGCGAAACCCTACGCAAGGGCGATTTCCGCGGCCGTACCACCTCCATGTCGAGCAAAAAGATCGAACAGAAGTACAAAACCACCGAACGCCGAGTGCGCAAAACCTGGAGCCTACGGGACGATGGGCGTTTGCTCGTAGCGGTGCGTATCAAGTACCAGGGTGACAAAGCCCGCACCTACAATCGAGTATTTGACCGCGTCCCCGCAACCGCTGACGCAGGCTGAGCACAGCCCTAGGGAGCCTCTGAGCTTTTGAGACTTATTCTTAAGGCTCCCCGGCGACCGGCGCTGCCTAGACTACGCAAGTATGGCCATGCCAAATATCCACAGGCACATGGCGGCACCCGTAACAAAACCCACCACGCGCAGCACCGCCAATTCCATCACATAGGCAATCCCGTGCACCACCCGGCCCGCGAGCCATATCATGCTGGCGATGGCCCAAGTACCGGCGGGGTCTACACTTTGCATGAAGGCAGCCAAGGTCGCCGCCATATAGATGCTCAGGGCTTCCCACGCGTTCATTTGTGCGCCCCATGCGCCGGCTCCCCCTGCGGTAAGTTCCGCAGCCTGCAAACGCGGCTGCTGTAAATCAACTTTTCCCAGTTGGCGGGAACGAAATGGCACCGACACGCCCGCCCAGATCAGCGGTAACAGCACCCCGCACAACAAACACCACAATGGAATGGTCATCTTTCTCTCCCTTCTCCCTCTTCTACCCCGCTTTCAGCCTCAGTCCAAAGCCCCAGGCGCAAAGGCTAGTTAAGCATAGACTCGTTCACTGCCTCCCGACTGCCTGGCGCAGGCGGCGGCACATCCGGATACAGTTCGTCCAGCGGTACGGAGCGCCCATCGTGTTGCACCATACGACAGTGGAAACGTTTTAACAGCCGCGGTTCCGGTACGCCGCAGGAATGCGCAATCACACCCACTTCTTTGCGCATGTTCATGGCATAGTGGTAAACGCGCTCCGCCTTGTCGGTGACATCCAAGCCGCGCTGTAAGTCCGGATCGTGGGTGGTGATGCCGGTAGGGCACGTATTCTTGTTGCACTGCAACGCCTGTATGCAGCCTAACGAAAACATGAAGCCGCGAGCGCTCACCGCAAAATCTGCCCCCACGCACAGCGCCCAGGCCACTTCGGCGGGGTTAATCAGCTTACCACTGGCCACCACTTTAATGCGCTCGCGCAGGCCATACGTCTGAAGTATGTCCACCACCAAGGGCAGGCTCTCTTTCAACGGCAAACCCATATAGTCGATCAAGCTGACGGGTGCCGCACCGGTGCCACCATCGGCGCTGTCGATGGTGATGAAGTCCGGGGCACAATCGATACCACGCGCGTGGATGAGCTCACACAACTGCTCTAACCACCCATAGGCGCCGACCACAGCTTTAAACCCGGTGGGTTTACCGGTGACCTCACGCACATGGGCAATCATATCCAACAGGTCTTCGGTGCTATCCACTTCCGGATGACGATTTGGGCTCAAGGAGTCTTCGCCCGGCTCGATGAAGCGAATCTTGGCAATTTCTTCGGAGACTTTTTCACCCGGTAGAATGCCGCCTTTGCCCGGTTTAGCGCCCTGACTGAGTTTGATTTCAAACATGCGTACCTGCTCGTGCGCCGCCAACTCACGCAGCTTGTCGTCGCTGAGTTGGCCGTTGGCATCACGCACGCCGTACTTGGCGGTACCAATTTGAAACACGATGTCGCAGCCGCCTTCTAAGTGCCAGGGTGACAGCGCACCTTCGCCGGTATTCATCCATATACCGGCTTTCGCCGCCCCGCGGGATAAAGCCTGTACCGCAGGTTTGGAAATGGCGCCGTAGCTCATGCCGGATACATGGAAAAAGGAATCTGTCGTGTAGGGGTGACGGCAATTTGGGCCCACCACCACTGTGCTGGTGGCTAGTGCGTCCTTCTCCAAGGTGGGGTAAGGACAATTAACAAACAACACCGTACCTACCGGGCGTAGATCCCGGGTAGAGCCAAACGCAACCATGCTGTCTTCGTTTTTGGCGGCACGATACACCCAGGAGCGTTCGGCGCGATTGAAGGGCATCTCCTCGCGGTCCATGGCAAAAAAGTATTGGCGAAAAAATTCACCCAGATGCTCAAACCAATAGCGGAAGCGCCCAATCACCGGGAAATTGCGGCGCACCGCGTGGGCGGTTTGGCGGCGGTCAATGACGTACATCACCACCACAACCAACAGGGCAACCCCAAGCAGGGAGATGAAAATGTTGACCATGAAGTTAAACACGGTCATGGCGACGCTCATGTCCATCGCCTTAATCCGGCAGGCCAAGCACACGCTTGGCGATGATATTGCGCTGCACTTCGTTGCTACCGCTGTAGATAGACGCGGCGCGGTAATACAACCACTCGCGTGTGCCGGATAACTCGGACCCGGTAAATTGATCGTTGTCGCTCATGATGTCCCCAAACCCGCGCACGCCGCGCATGCGCAACATTAGATCGTAATAGGTCTGCTGAAGTTCACTGCCGTACACTTTAAAAATTGAGGTGACCGCGCCGGGTGTGCCGCCTTCGGATTCTTCCACCGCGCGCCGTTGTGCTAAGCGAAACACGCGGTTGTCCATTTCGTATTTCAATAACTCATCACGATATGCGGGATCCGCCAGGTGGGCGCCATCCATGCCTAGGCAGCGTTTGGCTTCCGCCACCAGACTCATGACGTCTTGTTTGGCGCCGCCCTCAACCAAACTTTCCATGCCCGAGCGTTCGTGTTGCAGCAAACGCTTACCCACCGTCCAGCCTTTATTGAGTTCACCCACCAGGTCGGCTTTGTCAGCCACCGCGTCGGTAAAAAAGGTCTCGTTAAAACGCGATTCACCACTGATCAGGCGAATCGGCCGCACTTCCACCCCGGCTTGATCCATGGGCAGCAGCACAAAACTGATGCCTTCATGTTTTGGCGCGTCCGGGTCCGTACGCACCAAACAAAACATCCAATCGGCATGGTGTGCGCCTGAAGTCCAAATCTTCTGGCCGTTAATCAAAAAATGGTCGCCATGATCCACCGCGCGTGTGCTGAGCGACGCCAGATCACTGCCCGAGCCAGGTTCGCTATAACCCTGGCACCACTCCACTTCTGCCCGGGCTATGCGCGGCAAATGACGCTGTTTTTGGTCTTCACTGCCAAATTCCAACAGCGTGGGGCCAATCATGCTGGTACCAAAACTGGACAGCGCCGGGCGTGCGTTAATCGCCGCCATTTCTTGCAGAAGAATCAGATACTCGTCGTTGCTTAACCCACCACCACCATACTCCCGAGGCCAGTTGGGCACCGTCCAGCCGCGTTCCACCATGCGCTCCAGCCACAATAGGGTATCCGCATCGGTGAGCTTGATCTTACTACTGCCGTTCGACACCGGGCCTGGGCCACGCGCGCCCGGCGGACAATACTCGGCCAGCCAAGCCCGGGTCTCAGCGCGAAAGTCTTCCAGTTCAGACGCCGTTACAGACATCAGCACTCCTCCTCTCTCGACAAATTTTCACCCGATGCTAACGCCATACCGGGTACGATGGCACCCGTATAATCCACCAGACTTTAACTCTTGAGACAGTCGTTAATCCGTAAAATTGGCGTGGTCGGCGATGTACATGCCCACCACCGCAACCTTGAAGTGGCGTTGAACTACCTGGCCAATGCACAAGTGGACGTCATTGTGTGCACGGGCGACATCATGGACGGCGAAGGGGATGTAGAAGCCTGCATAGAACTGCTGCGCGATGCGGATGTTGTCACCGTGCGCGGCAATCATGACCGCTGGGTGCTGCAAGACAAAGCCCGCCACCTCCCCCACGCCCACCACCGGCAACACTTGTCTGATGACGTGCTCGAATACCTGCACGCATTACCGGTGCAGCAGCGCCTCAGTACCACGGCTGGTGCGTTACTTCTCTGTCACGGGGTGGCCCAGCACGATTTGCGCAAAATCTGGCCCGGTACCGAACGTATGGCGGCGGAACGCAGCGACGAACTGGACGCCTTGATTGAGCAGCGCGAGACCGCTCTGATGATCAACGGGCATATGCACTATCGCACCCTAATCCACTTCGAAACCCTCACGCTGCTCAATGCCGGAACCGTGCGCGGCGATCACCGCCCGGGCTTTAGTCTGCTGGATTTAGACGCACAGGAAGTACATGGTTATGAGGTGTTTGCTGGTACCGACAAACCCGTGCATCACGTAAAAACCCTGAGTCTCCAAGCCTGTGCAGCCACCCGCGTGTTTAAGGACACAAGCCACTTCGATGACCGCTGGGATCCGGTTACTCTATATGCATGAGTACGCCACACATTCCGCCAGAAGCTTTGGAATATCGCTTTGTGCATGCCTCCGGGCCCGGTGGCCAACACGTTAACAAAGCCTCCACCGCCGTTGAGCTGCGGGTAAACCTGGCAGCACTGCGGCTTTCAGCCGATACCCTGCGGCGGCTTAAGCAGCAACAACGCAATCGCATCAACAAAGATGGCCAACTGGTGTTGTTTGCCGAACGCCACCGCTCCCAACTCAAAAACCGTAAAGATGCGCTAACACGCCTACAAGATATACTTAGCCGCGCAGCGGTGCGGCCGAAGAAGCGCATCGCCACAAAACCCAGCAAAGCTTCACAACAACGCCGGATGGACACCAAAAAGCTGCGGGGCAAAACCAAACAACAGCGACGTAAACCCAGCCTCGACTGAGCGGCGCACGCCGCTGGGTTGGGCAATTTAAACTTCAGTAACGAGCCAAATACCACTTTGAATCTCTATGATCGCCTGCTGCGCCGACTGCAGCTGACAGAACAGCAACCGGACCTTTATCTCGGCGGTGCCGGTGAAGGCGGCGTCACGGAAAACGCCAGACTGTTTGGCGGCTTAGTGGCCGCCCAAGCCACCGTGGCAGCGCTCAACACCGTGCAGGCTTTTCCGTTACATTCTCTGCACGCCTACTTTTTGCGTCCGGGTCGTCCGGATGCGGATATTGAATTTCACGTCTCCGCCGCCAAAGACGGACGCAACTTTGCGGTGCGCAATGTCGCGGCGATCCAACGTGAGGAGTTAATTTTTCAACTGCAGGCCAGCTTTCAGCGACCGGTCAGCGGCGTGCTGCACCAACCCAGCATGCCCGACGTCCCGGCGCCGGAGGGATTACCCAATCGCGACCAACTCAAGGGCCGCAAAAATTGGCGAGACATGCCCATCGACGTGCGCATGATCACCCCCATCACCGGCACCCAACCGCTGCCTGGAGAACAGCAATTGTGGCTGGGGGTAAACGGTGAGTTGCCCGAAGATCCTCGTACACATTTAGCACTGCTGGTATACGCCAGTGACCGCTGCCTTTTGGATACCGCATGGCGTCCTCACGCAGACCAGGGAGAGCTGACTGGCGCCAGCCTCGACCACAGTATGTGGTTTCATCAAGCACCCCAATTTGACGACTGGCTGCTGTACACAACGCAAAGCCCGGCCGCCGCCGGTGGGCGGGGGTTGGCATTTGGTCACATTTACAATCGCGGCGGCGGGCACCTGGTGAGCGTGGCGCAGGAAGGGGTGCTGCGTAGTCGCAATCCGTGAGGGAGTGAGAGGAAAGAGGAAAGAGAAGAGAGGAGAGAGGAGAGAGGAGAAGAAACGGTGTTGCGTAACATCAAAATCCTGCTGATATTAGCGGTCGCTGCTTGGGCAGTACTGAGTGTCCTGCTTAACCTCCTCAACTGGCAAGGCACCCTCGCCAGCGTAACCAGTGCAACCAGCATGTCGACTTTCGACGGCGGCAGCGATGCGTTCCAAGCCACTGACCAACCACTATTGGCCTGGCTCGGCGCGTTGTTTATTGTCGGCGGCAAAGCCGCGACAGTGCTTTTTTGTCTCATGGGGGCTTACCGCATGTTTGCCGCCAGGGGCGCCGATGCCGAGAGGTTTACCGCCGCCAAAGAACTCGCCTTGGTCGGCTGCGGCATAGCCGTGTTTATGTTGTTTGCTGGGTTTATTGTGGTGGCGGAAACCTGGTTTGAAATGTGGCGCTCGGAGCTTTTGCGGACAATATCTCTGGACAGCGCTTTCCGTTACGGCGGGATGATTGCGCTCATTGCGCTGTTCGTGGCGCAACGCGAACCTTAGTTATCAAATGGTCTGAGCACTAACACTATGAACTACGTGACCTACGCCGTCCCCTTTTTCGTATTGGCTGTTTTGTTAGAGTTTGTGTACGGCTGGTGGCGGCACAGCAACACTTATCGTTTGGCCGACACCCTCAACAGTCTGCAGCTTGGCACCTTGTCGCGCCTACGTGGCATTGTCCAACTGGGTTTAATGGGTGTGGTGTTCGAAACCATGACCGCCAATTGGACGCTGTTTGACCTAGACCCGAGCCACATCGGTGTCTGGATCTTCGCCTTTGTGGCTTACGACCTAGGCTACTATTTCTCCCACCGTTATGGCCACGAATGGCGCATCCTGTGGGCATCCCACGTGGTGCATCACTCCAGTGAAGAGTACAACCTGTCAACCGCCCTGCGGCAAACGAGCACCGGCTGGCTGAACGGCATTTTCTACATTCCGCTGTACATCATCGGCATCCCCGTAGAGCTGATGATCACTGTTGGCAGCCTTAACTTGATCTACCAGTTTTGGGTGCACACCCAACACGTGGGCCGCTTGGGACCGCTTGAGTGGGTCTTTGTCACACCCTCTAATCATCGTGTGCACCACGCCAAAAACCCTTTGTATATCGATCGCAACTACGGGGGTGTATTTATCCTGTGGGACCGTACGTTTGGTACCTTTCAAGACGAATTGCCGGACGAAACGCCGCGTTATGGCATCACGCGGCAACTTAACAGCTGGAACCCGCTGTGGGCTAATGTGCATGCTTGGTATGAAGGTGTGCAGCAGATGTGGCAAACGCCGAAGCTGCGCGACAAGGTGAAGCTGTGGTTTAAAAGCCCGGCCTGGGACGCACCCGGCGTGTTACCTCCGCGCGCCGATTGGCAGGCGCCCAATTACAATCCCGCAGCCAGCGCGGTCGCACGCACGATGAGCTTTGTACATTTTTGGCCCCACGTCGGCGCCGTATTTGCATTGCTCGCCTTCCGCGATGCCTTTGCCGAGAGCCAAGTGCTGAGCTGCGCGGCTTGGCTTTGTCTGGGCTTTTACGTACAAGGCACCCTGTTGGAAGGACGCGCTTATGCGCACTGGCTGGAATGGTTACGCATCGGCTGTGCGGCGCTGTTGCTGGTGTGGCTGATGCCGGGGGAGCCTTTGCTTACGGCCAGCTTGGCCTACTTAGCATTGAGCACATTGTTAAACGTGGTGCTTATCAAAACAACGCTATCTGACGATCGTCTCCGATCACCCGGTTGAAGTCTAAACCCAGTGCTTCCAGCACCGGTGTCGCCACCGGCCTGATTTGCTTTTCCACATAGTGTTCGCGATCAAGCGGATGCTGTGCTTCGTCACTTAATTCCGGGCCCGCACTGGTGATGACATACGCCACAATCCGTGGCGCCGGGGATGCGGACTTTTTAACCGCCTGTACGTGGGGCGGCACATTGCTGGTGTAAGTGTCCACACCTTTACGCAGGCCTTTACGGTAGATGAGCAGGTCGTCGAGCGCACCTTCCCGCAGGGCAGCAACCGTCTCCCGCAAATAGTCCGCTACTTCGTCACCGGCAAACAAGCGACTGAACAGGTTACGCTGCACTTGTTTGGCCAATTCCGTCCAATCCCGCCGCACCACCTCCATACCGACAAACTCGACTTCATCGCTACCGTAGCGTTGACCGGCATAACGTTTGCGCGCGCCTTGGGAGCCACCGCGCACCGACGCCAGAAACAGCTGGGTATATAGTTTTTCGAATTCTAGCTCGAGCCGGCTAGGCACCCCCACGGTGTCACGAATATGGTTTGTCAGCGCTGTGTTAAATTCGGCTACCAGCTGTTCTGCTTGCTCAAGCGCAGCGCGGGCATCCGCGATACCCGAGGCCACAAACACGCTGTCGGTGTCGCCGTACAACACGGTAAAACCGCGGCTTTCAAACCACTGTCGGCTCCAATTCAGCAAATAGCGGCCTTCTCCGGTGATGGCGTTAGCGATGGCCGGATTGTAAAAACGACAGGCCGAAGTACCCAACACGCCGTAAAACGAATTCATGAGAATTTTGATGGCCTGCGAGGCCACTTCGTCACCTTCGGCCTTGGCTTTAGCGCGCTGCGGAAATAGATCATCCAACATCCGCGGCAGGATACTTTCACCCCGGGCAAACGCGGTCCCCTCGTGGGTGCGGATAGCATCTGCAGCCTGCTGACCACGGACATACCCGAGCGGGTCGATGTTGAACGTGCGCATGATGCTCGGGTACAAGCTTTTGAAGTCACATACCCAGACGTTTTGATGTATCCCAATCTTCGGCTCAAACACTGCGCCGCCGGCTTGCATATCGCCGCGGCGACCCGACGCTTGTACGCTGGGTGCAACCAACTGTTGCCGGCGCAACGCGCTTAGATACAAAAAATCAAACGACGCGATACTGGCCGCGACGCGGTCCGGCTGCATACCCGTTAATGCAGAGCGGGCAAAGGCCAGCTTGACAAGATTCAGGCGTTCAACAATCTGAAGCGCTAAGCGCGCATCGGTGCGGGCATACAAGGTAAAGGCGGGCAAGTCATGTGCATAGGTGTGCAGGATTTCCGCCACTTTGTCACGACCTTCCCCGCCGAGGGTTTTGCCTTCCCCTAATACGGTGGCCGCCACAGCGTCCAACGAATAATCATCCATTTTCACAAACGCGCCGCGCAGCAGATCCATGCCATCTAACACCAAGCGTCCCGGGATGTTGGCACTGCCGCTGCCAAAATACCCTTCAGCCGCACGGATGCGCATGGCGCCGCGCTCCCGACCGAGCTGCAAGTCAAAGCGCCGCTTCTCCGCGATGCGGCCAAGCACCGAGAGATCAAAGTCAATCACGTTCCAGCCGGTGATGACGTCCGGATCCACTTGCCTGACCAGATCGACAAACCATGCCAAGGCTTCGCGCTCCCCGGCAACGCCGTATGCCTGGGCCGGCATCTCTCTGCGCCGCGGGTCCACCACCGCCACGGCATCCACCTCCGCCTGGTCTGCGGTAGCGGGAACATAGACAGCAATCGCCAGCAGCTCATCAGCACGACCGTTGGTTTCTATATCAAACGACAACACCTTGGGTTGAACCGTCGCGGTGGCAGGTGCCAAGCGAGGATTCTCAAACGCCAGATCGGTACCGCGCCCGGGCTGCGCTTGCCCGTAAATACGCAACCCGCCACGGATACCTCGGTCGATGAGATAACGCGTGGCAAAACGCACGTCGGCCTCATAGGTGCCCACACCTTGTGCATGCAGTGCATCCCGCACCCCCGGAGCCTCAGACGGAATGCCAACTTCAACCTCAACCACCGGTGCGCCAGTAAATGTGGCCAGGGGGCAAGGGCGCACCTTGGCTTGGGCCACCGCGTTGGCATCCTCCGCCGCTACGTAAAAGTGGGGGCGCTGGCGGTTATCGCGCACGACAAAGGTACGACCATCCAGCAAACGACCAAACAGATATACCACCGGTACGCGTTGATGGATGCGGTACGTAGACTGCAGGATAAAGCCATCATAGTACGCTACGTTCATGTACAGAGCTTAGCCGCTTACCTCCTGCGGGTCAGCTTTTGCGAGTGCGCTACTGGTCAGCACTGTTGCACTGACCTATGCTGCCGCTCTTGCGAACGCCAGAGCCAGCCCACGATGAGCGCAGAATCTTTAGCAGGACCTTTAGCAGAATCTTTAATCGAGCGAATCACCGCCTTGGAATCCAGACTCGAATTCCAAGACCAAACCATCAGCCAGCTAAACGATGCGCTGGTGGTCCAACAACAAAAATGTTTTGAGTTGGAAAAGAGCCTCAAACTGCTGGTCGATCAGATGAACGAGCGGCTACCGCCTTCAGCAGACCCAAGCAAAGAGCCACCACCACCCCACTACTAAACCCCGAATCCCCCGTGGCGAACCTCCTCCAACACCTACTGCAGCGATACCCTGCATTAACATTTGCACCTTACCGGCGCTACTGGCTGGCGTCGTTTGCATCGGTTGGGGCGGCCCAACTGATCACCTTGGGACAGGGCTGGTTGGTCTTCGAACTCACCGGCTCTGCGTTGCAACTGGGTGTGCTCGGCGCAGCCGCCTCCCTGCCTAACATTATGATGACACTGTTTGGCGGCGTGATTGCAGACCGTTTCGACAAGCGCCAGATTCTGCGCCTGACTTCAGGCATCATCGCTGTGCTGCTGTTGATACTGACGTTGTTGGATTTTTCAGATCTGGTACAGGTATGGCATGTCATCACCATCGCTGCACTGTTTTCACTGATCACCGGTTTGGACTGGCCGGCGAGAGCGGCCATCTATCCGCTGCTGGTGGAGCGTTACGCCTTTATGAGCGCCGTGGCGCTCAATTCGTTTATCTGGCAAGCCACACGTATGGCCATTCCCGCGCTAGGCGGTGTGCTCATGTACATTGCCGACACCTGGTTGATCTTTGCGTTGGCCAGTCTGGGTTTTCTCATCATGTTTGTGGTGATTTCAGGCTTGCACGTACAAGTACCTGAAGCCACACATCACTCGCCATTACAGCAGCTGCGGCAAGGTTTGAGCTTTATCGTCCACAACGATATTTTTAAGTGGCTGCTGGGTTTAACCTTTATCAGCATGTTCCTATCCCAGTCCTACGTGCAGATTTTGCCGGTATTCGTGGGCAACATGGGGCTCGCCGAACAGGCTTATGGTTACCTCTTGTCCGCCGGCGGCATCGGTTCCATTCTCGGCACGCTCATGGTGGGCGGCATCAGCGGCCACAAGCCGATTGGTCACTACATGTTTGCCGGTACGGCCCTGTCTGTGGTGGCGTTGATGGGGTTTGTATGGGCAGCTTCCGCCGGATTGTTTGCCGCCGCACTGTTTGCGGTTTTTCTCGCTTCCGTGTGCAGCTCTGTTTACATGATCATCTCCATGACGATCCTGCAGGCACGTGTGCCGGATGAGTTGCGCGGTCGGGTTATGGGTATCTATACCATAGGCTACAGCTTGATCCCGCTGGGTGGCCTGTTCTTGGGTTCCGTCGCGGAGCAAATTGGTGCGGAACGTGCCGTCTTGTATGCCAGTAGTGTTTACCTACTGATCGCGTTAGCGGTGTGGGCTGGAAAGAGTTCTCTGCGTGTATTGACACCTGGCCAGGCGTCCACCAGTCAGTAACGGGCTAGTCGACGGCTCATCAGCAACATTGATTCTCAAGCAGTTCACGTGTCCGAGCCCTTAGCCAGTGGCTGCAGCGCCCACCAAACTCTGACGCCGTCTGACTTCCCCTAGGAGTTGCGCTTTGGCCGCTTCACCAATGTCATCCCAGTGCTCGTCTTGCAGCGCACCTTGCAATGAATACAGGTAGTAACAGACTGGCCAAGTTTTGTGAGGAAAACTCGAAGTGAGATGCAGGTAAGCGCCTACCGCCGAGGCTTGTTGCAAATCAGCCTTGGTGCGGATACCAATCAGGTGCAAGTTTTTGGCAATTGTCGGGCCAATATTGCGCAACGAGCCAACTGGTTCGGAGGCTTGTGGCATGATCGTCTCCTCGTTTTAAAAAAATCGGTGCAAGGGCCAACAGAGCACAGTCTCAACCCGGATTTTCACCGCCGCTCGGCGGCGAGGTCAATTTGTTGGCGCAGTATTGCTGACAGCGTCCTGTCAGTAGGTTAGCGCGTCAGGCTACAATGTGGGGGATTCCGCTTGCCCGATTACACCATTCGACACGGACATACTGATGACTTGCAGGTAATCCGCACCATCGAGCGACATGCGGGGCAACGTTTGGGGCAGGCTCTGATCAATGCGGTGTCTGAATGGGCCAGACAGCAGGGTATATCCGCGCTGACTCTAACCACCTTCGGCGAAGTGCCTTGGAACGCACCTTACTACAAAACCCTGGGTTTCAAAGCCATACCCGTAACAAACGAAACAGCCGGTTTGCGCCGCATCCGTGAGGAGGAACGCAAGCATGGCTTGGACACGTGGCCGCGGCTATACATGAGAAAAGATCTGTAGATCATCAACATCACTGCCGATGCTTTGAGATTAGCCGTTGGCAGCCCTGCGCGTACGCTCTAAATCGAGCTGTTGATGCAGCACCTGCAGTGAACGGTTTTGCAACTCACGCTCTCGCTCAAGCTCCAGCACCTTGTTCTGTTCATGCGCCAAATCCGCCTTGGCTGCCTCTAAGGCCTTTTCGGTCTGCTGTAATTGTGCGCGCAACTGTGCCACTTCAGCGTCATTGCTTGCACTGGCCTGACCGGCAGCATCGTTTAACACCGCTTCCGCGGTCGCAGAAGCTAGCTCAGCCTTTAAGCGGGTGATTTCTTGGGACAATTCTGCAATCAAACCATTGGCGTCGTCACCGCCGCCATCGGTCCCCAAGTCATACTCGTCCAAGCTGGTACCTTGGCGCGCCTCCGCGCTTTGCTGCCAGCGTTTAGCTTCACGTTCCTGGTCGCGCAGTTTGATTTCCAGCTCGCGCATGTTCTGCACTTGTTCGCTGAGTTCTTCTTTCTTCTCGGCGAGCATCTCCTTGAGTTTGGTGATCTGCTCATCCCGGCCGCGCAGCAAAGATTCCAACTGGGGTAACTTGGCCTTGGCGTCGTTGGCAGCACGTTGAGCATGCTCCTCGGTGCGTTGCGCCTGCATATTGCGAAACAGCCAACCTGCCACGGCGCCTACCACACCGGCGAGCAGGATATAGATGAAGATCTTACCGATCAGGAAAATCATGCCGTTCCTCCAAGAACGCGAAATTCAATACGCCGATTCAGCTTGCGGCCCGCTTCGGTGCTATTCGCCGCAATAGGCTGGGTTTCCCCATAACCGCTGGCGCGCAGACGTTTGGGGTCCACCCCGTGGCGCACTAAATGTTTCGCCACCACCTCAGCACGACGCTGACTTAACAGTTGGTTTACTTCCGCGTCACCGCGGTCATCCGTGTGTCCCGCCACTTCCACCAAGGTGTCACAGGTACGCACAATCATCGCCAGCATGCTGATGGTCTGAAAACTCTGCTCGGACACATCCGCCTTACCGGTCTTAAACTGAATACTCTCTTTGGCCAAGTAGTCGTTCAGCTGTTGCTGACAAGTACCCGATTCGCCAATGACTTGAATAGTGTTTTCAACCGACGTCACACCAGGCACAGACCAAGCGCGTTGCTCCGCGGCACGCTTTGCCGGTACATCCGGAGCCGCGCCTCCGATAAGCACGGCTTGACCATTAACTTCCACACTCGACCAATACAGGTCGTCATTGTCCACCGAGGCGGTCACCTCTGTGGCGATGGCGTCTTCTATCGCTGATACTTCGGAAAACACACAGATGAAAAACAGACAAACCAACGCGGTCCCGGCGCCAGTCAGAATTTCAAACTGCGAAAAGCGAAAATCCATTTCAAAATCGTCAAGTTCTCTAACTGGCACATTTTCGCCATTGCCGCGCAACAATGGTGGGACCTAAGTCTCAGTTGACTTAACCACTGCCGCACAGCAGGGTAATCCGCTGGTGAGCAAGGGGATATCGGGCTGCTCGAATGGAGAGGTTCAATCGAGAAAAAATCGGTACACTCACCGGCAAACTTATCAAGGAGGGGATATCCATGAAGTTTAGCGTTCGCTCTTGGGCGTTGGTTGCCCTGTTGGCATCATTCACACTGCTCGGTAGCGCTTGCTCAGAGCAAGCCAGCGACACCGCTGACGCACCGGCAGCTACCGAAGCCACTGCAGCCGCGGCCAGCCAACCCCCCAGCAGCCGTGCAGAGGAGATTCAACGCAGTACTGCTGACATCAACGAGGCGCGTATCGTCAAAGCAGAGCCGGCCAACTGGCTCAGCACCGGCCGGACCTACGACGAACAGCGCCACAGCCCACTGGATCAAATCAACAAAGAAACCGTGCAAGACCTCGGCCTGGCATGGTATTGGGATACCGGCACACGCCGCGGTTTAGAGGCCACCCCCATTGTGGTGGACGGCGTCATGTTTACCACCGGCGCGTGGAGCGTGGTGTGGGCACACGATGCCAAAACCGGTGAATTGCTGTGGGAATACGACCCTGAAGTGCCGCGTGCCTGGGGCCGCTACGCATGCTGCGATGTTGTGAATCGCGGTGTAGCCGCGTGGGAAGGCAAGATCTACGTCGGTACCATCGACGGGCGCTTGATTGCCCTGGACGCCGGTACCGGCGAACCGGTGTGGGACATCAACACCATTCTTCCCGATCGGCCGTACACCATTACCGGCGCGCCGCGGATCGTCAAAGACATGGTCATCATCGGTAACGGTGGTGCTGAGTACGGAGTGCGGGGTTATATCACCGCCTACGATACTGATACCGGTGAAGAAAAGTGGCGTTTTTATACCGTGCCCGGTAATCCTGACGATGGTTTTGAAACCGTCGACATGGAGCTCGCAGCCACCACCTGGCGCGGAGGCAAGTGGTGGGAAGTGGGCGGCGGCGGCACCGTCTGGGACTCCATGGCTTTCGACCCGGAGCTTAATCTGCTGTACATCGGCACCGGTAACGGCGCACCTTGGAACCGTTACATCCGCAGCCCCGGCGGTGGCGACAACTTGTTCATCTCTTCGATCGTGGCGATCAATCCGGACACTGGTCTGCGGGTTTGGCACTACCAAACCACCCCCGGCGATACTTGGGACTACACTGCTGTTCAACACATGATCCTGGCGGACATCGAAATCCAAGGCGAGGTGCGCAAGGTCATCATGCAAGCGCCAAAAAACGGGTTCTTCTACGTGCTTGACCGCACCAACGGGGACTTCATCTCGGCCGAAGCCTACGTACCGGTGACCTGGGCAACCCACGTCGACCAAGAAACCGGCCGCCCCGTGGAAAATCCAGAGGCGCACTACGCCAACGAAATGAAACGTATCAAACCCGGTCCGTTGGGCGGCCACAACTGGCACCCCATGACCTACCATCCGGGCACAGGTCTGGTTTACATCCCAGCCCTGGACTTGCGTTTTGACTTCGCGCAAGACAATGCATTCACGCACTCGCCGGAAGATTGGAACCTCGGCGTGGATTTCAAAACCACAGCACCGCCGGCCAGCGCGGAAGAGAACATCGACAACCTACAGAATATCAGAGGTTTCTTGGCCGCGTGGGATCCGGTGACACAACAAGAAGTCTGGCGCGTTCAACACGCCACCGCTTGGAACGGCGGTCTGCTCTCAACTGCGGGCGACCTGGTGTTTCAGGGCCGCGCGGACGGTCAGTTTGCCGCCTACGACGCGGCGAGCGGTGAGCTGGTGTGGGAAAGCCCAGTCCATGTAGGCATCATCGCCGCACCCGTCACCTACATGGTGGACGGTGAACAATACATCACCGTCATGGCCGGTTGGGGCGGCGCGTTTGGTGTCGCTTCAGGCGCACCGCGGCATCGCAACAACGTACTCAGCGCCGGCCGCATCCTGACCTATAAGCTCGGCGGCAAGGTTGAACTGCCCACACCGGAAGTCACCTACTTGGCCGTGCCCACACCGCCGGAAATGGAATACAGCGAAGCGCAACACTTGCGTGGACAAGACCTGTTCCACCAGTACTGTGCAGTCTGTCATGGGCCGGGTGTCGGTACCTCAGGACCCATCGCCAATCTCATGTACGCCACCGAAGAGACCCACCAACTATGGGACGCCATTGTGGTGGGCGGCGCTTACACTGAGAAGGGTATGCCGAGCTTCAGCCATGCGCTGGATATGGAAGCATCACAAGCCATCCGCGCCTACGTGGTAGAACGCGCCAAGGCGGTGATTGAATTCTGTGAATCCCAGTATCGCGAAGACTATCCGGAATTGCTGGACACAGCGTGTGAAGTTCCTCAGGTAGGCGCTATTGGGGGAGGCCAGTAACGCGCACGGCCAGCCGTAACACTCGCAAACAGCCTGCGCTGGCGTGAGATAAGATCTAGCGCCAAACAAAAGTCCGACGTTATGTCGGGCTTTTTGTTGCTGCGCAGTTTTGCAGCCGGTTAAGCGGCGCGACGATCCACCGTCGAGGGTGTTTTGGCAGCCACTTCTACTGCAATGGGTAGGTGGTCGGAGACGCGACAATCCAACACCTGATAGTTTTTGATCTCAAGGTTAGTCGACACCAACACATGATCCAGCGCCAATGACGGTTGCCAGGCCGGGTATGTGGGCGCCAACTGCTCCGCAGGCTGTAAGCCCAGATGTTTCAGCGGGGAGTCTTCCAGTAGATGCCGCATGTGCGTATTCATGTCACCCATGATGATGACGTGGCTTTCACGACGGACTTTTTCTGCAATATAGGCCAACTGGCGCTGCTGAGATTGTCGTCCTAGCGACAAGTGCAACATCACCACCATCACTTCTGTACCAGCATACGGTAAACGCATGAACACCGCACCGCGGCCAGGGATAACGCCAGGTAGCTTGTGATCTTCGAGTTGTTTAGGTTCTATGCGCGACAGCAGACCATTGCCATGCTGGGCCAACGGGCCGAGGTCTCGATTGGTTTGGGCATACCAATAGGGAAAACCCGCCGCGTGGGATAAAAACTCTACCTGGTTAACAAATCCACTGCGGATACTGCCGCCATCAACTTCCTGTAAGCCAACCACGTCATAGTCTGAGACCACGTCGGCTATACGGCTCAAATTTCTACCGCGGCTTTCGTGGGGTAAAACGTGTTTCCAGCCTTTGGTGAAGTATTGCCGGTAGGCGTTGGTTTTAATGCCTACCTGGATATTAAAAGACAACAACCGCAATGGCGTTTTGGGGCAAGGTTGATTTTGGTCAACTAGGTTGGCAACGGATTGGTTTGCAATTGGGGCAACTGCCGCAGCGCGATCGGTGCGCTTGGCCCTTTGCATAAACCGAATTGGCATCGAATAAGGCTCCCTTCCTGGAAACCTAAGTCTAGATTCTCCACTGCTATGGAACTGCGTACTGCCTGGCATTTTTGTTGCCTACTGCTCAGCCGATTGTGCTTGTTGTTCCAAACCTACCAGATAGTCGACCACTTCCAGCATTTTGGTATTGCTCCCGGCCATGCGTCCGTCTATGCGGTATTTGCCATTCACAATTATGGTCGGCACGCCAGTGATGCGATAAGCACGGCCTTTGGCCTTGGCTTGCTGTACGCGACTACGCACCGAGAAAGAACTGTAGGCGGTGTCGAAGTCTTCTTCGCTCACGTCTGCATATTGGTTAAACAGCGCCTGCAGCATCTCTGCTTTGCGCAAATCTTGTCCAGCGATGTGGATACCTTCGAACATTGGCATATGAATGGCATCGGTGACACCCAACGTTTCCGCGGTGTAAAACGCCTGTGCCAGGAGTTCCCAATCGGGGTTAAATACCGCCGGCACGCGCATGAGGTTCACACCGTCCGCTTGGCGCGCATGCCAAGCCTCCACCACCGGTTCAAAATTGAAACAGTGCACGCAGGCGTAGGAAAACACCTCCACCACTTCAACGCCATTGTCATCGGCCGTGTCTACGCTCACCGGCAGTTTTTCGTAGTGTGTACCCTCAACAAATTCTTCCACGGCCGTTTCGGCGTGGGACATGGACGTTGTAAATAGTGCAGTGGTGAACAGCACGAAGGCCACCATGCCGGACAGCAGGCCCACGCGGCGAGCAGGTTGAGTGGCTTCGGTGGTAAAGGCTCGCGTATCGGCTTGCATCAGCATCATAAACAATCGTTTCCTCTGGCTTGCCCTGCGGGTTGAGCCACAGGGTGGAGCACTTCTATGCAAAAAATCTGCGCAAAAGATCCATGCAAAAAATCTATGCTACAGGTGCTTTATGAACCTGCGCTTAATGACACGAACATAGTATCGGGCCTCTTTATGAGCCTCTTTTTGGAGCTGAGCCAAACAGCGCGGTTCCACTAGCGGTTTTAGTTCAATCCTTGCAAGTAATCGGCAAGCAGCGCAATTTCTGTATCGGTAAGACCTTCCGCAACCCCACGCATCATACCGCCGTAAGCCTCGTCACTCTGCCGGGTCCTTTCCCGATAGGCTGTGAGCTGGGCAATCGTATAAGCTGCCGGTTGGCCGGCGATGTTCGGAAAACCTGCTTGCGCATTGCCTTTGCCTGCAGGGCTATGACAAGCCGCGCACGCGGCAACCCCTTTGCGCGCAATACCGGCGCGGTAAATACTCTCCGCGCGGGCAATCGCTTCGTCATCCCCAGTGGCTTGGGAGATCTTCACCGGCATATTGGCGTAGTAGGCCGCCAGATCCGCCAAATCTTGTTCTGACTTACCTAACAATTGGCCCGCCATCAGGGGGATGTAGCGGGTGTCGTCTTGGATCATCTTCAGCTGGTTCAGCAGGTACTTTTCATTTTGACCCGCTAAATGAGGATAGGTGGGGTCTATGGGCGAAGCACCATCTTGACCGTGACACGCACCGCACGCAGCTGCCTGGGCCTCACCAGCTTCGGGGTTTCCAGCAGCTTGCACAACCATCGCCCAACCCAAAGCGACTGTAAATACCATGCTCAATGTAGTGATGCGCTTACCCAGATTCATGCCATCCAACCTGTTGTTTTCCTTTTGTCCGCGTTAATCCGCGTTGAGTCCGCTTGTATTTCGAGTTGTTCGCTGTTTTTGACGGCGTACAACCGTACCGATGAATTCGGTTCTGCTTACGACTACTGCTGTTACGATGGGCGTTGTTGCTTTAATCTGCACGCCACAGTAGAAAGGGCGCGCGAATTATATAACAACATGACACAAAAAGAGCCCCTCCCTGAGCGTCTCGAAGCCAGCTTTCTGACCAGCGCCCCCGACCTGCGCCACTGCCCCAAGGACACCGAACCAGAGGTGGCGTTTGCCGGACGCTCCAATGCGGGTAAGTCTTCGGTACTCAATAGCCTGACCGGCAACAAGCGCACCGCCAAAGTATCCAAAACCCCCGGACGCACGCAATTGCTGAACTTCTTTGAGCTGTACCGCGGCGGGCGCTTAGTGGATTTACCCGGATACGGCTACGCTAAGGCAGGTAAATCCGTCCAAGCACAATGGCAGCGCGCAGTGAACCACTACCTATCGCAGCGTGACAATCTGGTTGGGCTAGTCTTGGTCACCGACATTCGCCATGCCGGACAATCCTACGATGAAGAACTGATCGATTGGGCGAGGGCATCAGAGCTGCCGATGCATGTATTGCTCAACAAGGCCGACAAACTGTCGCGATCGGCACAACAGAAAGCCTTATTCGCATTTCGCGCCCAGCACCCCGACCACCTCTATTTAACCGCCCAGTGCTTCTCCGCCTTAAAAGGGGTGGGTAAAACGGAGCTCATCGCGAAGATCCGGGCGTGGCTACACACCGCATAACCTTTGCCATGCCCCTTTGCTTCGAGGGGTTAGTGAGCTTGGTCCCAATTTGCGCCAACCCCGGCATCCACGGTGAGAGGCACATCTAGATCCGCGGCGGCTTCCATCATCTGCGTGACCTGCTGCACTAGGTCATCGACCGCTGGATCATCAACTTCAAACACCAATTCATCGTGCACCTGCATAATCATGAGTGCCGGGAAGTCCTGCTCTTCCAGCCAAGCTTGGGTGGCAATCATCGCGCGTTTAATAACGTCCGCAGCCGTACCTTGCATGGGGGCATTGATGGCGGTGCGCTCCGCGGCTTGGCGGCGCATACCGTTTTTGGCGTTTATCTCCGGTAAATAAAGGCGGCGGCCAAACACAGTTTCCACGTAACCTTGCTCGGCCGCCAGCGCGCGGATCTCATCCATGTAATGACGTACGCCGGGGTAGCGGTGGAAATAACGGTCGATGTACTCCTGCGCCAGCGTGCGGGAAATACCCAGTTGCTTGGCCAAGCCGAACGCACTCATGCCATAGATCAAGCCGAAGTTGATGGCTTTGGCGCTACGGCGTTCTTCATCGTTCACTGCATCAGGCGTTTTGCCGAATACTTCAGCGGCGGTGGCCCGGTGAATATCCATACCTTCTGCAAACGCCGTGCGCAAATTGTCGTCGCCGGATAAATGCGCCATGATGCGCAACTCAATTTGTGAGTAGTCCGCAGCCACAATACTGCGCCCCTGGGGGGCCACAAATGCTTGGCGAATGCGGCGGCCTTCTTCATTGCGTATCGGGATGTTTTGCAAGTTAGGGTCAGAGCTCGACAAACGTCCGGTCGCGGCCACCGCCTGGTGATAAGACGTGTGGATGCGCCCGGTTTCAGCATTGATCTGCAACGGCAGCTTATCGGTGTAAGTCGATTTCAGTTTGGCCAGACTGCGGTATTCCAAAATGGTGGCCGGTAACGGATAGTCGCGGGCCAGATCCACCAGCACAGGCTCCGCTGTGGAAGGTGCACCTTTAGGCGTTTTCTTCAGTACCGGTAAACCCAGTTTCTCGTAAAAAATCTCCTGCAGTTGCTTCGGGCTATCCAGATTGAACTCTTGGTCTGCCAACGTCCAAGCCTCTTCTTTAAGGGATTGCAGCCGGTCGGACAGCTCCGCGCTGTGCTGTTTCAGAAGGCGGCCATCCACCAGCGCACCGTTACGCTCCACCTTTGACAGCACTGGCATCAGCGGCATCTCGATGTCCGCAAACACGGTATTTAGGCCGTCGTGGGCCTGCACCTGCGGCAGCAGAGTCTGATGCAGTTGCAAGGTGACGTCGGCGTCTTCTGCGGCGTAGTCGGACGCTTGTTCGACGGGAATTTGATTAAAGGTCAGCTGTTTGGCGCCTTTACCTGCAATGTCTTCAAAATGAATGGTGGTGCGGTCTAAATAGAAGCCCGCCAAGGCGTCCATATTGTGACGGGTCGCAACACTGTTGAGCACATAAGACTCGAGCATAGTGTCATAGATGGGTCCAGCCACCACCACGCCATAACGCGCCAATACGCTGATGTCGTACTTTAGGTTTTGACCCACCTTAGTAATTTCCGCGTCCGCCAAGAGAGGTGTTAATTCGTCTAACACCGTCTGCAAAGGCAGCTGCTCCGGGGCACCGGCATAGTCGTGGCCGACTGGAACATAGGCTGCCTGGCCCGGTTCACAGGCAAAGGAGAAGCCAACCAGTTCAGCCTCCATGTAATTGATGCTGGTAGTTTCCGTGTCGATGGCAAACAGCCCCGCTTTACGGATCTGTTCAGCCCAACATTTTATCTCAGCGGCGGAATTGATACAAACATAGTCGCGCGCCTCTATCACCGCGGGTGCGGCAACGGTAGGTGTCGGGCCGCTGGCCCCGCTTTCCAACTCTTCACGCCATGACTTGAATTCGAGCTCGGTGAAGTGGCGCAACAGAACTTCGTTGTCAGGCTCTTGCGGGACCAAGTCCGCTACCCCCACGTCAAGTTCAACGTCACACTTGATGGTGGTGAGCTCGCGAGACAGCGGCAGCTGCTCCAAGCTATTGCGCAAGCTCTCACCCACCTTGCCTTTAATGTCGTCAGCCTGAGCCATGATGGCGTCCAGCGAACCGTATTCGTTTAACCACTTGGCCGCAGTTTTTGGCCCAACTTTTGGCACACCGGGGATGTTGTCTACCGAGTCACCCATCAGAGCTAAGTAGTCGATGATCAGCTCCGGTGGTACGCCAAATTTCTCGACGACACCATCCCGATCCATCGTGGTGTCAGTCATGGTGTTGACCAAGGTCACATGGTCTGTGACAAGCTGCGCCATGTCCTTGTCGCTGGTAGACACCACCGTGTCCTGCAGCGCCGCGGTCGCCTGGTTGGCCAAGGTGCCGATGACGTCATCCGCCTCCACGTCTGGAACTACTAACAAGGGTAAACCCATGGCGCGAATGATGTCGTGTATGGGCTGGATCTGTTCTCGCAGATCATCGGGCATGGCATCGCGGTTGGCTTTGTATTCGCTATACAAGTCATCGCGAAAGGTTTTGCCCGGCGCGTCAAACACCACCGCCACGGTGCTGCCTTCATAGTCTTTCGCCAATTTGCGCAACATGGCAATCACACCACGCACAGCACCCGTGGGTTGACCCTTGGTAGTGGACAGCTCCGGCAGCGCATAATACGCGCGAAACAAGTAGGAGGATCCATCCACCAATACCAGTGGTTTAGCTGAAGCTGTGCTGCTGTTACCCGCCATGTATTCCCCCTACTGCTAATCTCTTAGTTGGCGTACCATGCGCTCATGTCGCAGCGCACTGTACTACAGCTTAACCTCATATATCGCGCTTTCCACACTCAGACGCTTGCGCCTTCCCTCCCCGCCACGACCACCACCGCGCGGGCCCTAAAACGGGCTGCCGCAACTTGTTTGATGCTTTGTGGACTGATGTTTGCCAACCCCTTGAGCATCGCTGAAGAAGTGCAGCGAGGCCCAGACGTGGTGATCATCGCGGGCAAGGACAAAGTGGTCTATGAGTTCCGGCAGAACGGTGAGTTGCGCATGGTGCGCGTGGTTCCCAAGTGGGGTAAACCCTATTACCTGGTGCCTCGCGATGGCACCGAAGGCTTCGGCAATTTAGAGCGGGCGGACATGCTATTGCCCCAGTGGATCATCGCTGAGTTTTAGGCAGGCGCTTTAAGATGAACGCAGTGACCCAGTTTGATGACCCGAGCCTTGAGAATACCTTGGCGCATTACGACATCGGCACCCTGTTGCGCTACTGGCCGGCGGCCAACGGCATCGAAAACAGTAACTTTTTTATTCGCACCCAACACCATGCCCGCCAACGGGAATTTGTGCTGACCATCATGGAAAGCCGACCATACGCCGGCGAAGCCTACATCCCTCTGATGTACGCCCTGAGCGCAAAAGGCCTGCCGGTAGCGCCGCCAATGGAGACCACGGGCGGTTACTGCGTCGAAGAACTCGCCGGCAAACCGGCCATGCTGCAAACTCGGCTGGACGGTAAACATGTATATAACCCAACCCGCAGCCAAGTCTGCAGCCTGGCGAGATTTGTCGCGCGCATGCACCTCGCCATGCAAGACTCCGCGCTGCAGTTGCCTGCTTATCCGCGTGATCTTGCGTGGCTCACCGAGCAAGCAGCAAGCACACGTGGGCGCCTGTGTTTTGCTGACGCTGACTTGTTAGAAAGCAGCTTGCGCAAGGTGCGCTCGTTACTGGCACGACAGGATGTCGCGCAATTGCCGCAAGGGATGATCCATGCAGATTTGTTTCGCGACAACGTGCTGTTCAATTCTTATGGTTTGTCCGGCGTTTTGGACTTCCACCACGCCGCCAACGGGTATTGGATTTATGACCTAGCGGTCATCGCCAATGATTGGTGCAACGATGCCAGTGGCCAGCTCGATCCGGAACGCACCACCGACATGCTGCGCGCCTATCATCAAATCAGGCCATTGCAGGAGGCGGAGCTTTGGTTCTTCTCCCACTTTGCTTTGTATGCGGCGGTCGCATTTTGGCTGTCGCGTCTGACTGTTGCAGTGGCCGCGCAGCAGCGCACACCGGGGCGTTTTAAGAACCCAGATGAGTTTAAGCGCATTGTGCAACACCACACCGAAAAGAGCTTTTTCCTGGACCCTCGCCAATTGAGTGTTTGAAGCGGCGCACGCTTGGTTCGCAGACCGCGGCTGGAGCGGCTAGTTCAGTAGATACAACGTAAACCAGTCGCGCGCGTCGCTCCAGCGAGAGACCTCAGTGAACCCGGCGCCGCCCGCAAGGTCAAGAAACTCCTCCGGGTGATACTTATAAGAATTCTCCGTATGCACCTCTTCGTTGGCCTGCAACGTGACACGTTCTCCGGCGATAGTCACTTGCTGATCGACGCCGCTGCGCAGGAACATCTGTATACACCCGGCGTCTTTGTTGTAACGCGCGACATGCTCAAATGCAGCAAGATTAAAATCCGCCGCCAAGCTCTCGTTAAAATGGGCCAGCACATTTAAATTGAACCGCGCCGTCACCCCGGCCGCGTCATCGTAGGCCTGCTCCAAAACATCTACGGATTTTTTGCGATCCACGCCGATCAATAACGCACCTTCAGCACCGATGGTGTGCCGCACGTTGCGCAAAAAAGCAGCGGCATCCTGGGGATCAAAATTGCCAATGCTGGAGCCGGGGAAAAACGCGAGCTTGGTTAAATCCGCCACTGCCCGAGGCAACTCAAACGGTTGCGTGAAATCTGCGCCCACAGGGTAGACGGCGATCTGCGGGAAGTCCGCATGCAGCGTTTTGGCATTGTGTTCCAAGTGTTCCGCCGATATGTCCACCGGCACGTAGGCGCGCGGCGTCAGAGATTCCAACAATTTACGGATCTTCAGCGAGCTACCGCTGCCGTACTCAACAACACACAGTTGTTTGGGCAGCAGCTGCGCAATAGCGGGCAGGTGGGCATCAAACAAAGCCATCTCGGTGCGGGTCAGGTAGTACTCGGGTAAGTCCGTAATTTGCTCGAACAACGCCGAGCCTTCGGCGTCATAAAAATACTTCGGTGAGATATGTTTGGGCGTGCTGCGCAAACCGGCGAGCACTTCAGCCGCCATGGCCAAGGTGTCCGGCTTCAAATCATGGAAAGCATACTCCGCTTCAGGCGAGGGTTTTTGCATCTAGTGGTTCTCTATTGGCTCTCTAGTGATGCCTTGCGACCGCCCTTGCATCGGTTGTGAGGTCTTTGGCAAGCCTGATGCCTGAAAATTGCCAGCGGTCCGGCGGGTAGAAAAAATTGCGGTAACTGGCGCGAACGTGGGACGCAGGCGTGGCACAAGAACCTCCGCGCAGCACCAGTTGGCTACTCATAAATTTGCCGTTGTATTCGCCTAACGTACCCGGGAGCGGCTGATAGCCGGGATACGGTCCGTAACTGCTGGATGTCCATTGCCAAACCTCGCCGAACAACTGCTCAGGCTGCCCTGGCGCCAATGCGGTGCAGGCTTGAGGGTGAAAAACGCCGGCGTCCACAAAGCTACCCCTGATCGGCTGGTTTGCGGCAACATATTCCCATTCAAATTCTGTGGGTAGCCGGGCATTGGCCCAAGTCGCATAGGCAAAAGCTTCGTGACCGCTGACATGCACTACGGGTAAGTCCGCGGCTAAGGGCTGCAGACCGTCCAAGCGGTATTCATACCACTGATCGTTGTCTTGCTGATGCCAATACAACGGCGCTTGCCAAGCCTGCTGCTCGACTTGCAACCAGCCTTCTGATAACCACAGCTCCGGACGTTGATAGCCGCCATCTTCGATGAAGACTAGATAGTCGGCATTGGTCACCAAACGATCAGCCAATTGAAACGGCTGCAGCAAAGTTTGGTGACGCGGGAGTTCGTTGTCGAAACAAAACCCCTGTTGGGCGCCCACGCTAGTAATGCCACCCTCATAAGTTAGCCACCTGGGTGTGTCGGTCGCACCCTCCATCAGACGCGGGCCGCCCCCATAAACCGGATACAGTGGGTTGTGGCCAAAGTTGTATTTTAAGTCGGTCAACAGCAACTCTTGATGCTGCTGCTCGTGGTGTAAGCCTATGGTGATGTGCTCAAGTATTTCCGCGGGCTCATCGGCCGCCAACAACAACTGCATGTGTTCATCGACCCGCTCGCGGTATTCATACACCTCAGCAACCGTGGGCCGCGAGAGGAAACCGCGCCGGGGCCGGGGGAAAGGGGTGCCAACGCCGTTGTAGTAAGAATTGAAAAGGTATTCAAACTTCGGGTGGAAGCTACGGTAATCAGGCAAGCGAGGCTTGAGGATAAAGGTCTCAAAGAACCACGTGGTATGCGCGAGGTGCCATTTCGGCGGGCTGGCGTCGTCCATGGGCTGCACGCCAAAATCTTCAATCTGTAAGGGTTCACACAGCGCCAGTGACTGCCGGCGCACCGCCGCAAACTGGTCCGACAAACTGTCTTCTAAGCCGCCTGCGGCGCCTACTGCACCGGCCTTCGGCTGGCTCGCCATAAACTCTCCCTGTGTGGCCGCGGCAAAGGGTTTTGTTGACCTTATTTAGCCCTGCTTAGAACGACGCAGCCAATGATTGATAGGCTAGCCTAATGGTCTCAGCTGTATGCGGCAACTTTATGAACCCATGATAATGGCCGCGGGGATTTATAATGATGATGTTGCCGGTGTGGTCCATGGTGTATCCCGCTTCATCTTCACTCGGCACCTTGCCAAACGCAGCGTTCACCTGTTGGGCAAACTGCGCCGTGGCCTCGCGATCACCACGTACGCCAAAAAAACGTGGCGAAAACGCGGTTGCGTATTGGCCAATTAGTTCCTTGGTGTCGCGCTCCGGGTCCACCGTCACCAACACACCCTGAAACGCATCTTCCAGTTCACCCCCACCGCGCAAAGCGCGATCAGCCTGACCCATTTCCGACATAGACGTGGGACAGATGTCCGGACAATGCGTAAATCCGAAAAACACAAACGTCCACAAGCCTTGCAGACGGGTATTGTCGAACCGCTCGCCGTTGTGATCAGTCAAGGTAAAAGGTGCAATGTCCCGCGGGCGCGGCAGCAGGAATACACCATTGGCGCGCAGTTCTTCTGTCGACAACGTGGGCAAACGCACCTTGCTGTAGACAGACAAACCCACCACCACTGCAATAAACAAGACGCAGAGACTGACGGTACGTGCAACAGGGGTCACCTTAAACTCCTCAAGCAGAAATTTGTTCGAATTCGTAGACCGGGCCGGGTTGATAATCCATGGTGATGACAAAGTGGTCCACCAACAGGAAGGCGAACAACAGACCCAAGTAGATGATGGAGTACTTGAAGGTCTCCATGGGGGCGCGGGGATTGGTGCCGCGCAACAGCACAATCGCCCAATACATAAACCCGGCACCCAGTGCTAAGGCACCCACCAAATAGATGGGCCCGGACATACCAATGGCAAAGGGTAGCGACGTCGACAGCACCAATATGATGGTATAGAGCAAAATGTGCAGGCGCGTGAATGACTCTCCATGTGTAACCGGCAACATCGGCACCGCCACTTTGGCGTATTCGTCTTTGCGGTCCAGCGCCAACGCCCAAAAGTGCGGTGGCGTCCAAGCAAAGATGATGAGCACCAGCAACAATCCGCCCGCGTCGATGGAATTGGTAACCGCAGTCCAACCGAACAACGGCGGCGCGGCGCCAAACAATCCGCCTATGACAATATTCTGCGGTGTGGCCCGCTTCAGCCAAAAGGTATAAATCAATCCGTACCCAACCCACGACGCCAGATTCAGCCAAGCGGTCAGTGGATTGGCCCCAAACCAAAGAATGAGCATGCCGACGACGCCGGTCACCGCCGAAAAAGTGATGCTCTGCGCGTTGCTGACGCGTCCGTTGGCCATGGGTCGTGCCTGCGTGCGCGCCATACGCGCATCGATATGCGCATCTGCAATGTGGTTCACTACCGCGGCGGAAGCGGCCACCAAGCCAATGCCGAGCAAGCCCAGCACCATAGTGGCAATTGGCACAGACCCTGGCGTTGCCAGCACCATACCCACTAACGCGCACAGCAACATGAGTAACACCACATTGGGTTTACACATTTCCAAGTAGTCCCGCCAGGTGGCGGTGCTGGTGACGACTTCACTCATAGTTGCTCTCTAACCGGCCGCAATTCACGCTACCCCAACTCATTGGCAACAGCCTCCTTGGGGGGCGCAAAGTTTACTGTAACCATGGCCAACAGCAAGAGCGCACCCACCGCATTGTGTGCAGTCGCCACGGCCAGCGGCAAACTCCACACGATGTTCAATGTGCCCAGGACCAGTTGGATCACCAACAGAGCGCCGGTCAATGCTGCTAAACGCGGGTTGCGCGACCACAGCCGCCAAACTAAGGCTGCCACCACCAGCAGCACCACGACCGCACCCAGACGATGAAACCAATGGATGGCGACGCGGGCTTCATTTTCCATCAGGCCGCCTAAGTAGTTTGGCCCGATCCCTTGAAAGATATCAAACCCCTGAGCGACATCCATGGGTGGGCTAAACGAACCAAAACAAGTGGGGAAGTCTGCGCAGGCCAAAGCCGCGTAATTGGACGATACCCAACCCCCTAAGGCAATTTGGATGATCACCACCGCTAACGCGAGCAGCCCGTGGGGGCGCAACGTGTGTATGTCCCCGGGTGTAAGACGCAAAGAACTTGCGCCGCCCTGACGTAAGTACAACACCCAAAGCAGACTGAAGGTGGCAAAACCTCCCAGCAGGTGAGCGGTGACCACTTGCGGCCACAACTTCAAAGTCACGGTCCACGCACCAAACGCCGCCTGGCATATAATGAGCACTAACAACGCAGTTGAGATTTCGCGTATGGCATGCGGTGGCCTTGTGCGCCAAGCTACCCAAGTGAGCGCTGCCACCACCAGCAACAGAGCACCGGCAAAATAGCGATGCACCATTTCCGGCCAGGTCTTATCGAGGTCCACCGGCGCGTCCGGGAACGCTTGCTCCGCCCGAGCAATTTCTTCAGAGTCATTTGGCCACAACAGGTGGCCGTAACATCCGGGCCAATCGGGGCAGCCGAGTCCCGCGTCCACCAAACGGGTGAACGCCCCTAACACCACCACAAACACCACCAGCACAAGACCAAGGCGATTGAGATTCAAAACGTGTTTATTAACCAATTTGCGACACCTTTAGTAACTTCTTCAGGTCTTCCAACAATGGTTTTGGGTCCACATCCAGCGGGTAATACAGCACCAGGTTGCCGTTCGGGTCGATGATATAGATGCCGTCCTCTACCGCACTCCTGTCAGCCACATTGACCGTTGCTAACGCCGGGTACCGTGCCATCCAAGGCGGAGCCGGCGCCTCTTGCGGACCCGTGTAGCCGCGCCGCAAGCGATCAACATCGCGATTCAACAACTTGTGCAAGGCTTGCATCTTCTGCACCTGGTCTTGGCAAGCCGCATCACAGCCGGACGTCACCATCCACAACCACCAATGCTGCGGATTGCCGGCGACTTGCCAGCCCAATTGTTCAGTAGTGGTGTGGGGCGTAACAAACTCGCCATGGTTGGTGGTGCCCCAGCTGCCGCCAGATTTTGCGAAGTAAAACATCGCGTAAGACCCGCCAAGAGTGACAAATCCGATCAGCATGATGCCGATCATTTGCAGGCGATGGCGTCGCACAACCGCGGGGCCTGGCTGAGGCGGGACGGATTGGTTGTTTGATTGTATGTCGTTCATCGTAGCGTTATCTATTTCTGCTTGTATCCGTTTATTACCTATTGCTCATTGGCATCTGCATAAACATGAGCCATCTGTGTGCGCCGATTGAGATCTGTCCGCATGAGGTCAGTTTGGGCTGGCGTTTTTTAACCCAAAAATCACAAAACCCGACACTAGGGCTACGGCGAGGCCAAACCATGTTGCGGCATAACCCATGTGTTTGTCGTCACTGAGCAGAGTGGCAAAAGGTGCCGCCTGCAGGACACCCGGTTGCCCGGGTTCCAACCGTATTTCGTGCGGCACAGCCGCAACCTGTTCTGCCATGCGAGCGATGTCTAAGCGCTGCACGCGCTTGGGCCACGCTGCAGGCCAAACATCATCATCCAGCACCGGAATCAAGCCGGTGAAAGGCCATGCGGCGCCTACCACTTCAACGTCACCTTTTGGACTGACAATCTGCGGCAGTTCATCACGTAGCGCCGGAGCTTGGATGAAACCTCGGTTCACCAGGTAACGACGGCCGGAGACCTCGTCGAACACCTGTACAATCCAATAACCCGTACGCCCCTGATGAATTTGGTTATCCACCAGAAAAACCGCATCTCCAAACCGGCCCCGCAGTCTGATGCGTTGGAACCGCAGGGGTTCATCTACATTAGCTGCAGCGCTTGGCAGGGCGGTCAACTGCGCTAGATAGTCCATTTCCATGGCGCGCTTCTCCGCACCTCGACTGAGCTGCCAAAACCCTAGTGCCACTACCGTCGGCAATAGCACGACGGTGAACAAGGTCATTCTCCATCCCGGTTGAAATCGCCGCATGCCTTAAACCGGCCGCCACAATGGTATACAGTGCGCGCTCATCTTCTGACTGTTACGAAAGTGTTAAAAGCCCTTATAGTTATTTTACTCATCGGCGTCCTAGTGAGTTTGTTCACCGGTCTGACATTCCTATTTAAGGACACCGGGCGCGAAGATTCCAAACGTACATGGTACGCATTGGGTGTTCGGGTCAGCCTCGCCACCGCCCTGGTATTGACCATTTCTTATGGCCTGTACACCGGCGAGCTAAAGATGGGTTCAAACGCACCCTGGCACAAAGCGATTCATCAAAACCCGTCTGAGGGACCGCTTAAACCGATGGCCGACCCGGCCAGACCTTAGCGTTGATCCGCACGACTTAAAAAAGGGGCCTTACTGTAGGCCCCTTCTTTGTTCTCTATTTTTGCTATGTGTCTAACTGCGTGCCGGACGAGGCCTGCTGCAGACCCCGCCGTGCTGTCTAGCTACAAGACATAGACAAATATGAAGAGGCCAACCCAGACCACGTCAACGAAGTGCCAATACCAACTGGCTGCTTCAAAGCCGAAACAGTCATTGGCAGTGAAGTGACCTTTGAGACCGCGTAGCCACATCACCAACAACATCACCGTACCCAACGTTACATGGAAGCCATGGAAACCGGTCAGGATGAAGAAGGTGGAGCCGTAGATCCCACTGCCTAACGTTAATCCCATATCATTATAAGCAACGATGTACTCTTCGGCCTGCAAAATGAGGAATATGATTCCCAGCAAAACAGTGAGGCCAAGCCAGGTGTTTAGCTTCTTTCGGTTACCTTCTTTTATTGCGCTGTGGGCCACGTGAACGGTCCAACTCGACGTCAACAGAATAACGGTGTTGTAGAAGGGTAGATAACCCAGCCACCCGGTCAGGGCAGGTGCTGCCATGCTCTGCTCTGGAGGCGGAAACAATGCATTGTTGGGGTTTGACATCACCGGCCAAACCGCTTCAAATTCCGGCCAAAGATACTCGCCCGTCAGACCCTTAGCGCCTTCACCGCCCAACCAGCTGACCGCAATGACTCGAGCATAGAACAACGCCCCAAAAAAGGCGGCAAAGAACATTACCTCTGAGAAAATGAACCAGCCTATGCCCCAGACATAACTCTTCTTCAGTTGTTCGTTGGCCAAGCCTTGCTGATTCTCGGCGATGACCTTAGCAAACCAAAAATAAAGCACCACGGCGGTGATACCAAAGCCGATCACCGTCTGCGTCCAGCTGCCTGGTTCCCCGTTGCTGGTGGCGTTTAACCAGCTGGCAAAGCCAGTAAGCATAAGCATGACACCGGCTGCCAACACCACTGGGTACCACCCGTTGTGAGGAACGTAATAGACCGATGAATCTGTTTCTGCATTTGCCATTGTTGTCTCCAAATATCAGGCTCTTTGAACTGCCTGGTGTACCTCGCGGCGCGCGTCGCCGTTAGCCACCTACCACAGCGACATCACCCATGGCTTCGGTGATGTCAAAAAGAGCATAGCTCAAATTGATCGACTGCACGTTTTTCGGCAGATCACGATCAACAATGAATCGCATGGGCATAGCCATTTCTTCCCCGGGTTGCAAGATCTGCTGGTTAAAGCAGAAGCACTCGGTTTTATGGAAGTACTGGGTTGCCGTTATGGGTACGAGCGACGGTATCGCTTGCCCCATCATCACCCTGTCGGTGGTGTTCTTTACGTAGAAGTTCACTTCCTTTAACTCACCGGGATGAACGCGAACACCACCTTTTTCCGGCCAAAAATCCCAAACCATGCCACCGTTGGCATTGGTGATGAAGTTCACCCTGACGAGGCGAGATTTATCCGGTTCCGTTGTGGCGGGATCGAACGTATAAGGGCCACCGGTTTTACCATTAAGGCCGGTGATCTCACAAAGCAGATCATACAGCGGCACCATCGCCACCACAAAACAACACATGCCCAAGACGATTAACATAGACTGCCGAACCGTGCGCTGAACGTTTTTCTGTGGGTTGCTTCTATCTGTCATAACGATGGCCTTGTTACTGCTGCTGCCTACTAATAACTTCTTCTAAAACCTCTCAGTCACTCAATTACCGTTAGCCATGCACTTCCTCATCCCGCACTTGCGGCGGTTTGGTGAAGCTGTGATACGGCGCGGGTGAAGGCAACGTCCATTCCAATCCGCGAGCGCCTTCCCAAGATCGTCCTTCCGCCGGCTTGCCGTTGCGAATGCCGTGAATGATCACGTACAGAAATACCAGCTGAGAGAAGCCGAATATGAACGCTCCCACGCTGGACAACATGTTGAAGTCCGCAAACTGCAAAGCGTAGTCAGGAATTCGGCGCGGCATGCCTGCCAAGCCAGAGAAGTGCTGCGGGAAGAACGTAATGTTTACCCCAATAAAGGACAACCAGAAGTGCAGCTTACCCATGGTCTCGTTGTACATCTTGCCGGTCCATTTCGGGAACCAGAAGTACACCGCGGCAATGATCGAGAACAACGCCCCGGGTACCAACACATAGTGGAAGTGAGCCACCACAAAGTAGGTGTCATGGTATTGGTAGTCCACGGGTGCGATCGCCAGCATCAAGCCGGAAAAGCCGCCGATGGTGAACAGCACCACAAACGCGATTGCAAACAGCATGGGCGTTTCGAACGTCATGGAGCCTTTCCACATGGTGGCGGTCCAGTTAAAGACTTTCACCCCGGTGGGGATGGCAATCAGCATCGTCGCATACATGAAGAAGAGCTGCCCGGCGAGCGGCATACCCACGGTGAACATGTGGTGCGCCCAAACGATGAAGGACAGAAACGCAATGGAGGCCACCGCATACACCATGGAGTCATAGCCAAACAATGGCTTACGAGAGAACGCCGGAAGGATGTGTGAAACTACACCAAATGCCGGCAGGATCATGATGTACACCTCGGGGTGCCCAAAGAACCAGAAGATGTGTTGGAACATCACAGGGTCACCACCACCGGCCGCATCAAAGAAGCTGGTGTTGAAGTGAATGTCAAACAACATCATGGTCACAACACCTGCCAACACCGGCATCACCGCCAACAGTAGGTAGGCGGTAATCAGCCAAGTCCACACAAACATGGGCATCTTCATGAGGGTCATGCCGGGCGCACGCATGTTCAAAATGGTGGCGATGATGTTGATACTGCCCATGATGGAAGAGGCCCCCATCATGTGCACTGCAAATATAAAGAAGGTGACCGAATCCGGCGCGTAGGTGGTGGATAACGGCGCGTAGAACGTCCAGCCGAAGTTAGGACCGCCGCCTTCCATAAACAAGGTGCTGATCATAATGCCGAACGCAAACGGCAGGATCCAAAAGGACAGGTTGTTCATGCGCGGCAACGCCATATCCGGCGCGCCGACTTGCATCGGGACCAACCAGTTCGCAAGCCCCACAAAGGCCGGCATGATGGCACCAAACACCATGATCAAGCCGTGATTGGTGGTCATCTGATTGAAAAACTCGGGATTCACAAATTGCAAACCCGGCTGGAACAGCTCGGTTCGAACGATCAATGCCATCACGCCGCCAATGAGCAGCATGAGGAAGCTGAACCATAAATACAGCGTGCCGATGTCTTTGTGGTTGGTGGTAAACAACCAGCGGGCTAAACCCTTTTCTGGCCCGTGATCGCCCGACCCATGGTGGTCGGCATCGTCGTGATGATCTGCGTGAATAACTTCGCTCATGATTACCTCTTACTGGCCAGACAGTTCAATGACATCTTTTGGCTGCGTAATGTCGCCCGCATTGTTACCCCAAGCATGTCGCTCATAGTGGGTGACAGCGGCGATCTGGGCAGCATCAAGCTGTCTGCCAAAAGCTTGCATCGCAGAGCCAGGCACACCATCGATGATTAGTCTGATGTGGTCGTCCCGAGGGCCTGTTACCACTTCGGTACCCACCAGCGACGGGAATACCGGCGGCACACCCTGGCCGTTGGCTTGGTGGCAAGAAGCACAGAAGGTGGCATACACCTGCTCCCCTTCGGCCATGAGCTCTTCTGGGGTAAAGGTTTTGCTGAGCGCCTCTTTGCGGATGGCTTCGTTGGCCACCTCTTCAGCATACCACGCATCAAATGCTTGCTCTTCCATCACCTCAACCACCACCGGCATGAAGCCGTGGTCTTTGCCGCACAGTTCTGCGCACTGCCCGCGGTAGACGCCGGGTTCCGGCACAATGGTCCAAAGCTCGTTCAACATACCCGGCACAGCGTCACGCTTAATACCGAAGTCAGGCACCCACCACGCGTGGATCACATCTTCAGCCGTAATCAAAAACCGTACCTTGCGGTTGGCGGGAATACGCAATGGGTTGTCGACTTCTAACAGATAATGTTCACCCTTGGCGCTGCGTCCCTGAATTTCGTCTTGCGTGGTGGACATGTTGGAGAAGAACGAAAACGCGTTGTTGTAATCCTCATCCAGGTACTTGTACTGCCACTTCCACTGATAACCGCGCACTTCCACTACCATGTCTTCGCCACCGGTGTCGTACATCGCCACCAGGGTTTGGGTCGCGGGGACCGCCATCACCACAAGAATTAATGTAGGCACAATGGTCCATGCCAGTTCCAGTTTGGTGCTCTCATGAAACTGTGCAGCTTCATGGCCGGCAGCACGCCGGTGATGAATGATTGACCAGAACATGACGCCAAACACCACTACGCCGATCACCACGCAGATCCATAAGATCGTCATGTGCAGGTCGTAAACGGATTGGCTGATGGCGGTAACGCCAGGGGTCATGTTCAGTTCGTCGGCGTGTGCCAAGCCCGCGCTGAGCAGACCAGACAGGGCGCCTACAAAACTAATTTTATGTTTCATCCCGTTCTTTCCAATTTCGGCTGTTGTCGCCGCTTTCTTCGCTGTACTTAATCGGTACTGGCTGGTTTCTTCACAAAAAAGAAAAACAGGGTTCCAATTCAACGTTCTGAAACCACTGCTTTTCAAGTTCCGCGCGTAGCGCTCACAGGCCGGGCCTGAAGTTGCTGCGCTTTAGGCGGAGCTGCGCAAGGGCAACTCACTAGCGTGACGAGACGAATAGCAAACGTCATGCCGAGTTTGGCCCACCCGCTCAGGACCTGCCTGGCAGACGTTGCCGTTTGCTATTCACGTTGAAGAGAAGAAGTTCTGTAGTGACGCTTTGAACAGCCGACTACTACCATTCACGATTCAACTATTTTCCGCCCCACGCTCCCCGCGCCAAGTTTGCAGCTTCCGCTGCTCTCTCAAGCGCCGCGCAATTATAGCAACCCAACACCGTTCGGCAACTTATAAACCGGGTTCGTCTGGGTCCAGTATACGTACTTTCACGGGGTTGACGGTGGTGGTTTTAGGTCGCTCCGGACGGCCCTTCGGCAAGCCCTGAAAACCGATACGGTCAGCGCTGGAAAACTCTTCGGTAAAGCCGCATGCAACACAACGCCGACGGCTCATCGCGTCTGGATTTTGCACGTCGCCATCGTCGCTGTGCAACACAGCAACCTCTACCAGGATACGATCCACCGCATCACAGGCGGGACACACCGCGGCAGCGATGAAACGTTTTTTCACTATTTTCATCTGGGTCACAAGCTGGCCCTCAACATTTTCACCACCGGCTCCGTCTGGGGGCGTTGATTGCGCCACAAGAAAAAACTTTGCGCTGCTTGTTCCACCAACATGCCCAAACCGTCGACACTCTGCGCAGCTCCTTGTTGTTGCGCCCAACGACAAAACAAAGCGGCGGGGCCATAACTCATGTCATAACAAAAGGCGTGCTCTACGATGGCTGGAGCTATGCGTACGGTGTCGCCGGACAGACCGGTCGACGTAGCGTTGATCACCAGGTCGAAGTTGCCTTGCAGTTGTTCAAAACGGCTACACGCAAGCGGCGCGCCCGCCGGCAAGAACTGCAGATGATGCTGCACCAATTCTTGCGCCTTGCTGAGCGTTCTATTCGCCACAACTAATTTGTTGGGCGAAAGTGCAAGCAGCGGCTGTAACACGCCAGACGCGGCGCCACCGGCGCCTAATATAAGTACGTTTATGCCACGCACCTCCACCGCATAGCGCTGCTGCAGGTCGTTACACAAGCCAATGCCGTCGGTGTTGTAACCCAGCACCGGATGACCTTCTCTAAACACCAAGGTGTTTACCGCTTGCGCCGCGGTTGCCAGTTCATCCGTTTCGTCCGCATAAGCAAAAGCGTCCGCCTTAAAAGGCACGGTGACGTTCATACCGGCACCACCCTGGGCTGCAAATTGGTCTACAAACGCAGCAAACTGCCCCGGCTCCACCAATACCTTCTCGTATGTGATCTGTGCTGCAAATTGCTGCGCAAAAGCCTGGTGGATTTGCGGGGAACGCGAGTGTGCGACGGGATTTCCCACCACCGCATAACGTTCAATATTGTCGGCTGAAATGGCTGTCACGTGTTGGTCTCATGACCCACTAAGGGCTAAGACGCGCGACTATACCCAAGCGGCCCTTGTTGAACAAACCCACCCAGCTCTAAACTAACTAACAATCTTGTTAAGTGTTCTGGCTGGAGCCCACTTTGCACGATGAGTTCGTCGAGCGACATGGGATAGCCGTTTATCAGGTCAAGGAGCGTCTGGGCGTCGCGGTCGAGATTCGGCGATGATGGAGATAGGGTTACCGGTGTTGCTGGCGCAGACAACACGGCTTCCTGCCCGATACCGATCAGCACCTCCTCGGCGTTGCTGACCAAACCTGCCCCTTGTTGAATCAAACGATGGCAGCCTGCGCTCGTGGCATTATTTACGGGCCCCGGCATGGCAAACACATCACGACCTTGTTCAGCCGCGAAGCGCGCGGTAATTAATGAACCGCTTCTGAGGGTGGCTTCCACCACCACCGTCGCCAGGCTTAAGCCGCTAATAATGCGGTTACGTTCGGGGAACTGATGCGCCAGCGGCGGCACACCATCTTCGTATTCGCTAAGCAGCAAACCGTCTTGGTCAATAATTTGCTGAGCCAGTTTTTGATGGCGGCGTGGGTACATTTGTTTGAGGCCGCCGCCGAGCACGGCGATGGTGTGGGCACCACCGGCTACAGTTTGGCGTTGCGGGCTGCCTGCAAGCGCGCCGCTATGCGCGGCGCCATCGATACCCAACGCCAAACCACTGGCCACCGTGATACCCATCGCCACCAAATCCCGCGCCAACGTGTGGGCGTTCGCACGGCCCTGGGAGGTACTGCGCCGCGCACCCACAACCGCTACCGCAGGGCTCTCTAACAGTTTTATATTACCGCGATAGAAAAGCAGCAACGGTGGGTCGGGAATGTTACGTAACAACGCTGGAAAGGCCTCGTCAAACCACCCCACCACCGCATCGTGAGACGGTGGAGCGCCAGACAGGCGATTGTCTAACTGTTTGTTTGTCGCATTAGGAAATCTGCGGCTGAGGTGGTCAGCGAAACTGCCGTCAAGCACCGCTTGGCCAGCTTGGGGATGTTCACCCAACGCATCAAGAAGGATCTTCCTTGGCCAGCGACGCAGCAGAAGGACTAAGGCGCGGTTGATTTCCGACGTTTCCACCAGCGCACTTTAAACAGCCACCGGTTTTTTATTGTGCGTACATACAGCAACGCCGCGCCGGGAAAGCCGGTGCGGCGTTGTCAGTTAAAGCTGCGCCGTTAACGGTTAGGGATTACGAACTTCGTCGTTAACCGCCAAAGGACGGTCGGTGGTGAGCACCAGGCCGTAGGAGAGCTTCTCAAAAGTACGGAAGATCATCATTAGACCAGCCCGTTCGCTCGGCAAACGAATCACTTCGTTGGCAATGCGGTCACGCGCCAACGCGCCGCGCTTATAAATGGCCAAGACGTTGCCCACTTCAAGGTCTTCGCGGGCGCCACGGTTGATCACCACAACATCGTATTGACCCACCTGGGTGACACCGCCAAACACGGATATGATTTGCCCGCTGATCTGATCAGTCGGTGCACTGGGAAAGAAGTTTGCATCAACCTTACGCTCTTCCGTAGGTAAGATGCGATCGCCTATCTGCACTTCTTCACGCGTACTGGAGACCGCCATGGTGGAAATATCAGCATCTAACGCGACAGCCTGACCCAACCCTATATAAGTGGCTTCACGGCCCAATACCTCTTGGGTTTCCGGATCCACGTACAACGGCCCACGTCGAACGATGCTATATGATTCGTTTTCATCTAAGCCGCCACGCACATACACCCGGTCGCCTGCACCTAGCACAATACGTTCCGCTTCACCTTCAACGACGTAGGGGGCGGCTTCGAGCAGTGCAGGAGACACAACGCGGTTCTGTACCAAGAAACTTTGAATGGCGTCTAAGCTGATGGTCGGAATGGCCGATTCCAGCGGTGTGGCGCGAATCTTCGGTTGTAGGCTCACCGTATCAGAAGGGGTCAAACGTACTGTGCGTCCCGCATCACCACGACTAAGCTGCAGACGGGGTTGGCCGTCTATGTATACCAAAGCAATCTGATCACCCGGATAGATTAGATGAGGGTTTTCGATTTGCGGATTGATCTGCCAGATCTCCGGCCATAACCAGGGACGAGAAAGGAACGTGCCACTGATGTCCCAGAGCGTGTCGCCTTTGACCACCGTATACACATCAGGGTGGTCGGGCCTTAAATACTGGGAAATATCTGCGGCCGATTCTGAAGCCAACGCTGCGCCGGATACTCCGAAGGAGAGCCCTATCGACAAAACCGCAGAAGTGAGCAAGCGCTTACATACTTTCTTCACAGTGCTACATGTCCTTTGTTTGGTTAATGTCGGCCGCTCCACTTCTTTTAGTCCGTGTCTGAAGACTGACAACGTGAGACAACCATTCCCATGCGGGTACAAAAAGCTATAATCCGCGCCATCTTAGCAGCACAATTTAGACCAATACTAGAGACAGTTCACAGCCTCTAATAACACCTTAAAACCGCTTAAACCCATGAGTTTGCTGAATATCCTTGAGTATCCGGACCCGCGCCTGCGCACAGTTGCGGCTAAAGTTGATGGCTTCGGCCCACAACTCCAGGCGTTTTGCGATGACCTGCTGGAAACGATGTACGCAGCACCGGGAATTGGTTTAGCCGCCACCCAAGTGGACGTTCACAAACGCATCATCGCCGTCGACGTGTCGGAAAACCGCAACGAACCGCACATCCTGGTCAATCCGCGACTGACCTTACACGGCGAATTAATCGATGGGGAAGAAGGCTGTTTGTCGGTACCCGGCATCTATGAACAAGTACAGCGCGCGGAGCGTATTACCGTAAACGCTCAGAACCCCCAAGGCGAGGCGTTTTCGCTAGAAGCAGAAGGGCTATTGGCCGTGTGCATCCAACACGAATGTGATCACCTCGAGGGTAAGCTTTTTGTAGACTATCTATCCAACCTAAAACGCAATCGCATCCGCAAGAAACTGCAAAAACAGCAGAAACAGCGTGCCTAACACCCCATTGAGGACAGTCTTCGCCGGCAGTCCGCAATTTGCAGCCACAATTTTGCAAGCCATGGTCGAGCAAGGTTTTGTACCCCACGCGGTATATACCCAACCCGACCGCGCGCAGGGCCGTGGTCGCAAAGTAAAACCCAACGCCGTGAAACAACTGGCTGAGAAACTGGACATCCCAGTGATGCAACCAAGAAGTTTACGAAACAAAGAAGTGCAAGATGCGCTTGCCAGCCTGCAGCCTGATGTCCTGGTTGTGGCCGCCTATGGATTGATCCTGCCAGCCGAAATTTTAGCGACGCCTACCTATGGTTGTTTAAACGTACATGCTTCGTTGTTGCCGCGTTGGCGGGGGGCGGCGCCGATTGAACGTGCCATGATGGCGGGGGATTTGGAAACCGGGATATGCATCATGGACATGCAAGAAGGGCTCGATACAGGGCCGGTCTATGTGAGCACTCACATACCAATCGAGGCTCACATGACCGGAGGCCAGCTTGAAGAGGCGCTAGCCGACCTGGGAGCAGAGAAACTCGTAGAAGTGTTAACCCAGCTCGCCGCCGCACATCGGGGCGAAGCTGACCGCCCCACAGCAACCCCGCAAAACGACGAGCAAGCCACTTACGCAAGCAAGCTGTCTACCGACGACCGATTGATCGATTGGGAAAAACCCGCGGATATGCTCGCTCGGCAGATCAATGCGTTGGCCAACAGATTACCCGTGCGAGTACAGATCCAAGACTGTAGCGTACAGCTGTTGCACGCCCACTGCATTGAGCAACACACGCCCGGAGACGGGGACTCCAGCGTCGGGACCGTTATCGATGCTTCAAAATCGGGGGTTGTCGTGCAATGCGCAAGCGATTTGTTGCAGATAACGTCGCTCAAAGTTGAGAGAGGTAAGGGTAAGGTCATTGACGCCGCCGCCGCAGTCAACGGCTTTAGTGATTTGTTCCATATTGGCGCTCGCCTGGTTTAACGGCGCACCCTAACTAATGTCTAATGGCGGCAAAAACAACAGCTGACTCAGCCTCTATCCGCGCCGGTGCTGCGCGCGGTGTGTTGGCCGTCACGCACCAAAACCGAACGATCGATTGGATTCTTGAACATCGCCCTCAATGGGTCAGCCATACCGAGTCTACGGCGCTGCTGTACGGCACGTTGCGGCACCTGTTCTACCTGCGGAATACAGTGGCGACCTTCCTGCACAAACCCTTTCGCGATAAAGATCTGGATCTTTATAGCCTGTTGTTAGTTGGTGCTTACCAACTGTTATGGTCTGACAAACCGGTGCATGCCATCATCAACGAGACTGTTTCAGCAGCATCGAAGTTGCGCAAACCATGGGCTAAGGGACTCATCAATGCCGTTTTGCGGCGCTTGGCGGAAGTGGCCGACTCGCTAAATTATCCCGACCAAACGTTCGATCACCCACCCTGGCTACTGCAAACCTTACAACAAGACTATCCGCACCAATGGCAGCAATTGGCCATGGCGAACAACACCCAAGCACCTATGGTATTGCGCGTAAATCTGAACCAAAACACCCGCCAAGAATATGCAACTCTGCTGACTCAGCATGGCATTGCGCACCAGCTCGGGGTTAGCGAGCAAGCCATCGTTTTGGAGCAACCCCTACCCAGCCATCAGCTACCAGGTTGGCAGCAGGGTAAGGTCGCGGTTCAAGATATGGGCGCACAATATGCAGCCACAGTGTTGCACAACACACTTCAGCAACATGCCACCGCGCAAGCCACACAGAATGGGCAACTTCTACGGGTACTGGATGCCTGCGCGGCCCCCGGTGGTAAGTTGGCACACTTTCTCGAGTTGTGCAGCGCCAGACCCACGCAGTCGAACAGCCATATTGAGACTATCGCAATTGATATCAGCCAACCGCGCATTGATGCCACCCAAGGCATTTTCGCCCGCCTGGGCCACCATCAAGGCATCCAACGTGGGGATGCCTGTCAACTAGACTGGTGGGATCGGCAACCTTTTGATTACGTGTTGATGGATGCACCCTGTTCCGGTACTGGCACCATCCGGCGCCACCCAGATATCAAGGTATTGCTGTCGGCCGACGCCATCAGTTCGCACAGCGCGACCCAACTTAGCATGCTGCACAACCTATGGCAGACCTTGGCCCCTGGGGGTACCCTGTTGTATTGCACCTGCTCGTTGCTGCAGGCCGAAAACGATGCCGTCATTAGCCGTTTCCTCGAAACTAATAACAAACATGCAAACGTGCAACAGATACAGTTACCGAGTGGGTTCGCTACCCGTCACGGCTGGCAGTTATTGCCAACTGAAAGCCATACTGATGGCTTCTACTATGCTCTACTGCACAAGCAGTAATCCGCACGGAACACAGGCATGAAGATTCTCATTTTGGGTGCAGGGCAGGTGGGCGGCACGTTGGCTGAAAACCTGGCCAAAGAATCTTTCGACGTCACCTTAGTTGATGAAGATGCCCATCGCCTGCAAGAGCTGTCTGAACGCCTCGATATACAAACGGTGCAAGGTTGGGCTTCACACCCGGACATCTTGCGCCGCGCGGGGGCTGACGATGCCGACATCCTGGTGGCGGTCACATCCAGTGACGAGGTCAATATGATCGCCTGCCAAGTGTGCTATTCGCTGTTTCGCACACCGACCAAAATTGCGCGTGTGCGCTCCCTGTCTTATTTGACCCGAGAAGGGTTTTTCAGCAAAGAACACATGCCTATCGATGTGTTGATCAACCCTGAACAAGTCGTTACCAATCACGTACACGAACTGTTGCGGCACCCTGGTGCCCTACAGGTCTTGGATTTCGCAGATGGGCGCGTCCAACTGGTGGCTATGCGCGCCTACTATGGCGGCCCCCTGGTTGGCCAGGCGTTGAGTTTTTTACGTGAGCACATGCCCAAGGCGGATACCCGCGTGGCGGCTATTTTCCGCCGCGGCCGCCCGATCATTCCCAAAGGGGATACGGTGATTGAAGCGGACGACGAGGTGTTCTTCATCGCCGCGCGTGAACACATCGACACTGTGATGGGGGAGCTGCGTAAAGTAGAGAGGCCTTTTAAGCGCGTGATGATAGCCGGCGGCGGCAATGTGGGCGCGCGCTTAGCCCAGGCAGTAGAAGGCGACTATGCGGTGAAGTTATTGGAATACAGCGTGTCGCGGGCCAAGTTTCTGGCCGACCAACTGACAAAGACTGTGGTGTTGCAGGGGGACGCTACTGATCGTGATCTGCTGCTGGAGGAAAACATCGAGCAATGTGACGCGTTCATCGCGGTCACCAACGATGACGAGGTCAATATCATGTCTTCGTTGATGGCAAAACGCCTAGGCGTGCGTCAGGTGATGTCTTTAATCTCCAAGCCCGCTTACGTCGACCTGGTGCAAGGGGGTGACATCGACATTGCCGTCTCTCCCCAGCAAGCCACCACCAGCACCTTGTTGTCTTACGTACGTCGTGCCGACGTTGCCAGAGTACACAGTTTGCGGCGGGGCGCTGCGGAAGCCATTGAGGCCATTGCCCATGGAGACTCCAAAAACTCCAAGGTGGTTGGGCGGCGTATTGCCGAAATCGACCTGCCACCCGGCTCGTCCATTGGTGCAATTGTGCGCGACAACGAAGTCCTTATCGCTCACGACAACGTCGTCGTCGAATCGGACGACCACGTCATTTTGTTCCTCGTCGACAAACAGCAAGTGCATGCCGTGGAAAAGCTCTTCCAGGTAGGCGTGTCCTTCTTCTAGCGGATCAAAGGTTAGCGCGCATACCATGCATCTGGCGGTTATCTTTCGCGTCACCGGCACGCTGCTGACCATCTTCAGTTTCACGTTCTTAATCCCCATGCTGATCGGCTTCGGCTATGGTGAAAACACGCTATCCACCTTCGGCCTGGCTTTTGCGATCACCCTGGTCAGCGGCCTGGCTTTGTGGCTGCCGCTACGTGGTAATCGAGAGTTGCGCGGCGGCGATGGCTTTCTGATCACCGCGCTGTTCTACATCGGCCTGGGCTTGTTCGGCGCCATTCCGCTGTATTTTGACCAGTCCCTGGCACTAAGCTTCTCCGACGCCGCGTTTGAGTCCATGTCCGGCTTGACCACTACCGGCGCTACGGTCATTACCGGCTTGGACGAGTTGCCACGTTCGCTACTCATCTACCGGCAGCTTCTGCAATGGCTGGGGGGTATGGGCATCATTGTTTTGGCGGTGGCCATATTCCCAATGTTAGGCATCGGCGGCATGCAGCTGTATCGCACAGAATCCCCGGGACCGGTGAAAGACAACAAACTCACGCCGCGAATTACAGAAACCGCCAAAGCCCTTTGGTATATCTACTTAAGCCTCACAGTGGCATGCGCGGTGGCTTATTGGGCCGCTGGGATGGGACCGTTCGACGCCATCAGTCACAGCTTCTCGACCGTAGCTATTGGCGGTTTTTCAACCCACGACGCCAGCATTGGCTACTTCGACAGCGTTGCCATCGAGTCTGTGGCGATGGTGTTTATGCTGCTGTCGGGTATTAACTTTGGTTTACACTTTCTGGTCTGGCGTCGGCGCAATCCACTGCACTACTTTCAGGACATGGAGGTACGCACCTACCTGGCGGTTATCACCGTGGTTGCGTTAATTGTCTGTTGGATTCTCTACCGCGAACCGGTTGCCGGTGTCTCGCCCATACGGGACGGCCTGTTCCAAACCATTTCTATCGCCACCACCACCGGTTTTACCACGGAAAACTTCAATGTTTGGCCCTCGGTGGCACCGGTACTGCTTTTGTTGGCGGCATTTGCCGGGGGCTGTGCCGGCTCCACCGCTGGCGGTATCAAGATGATTCGCGTGTTGATGATCTACCTACAGGGTATGCGCGAAGTGAAACGTTTGATTCACCCCAATGGCATTTTCCCGCTAAAGCTCAACAACGCGCCTGTGGGCGACCGCTTGATTGAAGCGGTATGGAGTTTCTTTAGCGTCTACGTGATTGTCTTTCTGATCATGGTCACGGTGGTGATGTGGGTGGGTAACTTAGATTTCACCACTGCGTTTTCCGCCGTCGGGGCCTGTCTGAATAACCTTGGGCCCGGGCTTGGCGAGGTGGCCTTGAACTACCAGGGTTTATCGGCTGAAGTGAAGTGGATACTGATGTTCACCATGATGCTGGGACGCCTGGAGATCTTCACCCTGCTGGTGCTGCTGACGCCTGCCTACTGGCGTCGATAAATACTGTTTTTACCTCCTTCGGGGGGCCTCTTAAAGCGTTTGTATTCCCACTGGTACTGCTCCGGCGCACGCCGGACCAGCGTTTCGATGGCGCGATTCATGACCGCGGCAAACTGCTGCGCATCTAAATCCTGAGTGTCTTCCGCCAACGGTTGGACCACCAGGCGATAGTGAAAACCGTCTGCATGCAGAACACGTTCAATGCTTGCCATGACCACCCGATGACCACTTTTTTGCGCCAAGCGCTGGGCTAAGGTCATGGTCAAAGCCGGTTGGCCGAAAAAAGGTGCATATACACCTTGTTCTCGCTCTGGAACTTGATCGGGTAACAAGGCAACCAACGCACCTTGTTGGAGGGCGCGCAACATCTTGCGCATACCACCCGCGTCGATGGCAAACAGCTCCCCTTGAAAACGCTCGCGAGCGCGCAGGATCACCGGTTCAAGGCTGCTGATTTTGGGGGGGTCATACAGTGCAGCAAAGCGGTAGTGATGACCGAGAAAGGCACAAAACAACTCCCAATTGCCAAAGTGAGGCACAAGGATCAAGGCACCCTGTTGCTCCGCAAAGAGGTCGTCTAGGAACGTCTTACCTTGCACTTCGGTAATTTGATCCAGCAGACGATCGCACGGCCAATGGGACAGCTGGGCAAATTCAAAAAACAACAGCACCATGTTCTGCAGGCTTTGCCGGCATAAGTGCGCTTGTTCTGCCGCGGAGAGTTCGGGAAAACAGGCGCCCACGTTGGCCCGTGTGACTTGCGCTACCGCCGTGTTCAGACGATCAAACAACGCAGCCAACCAACTACTGCAGGCCAGCGCAGCCGCCGTGCTGAAAAACTGCGCTAGCCACAATCCGAAGCGAAACAGAACTCCCATCGCTAAATGCGCCTATCAGCCTCGCCCGTCCGCCGCTCGGGCGAGACAGAGATCGAGACACAGAACAGTATCAACGTAGGTGTAAGCAGGGCGCACATCTACCGTTGCCGGGGAGAGATCGTCATGTTTGTATGCGTCTTATGCATCTCGTAGCCGCGGTTAACCTGTAGTGGAACTAGACCTTGTACTTCTGGATCGAGACGGCGTCATTAATTTTGATTCCCCAGACTACATAAAGACGCCGGAAGAATGGGATGCCTTGCCCGGCGCACTCGAGGCTGTTGTGCAAATGCAACAACATGTGCACGTCGCGGTCTGCAGCAACCAATCCGGTGTCGGCCGTGGCCTGTTCGACGAAAATATCCTGGCCAGTATCCACGATAAACTCAATCGTGAACTTAAATCTCTGGGTGGCCAAGCCCTGGATGTGTACTACTGTCCACATCAACCCCAAGCAGGCTGCCCTTGCCGCAAACCTAAACCGGACCTGTTGATACGTGCCATGCGCGCAAGCCATATTGCACCAAACGCCACGTTATACGTCGGCGACTCCGAAAAAGATCTGCTGGCTGCAACCAACGCGGGGTGTCACGCCGCACTGGTACTCACGGGCAACGGCGTAACCACCGCCGCGAGCGAGACCGCACAATCCATGCTCAAGCACGGCAAATTACTCACCTGCGATAGTCTCGCTGCCTTACCCGAGGCCTTGAGCTTCAACTGACCACGTCGGTGCTAGACGTCGAGGTTCACCACCGACAGCGCATTCGATTCAATAAACTCCCGGCGCGGCTCAACCTGATCCCCCATCAATGTGGTGAAAATCTGGTCCGCCCCAATCGCGTCATCAACAGTGACTTGCAGCATTCTGCGTACGTTCGGATCCATGGTTGTTTCCCACAGCTGATCCGGATTCATTTCGCCCAGGCCTTTGTAGCGCTGTATGTCCACGCCGCGGCGGGCTTCATTTAACAGCCAGGCAAACGCTTCGTCGAAGTGTTCTATGGCTTGCTGCTTGTCACCGCGTTGCACGTATGCATCTGCTTCTAACAAGCCTTCCAACGTACCTATCATATCCGCCAAAGCTTGGTAGTCAGTCCCGGCGAAGAAACTCTGGGTAATTTGATACTGCTCGGTGACACCTTTAAACATGATGGAAACCCGCGGCAGGTACACCTGATGCTCAGTGTCGAACTCCACCTCAACTTGAACGTTAGAACCTTGACCACCTTCCAGTTCGCTAGCGTACTGCTCGGCCCATTGCCGCATGTCCGCTTCGGAGTGCAACAACTCACTGGTCACCTTAGGCAAGCGCAGCAAAGGCGCTGTGAGCTGCTGGGGATACAAGCGCTGTAGGCGTTCCAATCGATCAAGCACGCTCTGCAACTGCCGCGCCAGCGCTTCAAGCGATTCCCCCTGCAACGGCGGCGCCGCAGGATTCACAAACACCTTCGCATCCTGTAACGCGAGCTCCAGGAAGTAGGCCTTTAATTCTTCATCGTCTTTTACGTAACGCTCCTGTTTGCCCTTTTTTGCCTTGTACAGCGGCGGCTGAGCAATATACACATGGCCGCGTTCCAACAATTCCGGCATTTGACGAAAGAAAAAGGTCAGCAGGAGGGTACGAATGTGGGAGCCGTCCACGTCCGCATCGGTCATGATAACAATGCGGTGGTAACGCAACTTGTCCGCATCGAACTCGTCGCGGCCAATACCGCAACCAAGGGCGGTTACCAAGGTGCCAACCTCTTGTGAAGATAACATCTTGTCAAAGCGTGCCTTCTCCACGTTTAGGATTTTGCCGCGCAGCGGCAAGATGGCTTGCGTGCGGCGGTCTCTACCCTGCTTAGCTGAACCACCCGCGGAGTCTCCTTCCACCAAAAACAGTTCGGACAGAGCTGGGTCTTTTTCCTGACAATCGGCGAGTTTGCCAGGTAACCCGGCAATGTCTAAGGCGCCCTTGCGACGCGTCATCTCCCGAGCTTTGCGCGCAGCTTCGCGTGCCCGGGCGGCATCGATCATTTTACCCACCACCGCGCGGGCGTCCTGGGGGTGTTCGTCCAAATATTCGCCAAAAAACTTGCCCAATTCTTGCTCTACAGCGGATTTCACTTCGCTCGAGACCAGTTTGTCCTTGGTCTGAGAAGAAAACTTCGGATCGGGCACCTTGACCGACACCACCGCGGTTAAACCTTCGCGCGCATCATCCCCTGAAGTAGCCACTTGGGCTTTTTTTAACAAGCCCTCGCGTTCGATGTAGCCATTCAGCGTCCGGGTCAGGGCCGCGCGGAAACCAGCCAAGTGGGTACCCCCATCACCCTGGGGGATATTATTGGTGTAGCAGAACACTTGCTCTTGAAAGCCATCATTCCATTGCATGGCCACTTCAACGCCAATGCCATCTTCCCGCTCCACTGTGAAGTGAAATACTTCGTTCAGGGCCGTTTTGTTGTGATTTAAGTATTCAACAAACGCCTGCAACCCACCCTCATACACAAAGGTTTCTTGTTTGCCAGTGCGCTCATCGGTAAGGCAGATTTTTACCCCGGAATTCAAAAACGCCAGTTCCCGCAGACGTTTGGCCAACACTTCATATTGGAAATTTACGTTGGGAAAAGTCTCTGCCGAGGGCTTGAAGTAACACTCGGTACCGGTTTCGCCGGTTTCGCCCACTTCACCAAGCGGAGCCACGGGCACACCGTCCCGATAATCCTGTTCGTAAACTTTGCCTTCACGGCGAATAGTGAGGCGCAATCGCTCTGACAGTGCGTTTACCACAGAGACACCCACGCCGTGTAAGCCGCCGGAGACCTTATAGCTGTTGTCATCGAATTTACCGCCGGCGTGCAGAGTGGTCATGATCACCTCGGCTGCACTCACGTTTTCTTCCGGATGTATGTCAACAGGAATACCGCGACCATTATCGCGCACAGACACGGCTTCTTCCGGGTGCACGGTGACCCGTACCTCATCGCAATATCCAGCCAACGCCTCATCAATGGCGTTGTCTACCAGTTCCTGCACCATGTGATGCAATCCGGTGCCATCTTCTGTATCGCCAATATACATACCCGGACGCTTACGCACGGCGTCAAGGCCTCGCAATACGGTGATGCTACCCGAATCGTAGCTGTCTTCTTCTGACATAGAGTTCTGATTACCTATTTAAGCGGCTTTTGGTGCTGCTGTGCTTTTAGAATCAGTCAAAGCGCCTCTCCATGGGGTTCTGACTGGACCTCTCCTATTCTTCTCTTCTTCTCTTCTCGCTTATCTAGGAGCACTGCTGCTGCGAGCGAAAACATCAGTGTTGTCGTTCAATACGGCCTTGTTTCACGTGGAACACTCTTAAATCGCTTAAACCTGTCACCCATGTTTGGGAGCGATCTAGAGTTCCCGTGGAAGTTGCCACCACCTGGCAGTCCAAAGCCAACAGCGTCGACAGAAACTGCTGCCAATGTTCGTTATCCAGCTCGGCGCCAAAGTCGTCAATCAATATCAGACTCTTTCTGTTCGAATGCTGATAAAGCAACTCCGCCTGAGCCAGAATGGCTGCGCTGGCGATCAGTTTCGCTTGTCCGCGTGATACCGTTTCTGCCACCGCCGCGCCATCCAATGTGAACTTCAAATCTGCACGATGGGGGCCACGGTGAGTCACACCGAATTTTACATCGCGGGGCCAAGATTCGCTCAGTTTTTTTAACGCTTCTTCATCTGAATCGGCGCCTGCTTTCGCCTCGAATCCACCCCAGTCGTAAACCAAATCTACTTTGAGATGAGGGCTCAGTTGCGCCAGCGCTCTTTGGAAAAGCGGCGCGAGCTGAACAGCGTATTCAGACCGCATCACATTGACTTCTGATCCGTACTCCACCAGTTGTTGCAGCCACGGGTCTTCCTCCATTCCCGGATTCACCCCGCTCAGCCCTTTGAGCCAAGCATTACGTTGCACAAGTACACGACGATAACTGCGAGACAATTCGACGAATCGTTGTTCCACGTGAAACACACCCCAGTCCAAGAAGCCCCGCCGCTCACCGGGGCCAGCCAACACTAAATCACCTGCTTGAGGCAGCAACATTTGAACCGGGAGGTGTTTAGCTAAGGTGGACGCTCTTGCTTCTGCACGACCAGCAAGGCGCAGTTCAGTCTTGCCGTTGCGAGATTTACGCATGCCCAATTGCGTGCGTTGACCCAGGGCATTCTCAACCTCACCCCGCAGCAGCAGGTCAGGCTCCCCCGAGCGTATCAGCGAGACCACTTTGCTGGTCCTGAAAGAGCGGCCTCGCGCAAGTAGGTGGATGGCTTCCAATAGCGCAGTTTTACCGGCGCCGTTGGCGCCGTACAGGTAGTTAAATCCAGGACTGAACTCTATCGTTTGTTCAGCCAGGTTGCGGAAATTCTGTCCATGTAAAGAAAGCAGATACACCCGCTAACCTTAATACGGGAGAGGGCGGTTTTGCGACTGCAAGTAGCCTGCAGCAGATGTGTTGGTGGTTTGGGAGAGTCGACGAGAGAGGCGGCTTTACACGCCCCTTTTACACGTTTCTTTCTACACCCACACGCTCCTAAAGGCGCATCGGCATAACAACATAGACTGCTGACTCGTTGCCGATCCCTTCGATCAATGCGGAACTATTCGCTTCCGACACACTCAATCTAAAACTTTCAGTGTCCAGTACGCCCAGCACATCCAGTAAGTAGCTGACGTTAAAGCCGATCTCCAACTCATCCCCGCTAAATTCTATGGGTACAATTTCTTCCGCTTCTTCCTGCTCGGGATTGTTCGCTTGGATAGTCAGTTGCTCGGGCGTCATGATTAATCTCACCCCTCGATACTTCTCATTCGACAATATGGAAGCGCGTTGAAAAGCCAGCCGCAAAGTCTCACGATCCCCAATTAGGTAACGAGACCCATCTGAGGGCACTACCTTTTCATAGTCCGGAAACTGACCATCAACCAATTTGGTGGTCATGATAAAAGGGCCGGATTGCACCCGTAAGTGGTTCCCGCCTAACTGCAACTCTATGGTTTCACTTTCTCCATCGAGCAAACGGCTTAATTCAAGCACCCCTTTGCGCGGCACAATGGCCTGCACCCGATGGTCCACCGACGCATTATTTGCGTCACTGGTGCTCATGGCCAAGCGATGCCCATCCGTTGCCACAGCACGGACGTGGCTGTCCGTCACTTCCAACAACATGCCGTTCAAAAAATAGCGAACATCCTGCTGGGCCATGGCAAAACCCACATCGTCAATTAACCCGCGCAAACTGCTCTGCGGCAGCTCCAGGGTGACGTCCGACTCTCCACCCGGTACCTTGGGAAAATCTGCCGCGGGTAATGTCGCCAGACTAAACCGGCTGCGCCCAGAGCGCACTACAGCGCGATCCCCTTCTACCGCGACACTCACTTTCGCGTCTTCGACCAAAGATCGCCAGATATCCGCCAGCTTGCGGGCCGGTAAAGTCGCTTCACCGGACTGTTCGATCTGTGCCTCACATTCAGCCACCAGCTCAACTTCCAGGTCGGTGCCGGTGATTTCCAAACGACCATCCGCGGCCTTTATTAACAAGTTGGCCAACACCGGCAAAGTCTGCCTGCGCTCCACTACACCGGTAACCAATTGCAAAGGCCGCAACATTTGTTCGCGCTGAATGGTAAATTTCATGATGTCTTCCCGCTGCCCTTACCTAGCCGGACAACAGTCTCGATAAATTTTTGTGGTCTTCCGCCAGATCCATGCTGGATTCACGGAGTTCGGCAATTTTTCGGCAAGCATGCAGCACCGTAGTGTGATCCCGGCCGCCAAAAGCGTCGCCAATTTCCGGCAGAGAGTGATTGGTCAGCTCTTTTGCCAGTGCCATCGCCACTTGTCGCGGGCGGGCTATCGTACGGTTGCGTCTTTTCGACAGCAAATCCGCAATCTTTATGTTGTAGTACTCAGCCACGGTGCGCTGAATGTTGTCTATAGATATTTGCCGATCCTGAATGGCAAACAAATCGCGCAATGCCCGTTTAACCTGGTCCACACTAATGCGCGCCCCGGTGAATCGCGCGTTGGCGATAACACGCCGCAGCGCGCCTTCCAGCTCACGCACGTTGGAGCGAATCCTTTCGGCGATAAAAAATGCCACCGCTGGATCCAGTTCAACTTGCTCAGCTTCCGCTTTTTTCATCAGTATGGCTACCCTGGTTTCCAACTCAGGCGGTTCAACTTCGACAGTTAAACCCCACACAAAGCGAGACTTCAAACGTTCCTCGAGGCCGTCAATTTCACGCGGATAACGGTCACAGGTGAGCACCATCTGGTGGCCGCGCTCCAGCAACGCATTAAACACATGGAAAAACTCTTCCTGAGATCGTAGTTTCTTGGCAAAAAACTGGATGTCATCAATCAGTAGCGCGTCGACCGAACGGTAGTACTGCATGAAGTCCTGCATCGTTCCCTGCTGCAACGCCTTCACCATATCCTGCACAAAGCGCTGGGAATGCAGGTACACCACCCGCGCATCCGGCTTGGAGTTGAGTATCTCATTACCCACTGCCTGCATGAGGTGAGTCTTCCCCAGCCCGACGCCGCCATACAGCAACAGCGGGTTGTAGGCGATACCGGAGTTGCTCGCCACCTGTAAGGCAGCAGCCTTGGCCAGCTCGTTGGACTTGCCCTCCACAAAGGTACCAAAAGTAAACTCGCTGTTGAGGTTATGAGTGGCCTTGACCTCTTCTTGATATGCATCCGCGCGCAATGGCTGCGCGGGATTGTTGTGGCCTACACTCAGCTGGATATCAACAACTTCATCGATGCCATTGGCTTGATTAACCAAATCTTGAATGCGCTGAAGGTAGCTCTGGCGAACTTCCTCCTCCACATAGATGTTCGGCGCAAACAACGACACCGAATCATCTTCGACTCGAACCTGCAGAGGTTTGAGGTACGTTTCAAATTGGTCTGCCGAAACCTCCTCCGCTAATTTTCCTAAGCATTGTTGCCAAATGCTCTGTCCCACGCGATGTGCCCCCAAGACATTGAGCGCCGCAATCCACTATCGGCGCTTGTTATTATTCGTAAAAAATTCTGTGTACTGGTCCGTATACCCACCACGAATTGATACTGTGATGCCTGCGCTTGGCGCTGTTTTACAGCGGCCAAATATCCTCCCGGGATTGGGTTGACAAGCCAGTCAACGGGTAGCTACCAGGAAGGCGGTAAGCGGCAACGGACGAAAATCATTTAAGCTCAAGCTTTCTGAAATAGCTACGCATTCGGCGAAAAAAGTGTGCATTTTTTTCCTATGCTAGAAAATTCAAAAGCTTACGAAGACAAGCAGCGTAAATCCTATTTCACTAGATTTTCATACGATGTGCAGAAGCTACTGGAGAACCTGTGGATAACTTTGTGGGCAGTAAAAACCCACATTTCTCACCACCCTAATCACACGCTTAGTCTGAGCTTTTCCACAAAGTTTGTGGGTCAAAAAAGTACAGTGAATGAATCACTTATCGTATGTACCCACAGCTTGCGGTGGCCTTAACAAACAACAACCACAAATCTTTAATATATATATCTACTATTATTTGACACCCGTTAGTCGGGTTCTTAGAATCGCGCCCCCATTTAATCCGAAGCGGAAAGCCAGCGGCCATGAAACGAACTTTTCAGCCCAGTAACTTGAAGAGAAAACGTACCCACGGTTTCCGCGCTCGCATGGCCACTAAGGCTGGACGTAAAGTGCTGAGCGCACGCCGAGCTAAGGGGCGCAAGCGCCTCACTGCCTAAATCCTGGCGCACCGGCAACTAGCCGGAATCCCTTTTTTCGGCGTTCTCCAAAATTGGTGTACACGTTCCCGAAACACCACCGTTTGCTGCAAGCCTCTGAGTACACAGCCGTTCTTCGCAAACCAGATGTGAATCTTTCCGCCGGACCATTACGTATCCGCGCAAGAAGGAATAGAATGCGCAGCGCTCGTCTTGGCTTGGTGGTCACTAAAAGAGGCAACCCAAAGGCGGTGCGGCGTAATCGGTTAAAGCGCCTTATTCGAGAACAATTTCGTCTCCAGGCGAACAACCTGCCTGAGGTTGACGTGGTTGTGCAGGTATTTGGCCAGGTTGATGACGCCCAGTTTACGCAGCAATTACACCGGCTACTTTTGCAGATCGCGCGGCGTTTACCGCCCGAGCTTTTACCACCGGAGCTTTTGCCGCCGGAGGAAGGGACCCATTCGGGTCCATAGATTGCAGCGCTGGACAGCAGATCGACATTGGTGATTGGAACTAAGAACGAAAGTACGGCAGTTCGAAAGAACAAAAGAATGAAAGGACGATAGGCGCAACATCGTGAACAAAACCAGCCATAACGAGTGTTCGGTCGGTCAGCGCGCAAGTGTTGGCCAACGTGTACTGACCTGGCTCATACGTGGTTATCAATTGACCCTCAGCCCACTGATAGGTGGGCAATGTCGTTTTTATCCCACGTGTTCCCACTATGCGACTGAGGCGATCGCCCGGCATGGCGCTGGCCGTGGAGCTTGGTTGGCAGCGAGGCGTTTAGCCAAGTGCCATCCCTTTCACCCGGGCGGTGTTGATTTAGTGCCCGACTCTGCACCCCAGACGGGTGCCAAAACCGAACCCCATGCCGGCACTTGTACCTGTACCTCCATCACCACCTCCACCAGCATTCACTCCTAGGACGTATTGCATGCTACCTCCGGAAATACAAAGAATTGTCTTGCTCATAGCCTTGGCGGCCACGGGTTATTTACTCATCCTTGCTTGGAATGAGGACATGCAGGAGGCCAAATCCCCAGTGGCGGTCAGCGAAGCGCCACTGTCCGCAGGTGGGCAGGCGACCAGTGCACCGCCGCCGCAAGCGGACATGAGCGTGGATTTACCCACCGCCGACAGCGTACCCCAGAGTCAGAACAGTGATGTGCCCGATGCCAGTATGGTGGTGGGCAGCACAACGCCAACTCAGACGGTGACAGCGCCTGCTGTACCGAGTCCTTCTAACCTGGTGACGGTGGTGACACCCACGTTGAAGGTATGGATTGATTTGGTGGGCGGCGACATTGTGCGGGTGCAATTGCCGGATTATCCGGTTGAGTTAGAGCAACCTGATGAGGCCTTTCTGCTGCTCGACAACACCGCTGTACATACCTACATCGCGCAAAGCGGGCTGATTGGCCCTGATGGTCCGGATTCTCAACCCCAGCGACCCACTTATACCGCGAACGTCGCCGAGCTCACCTTAAACCCGGGCGAACAACAGGAAGTTGTTCTGAGCACACAGCACGAGGGTGCCACCTTGCGCAAAATCTTCCGCTTCCGTGCGGACGACTATCTGGTGGATGTGGAATATGAGCTGATTAACGATGCCGCTGAGGCAAAACAAGCGGCCATGTTTGCGCAGATTAAGCGTGATACCCGGCCGCCTGCCAATCAGGACACGTTTGCTTTGGCCCCGCGTCCCTTTTTAGGGGCTGCGTTCACAACGCCTGAAGAACGTTATCTGAAGTTAGATTTTGAAGACATCGACGACGATGGACCACTGGATGTGACCTTAACCGGAGGTTGGGTTGCCTTCTTGCAGCACTATTTTTTGTCAGCCTGGGTGGCGCCCGCGGAGCAGACGAACCGCTTTAGCGCGCGGCGCAGCAACGATGGCACCTATCTGTTTGGTTTTACCGGTCCCCTACAGGAAGTTGCACCGGGTCAAACAGGCCGTTGGCAAGCGCAATTCTACGCCGGTCCAAAAGACCAAAAACGTCTTGAGGAGATCGCTGAAAACCTGAACCTGACGGTGGATTACGGGTTCTTATGGTGGATTGCGGTGCCTTTGTTCTATTTGTTGGACTGGCTCTACGGCCTCGTCGGTAATTGGGGTGTGGCCATCATTCTGCTGACCGTGGTGGTTAAAGCAGTCCTCTATCCGCTATCCGCGGCGGGCTACAAATCCATGGCCAACATGCGGCGCGTAGCTCCCGCAATGAAAAAGTTGCAGGAGCGTTACGGCAATGACCGCGAGAAGTTGTCCAGGGAAATGATGGACCTGTACAAAAAAGAAGGTGCCAATCCGCTGGGCGGGTGTCTGCCTATGTTGCTGCCGATGCCAATCTTCATTGCCCTGTATTGGGTGTTGTTTGAGTCGGTCGAATTGCGCCAAGCACCATTCTTCTTTTGGATCAAAGACTTGGCGGTGATGGACCCCTATTTCATTTTGCCGTTATTGATGGGCGCCAGCATGTACTGGATGCAGACCCTGAATCCTCAGGTGGGTGACCCGCTGCAGATCAAAATGATGAAGATGATGCCGATCATGTTCACCGTGCTGTTCTTGTTTTTTCCGGCCGGCCTTGTGCTTTACTGGCTGGTCAATAACGTGCTGTCCATTGCTCAACAACAGTACGTTTATCGTCAAGCGGAGAAGGCTCAGGCAGCAAAAGCCTAGTGGTTTGTGCTGCGTGGGCTGTGCGGTGTAGCGATGACGGACGGTCTGCAATCAGATCTCATAGCCGCGGTAGCCACCGCACCGGGCCAGGGCGGAATTGGTGTAGTGCGCTTATCGGGTGTGGGTGCGCGGCAAGTTGCTGAGCAAGTCTGCGGTAAGTCCTTAACACCGCGTCGGGCGAGTTTTAGCGACTTCAGCGACGGTGCAGAGGTCATTGACCAAGGTTTGGTGCTGCTGTTTAGCGAAGGTGCATCGTTCACCGGTGAAGAGGTGGTGGAATTACAAGGCCACGGCGGTCCCGTGGTGCTGCAGCGTTTGTTGGATCTTGTCTGCAGTTTGGGCGCACGGGTAGCGCGACCGGGTGAGTTCAGTGAGCGTGCCTTCCTCAACGGCAACATCGACCTGGCCCAAGCAGAAGCCATAGCTGACTTGATCGCATCCAGTTCGGTGTCCGCGGCACGCGCTGCCCTGCGTTCTTTACAAGGGGACTTTTCTGCGCGGGTACATGCGTTGGAGGAGGATTTAGCGGGGCTTCGAGTACTGGTGGAAGCGTGCATAGATTTCCCCGACGAAGACGTGGACTTTCTGGAGCAAGTCCAAGTGCAACAGCGGGTGGATGCCTTGGTGGAGTTGCTTGCTGCCCTGAAGCAGCAGAGTCAGCAGGGTAAGATCCTCAACGAAGGCGCTTCCGTTGCGCTGCTGGGTGCACCCAATGCGGGTAAGTCGAGTTTGTTGAACGTGTTGGCCGGAGAAGAAGCCGCCATCGTGACCGATATACCCGGCACAACTCGGGATCTTCTCAAAGTCGACCTCGTCTTGGATGGCTTGCCGTTACGGTTGGTGGATACAGCGGGCTTACGACACACCACTGATCATGTAGAACAGATTGGCGTTGCGCGTGCTCGCGCCCAAGCTGAGCACGCCGACTTGTTGCTGCTGCTGCTGGACCTCACCACGCTGCCACAACCCCTCAGGCGGGCAGATGTAGAACACCAGTTGGCGCTATTGCTGCAGGATGTAGCCAGCGATGCGCAAAAAATATTGGTATTGAACAAGCTGGATCTAGTGGACACTGCACCCACAGCAACCAATGTGCAGGATGCAGACCATGCCGCCGTGGCAGCCGCGGATCGCAACCTGTGGCCTGGCTTTAAGATTTCAGCAAAGACGGGTGATGGAATACCACAGCTGCGTCGCGGTATTACCCAAGCGCTTGGTTTCGAGCAGCAAGAGGCCACCTTTACCGCCCGGGCGCGGCATATTGACGCCTTGGACCAAGCGGCAACGGCGCTGCAGGCAGCACTGTCTGAATTGAAGCTAGGCCAGAGCACGGAGATTGTTGCGGAAGAATTGCGCTCCGCACATCTGGCGTTGGGCGAAATTGTAGGTACAGTCACGCCTGATGATTTGCTGGGTCGAATCTTTAGTGAGTTCTGCATCGGCAAGTAACACGCGAAACGAGACAAAACATCATGCAATACCCAGATCACTTTGATGTCATCGTAGTAGGCGGCGGGCATGCCGGTACCGAAGCCGCAGCCGCGGCTGCGCGTATGGGTGTGAAGACGCTGTTGCTGACTCAGAGTATCGAAACCATCGGCCAGATGTCCTGTAATCCGGCGATCGGTGGCATCGGCAAAAGCCACTTGGTGGCTGAAATCGATGCCATGGACGGCATCATGGCGCGGGCCACCGATCGCGCGGGTATACATTTTAAGGTGCTTAATGCCAGTAAAGGCCCCGCGGTGCGCGCCACGCGGGCGCAGGCGGATCGAGCGCTTTACAAAAACGCGGTCCGTGATCTGTTAGAACATCAGGATCACTTACATATCTTTCAGCAGTCGGTGGTGGATTTCCTGATCGATGGGGATCAAGTCACGGGTGTGCAAACGCAGATGGGTTTGACGTTTCGTTGCCATGCGATTGTGCTAACCACAGGCACTTTCCTTGGTGGTAAAGTGCATATCGGGACACAGAACCATCCCGGCGGTCGCGCCGGTGATGCACCTTCCATCGCACTGGCGGAACGCTTGCGTGCGCTGCCTTTTCGGGTCGGTCGGTTAAAAACCGGTACGCCGCCACGCATTGACGGGCGTACGGTGGATTTTAGTGTGATGCAGGTTCAAGCGGGGGATGATCCGCGGCCGGTGATGTCAGCGCTGGGTAATGCCAGTGATCACCCGCGCCAGGTTGACTGCCATATTACCCGCACCAACCCAGACACCCACGCGGTGATACAAGCGAACTTAGATCGCTCCGCCATGTACAGCGGCGCCATTGAAGGTGTCGGGCCACGCTACTGTCCGAGCATAGAAGACAAGGTGGTGCGCTTTGCCGACAAAACCGCGCACCAGATTTTTGTCGAGCCGGAAGGTCTCAATACCACTGAGCTTTATCCCAACGGCATCTCCACCAGCCTGCCTTTCGATGCGCAATTACAATTTGTGCGTAGCATAGAAGGCTTCGAGCACGCGCACATCTCACGGCCGGGTTACGCCATCGAGTACGATTTTTTTGACCCGTGCGACCTGCAATACTCGCTACAGACCAAGGCACTCGCCGGTTTGTTTTTTGCCGGGCAAATCAACGGCACGACCGGGTATGAAGAAGCAGGTGCGCAAGGTCTACTGGCCGGTATTAACGCAGCCCGATTGGTGCAGGGGAAAGCCGCTTGGGAGCCACGTCGTGATGAGGCGTACATCGGTGTAATGGTCGACGATCTCATCAATCTGGGCACCAGTGAACCCTATCGCATGTTTACCTCGCGCGCAGAATTTCGGCTGCGCCTGCGTGAGGACAACGCGGATCAACGCCTTACCGAACGGGGCGCAGAGCTCGGTGTGGTGGGTGCCGCGCGGGCCGCACACTATCAAGAGAAGATGGTGAACTTAGCGCAACTACACCAAACTGTTGCTCAGACTTGGGTGGCGCCGGGCTCGGATCTAGCCGGTGCCTTAGGTGTCACGCTACAAAAGAACACCGAACTGGCCGCTATTCTGCGTCGTCCGGAAGTGTCCACAGCCGCATTGCAGCGCGCCTGGCCTGAACAATCGCTGGGGTTACTTGAACAGGTGATTATCGAAACTAAGTACGCCGGCTACATAGCACGCCAGGACGAAGAGATCGCCAAAATACGTCGCCATGAAGGGATGACACTCCCGCAGCTCATGGACTACGCCGACATTGACGGCTTGTCCAATGAATTGCGGCAGAAACTGGCCGCTGCGCAACCCAGCACCCTGGCGCGGGCGGCGCGCATCCCCGGTATGACACCCGCGGCGTTATCAATCTTGTTGGTCCATGCCAAAAAACAACACGGTCAAACCGCCTCCAGCGGGGCAACGGAGCTGGCGCCATCCACACAACCCAATAAGGTGATGCACTGAGGGTTGATAAAGCGGCGCTGCAACAAGGCGCCGCTGGCCTGGGACTGACACTGGGCGACTCACAGCTTACACAGTTGCTGCAGTTCGCAGCTTTGCTGGAGAAATGGAACAAGTCTTTTAACCTTGTGTCGAGACAGGACATTCAGCGTCTGGGCGAGCGTCACCTGCTCGACAGTTTAAGTGGCGCACAGTGGGTGTGGGGCAACCACGTTATGGACCTCGGTTCTGGCGCCGGTCTGCCGGGTGTACCGCTGGCCGTGGCCTTGCCGCAGACGCAGTTTTTATTGTGTGATCGCAGTCAGCGACGCGTTCGTTTCTTGCGTCAAGTCATACAGGCTCTCGGACTCGACAATGCCGCGGTGTGGTTAGGTGACTACGGCCAACAATATCCGCCAAACGCACACTTCGACACGGTAGTGGCGCGTGGTGTGGCGACAGTTGAAGAACTTTGGGCTATGGTGCAGCCCCAGTTGGCAGCCGACGGTAGGCTTTTGGTGTACGAACGCACACGGGTGGAGCCGGTGGAAGGGGCGCATGAAGAATCTCATGAAAACAAACGAGCAAAACCATTTAAGCTCGAACAAGTTGCCGTCTCTCGACATGTGGCTGCCATTCCGGGTATCGAGCGCACCCACACTCTGGTCTGCGTTGAGCATGCAAGGTAACTCGCTGTGACCCGCATTGTGGCGGTGGCCAACCAAAAAGGCGGTGTGGGCAAGACCACAACCAGCGTCAACCTCAGCGCATCGTTGGCGATGTCGGGCAGCAAAGTTTTGCTCATCGACCTCGATCCCCAGGGTAACGCCACCATGGGTTGCGGCGTGGATAAAAACGCGGTGCCTACGACAATTTATGATTGGTTGGTGGAAGACCGTCCGCTTATGGACATTGTTACCCACTGCCAGGGTGGCTTTGATGTCTTACCCGCTAACCTCGACTTAACCGCGGCAGAAGTTGAATTGATGGGCAGTGACGGCCGTGAATATTTCATCAAGTCGCGCTTGGCCAGCCAAGCCCAGGGGTATGACTATGTTGTCATCGATTGCCCACCAAGCCTGAGCATTCTCACGGTAAATGCGTTGATTGCTGCCGATGGTGTATTGATCCCCATGCAGTGTGAATACTATGCGTTGGAAGGTCTGTCGGCCCTGTTGGAAACCATTGAAGGCGTGAAAGCGCACGCCAACCCGGATTTGGTGGTCGAGGGGATTTTGCGCACCATGTACGACCCGCGCAATAGCCTCACCCGGGATGTATCCCGGCAATTGATTCAGTACTTCGGCGACGAAGTGTTTCGCACAGTCATCCCCCGTAATGTGCGCCTGGCGGAAGCGCCCAGCCACGGTCTCCCGGCAATACTGTATGATCGCACCTCGCGCGGCGCAGTAGCCTACATGGCGCTGGCCGGGGAATTTCGGCAGAAGCACCAACGCCGTGAACTGCCCCACTAGGTGGCGGGTAAAGATTGAGTAAAAATTGAGTAAAAAGAGACTAGGCCGAGGATTAGACGCGCTGCTGTCAGAGCGGCCGGTAAACGCAAAAGCGGACGACACCCCAGCGGTAGCAGCAGCGGTGGACGGCGCTGCTGCGACCAACTTAGATACCGGTATTGCGGTCGCCTTGATACAACCCAGCCCTTACCAGCCACGTCGCCATTTTGATGCGGACGCTCTGCAGGAGTTAGCGGATTCGATCAAAAGCCGTGGTCTGTTGCAACCCGTGGTGGTGCGGGAAAGGCCACAAGGTGGCTATGAGCTGATCGCGGGCGAGCGCCGTTGGCGTGCAGCCCAGCTGGCGGGTATCGACACCATACCGGCGCTGGTGCGCACCGTCAGCGACGCGGATGCGTCGGCGCTTGCCCTCATTGAAAACATGCAGCGTGAAGATCTCAACGCCATGGAAGAAGCGATGGGGTTAGCGCGCTTGCGCGATGAGTTTGAGTTGACCCAGCAACAGATCGCGGATGCGGTGGGTAAATCTAGAGTGGCCATTGCCAATCTGCTGCGTCTGATGAACCTAGGCACCGTGACCAAGGGATTGTTGGAAAGCGGCGGCCTGGAAATGGGCCACGCGCGGGCGTTGTTGGGCCTTGAGGGCCTGCAACAGGACCAGACGGCGCAGCAAGTTGTGGATCAAGCACTGTCCGTGCGTCAGACAGAAAGTCTGGTGCGAAAGCTGAACGATGGTGCGGGTCAGGTTGCGCGTAAAACTTCGCCTGGTAACAAAGACCCTGACACGCTGCGTCTAGAACAGAAACTGACCGACACCATCGGCGCGCCGGTCAGCATAAAACACTCGTCTGAGGGTCATGGCGCGCTAACTATCCGTTACTCGAGTTTGGACGAGTTAGACGGTGTACTCAAACACCTCGGTTTAGACGAATAAACCACCCTCCCGAGTAGATCAAATCTGCTGACCCGCCTGGACGCGTCAAGCCGCTTGCGCTGAACCTGCACCACGAAAAAATCGTGGTTTTTATGCCCCGTTTTCATTGAATGGTAAACAACGCCTCCCTATAATACGCGCCGCCTTAATTGGGCCTTCGTAATTGGCAGACGCTTATATGAGCCATGCCGGCCGAATTGTTGTAGTTCAAGCCCTTTTGGGTGCGGTGTGTAGCGCGGGGTTTTTTGTACTCTCTGCGGCGTTAGGCACGTCCGCTTTGCTCGCAGTTCTGTCGTCATGTTTACCGAGCGCTTACTACGCTTGGGTGCAGGCGCGGACATTTAACGCCACGCGATTGCTGTTGCACGGCGTGCTGAAGATGCTGGTGACGTTTGTCTTGATGGCGGTGTGTATTGTGCAGGTTGGTATAGAGCCGCTGGCGTTTTTTGTGACCTTTTTGGTCATGCAATTCGCCTACCTCACGCGCCCGGCAGGCGCAGCAGGTAATAGCTGACGTAATAGCAAATTTGCGTAAAACAGATAAGTTGTGGCGAGCGGTTAAAGAGAGCAAAAGCAGAGCAAATAGCTCAACAAGATAAAAAAAGCAATTTGCAGACCGAGCGATCGGGCACGAAAGATCGACAAGCAAGCAAACAGCAGAAAGCAAACACCAGAAACCAGCAAAAAAAGAAGCGATAAGCAAAGCTAGGAAATCAAATGGCCGGTACCACAGCGGAATACATCCAACACCACCTAACCAACCTGACTTTTGGTCAGTTGCCAGATGGCAGTTGGGGATTTGCCGGCTCAGCCGAAGAAGCCGCCAGCATGGGGTTTTGGTCCATCAATGTAGATTCCATGGGCTGGGCCATTGGCTTGGGATTGGTATTTGCCTTTCTGTTCCGTAAAGCCGCGAAAAACGCCACCGCCGGTGTGCCGGGGGGGCTACAAAACGGCGTAGAAATGTTAGTGGAATTTATAGAAGAAACCACCAACAGCATCTTTCAGCACAAAAACGACTTAATTGCTCCGCTTGCCCTCACCATCTTCGTTTGGGTCTTCTTGATGAATTTGATGGACCTGGTTCCGGTGGACTGGATTCCGAAGTTCGCCGAGCTGATTGGCATCCCGTACATGAAGATCGTGCCGACCACAGACCCCAACATCACCATGGCGATGGCGCTCACGGTGTTTGTGCTCATCATTTACTACAGCATCAAGTGTAAAGGCGGCATAGGGTTCTTAAAGGAGCTCTGTTTCCATCCGTTTCCGCCGATCATGGCGCCCATCAATTTTATCCTCGAGGGTGTCACCCTCATCGCCAAACCGCTGTCTCTGGGATTGCGTCTGTTTGGCAACCTCTACGCGGGTGAAATGATCTTTATTTTGATAGCGCTGATGTTTGGCGCGGGTGCGGTCTATTTCTTGTTCGGCGGGGTGCTGCAGTGGGTGTGGGCGGTATTCCACGTGCTCATCATCACCTTGCAGGCGTTTATTTTTGCAGTGCTGACAATTGTATATCTGGCTCAAGCCCACGACGTGGAAGAGCACTGATAGAAGATCACGCGCCAAAGTGGCGCTTTGCGGCGGTAGGCCGCCAACAACAAACTAAAAACTCGAAATTGGAGTAAACATGGAACTAGCAGGTCTTTTATACATCGCAGGCGGACTTCTGATGGGTCTCGGTGCGGTTGGCGCGGCCGTTGGTGTAGGTGTCTTGGGTGGCAAATTCCTCGAAGGCGTTGCGCGTCAGCCGGAGTTGTTGCCGATGCTGCGTACCCAGCTGTTCATTGTATTGGGTCTGGTTGACGCGGTACCGATGATTGCCGTGGGTATCGGTCTCTATGTGATTTTTGCGGTTGCTTAATCAAGCCGTACGGGTCACGCCGAGGGAGCACAGGTTTTGGCTCGACTCGGGAATATACGAACAAACCCGTTGGTAAACGGGCGGATCGTAGACAAATAGGGTCGTAGGCAAATAAGAGAATTACGATGAATATAACCGCAACTTTGATAGGCCAATCACTCACCTTTGTGGTGTTTGTATGGTTCTGCATGAAGTACATCTGGCCGCCGTTGGTGACCATGATGCGCGAGCGTCAGGAAGCCATCGCCGCTGGCCTGCGTGCATCGGAAGAAGCCGACAAGAAACTCGCAGACGCGGCCAGTGGTGCCGAGGCGGAGTTGGCTAAGGCCAAAGACGAGGCGGCGGCCATCATTGAGCAGGCGCGCAACCGCGCCAACCAAATGGTTGAAGAAGCCAAAGATGATGCCCGCCAGGAAGGCGAGCGACTGATCGAGGCCGCCAGAGCGGAAATTGATCAAGAGATGAATCGCGCCAAAGAAGCCTTGCGTGCGCAGGTCTCAAGCCTGGTCATCAGTGGTGCTGAGCAAGTGCTAGAAGGCAGTGTGGATGCCAGCAAACACGAAGACATGCTCAACCGTTTGGCGGCAGAGCTCTAAACCATGGCTGAACTTGCAACCATTGCCCGGCCTTATGCCAATGCCGTGTTTGAACTCGCCAAACGAGACAATCACTTAGAACAGTGGGCGCGCATGCTGGCGGTGCTCAATGCAACCACACAGAACGAAACGGTCGCTTTGTTACTCGACAGCCCGGACATGCCGGCCAGCGCCAAGGCGTATCGATTAGCGGAAGTATGCGGCGATGAGCTGGACGACCGCGGCAAAAAGTTTTTGCAATCGTTGGCCGAACACGACCGTCTGGCGCTGATCGGCGAGATACGTGAACAGTTCGAAGCGCTGCGCGCCGAAGAGCAGAAAAGCCTTGAGGTGGAAGTGATCTCCGCCTACCCGCTGAGCGACAGCCAGGGTGATGCGTTAAAGCAGGCCCTGAACCGAAAGTTTGATAAAGAAATTGCCATCGAATCCCGTGTTGACCAGAGCCTAATCGGCGGTGCAGTCATCCGTGCCGGGGACATGGTGATCGATGGCTCTATTCGCGGCAAGCTGCAGAAGCTGGCTGAGAATTTAGAGCAACTGTAGAACATTACGAGTTTTTAAAAGGAAGCTCCCATGCAGCAACTGAATCCTTCCGAAATCAGTGACATCATCAAGAACCGCATACAGGGCCTTGATGTAAAAGCGGAAGCCAAAAACGAAGGCACCATCGTCGGCGTTTCAGACGGTATTGTGCGTATTCACGGTCTGGCCGATGCGCAGTACGGGGAAATGATCGAGTTTGACGGCGGCCTCTACGGCATGGCCTTGAACCTCGAACGTGACTCGGTTGGGGTAGTTATCTTGGGTGACTACGAAAACCTCACCGAAGGCATGACCGCACGCTGCACCGGGCGTATCCTCGAAGTACCGGTCGGGCGTGAATTGCTTGGCCGCGTGGTAGACGCGTTAGGTAACCCCATCGACGGCAAAGGCCCCATTAATGCGGCCACCACCGCGCCGATTGAAAAGGTAGCGCCCGGGGTGATTGCCCGTCAATCGGTCGACCAGCCGGTGCAAATTGGCCTGAAGTGTGTTGACGCCATGGTGCCGATTGGTCGCGGTCAACGTGAGCTGATTATCTCCGACCGCCAAATTGGTAAAACCGCCATCGCCATCGATGCCATCATTAACCAGAAGCGCAGTGGCATTAAGTGCGTGTATGTGGCCATCGGTCAAAAGATGTCCACCATCGCCAACATTGTGCGCACGTTGGAAGAATACGGCGCCATGGAATACACCACGGTAGTTGCGGCATCCGCATCAGACCCGGCGCCGATGCAGTTTATCGCCCCCTACTCGGGCTGCTCCATGGGCGAGTTTTTCCGCGACCACGGTGAAGACGCATTGGTGATTTATGATGACCTCACCAAACAAGCGTGGGCGTATCGCCAGATTTCGCTGCTGTTGAAGCGTCCCCCAGGTCGTGAAGCGTACCCTGGTGACGTCTTCTACCTGCACTCCCGCCTGCTCGAACGCGCCGCACGCGTAAATGCAGAATACGTCGAACAATACACCAACGGTGAAGTTAAGGGTCAAACCGGCTCGCTCACTGCGCTACCGATTATTGAAACCCAAGCCGGTGATATCTCCGCGTTTGTACCCACCAACGTAATTTCCATTACCGATGGACAGATCTTCTTAGAAACCCAGGCGTTCAACTCCGGCCTGCGGCCCGCCATGAACCCGGGTACGTCGGTATCCAGGGTGGGTGGCTCTGCCCAGGTGCCGTTTATGAAGAAGATCTCAGGTGGTATCAAATTGGCGCTTGCCCAGTATCGCGAACTGGCGGCGTTCTCTCAGTTTGCGTCTGATTTGGACGATGCCACTCGGCGTCAGCTGGAGCACGGTGAACGGGTGACCGAGTTGATGAAACAAAAGCAGTACGCGCCGATGTCCGTGGCTGAGATGGGAACGTCTCTGTTTGCCGCCAACGAAGGGTATTTGCGTGATGTAGAAGTCGACAAGGTGCTCGATTTTGAGTCGGCTCTTCTCAGCTACATGCGTTCCGAGCATGCCGATTTCATGAACGATATCGATGAAAACGGCACCTACAACGATGATGTTGTGGCGACCTTGCATGAAGCCATCAAGAAGTTCAAAGACACACAGTCGTTTTAGTGGCTGAGCGCTTCGAGATAAATTACCGGAAGGCTTAAATGGCAGTCGGCAAAGAAATCAAAAACAAGATCAAAACTGTCGGTAACACGCAGAAGATCACCAGCGCCATGCAGATGGTGGCGGCCAGCAAGATGCGCCGCACCCAAGACAAGATGGCGCAGGGCAAACCTTATAGCGAACGTGTCCGCGGGGTGATTGGCCACCTGGCAAATTCCAATCCCGAGTACAAGCACATTTATATGGAAGAGCGCGAGATCAAGCGCATCGGCTATATCATCGTCTCCACCGACCGGGGTTTGTGCGGCGGCCTGAATGTCAACTTGTTCCGCGCCGTTGTGAAAGACATGGCCGAATGGCACGCCAAGGGTATCGAATCGGACTTGGGGTTAATAGGCAATAAAGCCGGCCCGTTTTTCAGGTCCGTGGGCGGCAACATCAAAGCCGTTATGAACAACGTAGGCGAAACACCCAGCCTTGAGGACCTTATCGGCGGTATTAAGGTCATGTTGGATGCTTACGAAGCGGGTGAAATTGATCGCCTGTTCCTGGCCAGCAATGACTTTGTTAATACCATGACGCAGCAGCCAACCATTCGTCAGCTGCTGCCGCTGAATCCCGAGGATGATGAGTCTTATCAGCATCGTTGGGACTACATTTATGAGCCGGACGCCCGGCAATTGATTGAAGGCCTGGTGATGCGTTTTGTCGAATCTCAGGTGTATCAGGCGGTGATTGAAAACGGCGCGTGTGAACAGGCGGCAAAAATGATCGCCATGAAAAATGCCACCGAAAATGCGGAAAAGCTGATTGAAGAGTTACAGCTGATCTACAACAACGCGCGGCAGGCGGCAATTACACAGGAAATTGCGGAAATTGTTGGGGGCGCGGCCGCGGTATAAAGCCGGCGTCTACAAAGAAACGACAACCAGATTTTTAACGACTAATACGGCAACAGCCAAGAGAGTTTAAAGAGGCACAACATGAGCAGCGGTCGAATTGTACAAATCATCGGAGCGGTCATCGACGTTGAGTTCGAACGGGAAAATGTTCCGAAGGTCTACGACGCCTTGACGGTGGCAGACACGGGTTTGACGCTTGAAGTACAGCAGCAGTTAGGTGACGGCGTGGTCCGCACCATCGCCATGGGTGTGTCTGATGGCTTGTCACGCGGCTTGGAAGTGACCAACACCGGAGCGCCTATTTCTATTCCGGTTGGCGAAGAAACCTTGGGTCGTATTGTGGATGTATTGGGTACACCGATTGATGAAAAAGGCCCAATCAACGCTCAGGAAAAGATGCCCATCCACCGCAAGGCGCCGAAGTATGAAGACCAGATCGGCGGCAACGAAATTCTCGAAACTGGTATTAAGGTTATCGACCTCATATGCCCATTTGCTCGCGGCGGTAAAGTTGGCCTTTTTGGCGGCGCCGGTGTAGGCAAAACCGTGACCATGTTGGAGCTCATTCGTAACATCGCCATCGAACACTCCGGTTTGTCAGTATTTGCCGGTGTGGGTGAACGCACCCGCGAAGGCAACGACTTCTACTACGAAATGGAAGAAGCTGAAGTTCTGGACAAAATTTCCCTGGTATTTGGTCAGATGAACGAACCGCCGGGTAACCGCCTGCGCGTCGCGTTGACCGGTCTGACCATGGCAGAAAAATTCCGTGACGATGGCCGCGACGTGTTGTTGTTTGTCGACAACATCTACCGCTACACCTTGGCGGGTACGGAAGTGTCCGCGCTGCTTGGCCGCATGCCGTCCGCGGTAGGCTACCAGCCGAACTTGGCGGAAGAGATGGGGGTTCTACAGGAACGTATTACCACCACTAAAACCGGTTCAATTACCTCAGTACAGGCAGTCTACGTACCGGCAGACGACTTAACCGACCCGTCACCGGCCACCACCTTTGCTCACTTGGACTCTACGGTCACGCTGTCGCGCGCGATCACTGACTTGGGCATTTATCCCGCGGTAGACCCGCTGGATTCTTCCAGCCGTCAGTTGGATCCGCTGGTCGTGGGTGAAGAACACTACGCAGTCGCGCAAGAAGTGCAGCAGGTCCTGCAACGCTATCAGGAGTTGCGCGACATCATTGCCATCCTTGGTATGGACGAATTGTCGGAGGAAGACAAAGCCCTGGTATACCGCGCACGTAAGATACAAAAATTCTTCTCGCAGCCGTTCTTCGTGGCGGAGCAGTTTACTGGCAACCCGGGTAAATTTGTCTCGCGTGACGAAACCGTACGCAGCTTCAAAGCCATCCTGGAAGGTGAATACGACCACCTGCCGGAAGATGCTTTTTACATGGTGGGTGGCATTGAAGACGTCATCGAAAAAGCCAAGACTTTGGATACAGAAGACTAGCCTCGCGGTTAGAGGTCAGGCAGCTAGGTTAGGGAATACACATGGCAACCATGCATTGTGAAATTGTTAGTGCCGAAACCGAGATGTTTTCCGGCACCATCACCAAGCTGACCGCGGTTGGCACCATTGGCGGCTTGGGTATCCATCCAGGTCACGCACCCTTGTTGACCGGCTTGCGTCCCGGGCCGGTTACGTTGGCCATGGAAGACGGAGAAGAAGAGGTGTTTTTTGCCTCGGGCGGTTATATCGAAATCCAACCGGGCATGATTACCGTGCTGGCTGACACCGCGGTTCGAGCCGAAGACATCAGCGAAGCTCAGGCGGAAGAAGCCCGGGTGGCGGCAGAAAAGGCCTTGGATGAGCAGCACGCCGGATTCGATTATGGGGTTGCGCAGGCGATGTTGGCGGAAGCCATGGCCCAGCAGAGAACGTTAGAAGAGTTGCGTAAAATTCGGCGTTAACGATTCGAAACATTTCTTTACAAAGGGGGTGACTGTTGTCACCCCTTTTTTGTGGCTGATCCGAATATAATCGTACGCTTATACTGCTAAGCGTATTCACGCGCAGGACGTCCGCTGACCCATGAGTCTCGATGTTGTTATTCTTGCTGCCGGCAAAGGTACACGCATGCGATCCAATCACGCCAAAGTGTTACACACGCTGGCGGGTCGTAGCCTCCTTCAACACGTAGTCACCACTGCCCTCACCTTACAACCCCAGCGTTTAGCGGTGGTGGTAGGTCACCAAGCTCAAGAAGTCATGCAGCACCTGGGTGATGGGCCTGTTTGGGTTGAACAAGCCGAACAGTTAGGCACCGGGCACGCTGTGCAGCTGGCGTTGCAGGCTCTGCCCGCCACGGATGGCGCGGATGTGGCGGATGGGGCGGAAAAAAGTGGCGCTGTGCTGATCCTCTACGGGGATGTGCCGATGGTCAGCCAACACACACTTAGCCAGGCAATAGATGCCGCTGCTGCAGGCCAAGTCGGTTTAGTGACAGCAGAATTTGATGATCCTGCGGAGTTGGGCCGGATCGTGCGAGATGCCGAGGGTCAGATCCAGCGCATTGTAGAGTTCAAGGACGCGTCCGAAAACGAGCGTCAGCTCCAGGAAATCAACTCCGGCATCATGGCGGTACCGGCCTCCCGCTTACGCGAATGGTTAACTCGCGTCGAGCCGCACAACGCTCAAGGTGAATATTACCTCACCGATATCATCGAATTTGCCGTGGCGGATGGTGTGCCGGTGGTGGGTGTGGTGGCCGCGACGCCAGAAGAAGTCACAGGCGTTAATGACCGCGCTCAATTGGCCGAATTAGAACGTATCTATCAGCGTCGCCAAGCGCAACGGCTGATGGCGGCTGGGGTCACCATTGCCGATCCTGAGCGCGTGGATATTCGCGGTGATATCACCGCAGGCCAGGATTGTTTTATCGACATCAACGTGGTGCTTGAAGGTACGGTGGAGTTGGGCGAAGGGGTGCATATCGGTCCGGGTGCTGTGATCTGCGATTCGGCCATCGGCTCGGGGACGGAGGTCCATCCGCACACCGTGGTGGAAGGTTCTACCGTGGCGGCTAATTGTTCGCTGGGTCCGTTTGCACGGATCCGTCCAGGCACTCGTTTGGACGATGAGGTCAAGATTGGCAACTTTGTGGAAACCAAAAAATCCCACCTTGGCCCAGGCACCAAGGCGAGCCACTTAGCTTATCTGGGTGACGCCACCTTAGGTGCGGGTGTCAACGTCGGCGCTGGCACGGTCACGTGTAACTATGATGGCATCAACAAACATCCCACCATCATCGGGGACGGCGTTTTTGTCGGCACCAACACCACCTTAGTGGCCCCGTTGGAGATTGCCGAAGGCGCCTTTGTCGCAGCAGGGTCTTCAGTAACGGTGAAGGTCGAGTCGGGGGATCTTGCCATAGGCCGCGCCAAACAACGCAACATCAAAGGCTGGACACGGCCGGATCAACGCCAGGATAAAGATCAGTAGCTGTTAAGCAGTAGTATAGGGAATTAAGGAAACAGGGAAACAGTTTATGTGCGGCATCGTCGGAGCAGTAGCAGATCGAAACGTACCTCCCATTCTTTTGGAAGGGCTCAAGCGCCTTGAATACCGCGGCTATGATTCTGCGGGTGTTGCGGTGGTGGGCAGTGACGGTGAACTCAATCGTCGCCGCAAGGTGGGCAAAGTCCAAGAGTTGGTCGACAGCATGGAGCAAACCCCGCTCACCGGACGTACCGGCATTGCGCACACGCGCTGGGCGACCCATGGTGTACCGGCGGAGAACAACGCGCACCCGCATGCGTCCAATCGGGTGTGTGTGGTCCACAACGGTATTATTGAAAACTTTGAAGAACTGCGCGAAGAGCTCAGGGCCCAGGGGTATGAGTTTGCTTCCGAAACCGACTCGGAGACCATCGCACACCTGATCGACGCCAATCTGGCTGCAGGGTTAGATTTACTGGAGGCTGTGCGCACTAGCGTTAAACGCCTGGAAGGCGCCTATGCGCTAGGGGTGGTGTGTAAAGACGACCCGGATCGCATCATCGCCGCCCGCGCGGGCAGCCCGCTGGTGATCGGCAAAGGGATCGGCGAAAACTTCATCGCGTCGGATGTATTGGCCTTAAAGCCGGTCACCGACCGTTTCATTTTTCTTGAAGAAGGTGACCTGGTGGAAATCACCCGCGGCTCTATTTCCATCTGGAACATGGATGACGAGTCTGTCATACGCTCGGATGTGCGGGTCGAGCTGGGCCACGACGATGTGGACAAAGGCAACTATCGCCACCACATGCAAAAAGAGATCTTCGAGCAGCCCAAGGTGCTACACGATACCCTTGAGGGGCGTATCGGGCGGACCCAGGTGCTTGAGCAGGCGTTTGGTGTCAAAGCCAAAAATATTTTCGACCAAGTTAAAGCAGTGACCATCGTAGCCTGCGGTACCAGCTATTACGCGGCGTCGGTGGCGCGCTATTGGATCGAAGAACTGGTGGGTATTCCGTGCCAGGTAGAGATCGCTTCGGAGTTTCGCTATCGGCCCCTCGCGGTGATCCCTAACAGCCTGTTTGTGACCATCTCCCAATCCGGCGAAACCGCGGATACCTTAGCCGCGCTGCGCATTGCCAAGGACGCGGGATTTTTTGCCACCCTGACCATTTGTAACGTGCCTACCAGCTCCCTGGTGCGGGAAAGTGATTTGGCTTTGATGATCCAAGCGGGTACCGAGGTAGGGGTTGCTTCCACCAAGGCTTTCACCGCGCAGCTGACCGATCTCATGTTAATGACGCTGTTGCTGGGGCGCCGCCATGGTATGGCACCGGCGTGTGAGCAAGAGTTGGTCAAAGGATTACATGTGTTGGATAGTCTGGTGGATGAGGCCTTGGGGCTGGACGAGGTTATCCAGCGGATGTCTGAGCGGTTTATCGAAAAGCACCACGCGCTGTTCCTAGGCCGCGGCACCATGTTCCCGGTGGCCATGGAAGGGGCGCTGAAGCTCAAAGAAATATCCTACATACACGCGGAAGGGTACCCCGCGGGTGAACTCAAGCATGGGCCGCTTGCCTTGGTAGACGATGACATGCCGGTCATTGCGGTCGCACCCAATAACGAACTGTTGGAGAAACTGCAGTCCAATTTGCAGGAAGTGCGGGCCCGCGGCGGTGAACTGTTTGTGTTTGCCGGGGAAGACAGTGGCTTCCGCGAAGAGCCGGGTGTCACCGTGATACCTCTGCCCAAGGTGAACCCAATCTTGGCGCCGATTGTGTACGTTGTGCCCCTACAGTTGTTAGCCTACCACGTGGCGGTGTTGAAAGGCACCGACGTGGATCAGCCGCGAAATCTGGCTAAATCCGTAACGGTGGAATAGTTTCGAACGGATGGTTTTCTAAGTGGTTTCTGGTAATTAAAAGCGTCGGATAGCATTTAAAAGCGTCGGACGATTCCGATAACCTCATGTTTCTATGAGGAATGCAGTCTAAAGTTTGCAATTAAAAGCGTCGGAAACTGCCCCCTGGATTCTGGCAATCAAAACTGTCGGGTCGCATTGAAACGCGTCGGAGATCGGTATCAGTGACCGCTTTGGCCACGAGCTGCCTCTCATCCTGAACGGTTGGGCGGCTGCTCACGACCCACATCAGACAGTTGCCCACACGGTAGGAAGTGTCACAATCGAGTAGGACAAGCATGTTTCAGAGGATGTTACCTGGTGTTCTGGCTCATTGTTCGCTTCATTGTGTTCTTCGCTGCGCTTCTTGCGTTCCTCCCCGGTGCGTATCTGATTGATGCTGGCTACGTAAAGCTCGGCGCAGCTATGGTGATCATCACTCTTCTCACATGGGTGGTTTTTGGGGCTGCCCTTTTCATTCAGCGGCGGCGCGATCGACAGAATCAAGACGAAATCGTAGAAGCTCGAACCGTTAGTGCTTCAGTTGATCCGATTCAAGTATTCAACCAGGGTGTGTCGTCATTCTCGGAAGGTGAATTCAAAAAAGCGGGGATGACGTTCTCTCGTCTTTTAGAAAACGATATCGACGACCAGTTGAGGATGGTGAGTGCGTATGCCTGTCATCTGTGTGAAGAAAAGACTGGAACGGACTTCAGTATCCCAAACGACCTGGCTGAGCGTTCCGATCAGGTTGGAGCTAGCTATGCGACTCACACAGCAGCAGGTTTATTCCTTGATGAGGGTCGAATCGTCGCGATTCATGATGGACAGCTTGATGTCCTAATGGGCAGTGATAGCTTTGAACTCGTCTTCGCATCAATGTTGGCTGTGCTTAGCGTAGAAATTTTTTACGTTTCGAACCGAGGCAAACGGATGTATGTTGACGGTGAAGCGATGGAAGAAGTACCAACAGGTAAATATGCTTTCGTTTTGCGGATAGCGACGGAAGCTGGGAGCGGAAGCCATCCCCCTGTCGAAATGCCAGATGGTGGATTCCCCTTAAGCCTCCCTTGATACGATCCCAACGCTCTTTACGCAGGATTCGGATGTTTGCCGTTGGCCGAAATCGAACGACCCGCAGCGGACGCTGTAGTTGTAGGAGCCTGCCACGCGGGCGACCATATCTGATAGTGTGCAACTGGCCCAATGGGGTCTTTCGTCTGATCGCCGAGAAAGCCGGCCTGAAATTGGAGTTTCATGGTGGTAACCGAGCCTAACCGTTTTGCGGATAGAGTCGCTGAGGCTTTCTTAGTCATGGTCTGTTCGGTAGCTACCGTGCGCTGGATCTCCGCCGCAGTTGCTGCCACTGCCATTTCCACTGCTCTTTTGGGATGCGACCGATCATCCGAGACTCTTCTTGAGCCGGACACCACGTTCTACGGATATGTCACCGTCTGGGAGATCTACCACAACCCGGCACACATAGGCCTAACTGGCCGCCAACCAGTAATCACTCTCAAGAACGCAAATACGGAGGTAATGCTGCTCATCGGCCCCGATGTCGAACTCTTGAACCTCACCGACGACAGCGGTCGTCCGGTGTGGTCCTTCAATGACATTCATCGTGCCGACGGCCTTCTCAATTACTTTCCCCCCGAGCTCGCCGACGAGAACGGCAGGGTCAAGATCACATCCGTTCAGGGAGTCGAAGACTGGCTCTGGGTGACACGTATTGAGCGGCTCGAGGAACTCGATGAGGCTGATGCTCGGGCCGTTATTGATTCCGGAGCGCTGTTTCCTGATTAGGACATACAGCTGAAAACGGCTATCGCGTGGCTCAATCGATCTGCTCGTTATTGTCTATCCTCGACCAGTTGAAATCGAGCGTCCGCGTCTGGCCGTCTAGATTTATTCGGGCGGGAATATAGCTGCAGTCCGAAAGGCGTCGCCGGGACCTATTCTGGATGTAGCGACTTTGGCTTGCGTGATTTGGGGCGGATCTGACCGAATTTGATCGTGCATCTGTATATTGGGATCGGTGCCGGGCGTACCTGGTTAGTACGGTCTGTGCATTGATCGCCTGCGCCGGTCGGTCGCGCACGTCGCCAAAGTATCGGTGAGGCACACCTTCAGTCGGCCTGGCTAGATCCCATAGTAATTTGCGTCCGGGATGATCTCGCCATCGCGGAACGTAGTCGCGGGCACAAGGCTCAAGGGCCTGATCTCATCGAAGAAGGCGGTAGCAGAGCCCGCAGAGCGCGCGAAAATAAGCACACCGAGGTACGGGCCCGAAAAAGATGTGCTCAGGTTCCGGTGGATCGTATGCACACACTTGGGCGTATCGGTCCACATCGCTGACGCAAAAGCGGGTATCCGATCCGTATAGGCCAAAAGACCGTCGTCGCATATTTCAGACAGGCGGTTAAGCGGGCTGTTCTCGTTCGCAGGTACGACATGCCACCCGGCGTGCCCCATACTCTCAAGAAGACCGGCAACCTTCGTAACACCGCCAGCGGCAACTTCCAGATCGCCATCAGAAAACGTACAGGTTCCCCGGCTCGATTCGAGTGCCTTTCGTACAGCCTGCGCAATATCGCGCCCGTAGAACATGCTGTCGTCGAGTTGGTCGTAGTCGAAGACGAAGATTGCCGTGTCGGAACTCGGTAGGCTCATATCGCCGGTGTACACGTCATTGAAGTCCGAATTGCCGCAAGCGTAGTAAGTACTGCCAAGCGCCCAGAGTCCAATGGGTTCAAAGATGCTCGGGCCGGACCTTTGATCGACCATGCCATAGAGCATCGCGCCCGGGTTGGGGTCTTCTACGGTGAAGACCTTGAAGTTCCTAAAACCGCGCAGACGGCTGATGCGTCTTGCGTTGTGCTTGAGCAGAAGCGCGATCTCCGCTTCTCCGCCAGTGTATAGCTTGTCCGCGGCCCACACCCACTTGCAGTCTTGATAGGCCTTTTCTATCTGTTCTGTCGTCATTGCTGGCAGGTTGGGCACAGCTCGATCGAAGAGAAGTTTCACGGCTTCGGCCGGGTCCTTCGTGTACAGCGGCAGGGGCGCGTCGGAGTCGTGCGATGCTCGCGGTGTAGATTTCGCATGAGACCGTTCCTCTATCGCTATCGCGGCCGCGTGCCTTGGCGGATTGGACTCATCCGGCAACATTGCAGCCCAAGCAAAAAACGAAACGACTAATGCGATGACGAGCGCGACAAATAGTGAAACAGGCTCGAGTAGCCAGCTCGACGGTCCATCCAGCACTAGCCAGATGCCTGTGTATAGGCCAAAGAGAATCACGGTACCCATAATCACACAGCCTTTTGGAGGCGCTTCGGCCTGCTGTACAGCTTTGCCGCACTGAGCGCAACGGCCGCGGTACTTCGCGGCCGTCTGTGGCAGGATCAGACACCCGCATTCGACGCATGGAATCTTTTTACCTGAGTTTGGCATCGCAACTCCTGGTTCTTATGTTCACACATTCATAGAGATCGTTACGATCTACAAATGAAAGGCTATTCTGAGTGTAGAGACTTTTTGCGCGCCTGGGGAAGAGATCCTCCGGTTGTCGCTTACTCAGTGTCGGGAACAATAGTCGCGTCCCGCCTAACGGTGAGGTATCTCCCACAGCCAGATGGTGCGCCAGCCAAACCGACGAGCAAAGAGACTGCATTCTTCGACACGGCGCACTGTCTGGTCGCCCTTCCGCTATGTTAGCGGAAGGGCTGTGTTTCCCCGAGCCTGGCGTTCGAGCGACGGCTTTTCGAGTAACCGGCCATTTTCCCTCCGACACTTTTAATTACAGTAATCGCACGCGAGCATGACGTCACTTCAATGGGTTAGGCGCGATTTTCCGACAACATTAATTACCCGAAACCAGTTTTGGCACATAGCGCAGATCAACGTGGGAACGATTAGTTATCCCACCGATGATCCACGCATGCATGGGTTTATGAGTCGCCTCGACGAAATGCATGCATTGGCCGAACAAAGCCCGGGATTCGTCTGGCGGTTGCAGCGAGAAAGCGGAAATGCCACTGACATTGACGTGGGTGGCGAGCCGTTATTCTTAGCCAATATGTCTGTGTGGGAATCCATTGAGTCGCTATTTGCCTACGTTTACAAAACGACTCACCGTGATGTCATGGTCCAGCGCCGGCATTGGTTCGAAAAACCGCGCGGCCTGTATCAGGCGTTGTGGTGGATTCCAGCGGGACATAGACCGCCAGTAGAAGAGGGTTTAGGACGTATCAAAATGCTTGAGGAGCAAGGCCCTTCTCGCTTGGCTTTCAACTTCAAGACGCCTTATCCCATGCCTGGGAGCGATGCGGCAACAGACCACCTAAAACCAGAGGGTCATTGTTCCGGCTGGGATTAAGCCGGCTAAAGCTGCAATTGCTCGAGGTACGCGGCCACTTCATCAAACGACCCACACACGCGATCGGCGCCGCTGGCGGCCAATAACGCATCATGCCCGGCTAAACAATGACCACCCGCGTGTAATCCAATGACGTGCATTCCAGCGCGGCACGCCGCCAGCACGCCGTTTACGCTGTCTTCAATGACCACACAACGGCTTGAGTCGATTTCTAGAGACGCCGCTGCCAGCTGAAACAGATCCGGGTGCGGTTTGGCGCGCCCATGTTCGGCGGTGAAGATGTGCGGATGAAAACAATCCGTTAGCCCAACCTTGTTGAGCTTCAGCGCCACCATGTCTGCAGAGCTGGAAGAAGCCACAGCTTTTGCGCTGGACCAAGTTTGCGCCAGCTCTATCGCGCCCGGAATCGGCTGTAGGTGCTGCCGGTAAGCTTGCTCGATGGCGGCACCGAGTTCATCAAAAAAGCTGGGTGGAATCGGCTGACCAAAATTCGCCTCGTAATCGGCGGCAACGGCGGCATTCATGTCTTCAGCAGAAGTGCCTGTGAAGCGCTGGGTGAAATCATCGCGGGGGTAATTCAGACCAATGCTGGCCAACGCCTTGAGCTCCACTTCTTGAGCCAGCACTTCGCTGTCCACCAGCACGCCGTCGCAATCAAAAATCAGCGCGTCAAATGTGGCCATGATAAAAGGTTAGCTCACTCAGCCCCGGACGCGGAGTTGCTTTGCGCCGCCACCAGTTGCATCAGCTGCTCGTTGGGAAAGCCATCGGCCACGAGGTTATTGGCGCGTTGAAACGCGCGTATGGCCTTGCGCGTGGTTGGTCCCAGCACGCCGTCGGGTTTACCGGCGGAATACCCTAAATCGTTTAAGCCCTGTTGCAGCCTGGTGAGTGCCTGGGTGGAGAGTGAGATGTCCGGTAATGGGTGGTGTAAGCGGCCGGCGCCGGCGATGCGGTCCGCCAGCCGACCCACAGCCAGCGCATAAGACTGCGAGCGGTTCCATTCCATGATCACGTGAAAATTCGGATACACCATAAACGCCGGACCCATGTGGCCCAGGGGCACCAGCAGCGAAGCGTTTAAGTTGACCGAGGGTAATGCTTGCCCGAAGGCGTCTTTGATGCCGAGTGAACGCCAATCCGACAGTGCGCGCGCTTGGTCTAGGCCGGCTAAGGCGTAGTCGAACCCGTCCGGGAGCACAACCTCACGACCCCAGCGAAAACCGGGTTGCCAACCGGCGTTAAGCAGGTAGGTTGCACCGGACAGCAGAGCGTCTTCAATACTGCCGATGAGGTTTTTGTGGCCGTCTCCATCGCCGTCGACGGCGTAGCTTAAAAACGTAGTGGGCATAAATTGCATATGTCCGATGGCGCCTGCCCAGGAACCAATGAGCTCGTCGTACGCCATGTCACCGGCTTCAATGATGCGCATGACCGCAATCAACTCCCGCGTAAACATGGCGGAACGACGAGTGTCGCAGGCCAAGGTCGCGAGTGCGCTGGGGATGGATAACTTGCCAAAGTAGGTACCGAAGTTGGTTTCCAGCCCCCAAAATGCCACCAGGTAGTGGGGCGGGATACCGGTGGTGCTTTGGATGCGCTGCAGCAGACCGGCATGAGTCGCCAACAGCTCTCGCCCTTTGTTGACGCGAAAGTCGGTGACACGCTTGCGGTAGTAGTCGGCGAACGTTTCGGTGAATTCCGGCTGGCTGCGGTCGGCGCTGATAACACGAGGGAGTTGCTCGACACGGCCCAGCACGGCATCAACGGTGCCGGCCGTGAGGTTTTGCGCCAAGGCTTTGCCGCGAAGGTCCTCTAAACAGCTTTGCCAGCTGGGTGACGGTGGCTCCGTCGCCTGGGTTGCTGCATGCACCTGCCCTGGTAAACCGCTGCCAACAAGGAGCAGCAGAAAAATCAGCGTATCCGTACGTCGCATATGTGGATCATACACGACCAAGGGCGGTAGACTGAGACTTTCGCTCGAACAGCACACTTCATTGGACATCACACACATTCTCGAGGGTTTAAATGAAGCCCAGCGCGACGCTGTCTCCGCGCCCATGGGGAATACCCTAGTGGTGGCCGGTGCCGGTAGTGGTAAAACGCGTGTTCTGGTGCACCGTATTGCCTGGCTGATCGACGTTGAAGGCATCTCTCCTAATTCTATTCTTGCAGTGACCTTTACCAACAAAGCTGCAGCGGAGATGCGCGCACGCATTGAAGAAATGCTCAATATGTCCGCGCGCACCATGTGGGTGGGTACCTTCCACGGCCTCGCGCATCGTTTGCTGCGCATGCATTGGCAGGAAGCAAAACTGCCACAGAACTTTCAGATCCTTGATGCGGATGATCAACTGCGTTTGATTAAACGCGTTATGCGGGCGCAGGATATTGATGAAAAGAAATGGCCGGCCCGTCAGGCGGCATGGTTCATCAATGGGGCGAAAGACGAAGGCAAACGTGCGCGGGATATCCCCAGCGCGGATGATCTGTTTCAAATTACCCACAAGAGAATCTACGAAGGTTACGAAGAAATCTGCGAACAGGGTGGATTGCTCGACTTTGCCGAGTTGCTGCTGCGCAGTCACGAGCTGTGGCTCAATAACCCCGCTCTTCTCGGCCATTATCAGTCGCGCTTTAACAATATCTTGGTGGATGAGTTTCAGGACACCAACACCATCCAATACGCCTGGCTACGAGTGCTGGCGGGCAAGCAGTGCCACGTCATGGCGGTGGGGGACGACGACCAATCCATCTACGGTTGGCGGGGTGCCAAAATTGAGAACATCCATCAGTTTTCCACGGATTTTGCCGACGTCAAAACCATTCGCCTGGAGCAAAACTACCGTTCCACCCAGACAATTCTGGATGCGGCCAACGGCCTGATCAAACGTAACACCGACCGGCTGGGTAAAAATCTGTGGTGTGACGGTCCGGCGGGGGAACCGATACGCGTCTACTCCGGCTACAACGATCTGGATGAGGCGCGCTTCATTGTCGAACGCACCCAACAGTGGTTGGACGGCGGCGGCAACGCTGATGAAGTGGCGGTGTTGTATCGGTCCAACGCCCAGTCCCGGGTATTGGAAGAAGCTTTGCTGCGCGCCAATATTCCCTATCAGATCTACGGCGGCCAGCGCTTCTTCGAGCGCGCCGAAATCAAGAACGCGTTGGCGTATATGCGTCTGATGGAAGACCGCCATGCGGACACGGCGTTTGAGCGCGTGGTGAATACACCACCTCGAGGTATTGGCGATAAATCCGTTGAAGCCGTCCGGCAACAAGCGCGTACACGCGGCGTTTCGTTATGGCAAGCGTGTAAAGAGGGGATCGCCGAGGGTGCATTTAAAGGCCGCGCACAAACCACTTTGTCCGGTTTCGTGGCGCTCATTGACGATATGGCGGAGGCCGTGGCCAGTATGGCGCTGCATGATTTGGCCGATCATTGTATCGAAGCCAGCGGTTTGATGGCTTATCACCAGCAAGAGCGCGGTGAACGTGGTTTGGCGCGCAAAGAAAACTTAGAAGAATTGGTGAGTGCCTGCGGCCAGTTCAGTGGCGAACTGATGTTTCCGTTGACCGACAGTGACGTTGCTGAAGTGTCTGTGCTGCAGGAGTTTCTCGACCAGGTGGCGTTGGATGCGGGGGACCGTCAAGCCAACCAAGGCCCCAGCGTACAGATGATGACGCTGCATTCCGCCAAAGGTCTGGAGTTTCCTCTGGTGTTTCTGGCTGGGATGGAAGAGGGTTTGTTTCCCCACCGCATGTCTGCAGAAGAACCTGGTCGCATGGAGGAAGAGCGGCGTTTGGCCTATGTCGGTATTACCCGCGCCATGCAAGAGTTGTACTTAACCTATGCCGAAACGCGGCGTCTACATGGCCAAGACAGCTATAACCGGCCGAGCCGCTTTTTACTGGAGGTCCCCCAGGATTTGATCCAGGAGGTGCGAATGAATGGTGCTGTACAGCGCCCGTATACCGACCCGTCCAGCTCCAACCTGTTTGAGGAAAGTGAAAGCTTAGGCTTACGTATGGGCCAACGTGTAGCCCACGGCAAATACGGCGAAGGTGTGATTTTGCAGATTGAAGGGGGCGGCGAACGGGCCAAGGTTGAAGTTAATTTCCCCGGCGTCGGGTCGAAATGGTTAATGGTCGGATATGCAAATCTACAGCCACTGGACTGATTCGTCACAACCGAATTAGTGATAAGAATGAGATGAATGGCAAGAAAGACAATTTTGGAGTGCAACATTGTTAAATGCAGTATTTAGACGCATAGGCAGCAGCCTATTATTGGTGGGCGCTGTTTCTCTGCTGGCCGGATGTGGTCCGTCAGCCCCTACAGAAGGCGGCGCGGTGTCCGCGCAGCCCGCGCAAGTCTATCGTTGGAAACTGATCACTACCTGGCCGAAAAATTTGCCGGGTTTGGGCACCGCACCGGAGCGTCTGGCGGATAAGCTGCGGGTCATGAGCAATGGGCGGTTGGACATCAAGGTCTTTGGCGCGGATGAACTGGTCGGTGCGTTTGAGGTATTTGACGCCGTTGCCCAAGGCACCGCGGAAATGGGCCACGGCGCCGCCTACTACTGGCGCGGCAAGATTCCTGTCGCGGCGATGTTTTCCACCGTGCCTTTTGGCATGAACGCACAAGAGATGAACGGCTGGCTGCACTACGGCGGCGGTCTCGAACTGTGGCAAGAGCTGTATGAGCCTTTTGGTCTGGTACCGCTGGCCTGCGGGAATTCCGGCGTGCAGATGGCCGGTTGGTTCAACAAAGAGATCAACAGTTTGGCCGATCTGCAGGGTTTGAAGATGCGTATTCCTGGCCTTGGGGGTGAAGTATTGAAACGCGCCGGGGGTGTACCGGTGTCCATGCCTGGCAGTGATGTGTTTACCGCGCTGCAAACCGGTGTCATTGACGCCACTGAATGGGTAGGCCCTTACAACGACCTGGCGTTGGCGTTACATACCGCGGCGAAGTACTACTACTACCCGGGGTGGCATGAGCCCGGCCCGACGCTGGAAGCCATCGTCAACAAAGAGGCGTGGGAAAGCCTGCCGCAAGATCTACAAACCATGATCGAAGTGGCTACCCGCGCCATCAACGATGACATGCTCAGTGAATTCACCGCGCGCAACAACGCCGCGCTGCGCACCCTCATTGACGAGCACGGTGTTGAGTTACGCAAATTGCCGGAGGATGTTATCGCGGAACTCAAAAAAGCCGCGGACGCGGTGGTTGCTGAAACCGCTCAGGAGGACGAACTCTCCCAGCGTATCTACGATTCCTACATGGGGTTTTTGAAGGATGTGCGCGCGTATCATGAAATCAGCGAAACCGCCTACGTCAATGTGCGTTAGACAACTTCGCTGCAGCGGCTGGCCATCTTGATGGAGTTGAAAAACACCGAATATGAAGTGGATCAGGGTGTTGCCACGATATGGCTGAATCGCCCCCACCGCATGAACGCGTGGACCGGCCGCCTACACACCGAATACCGGCATTTGCTAGCACAAGCCGACACAGACCCGGCCGTCCAAGCCATCGTGGTCAGCGGGCGCGGCAAAGGTTTTTGTATCGGTGGTGATGCTGAGGCGTTGGAGGGTCACTCCGAACGTGGGGGTTATGACCCCGGCACCACTGCGGACATTGCCAACCCCGGTTACGGCGTCGCGGACGAATTTGATGCTGCCTTTGCCTACCATTTTGGCCTCTCTAAGCCGATTGTCGCCGCTATAAATGGGCCCGCCGCCGGTGTTGGTCTGGCCCTGCCATGCTTTTGCGACCTGCGCTTTGCGGTGCCGGGTGTGAAATTCACCACCGCCCACGGCAAGCTAAACTTACCCGCGGAATATGGCCTCAGCTGGATGTTGCCGCGCATCATGGGCTTAGGCCGCGCCAACGACATCCTGCTGACCAGTCGGGTGTTTCTGTCTGATGAGGCGTTTCAGCTCGGGTTTGTAAATGCGCTGTTTGAACCCGACGAGCTGCTGCCAAAAACCTACGAGTACGTTCAAAATATGATTCGCACGGTCTCACCCAACTCTCTGCGTCAAACCCGTTGGCAGATCTATCGCGATCTACATCGCGACGTGGCAGCCTCGGTGAAAGACTCGGAAACGCTGCTGAACTCGATGATGGGAGAAGCGGATTATGCAGAGGGTGTGCGGGCGTTTGTTGAGAAGCGCTCGCCGGATTGGCCGTCGTTGAAAAGCGACTAGCGTGATCTCGGTGGACAGATCAGCACGGACACTTGGTAAACAAAAGGTTTGGTGTCAGAGTATCGTGATCAGGAGGCTCTGCGCCAGGGACGGCGCAGCGCCAGCCCCCATGGATGGGTTTCGGCGGTCCTGAGCACGATACTCTGATATCAAGCCTGTGCTAACTCAAACCTTGGGGATGGGATGAGTTCGACCGATCAACGCCCGTAGAGCAGATTCGGCAGCCAAGTCGCCAGCTGCGGCCACGCCAACAAAGCCCCCAACAAGATCAACTGCAGCACAATAAACGGCACCACCCCGCGGTAGATGGCCGTCGTTGGCACTTCCGCGGGTGTCACTCCGCGCAGATAAAACAAGGCAAAGCCGAACGGCGGTGTCAGAAACGAGGTCTGCAGGTTCACCGCGATCAATACGCCGAGCCAGATTGGGTCTATACCCATGGCCAGCAGCACCGGACCAACAATGGGCACCACAACAAATGTAATTTCGATGAAGTCCAGAATAAAGCCGAGCAAAAAGATCACCAGCATGACAATCGCCAGTGCGCCCCACATGCCACCCGGCATGTTGTCGAACCAGGCTTGCACCAGTTCATCACCGCCGTACCCGCGAAACACCAGCGAAAAGATCGAAGCGCCGATCAGAATAAAAAACACCATGGCCGTGGTGGATAAGGTCGACTCGCACACTTCACGCAACACGTTGCGGTCACAACGCCGGTAAAACAGAGCCAGCAGTAGAGCTCCGGTGGCGCCGACCCCGGCCGCTTCTGTGGGTGTGGCCCACCCTGCCAGGATGGACCCCAACACCGCCATGATCAAAAACAATGGCGGGAACAAACCCATCAACGTCTGTGACAGCGCGGGTAGATTGTCCTCGTCGGCGGTGGCTGCCGGTGGCATGGTGTGTGGGTGGATTAGGCTTTTGCTAACGACGTAGAGCAAGTACAAACCCACCAGGCACAGCCCCGGCACGATGGCGCCGGCAAACAGATCGCCTACGGATACCGATTTAGGCGCAAAAATACCCATGTTAAGTTGTGCCTGCTGATAGGCGTTAGACAATACGTCCCCCAGCAATACCAGCGAGATCGATGGCGGGATGATCTGTCCCAACGTACCCGTGGCGCTGATGGTGCCGGTGGATAACGCCGGGTCGTAACCCTGTTTCAACATGGTTGGTAGGCTCATTAGCCCCATGGTGACTACGGTGGCACCGACAATCCCTGTGCTGGCGGCCATCAACATACCCACCAACACCACGGTGATGGCCAGCCCACCGCGGTAGCGGCGCAGCAGTGTGGATAAACTCTCCAACAAACCTTCCGCCAACCGGGTTTTTTCTAACATGACCCCCATGAACACAAACAACGGTACCGCGATGAGGGTTTGGTTGGTCACGGTGCCGAACAACCGTCCGGGGGTGAAGCCAAAATCGCTAGGAGAAAACGCGCCGGTGACTACCCCGGCCAAGGCGAACAGTAATGCCACGCCGGCGAGGGTAAGCGCCACGGGGTATCCCGCCAACAAGGCGGCAAAGGTGACGGCAAACATGGCCAGCGGGGTCAGGTCCATCGAGTCCTACTGATCGGGTACAAGTTTGCGGACAATTTCACTTAAACCTTGCAACAGCAGCAGCACGGCCATCACCGGGATCAGCGTTTTTAGCAAGAACACCCCGGGTATCCCACCCACCTCGGCGCTGCCTTCCAGTACCCGCCAGCTGGCCGCAACATAGGGTAGGCTGGTGATGAGGATAAACACTGCTACTGGGATCAAGAACAACACGTGGCCGCCGATGTCAATGTAGCGCTTTTGCCGCTCGTTCAAACGGGAATAAATCAAATCAACCCGCACATGGGTGTTTTGGCTAATGCCGTAGGGGATGCCTAACAGAAACAATATGCCGTGTAGGTAGACGACCGATTCTTGCAGCGGGATGGCGCCGGTGTTGAACAAGTATCGTAACAACACCACAGCTAAAGTGATGAGCACCATCAGCAGCGCCAACCAGCGCACCGCTCCGGCGATGGCAGTATTGGCGCGGTTTGCCAAAGCGGCAGTTTGGATAAGGAGATGACGCACTTAACCAGGCTCAGGTCAAAAGACTGCGCAGCGCAAGCTCAGCCAGCGTGCCGCAAAACAGCGCAAAACCAACTTGAATGTTGTTGGTAAAAGCTTGGAAACACTGTTGCGGTTGTCTTTGCCGGATCAGATATTGTTGGTAAATGAACAGCCCGCCGGCGGCCGCCACGCCGACAAAGTAAGCGTGCTGATAACCGAGGCGTGCGCCGAGCAGGGCAAACGCGGTGAAAGCACCAAGTTGTAGTACACCCACCATGAGGCGGTCCATTTCACCAAACAGGATCGCGGTGCTTTTAATCCCAATTTTCAGATCGTCTTCGCGGTCTACCATGGCGTACATCGTGTCGTAAGCCACAATCCACAGCAGACTGCCGGTGAACATGAGGAAGGCGGTACTGTTCAGACCAGTTCCGGTAGCCGTCCACGCCATCAAGATGCCCCAACTGAAAGCGACGCCCAATACCGTCTGCGGCAAGTGCGTCCAGCGTTTCATAAAAGGGTACAGCGCGGCCACCACCAGTCCCGTGGCGGCCAACAGTTGTGTTTCTTGATTGAGAAACAGCAAAAGTAGGGCGGCGGCGGCGACCAAACCGGTGAACAATAACAGCGCCTCTTTCGTTTTGACCGCTCCGGTGGCCAACGGCCGCTCTTTGGTGCGTGCCACGCTGCCATCTACTTTGCGGTCAGCAAAATCGTTGATGACACAACCGGCGGAACGCATCAAAAACGTACCCAGGGTGAAGATAAATATCAGGTGTAGGGGCGGTACGCCGTCCGCCGCCATCCACAAAGCAGCCAACGTTGGCCATAGCAGCAGGAGACTGCCGACAGGTCGGTCCAGGCGCATCAATTTGAGGTAGTTTTGCACGCGCCTGTTGGCTAGCAGGTTGCCGGTGTTCATACATGCGCAGTGTAGTGGCTAAAGTCATTCGCGGCCACGGCTGCAATGGCCATAAAACGTTGATTTTTAAGGGGCCAGCAAGTAGGTTACCCCCCCTTGTGAACCCCCTAGTTGGAGATAACGGGTAGCCGATGAAGAAGTGGCAATGTATCGTCTGTGGCTGGATATATGACGAAGCCGAAGGCTGTGAAGAAGAAGGTATTGAACCAGGTACGGCTTGGGAAAATGTGCCTGAAGATTTTGTTTGCCCGGAGTGTGGTGTCAGCAAAGAAGACTTTGAAATGATCGAGGTCGGCTAACCCCCTAAGTCCATTCCCCTATGGATCTCATTGCATGAATCTCACCGCGCGCATCCTCCTTGGGATGGGTTTGGGATTGCTGTTGGGTGTTTTGTTGCAATGGATCGCGCTGCCCGAAGGGCACTTTTTTAGCCGCTACTTCACCTACGGTGTCATCGAAGCCGGCGGCGACCTGTTCATCAAGCTGTTGAAAATGATGGTGGTGCCGTTGGTGCTGGTGTCGCTGGTCTGCGGCTCCGCGAGTCTAGGTGCGACCGGCAAAGTGGGTCGCTTAGGCGGTAAGACCATTGGCTTGTATCTGATGACTACCGCCATTGCGGTGACGCTGGCGTTGAGTTTGGCGCTCATTGTAGACCCCGGCTTGAGTGCCTCCGACCAAGCCATTGAGGCGCCGGCGTATACCGCGAAACAGGCGCCTTCGATCATCGACACCTTGGTCAACATAGTGCCCGATAACCCGATTGCCGCCATGACTGAAGGCAAGATGCTGCAGGTCATTCTGTTTGCCGTATTGCTGGGTTTGGCCATGAGCAGAACCGGCGAGGCGGGTGCGCGGGTGCTGAAAGTGTTTGATGATCTTAATGTGATTGTCATGAAACTTGTAACCATGCTGATCCAGTTAGCGCCCTACGGTGTGTTCTGTCTCATGGTGAAGCTTGGGGTAACCGTGGGTTGGGCGGAGATTGGCAAACTGCTCGCCTATTTCCTGACGGTTGCGGGTGCGCTGGCGGTGCACATGTTGCTGGTGTATCCGCTGTTGTTGAAGTTTCTGAGTGGTCTCAATCCTATCGTTTATCTACGCAAGATGCGTGAGCCCATGTTGGTGGCGTTTTCCAGTTCCTCCAGTGGCGCCACCCTGCCGGTGACTTTGCGCACGGTGGAACACCGGGTTGGGGTGAAAAACAATGTGGCGTCTTTTGCGGTGCCGTTGGGCGCCACCATCAACATGGACGGTACCGCCATCATGCAGGGTGTGGCCACGGTTTTCATCGCACAGTTTTACGGCTTTGCGCTCGGTCCTGACGACTTTCTCATGGTGGTTTTGACCGCTACTTTGGCCTCAATCGGCACCGCTGCTGTGCCGGGTGTTGGCCTCATTATGTTGGCCATGGTGTTGGGGCAGGTTGGCCTGCCGCTAGAGGGTATTGGCCTGATTATTGGGGTCGACCGCTTGCTCGACATGATGCGCACCGCAGTGAACGTTACCGGCGACGGTATGGTGGCCACGGTGGTGGCAAAAAGTGAAGACGAACTCGATATGGAGATTTTCCACGACCCCGAGGCAGGGCGTGTGGTCGGTAACGCATAGGCGCTGCGCGCTAAACACTAAGGTGCCCTGAATCTGCAGGCGCCCAGGCGTTGAGCAGGTTTTGTGCCAATCCCGGGGCATCCTCGTGGCCTTGTTGATTGATGAGCGCTTCACCCCGCTGTATCACTTTCGGCATCAGATGGGCGTGTACGCTGAGGTCGGCGATACGGAAACTTTGCTCACCGGCCTGACGCGTGCCGAGAATGTCACCCGGGCCACGTAACTTGAGGTCTTGTTCTGCTAAATAAAACCCGTCTTGGCTGTCACGCATGGCATTAAGGCGTATTTTGGCGGCTTCACTTAATCCCCGGTTGAACATTAAGAAGCAATGGCTCGCTTGGCTGCCGCGGCCCACCCGACCGCGCAATTGGTGCAGTTGCGCCAACCCCAGGCGTTCAGCGTTTTCGATCACCATATGGGTGGCGTTGGGCACGTCAACGCCTACCTCTACCACCGTGGTAGCCACCAGCAGGTCAATCTGCTGGGCTTTGAAGGCTTGCATGATGCTGAGTTTTTCCTCACTTTTCATGCGCCCGTGCAACAGTGCAACGCGCCGCTGCGGCATTGTTTTAGTCAGTTGCGTAAACATCTCGGTGGCAGCCACCGCGTCAATTTCATCAGATTCGTCGATCAACGTGCACACCCAATAAGCCTGTTGTCCTGCTGCCAGGACCTGTTCCACCCGATCAATCACTTGCTCGCGCTTACCGGCTTCCACGGTGTGCGTAGTGATGGGTTGCCGTCCCTTGGGGAGTTCGTCAATCACCGATACATCCATGTCTGCGTACAACGCCATGGTTAAGGTGCGAGGTATGGGTGTAGCCGTCATGACCAATTGGTGTGGCTGCTGATCGGGTTCTGATTTGTTCTGCAACGCCATGCGTTGATGCACACCAAAACGGTGCTGTTCATCAATGATGGACAAGGCGAGGCGGTGAAACGTCACTTTTTCTTGAAACAGTGCGTGCGTGCCGATCACCACCGCGCTTTCTCCGCTCGCCACCTGCGCTAAGCGCATTTTCTGTTGTTTGGCGTTCATTTGCCCGGTCAAGAGCACCGTGTCTATTCCCAGCGGGGCCAACCAATTGGAGAAATTTAAGTAGTGTTGTTCGGCCAGCAATTCGGTGGGTGCCATCAGTGCCGTCTGACCGTTTTGTTCAGCGGCCCGTATCGCTGCAAACGCCGCGACAATGGTTTTGCCGGAGCCAACGTCACCCTGCACCAAACGCAGCATGGGGACTGGTTTCTCCAGATCCTGCAGCACCTCACTCACCACCCGGGCTTGCGCCTTGGTGAGGTGAAACCCTAGGTTACCCAGCAGCGTGCGGCCTAAACCCGCTGATTGCGGCAGCGGGATGGCCTGTTCCTGCTGGCGTTTGAGGGCGCGCCCTTTCATCACCAGGTAATAGGCGGTCAGCTCATCCAGGGCCACTTCTTCCTGCACCTCGGCAACGTCGTCGTAGGTTGACCCCGCCGGTGGCTGGTGGAGAAACTTCAGTTTGCCAAATGGCGTGCCAGGGAGTTCCGGCCAGGGCTGTTCACACAAGTTTTGTACGAGTGAGCGTAAGCGCGCTTGTCCCAAACCTTGTGTGGTTGGGTAGATGGGTGTTAGCGCCGGGGTTGGCTCGGGTGGGGGGGTGCTAAAGGTGTCGTATTCCGGATGCGCTACCGAAAGCTCGCGGCCAAAATAACGGAATTCACCATAGGCACGGACATAAACAGCTTTTTCCAAGCTGGCTTGCTGGTATTTGGAAAAGTGAAAAAAGCGCAGATGTACAATGCCGCTGCCGTCGTCAATGCTGACTTTTAGGCTGCGTCGCTTGCCGAATTGCACCCCGCAGTGCAGTACTTTGCCTTGGACCAGGCACTCGCTACCCACCTGTACTTGCCCCAACGGCGTCAGTTTGGTGCGATCTTGGTAGCGTAGGGGTAGATGCAGCAGGAGGTCGAGGTAGCGGTAAATACCAAGTTTACCTAACGTCGCCTGTAAGCGTGGCCCCACCCCTTTGAGGTGGATGATGCTTTGGCCGGGGTCGAGGCTCACTCGAGCGTCATGACCCCATCTATTTCTATGGCAACCCCTTTGGGCAGCGCGCTCACTTGGACCGCGGCGCGTGCGGGGTAAGGTGTGTCGAAATACTCCGCCATGATCTCGTTCAGCGTGGCGAAATTGTCCAAATTGGTGAGGTAGATGTTGAGTTTAACGCAATCCGCCAGCGTCCCACCGGCTGCCGCCGCCACGGCGCTCAAGTTCTTAAACACCTGGTGGGATTGGCTTGGGAAATCTTCTCCCACAACCTGCATGGTATTCGGGTCCAGCGGAATCTGACCGGAGAGGTAAATGGTTTGGCTGGCGTGGCTGCGTATGGCTTGGGAATAAGTGCCGATGGCGGCTGGCGCGTCTGAAGTGGTGACGGGTTGTTTGCTCATGCGTAAACCTTGTCCGTTGCTTTTGCTTAATGGTTGACGCGGGAAAGCCCAATCACCGCAGAGACATTGCGCAATCGGCGCATGACTCTAGCCAGGTGGCTGCGGTCTTTGACCAGCAGCCCAATCATAATGGTGCTGATCTCGGCGTTGCGCTCCTCAACGTTGATGTTGTCGACACCGGCATCTGCGGCGGTTACTTCCGCGGCGATCTCCGCCAATATTCCTTTGCGGCGGCTGACGTTGACCTTAAGCTTGGTGAGGAACTCTCCCTCGGTGGTAGAGGTCCAGCGCGCGGGGATGATGTCTCGCGCGGCACGGCGCCTGATCTCATTGATATTGGGGCAGGTTTCGATGTGCACTACAAAACCTTTGCCGGGTGTGACGTGGCCAACAATCTGGTCACCCGGGACCGGCCCGCAACAACGCCCATAGTTGATGACCAGACCTTCACCGCCGCGGATGGCGACGGGTCCTCCGCCTTCCACGGTAACAGCTTCATAGTCGGGATTGTCAGCCGCGAGCAGCTTCTGCGCCGCCACGTAGGCCATGAGCTCGCCGTTGCCAATGGCCGCCAACAGGTCGTTTAATTTGCGCACGCCGAGTTCCGTGAACACCCGCCGCAAGCGCCGGAAATCTAAATCGTTGATGCTGGTGTTGGCGTTGCCCAGGGCGCGGTTCAACAGTTTGCGCCCCAACGCGATGGCGTCGCTGCTCTGCTGGTGTTTGAGGGCCAGGCGGATGGCTGAGCGCGCGCGTGAGGTGACCGCAAACGATAACCAGTCGGGATTTACCCGGGCGTCTTCGGAAGTGATGATCTCCACGCTCTGCCCACTCTGCAGTTGCTGGGATAACGGTGCCAGGTTGCGATCGACGCGGCAGGCGACACAGTGGTTACCTATGTCGGTGTGTACCGCGTAGGCAAAGTCGATCGGGCAAGCGCCGCGGGGTAGTTCCATGATCTCGCCGCGTGGCGTAAATACATAAACCTCGTCCGGAAACAGGTCGAGTTTTAAACTCTCGATAAATTCTAGCGGGTTGCCCGCCTGGCGCTGCAGTTCCAGCAAATCTTGTACCCAGCGCCGCGCACGCTGTTGGTTGGGTTCAAAATCGCCGTCGCCGGTTTTGTACAACCAGTGCCCGGCAATGCCGTTTTCTGCTACGGCATCCATCTGCTTGGTGCGGATCTGCACTTCGATAGGTACCCCGTGCATGCCGAACAGGGACGTGTGCAGGGATTGGTAACCATTCGCCTTGGGGATGGCGATGTAGTCTTTGAAGCGCCCTGCCACAGGTTTAAACAGCGTGTGGACCACGCCGAGCGTGCGATAACAGGCGTCCACCTGGTCTACCACAATGCGAAAGCCAAACACGTCCATGATCTCGTTAAACGACTTGTGCTGGGTTTTCATTTTGCGGTAGATGGAATACAAGTGCTTTTCGCGGCTGTACACCTTTGCACTGATGCCGTCGCGGTTGAGTGCCGCGGTCATGGTGCTGGCGATTTCCTCCATGAGCTCCACACGGTGTCCGCGGGCGGATTTCACCGCACGGTCGATGCGGTCGGCCCGCAGCGGATACAAGGCCTTGAACCCAAGCTCTTCAAGCTCGGTTTTCATGGTGTGGATACCCAAGCGATTGGCAATGGGTGCGTAGAAGTCCAGGGTTTCCCGCGCGATACGTTTACGTTGCTCGGGGGACATCACGCCAATGGTGCGCATGTTGTGTAAACGGTCTGCCATTTTCACCATGATGACGCGGATGTCCTTGGCCATGGCCAACGCCATTTTCTGAAAGTTTTCGGCTTGAGCCTCTGCGCGACTGGAGAAGATATTGCTCAGCTTGGAGACGCCGTCGACTATTTCAGCCACGGGCTCGCCAAATTGTTCGCCGAGGGTGGCCTTGGAGGTGTCGGAATCTTCAATGACATCGTGCAACAATGCGGCCATCACCGTCTGATGATCCATGCGCATTTCAGCCAAGATCAGCGCCACCGCGGTGGGGTGGGTGATGTACTTATGACCGGTACGACGCCATTGATCTTTATGCGCCTCAGCCGCGTAGGCATGCGCGCGGCGCACTTGTTCGATCTGGTCTTCGCTTAGGTAGGCAAGCTTAGCGGTCAGGGTGCGGATGGTCGCAGGTGCGGCGATATCCTTACGTTTGGCATTTTCTGCCAGTAGGCCTACAAAGTAGGACTCTGTGGTGGGTTCGGGCCTAGCTGGGCTCGTCATCTCCAAATCGCTCTTCACGCATGCCACTCAAGCTGAAGCTTACTTCTACTTCCTCATCCTCTTGAGAGGCTTCCTGGCTGTCAAGCATTTCGTGTGACACCAGACCTTCAGCGATTTCGCGCAGCGCGATCACCGTCGCCTTATCGTTTTCTTCGGGCACCATCGGGTCGTTGCCGAACTTACGTAGGCTGCGCGCACGCCGGCTGGCGAGCATGACCAGCTCAAAGCGGTTATCTACGTGTTCCAAACAATCTTCTACGGTGACGCGTGCCATAAAGTAGACCTCTGAGTACCTGAATTCGGCGAGCCGCGCAGTGTACAGGCGGATTAAGCCTCTGACAAGATCGCTTGTATGGTTGGATTGTTGGCCAACTGCCCTGTTGTGCGCAGGCGCACAGCGCGGCAAACCGCCAACAGATCGGCCACGGCGGTATCAAAATGGTCGTTGACCACCAGATATTCGTAACGCGTGGCTTGCGCCATTTCCACCCGGGCTTCCGCCAGGCGTCTGGCCATGGAAGTAGCGCTGTTCTGCCCGCGACGTTCCAGACGCTGTTGCAGCGTGGCGAGGCTCGGCGGCAGGATAAAGATGCTGACCGCCTCGGGAATTGCGGCGCGCACCTGGTCGGCGCCCTGCCAGTCTATTTCCAAGATCACGTCTTTACCCTGCTCGGTGAGACGCTCCACTTCCGCTTTTGCAGTCCCGTATTGTTGATCGAACACTTTGGCGTGTTCCAAAAATGCTTGCTGCGCCACCATGGCGTCGAATTGCGCGTGGCTGACGAAGTAGTAATTCACTCCATCCTGCTCTGTATCACGCCGCTCACGGGTGGTGTGTGAGACAGATACGGCCAACTGGGGATCTTGCTCCAGTGCGGCCTTAACCAGGCTGGTTTTACCGGCGCCAGACGGCGCCGAAACGAGTATCAGGCGACCGGCGTTCATTCGATGTTTTGTACCTGTTCGCGTATCTGTTCGATGATGACTTTAAGGTCAACGGCACGTTGGGATTGCTCCGGAATCACAGACTTTGCACCCAGAGTGTTGGCTTCGCGGTTGAGTTCTTGGGTGAGAAAGTCTAAGCGACGGCCGTGTGGTCCGGCCCCCTGTAGATTGCTGCGCGCTTCTTCGATGTGGATGGCGAGCCGGTCTAGTTCTTCCGCGACGTCGGCCCTTTGTGCCAACAACGCCACTTCCTGCTCCAAACGCACCGGGTCTAAGTTGACTTGTAGATCGCTTATGCGCTGTTGCAGTTTGGCTTTTTGTTCGTTGGCCAGATGACTGGTGATGGGTTTTAGCTGTTTGATCAGTTCGTCTAGTTGATCCAGGCGGGTCTGAATGGTGTTTTTCAGCATTTCGCCTTCCCTTTGGCGTGCGCCGATCAAATCGGTCAGTGCACGCTCAAACAACTCAATGGCGGTTTCCGCCAACGCCTCTTCGTCGGTGGGCGTATCATCCAGCACGCCGGGCCACCGCATCAGATCGAGCGGGCTGACCCCGCCTATCTCGGGTGCGTCGCGGCGCACCTGCTCAACGGCGGCCAACACTTGCAACAGCACGGCACGATTGATGGTAATACCGGCGCGGCTATCCATTGCTTCCAAGCGCAAGGTGCAATCCACCTTGCCGCGCTTTAGGTGTTTACGCAGAGTTTCGCGCAAAGGATGTTCTATAAACCGCAATGCATCAGGCATGCGGAAATTTGTTTCCAAGAAACGATGGTTTACCGACTTCAGCTCCCACACGAGATGACGGCCATGCGCATCCATGGAACTGCGGGCAAAGGCGGTCATGCTGTACATCATAAAGGTGTGTCCAAATAGAGTTTCGCCGCACGGCCGTACAATATAGGGCCGCACGCGGTGTGTTTTTATTGTGATTCGCACATCCGTTTAGGCGATTCTACCCTGTCCACTTATAATGTGGCGAAAACAAGGAACTTCGATCATGACCATGCGCCCGAGTGGACGTGCCCCAGATGAAATGCGTCCCGTACGATTTACCCGCGGCTTTACCAAACATGCGCACGGTTCCGTGCTGGTCGAGTTTGGTGATACCAAGGTGGTGTGTACCGCTGCGGTGGAGGAGTCCGTGCCGGGTTTTTTGCGGGGTAAAGGCGTGGGTTGGATCACCGCAGAATACGGCATGCTGCCGGGTGCTACCCATACCCGCAACGATCGCGAAGCCGCGCGCGGCAAACAGACTGGGCGCACGGTAGAAATTCAACGCCTGATCGGGCGCAGCTTACGCGCCATGGTAGACATGCAAGCCCTGGGCGAGCGCACCATCCGCATTGATTGCGACGTGTTACAGGCGGATGGCGGCACCCGCACCGCATCGATCACCGGCGGTGCTGTAGCACTGGCGGACGCCATCAGCCGCCTACCCGTTCAGGGAGCGTTCAAGGAGTTTGTGGCATCTATATCCGTGGGTATTTATCAAGGTACACCGGTATTGGATTTGGACTATGACGAAGACTCCAATGCCGAAACAGACATGAATGTGGTGAGATTAGGCAAGGGTGTTGACGAAGGTGGGTTTATTGAAATTCAGGGCACCGCCGAGGGTGCACCCTTTTCAGCCACCGAATTAACCAGCCTGATTGGTTTGGCCGAAAAAGGCACCCAGGACCTGCTCATATTGCAGGCTGAAGCCATGGGTGGAGCGCTGTAGTGGCCACTTTGGATAAAACCGCCTTTATTGACTTCATGCTGGCGCAAAACGTGCTGCAGTTTGGCGAGTTCACCTTAAACTCAGGCCGCGTCAGCCCTTACTTCTTCAACATGGGTGAGGTCAGCGACGGTGCAGCGTTTGCGCAGTTGGGTAAAGCTTATGCGGAAGCGATCATTGCCTCAGGTTTAGAGTTTGATGTGTTGTTTGGCCCTGCCTATAAAGGTATTCCTATTGCCGTGGCGACAGCGGTGGCGTTAGCGGAACATGGCCGCTCGGTGGGGGTGGCTTACAACCGTAAAGAGGCAAAAGACCACGGCGAAGGTGGTATGTTGGTGGGTGCTGAAGTGCAAGGCCGCGTACTATTGATTGACGACGTCCTGACCTCCGGTAAAGCCATACGTTCTGCGGTGGAGCTGATACGCGACACCGCGGCGGAGATTGCCGGTGCAATTATTGCCATGGATCGTGAAGAATACCTGTCGAATCAACCGGATGCGCAAGATGCATCGGCCGCCACCGCGGTGGCGGCGTTGGCGGAAGAATTGGGTGCGCCTGTGATCAGCATCGCAAATTTGCACGATTTGATTCACTATCTTGAGCATTCTGGATCTGATGCCGCACAACAGACCCTTGCAAGTATGCGAGACTACCAGATGCGTTTTTGCCACGTGTAGGGCGCAGCGCATCAAGGACTAAATATGAACAACTGGCAACGTCTGACAATCACTGTGATGCTCATCCTGTTTGGGGTGAGTGCGCATGCTTCCAAGATGTTCCGCTATAAGAACGAAGATGGCATCGAAGTCATCTCCTATACCATTCCCACCGACCGAGTGCGCTACGGTTACGACATTGTTGACGCGCAAAACAATTTGATTGAGCGGGTGGAACCGCAGCTGTCCGAAGAAGCCTACCAGGCTAAATTGGCGCACGAAAAACGGGTCAATGAATGCAACAAAATGCGCAATCGAGTGCGCAAGCTTTATCAGTTTGAAACTGACATTGATTACGCCGAGCAGCAGGGATTGGAGTCTATTGATCAGGCCATCGGCAACTTGCAGGCGAACTTGGCGGTTGCGGAAAGCCAGTTGCAGGAGTTTGAAGGCCAAGCTGCTCAAATGGACATCGCCGGTAAGCGCATTCCAAACATGTTGTTAGACAACATAGAGCGGGCCAAAATCCAAGTCAGCACGTTTAATGAAGAAATCGACAAACGCTTCGGCGACAAACTGCGCTTGCGTGAAACCCACTTGTACGAACGTGAAGTGTTTAAGCTAGATAACTGTGATGAAGGTCTGCCGCGGCGGGAAATGCTGATCGCGAACGATTAGGGTGCCTCTGAGCTTTTGAGACTTATTCTTAAGGCACACCCTAGCCCATAGGGCTGCAGGTTAAACGCCTGTATCGCCCTTATCCACCCTGCCGCTGCGCAGGGTACAATCATTGATTAAACAATATCTCATTCAGCATACCCCAGTGCACGTCCCAGTCTTTGGTGGGCAGCTCCGTGAAATCTGAGCGTACAAACTGTTGAATTTTGCCTTCCGCAAACGCCATGAGTAGGTTGGCCGCCGGGTTGATCTGCAACGTAGGCATTTGAATCAACGTTGCGTTGTGCTCGCGCAGGATTTGCCGCAGCTGAGTTTCCAGGCGATTGAGCAATTGGTGCATGCGACTACGCAGGCGCTCTGTCTCACCTTGTAGGGCATCCCCTACAAACAGCCGGGCAAATCCCGGGTTGCGTTCCACAAAGCTCAACAGCAAATACAGCATGTTGCGACAACGCGCGGGTGCTTGAGATTGCTCGTTGAGGATTAAGGTGATGCGGGAAAACAAGGTGTCTTCGGCGAAGATGATGAGAGCTTCCAACATCTTGGCCTTTGACGGGAAGTGCCGATAAAGGGCTGCTTCCGACACCCCGACCTGAGCAGCAAGGCTGGCTGTGGTGATGCGGTCACCCGGCCGTTCCTGCAGCATGTGTGCGAGCGCTTGAAGAATCTGTTGGCGCCGGTTGACCTTAGCCATCGGCGAATATCTGCGTACCGATACCGGTGGCGGTAAATACCTCAAGCAGCACGGCGTGCGGCACACGGCCGTCGATAATCTGCGTGCTGTGAACCCCGGCGGAAACGGCGTCCAGGGCACACTGGACTTTGGGCAACATGCCTTCGGTGATGACGCCTTCGTGAATCAGCTGCTCGACACCTGCTTTGCTGATTTCGCTGATGGTGTCGCCCTGCTGATCCAAAATGCCAGGTGTGTTGGTCAGCAGCAGCAACTTTTCCGCCTGCAGGCTTTCCGCAACTTTACCGGCGACGATGTCGGCGTTGATATTGAACGACTGGCCGTCTTTGCCTACACCAATTGGCGCAATCACCGGCACAAATTCAGATTCCGTCAGCGTGCGCAAAATTTCGGTGTTAACGTGGGTAATTTCCCCGACGTGGCCTATGTCGATAATTTCCGACGCATTAAGCTCAGGTTCCATTTCCAGTTTGTGCGCTTGGATGAGGTTGCCGTCTTTGCCGGTAATGCCCACCGCGCGGCCGCCGTTGGTGTTAATGAGGGAAACAATTTCCTGATTAACCAAGCCGCCGAGCACCATCTGTACCACATCCATAGTGGCTGAATCGGTCACACGCATACCGTTGACGAAACGCGATTCGATGTTGAGCTTTTCCAACAACAGACCTATTTGCGGTCCACCTCCGTGCACAATAATGGGATTGATGCCCACCAATTTCATGAGAATGACGTCTCGCGCAAACGAGTGTTTTAAGGCTTCTTCGGTCATGGCGTTGCCGCCATATTTAATGACCACGGTCTGACCCTGAAACTTGCGTATGTAAGGCAGCGCTTCGGTCAGGACCTGTGCGGTGGTTTCCGCTTGGGATTTGTTCATGTGTCTTAAGTGCGACTTTTCTTATACGGGAGCTTTAATAAGGGAGCTCTAATATGGGAGCTCTATATGGATGCCAGTTGCCTGCGAGACGTATCCTTACACAGTGCTAGCGAAAGCTCAGATTGCTGTCTATCTCCGATAGCTGTTTTTGAAATTCGTCCTGAATACGTTCCAGCGCCGCAGGCCCATCTGCTTCGAAGCGCAGTGACAGCACCGGGCTGGTATTGGAGGGCCGTACCAGTCCCCACCCGTCGGAATAGTCCACACGAATGCCGTCTATGGACGTAATGGTGCCTTCACCCCAGTCCGCACCCGCTTTCAGCTTTTCCATGACCTCAAACTTTTCAGCTTCGGTGGTGGTGATTTTGATTTCCGGGGTAGTAAAGGTCACCGGGAATTGCGCAAACACGTCGTCGGCGGTGTCGTCTTCGGCACCGAGGATCTCCAGCAAGCGGACCGCGGTATACAAGGCATCGTCAAAGCCATACCACCGTTCGCCGAAACAGATATGGCCGCTGAATTCACCCGCTAACAAGGCGCCGGTTTCTTTGATTTTGGCTTTCATATGGGAGTGGCCGGTTTTCCACATGATGGGGCGCCCACCCAGCTCACTGATGATGTTGTTCAGGTGGCGGCTACATTTCACGTCGTAGATGATGTCCGCGCCTGGGTTACGGCTCACGATGTCTTGCGCAAACAGCATAATCAGTTTGTCCGGCCAGATGATCTGCCCGCTGTTGGTAACGACACCGAGGCGATCCCCGTCACCGTCAAACGCAAGGCCCACGTCCGCTTGCTCTGCTTGCACCACCGTCTGGAGGTCTTCTAAGTTTTGTGGTTCGGCTGGGTCGGGATGATGATTGGGGAAATCGCCGTCGACCTCACAATACAACTCCACCACCTCGCAGCCGAGTTCCCGCAACAGGCGTGGCGCGATGGCTCCGGCAACCCCATTGCCGCAATCCACTACCACCTTCGGCGGCTGCGCCACCGCTACATCCTCCAACACTCGATCGATATAGCTGTCATTTAAGTCGATGTCTTCGACGCTGCCTTCGCCTTCGTTGAGGTTGTTGTTCAAAAGGCACTGGTAGAGCGCTTGAATCATGTCTTCGGCCAAGGTGACGCCGCCAATCATCATTTTCAAGCCGTTGTATTCGGGCGGATTGTGGCTGCCGGTGATCATAATGCCGGTGCCGGTATCCATGGCGTATGTGGCGTAGTACAGCACAGGTGTTGGCACTTGACCGATGTTGATGACATCCATGCCACCTTCGGTGAGACCGCGGGTCAGAGCGTTCTGTAGACCTTCCCCGGAATGACGACCGTCGCGGCCGACCACCACACGGGTTTGGCTTTGTTCATTACATTGCGCGGCGAACGCCCGGCCCACCCAATACACCACCTCTTCGGTGAGATTGGTGGTGGTGATGCCGCGTATGTCGTAGGCGCGGAAAATTTCCGGGTCAAAGTTGACTCCCAAATCTGCGGGGCCTACTTGGTCGTCTTCGCTGACTTCGATACCAAAATTATCGTCTGGCGCGGCGGAAGAGCGCACATCTAAGAAGTCGTCTTTGTCTTCTTTTGCCGCGGCCGGCTCCGGGGAGTCGTCGTCGAGGTCCAAATCATCCAAGAGATTGCCGTCGTCCGCAGTTTCCTCTTCTTTCTCAGGGTCTGCCTCCGCCGGACCTTTGCCGTAGGGTGACAACGAGTTGGCGGCTTTTTGGAGCGCGAGCAGGTTATATTTACCGGGGTGTGAACTGCGGCCACGCAGCAGGCGTATGGCGTAGGTGCTTAAGGTTTCAGCATCGGCGCTGACTTTGCGGACAAAACTGGAAACCCCGAGAAAAGCGCCGGCCAGTAAAAACAGCGCCGCCAAGGCAAAAGGAATGAGCAAACCACTGGTGTAGTCTGGCTGGGCCACCTCACCTTCGCGTGCCGCGAACGTTACTTTCCATTGCGGGATCACCAGCTCGTGTTCAATGGTGGGGCGCTCACCGCTATTGCCGCCTAAACTCAAAATTGGCGTGGTGGGTGCACCGGCGACCGTTTGTAATACTTGAAATGAGCCGGTTAACGGCGTGAAAAACCTAAGCGGATCCATCAGAAATGATTTGTCGAATACGGCCAGCAGCACGCCGCGCACACTGCCGTCGACTGTGATCGGTTGTGCGGCATAGATTCGGCCACCTTGATTGACACCCACTTCAGGGCCGACAAACTCCCGCGTCTCCGCGCGGCGGATAAGATCTAGCGCGGCAAACGAAATGGGCACTGCCGCGTTTAAGTCCACCTCAGCCTTACCCTTTTCGATGATGTCCACCCGCACCACGTGAGCGGTTTGTTGAGTAAGATTCTGCTGCATGAGCGCACGATCGCTTGGCTGCAGTGATACCAGCGCTGCGGCAGTTGCCGGGGCGGTGGCCATGGCGTTGACGGTAGCGCGTAGCTCAGACACGCGGCTGTTGAGTACATTGACGTATTCTTTGAGCAAGCGCTGCTCTTGCGCCTGCTCCTTGGCACTGATGGGTTGCGCCACCACCTGCCACCACAACACAGCAAAGGCGGCTATGAGGCCAACAACACCTACCGCTGCGGCAATGGCGGTGTGCACAATTAAGCCATTGCTGATACCGGTCGATGATCGAGATTTTTTCTTGGCGGGGGCCTTCTTGGTAGCCACGATAGAGCGTCCTGCTTAAGCGGTTTGTATAAGGCCGTGGGCACATGCACCCACGAAAGCACTATTTTGTCATAGTCTCGGGGTTTGTATCTGCTAACTGTGAAGCAAAAATCTGCGGAATTTGTCGCACCAGTGTGGCCGACAACTGCGCCTTGGACTGCAGCGGCAGTACCACTTCGCCTTCCGCGTAAATGAGCGTGGCGGCATTGTGCTCGCTGTTGAAGCCGATTTTAGGGTCAGAAACGTCATTGAGTACCACAGCATCCAACCCTTTTTTCTGCAACTTATCCTTTGCATGTTTGTGTGTGTCGTTGGTTTCAGCAGCAAAACCAATCACCAGCGCGGGCCGCTGGTTGTGTTGCGCGACACTTTTGATGATGTCGGGATTTTCGACCAGTTCTAAAACCAGGGTCGAATGTTCGGCGCCGCTGCGTTTCATCTTCTGCGCTTTCGCCTCTGCGGGACGGTAGTCAGCCACGGCTGCCACGCCGATAAAAATGTCCACCCCGCCCAGGTGTTCAAATACCGCTGCCTGCATGTCGAGCGCACTGGTGACGTCCAGGCGTTGAATTTGCGGATCACACGCGGGCACACGAGGCCCTGCGATTAACACCACGTCCGCGCCGGCCTGCAGTGCCGCTTCTGCAAGGCTCACGCCTTGCCGTCCGGAGCTGTGATTGCTGATGTAGCGAACCGGATCGATGGCTTCCAGGGTTGGCCCTGCGGTGATCATCACGCGGTGTCCAAGTAGGGGCCGAGGGTTGGCGATATCCATCATATCCACAGGCGCAGCGGGGGCTGTGGGGGCTTTGGGAGATGCGCCGACGAGGCCAGAAGCACACAAATACTCAACAATATCGTCCGGTTCAACCATGCGGCCCGGACCTTCCTCGCCGCAAGCCTGCTCACCGGAAGCCGGTCCAAGCAATTGGTAACCAAACGTTTCCAGGGTTGCCAAATTACGCTGGGTGGCGGGGTGTTGGTACATTTGTTGATTCATCGCGGGAACCACCACTACCGGCGCGGTGGTGGCTAAACACAGGGTGGTGAGCAACTCGTCTGCCGTCCCCGCCGCCAGACGCGCAATGGTGTTGGCGGTGGCCGGTGCAATAACCACTAAATCCGCCCAACGGGCCAGCTCGATGTGACCCATCGCGGCTTCTGCCGCTTCGTCCCACAGATCCTGGCGTACCGGCCGGCCCGAGACGGCCTGCAGGCTGGTAGGCGTGACAAAGTGATGCGCCGAGGGGGTCATGACAACCTGCACGTCTGCCCCCACCGCGCGCAATGCTCGCACAAGCAGCGGCGTTTTATAGGCTGCAATGCCTGAACTGATGCCAAGCAATATGTGCTTGTTGGAAAGGCCGGAAAGGTTGGAGGAAAGGTCAGTCATGTTGAATGCCCCTCGATACTCATGTGAGTTGGGTGTGTCTGGCTCAAACCTGGTTCAATCTAAACCGTTTACGTTTACTAAACCGCTTACGTTAGCGCTTACGTTAAAAAGAAGCGCCTGCGCGCTTGCGCGCTAAGGGTACCTGGAAATGTCGCGAAGCTCATCTGCAGAAAAGCCAGCAAATAGAACCACGTCGCAACTCACGACCGCTGCTACAGATCCAGCGCCTGAACGGCCGCGTGAACGCCTGTTGAATCACAGCGCTCAGCCGCTCAGTACCGCTGAGTTGTTGGCGCTGTGCTTGGGCAGCGGCCCACCTGGGGAAAACGCGGTGGTTTTTGCGCGGCGGCTGTTGCATGAATTTGACGGTCTGCATGGCTTGCTGGCGGCACAGCCCAGTGCTCTGCAGGCCTGCCGCGGGTTGGGCAATGCTAAAGTTGCACTTATAAAGGCACTGCATGAACTCATGTGCCGTCATGACGAATCTACGCTACAACTGCCCGAAGCGCTCAGTGATGCCAGTACCGTTGCGCGTTATGTGTGCCGCAGAATTGGTCATTACCAGCGCGAAGTATTTGGTTGCCTGTTCCTAGACAGCCGTCATCGGCCGCTGAGTTGGGAAATCTTGTTTCAAGGCACCGTCAATCGTGCCCATGTACACAGCAGAGAGGTGCTTAGACGCGCAATTGAGTTAAACGCGGCTGCATTGGTGCTCGGGCACAACCATCCTTCCGGCGTGGCTGAGCCGAGTGCCGCAGACTTGGCCTTAACCCGAGAGTTGCGGGATCTATTGGCGCGCATTGAGGTCAACGTGTTAGATCATATCGTGGTGGCCCGTGGTACGGCGGTGTCCCTGGCCAGCCGTGGGCTCATGGGTCAAAACTAGGTGCGTCGACCTGGGTATAACCACCGCTTTGGATAACCCTGTCTTGGCGCCTTGAAGCAAATTCGAGTTGCCGGCAAACGGCCTGTGTAGTATAAACGCGCCTCTTTTTTTCAGGGTTCCTTGCCATGGCCCTCAACACGGCCAGGCTAGGACAAATTAAGGGTTAAGAACATGTCCCAGGTATGCCAGGTCACCGGCAAGCGACCCATGTCCGGCAACAACGTCAGCCACGCACAAAACAAAACCAGGCGCCGCTTTTTGCCGAACCTTCACAAGCACCGTTTTTGGGTTGAGTCTGAAAAACGGTATGTGAAGCTGCGCGTCTCATCCAAAGGCATGCGCATCATCGACAAGAAAGGTATCGACGCAGTGTTGCAAGACCTGCGCGCACAAGGGCAAAAAGTTTAAGTACCAAGCCAAAGTCTAAGTCTAAGCAGAAAGGCGGAAACTAATGCGAGAGAAAATTAAGTTGGTGAGCAGTGCCGGCACCGGTCATTACTACACCACCGACAAAAACAAGCGCACCATGCCGGACAAACTGGAAATGAAAAAGTTCGACCCCGTGGTGCGCAAGTACGTCCTCTACACGGAAGCCAAAATCAAGTAATCGAATTCGATGCCTGAGCTCCCGGAAGTCGAGACGACAAGACGGGGCATCGAGCCGTGGTTGGCTGAGCAAACCATTACCGGCTGGACGGTGCGCAATCCCCAGTTGCGTTGGCCAGTTGAGATCCCCCAAGCTTTACGCGATCAGACCATTCATGCCGTGCGGCGGCGCGGCAAGTACCTATTGCTGTGCTGCACACCCGGCACCCTGATTGTTCACTTGGGTATGTCGGGTAGTCTGCGCATCTTGGATCCAGACACCGCGGTGTTGACGCACGATCATGTAGACCTCGCGCTTGGCAACCAAAAGATCCTCCGCTTTAACGACCCCCGCCGCTTTGGCTGTGTACTGTATCAGGCGGGTGATGACCCTTATCAACATCCCCTGCTTGCGTCGCTGGGTCCAGAACCGTTAGGTAATGAGTTTTCCGGCGCTTATCTACACAAGTTGTCACGCAAGCGAAAAGTTGCAGTTAAGAACTTTATTATGGACGCCAAGGTGGTGGTTGGTGTGGGCAATATCTACGCGGCCGAAGCGTTGTTTCTGGCCGGTATTCGCCCCGCAACCGGAGCCGGACGGATACCTTTGGCGGCTTATGAGCGCTTGGTAGATTGTATTCGACAGGTGTTGAACCAAGCGGTCACCCAAGGCGGCACCACGCTGCGTGACTTTGTTGGGTCCGACGGTCAGCCCGGCTACTTCAGACAGCAACTGAATGTCTACGGCCGGCAAGGCGAGCCTTGCCGCGTGTGCGGTACCGTGCTTAAACAACAAATTCTGGGCCAACGCAGTTCGGTGTATTGCCCAAAGTGCCAAACCTCACAAGGATTTCGCAGCCGATAGTGCTAAAGTTCGGTTCTGATGCCTGGCTTTAGGGCAACTTACTTGCATGGAGAAGCTACACATGGCTGCAAATCAGATGATCAAACCCTTTCGAAACAGGATGTTGGCCGCGGTTGCGGCGGGCTCTTTGCTGCTTGGCGCGGCGCCGGCCTACGCGGCGCCTGAAGATGAACCGGGTGCCGGAGCGATGGCCGCGGACATCATTGTGGCGCGCCCGCTGGGCTTGTTAGCCACGGTTGCAGGTGGCGCGGCGTTTGTTGTGAGCCTGCCGTTCAGTGCACTAGGCGGTAACGTTCCGGAGGCAGCGGATGCCTTGTTCCTCGCGCCGGCGAAGGCAACCTTCGTGCGTTGTTTGGGGTGTAAAAGCAGCGGTCGCTACCAGTCGCTGGACGACTAACCTCCGCCAAGCCACTTCAACCCTGCAGGGCGCGAGCCACTGCAGGGTGCACAAACTGTGTGATGTCGCCACCCAGGGAGGCAATTTCCCTGACCAGGGTGGAAGAGATGAACGAACACTCCTTTGATGGCAGCAGGAACACGTACTCAATAGCGGGATCCAAAGACTGGTTCATTTCCGCCATCTGGAATTCATAGTCAAAGTCGGTGACTGTGCGCAGCCCGCGCAGGATAAAACGCGCGTCCTTAGTGCGCGCGTAGTCCACCAACAGGTTGTTGAACCCATCGACTGAAACTTTGTCGCCGAACTCAGCCAACACTTCTTCACACAAGGCAATGCGGTCGGCCAAGTCGACCTTGGGGTTCTTCTGCGCAGAGGTCCCGATGGCCACCACGACATGATCAAACACGTTGAGGGCGCGCTCGACCAGGTCTGTGTGACCATTGGTGATTGGATTAAACGAGCCCGGGTAAATGACGGTGTTCATGTCTAAGACCTCCCCCTACACCTGTTGCAAACCGCACCTGTGGCGACGCGGCAGCCTCTGCCTATAGCAAGCGGCTAGTATGCGGCGCGCCAATAGCTGTTTTTGTGTGTGCGCAGGGCGCGGATGGTAGCGTTCGAGTCGTGCGGCTGCAACAGCGTCAATCTGCCTCATCCGCGCGGGCCAACAGCGCCGTGGCAGCTCCGCTGCGTGCTTGTTTATGTACGCTCAAACCCAGGTTGGTCATGATTTGCGCCAAGTGTTCCGCGGAAGGACCTTCGGCATAGACGTAGCGGCGCAATAATTGCCGTTCGATCAATAGGGACATCACCTGGTCGAGCAATTTTGGTTGCGTAAACGGTGGATCGATAAACACCAGGTCAAAAGGTTCGGCTGCGCGCTGCAGGTAGCTTCGTGCATCCGCTTGCACGATGGTGACTTGGGCCTGCGCGTTCAAAACTGCCGCGGTTTTTTGCAGGCTACGCGCGGCCGTCAACTGCTGTTCCACCATCACCACGTGCTCGGCACCTTGCGATAAGGCTTCAAAGCCCAGCACGCCGGAGCCCGCAAATGCGTCCAAGCAGCGCATGTTGGCGATTTCCGGCCGCAGCCAGTTGAACAAGGTTTCACGCATACGTCCGAGGGTTGGCCGCAAATCCGCGTCCGCTTGAAAGCGAAGCTTCCGTCCTTTCCACTTACCACCGATAATGCGCACCTGCTGGGCACGGCGAGATTGTTGTGCCATACCGCATTTTGAATTGCATTGGGGTAGTTCGCTACCAAACGTTGAATCATCAGCTGAGATTTTAGTGAGTAACAAGCAAACCTCCGAGTCGCCTGCAGAGCAGGAAGGCGAATCCAATAAGCAACGTGGTGGATTATTCAGCCGCCTGAAGAATGGACTCGCCAAAACCCGTACCCAGCTGGCCGAAGGGGTCGGCAATTTGTTGCTGGGTGAACGCGAAATAGACGACAGCGTTCTGGACGAATTGGAGACAGCGCTGCTGGTCACTGACGTTGGTGTGGATACCACCAGCGATGTGATGGCGGAATTAGCGCAACGGGTAAGGCGCAAAGAGTTGAACAACACCAGAGCGCTACACGGCGCCTTGGCTGGATTGTTGGAGCAGCGTTTACAGCCCTTACAACAAAAGCTGCAAACCGAGGCTCATACGCCCTACGTGATCTTCTTTGTGGGGGTAAATGGGGTCGGCAAAACCACCACAATTGGCAAGCTGGCCAAACAGCTGCAAGCTGCGGGTAAAAGCGTCATGCTGGCTGCGGGTGATACCTTCCGCGCTGCAGCGGTTGAACAACTGCAGGTTTGGGGCGAACGCAATGACGTACCGGTGGTGGCGCAGCCGCAAGGATCCGACAGCGCTTCCGTGGCGTTTGACGCGCTACAGTCTGCCCAAGCCAAAGGTGTGGATGTACTGCTGGTTGATACCGCCGGGCGCCTGCAGGATAAGGCGCAGCTCATGGATGAACTAAAAAAAGTGCACCGTGTGGTGCAACGCATCGATGCATCGGCGCCGCATGAGGTTGTGTTGGTCATCGATGGCGGCGTGGGTCAGAACGCGCTGAGTCAAGTTAAGCTATTTAACGAAGCGGTACCGCTAAGCGGGCTTGTGATCACCAAGTTAGACGGCAGCGCCAAAGCCGGTGTGTTGTTTGCCATAGCGGCGTTGCCGGATATCCACCTGCCCGTGTACTTCGTTGGTGTCGGTGAGAAGATTGATGATCTGCGTGAATTTGAAGCCAGTGATTTTGTCAGCGCCCTGTTGAGTGCAGAAGAAGCTTAAGTCACCGTCTGCCATGGGCCACATCGTGCTGCAACATGTCACCCGACGGTTCGACAACGGTCACGAAGCCTTGTCTGATGTTTCAGTGGGATTTGAAGAAGGCTCCATGACCTTCCTCACCGGGCATTCCGGCGCTGGAAAAAGCACGTTCTTGAAACTCCTGCTGCGCGCGGACGTACCCACCCGGGGTAAGGTGTTGGTCAACGACGTCGACATTGCGCGTTTGGCGGAGAAACGTCTGCCGCGCTATCGCCAGCACCTGGGCGTAGTCTTCCAAGACCACCACCTTCTTACCCAACGCACGGTATTTGAGAACGTGGCTCTGCCCTTGCGTGTTGGGGGTATGCGCGAACGGGAGATTGGTCGCCGCGTGCGTGCCTCTTTGGGCCAGGTAGATCTGCTCGGCAAAGAAGGTTTGTTTCCTCGCCACCTCTCCACCGGTGAACAGCAGCGTGTGGGTATTGCCAGAGCCGTGGTCACGCGGCCGAAGATATTGCTGGCCGATGAGCCCACCGGCAATTTGGATCCGCAGTTGTCCGCTCACATCATGGATTTGTTTGCGCGCTTTAACCAAGTGGGCACCACGGTCATTATCGCCAGCCATGATATCCAGCTCATCGAGGCGATGGGTTTTCGCATGCTACAGCTGGAACACGGCCGAGTGGTGGGTGACCACGCCGCAACCCGTTCCACTGCGGAGTGGGTGGGTGAGACAGAAGCGCCTGCCACCGCGGACTTGGGCGGACAGGAGTAGCCATTACCACTGGCGGTGCAAAAGACCCGTGGCGCGGTGCCCGCTGGCAGCCGCTGGCGTGGCTGCGCGATCACCTGCGCGTGGGTGGCGAATCGTTTCACTTTGTGAGCGCCCGTTTGGGTACCAGCTTCTTGGTGTGGCTGGTGGTGGGTATTGCCCTGGCGCTGCCTGCGGGGCTGTGGATTTTGCAGGTCAACATGAACGAGATGTCGGCCGGTTGGGAAGGTCGACCGGGGCTGAGTGTCTACTTCGAGTTGCAAGCAAGTACCGAAGACATCGAAGTGGCGGCCCAACAACTGCGCAAACACGAGCAAGTGGAGAGTGTGAGCGTGACCAGCGCCGACCAGGCGCTCGACGAGTTCAAAACCTACAGTGGTTTGGGGGATGCTCTGACACTGCTGGCGGAAAACCCGCTACCGGCATCACTGACGGCGCGTTTTGCGCAGAACATTGACACCGACGTGGTGGACCGTTTGATAGCCGCTGTGCAAGACTTGCCTGGCGTGGCCGAAGTGGTGGTGGAGAAAACTTGGCTGGAGCGTCTTAATGATTTGTCCACCGCGGTCAGTCGGCTGGGTGTGGTGCTGGCGGTGTTGTTTGGCATCGGCGCGGTGCTGGTCACCGCTTCGTCGGTTCGTTTGGCGATAGAGTCCAGGCTGGATGAATTGCGGGTATTGAAGATGGTCGGCGCGACCCAAGGTCAAGTGCGGCGTCCGTTTCTGTATTTTGGGGCCATTTACGGCTTCGGCGGCGGGGTGATTGCGGCCATGTTGATCGCGGTTACCTTGGTGGTGATTGAGCCACCGCTACAATCGTTACTTGGCAGCTATCAGCAGGAACTGGATCTGGCCGGGTTCAATCTGGGTTTTTTGGCGTTTTTGCTGGTTTTGGCCAGCTTATTGGGGGTGGCGGGTGCGCTGATTGCGGTTCGGCAACGTCTAAATAACCTGGAACTCTTTTAATTTCATACATTTAGAGTGACAATCCGGAACTTTCTACGATTAGCAGACTCATATAGAGAGTGCTAAAAACCGAAAATGAGTGCTAAACTATAGGTATTGGTGTTACCGGAGGTATCACATGTCTACTCAAGTTATGGCTATGCCCAGCCTTGCGCCGGGCCGTGATATAGATGCGTATCTGCATACGATCAGCGCGTTTCCCGTGCTCACGGCAGAGCAAGAGAAGGCCCTGGCGGAGCGATTTTATTACGAACAAGACCTCGACGCGGCGCGCGAGTTAGTGCTGTGTCACCTGCGTTTTGTCGCCCATCTCGCGCGTTCCTACCAAGGTTATGGGCTGTCTCAGGCCGATTTAATCCAGGAAGGTAATGTCGGGTTGATGAAGGCGGTAAAACGCTTCGACCCGAATGTTGGCGTACGGCTGGTGTCCTTTGCGGTGCATTGGATCAAAGCTGAAATGCACGAATTCATTCTGCGCAACTGGCGTATCGTCAAAGTGGCCACCACCAAGGCCCAGCGCAAGTTGTTTTTTAACCTGCGTTCTAACAAGAAGCGCCTGTCCTGGCTCAACCAGGAAGAAACCAAGGCCATTGCCGACGACCTAGGTGTTCCGGAAGCAGAAGTAACGCGCATGGAAGGCCGTATGGCAGCCATCGATATGGCCTTTGATGCGGACGACAGTGACGACGAGTCGCCGAGCGCCCCGGTCCACTTTCTTGCCGCGCCGGCGAGTGACCCAGCTGATCTGGTGGCCCAAGACCAGTATGAAGCCGACAGTTCCGAGCGCTTGAGCGCTGCTTTTACAGTGCTGGACGAACGCAGCCGAGACATCGTGGAACGCCGCTGGTTGACGGACGACAAAGCCACGCTGCATGAGCTTGCTGAAGAGTACGGCGTGTCCGCAGAGCGTATCCGTCAGTTGGAAAAGAACGCGATGAAAAAGCTAAAGAAGGCGATCGCCGCGTAACCGTCTTTCCTTCTTTCTTCCCATCCTTGTCCGCACAAACTTTATGCTTGTTCGCCGGGGCGCTATTTGGCGTCACCGGCGTCGGCCTGGGCGCCTGGGGAGCCCATGGCCTAGCAGCTTTCATCGGCCGTGCTGATACCGACGCCTGGGATACCGCCGTGTTGTATCAGCTTATCCATGCGTTAGGGCTGTTGATCATAGGCGGATTGTTGCAACCACAACATCAAACCAATTCGCTGCGTTGGTCCGGCTACCTGATGATGGTGGGCATTGTGTTGTTCAGCGGCAGCATCTACGCCCTGGTGCTGGGCGGACCGCGCTGGTTGGGGCCAGTTACACCTCTGGGAGGGGTGAGTTTTATACTGGCGTGGAGCCTGTTGATGCTTGCTGCCTGGCGTTGGCCTGGCCCTGGCGCGCGTTAGCACGCTCGCAACCTCGTCTGTGGTAGGCAATCTAGACACGCATGAGTGACCCCAGCGATTATCGCAGCCACAGCTATATCCGTCGACGTGGCCGCTTAACCAAGGCGCAAGCCCGTGCCTTGCATGAATATACCGCCACATATGCCATTTCGCCTGACCAAGTCATGGACATGGCGGGTGATCACCCGGTGGGTTTTGAAATTGGCTTTGGGATGGGGCATGCGCTGCTGCAGTGGGCGGCTGATGCACCGGCATGGCACTTATTTGGCGTTGAGTTGTACCAGCCGGGTATCGGCGCGTTGACGGATGGTTTACGGCGTGAAGAGCTCAGTAACGTTTTTGTTCTGGAATATCCCGCCCAGGAGGTTTGCGCCGCCTTACCGCCTTCCTGTGTTGACGAAGTGCGCATCTTCTTCCCGGATCCGTGGCCAAAAAAGCGCCATTTAAAGCGCCGGCTGATCCAGCCGCCGTTTGTGCACGAACTTAGCCGGGTGGTAAAACCTCATGGTGTGGTGCGAATTGCCACCGATTGGGCGCCATACGCAGCTTGGATTCGCGAGTGTTTTGCCGCTCGCACCGACTTTGAGGTGCAGCTGGATCAGGTCCGTGCCGCGGATGCGACGCCGACGGACGCTGCATTACGCGGCGTGACCAATTTTGAAAAGCGTGGCGAGCGGCTTGGCCACGACATCGCTGATTTTGAGTATCGGCGCTGTTGAAACGCTACGGCTTCAGTGACCGCGTTTAAGGCATAAACTCGGCCAGCACACTGTCTAGGTAACGAAGTCCCAAAGGGGTGGTGGCACATCGCTCGGGGTCCACCAGACCCTGCTTCTCTAACCGCTGCCAGCTTGCCTGCACCGTGTGCCACGGCAAGCCGGTGCGTTCGCTGTATAGCTGACGCGGAACACCTTGCACTAGGCGCAAAACATTCATCATAAACTCCAGCGGCCGCTCTGCTTCCTTGACGGGGTAGTTCTGTGTGAGGGCAGAGTCCTGCTGGTACAAACGTGGCTGGCTGGCTTTCTGGGTGCGGACAATTGACAGCCCGTCACCTTGTGACGTGGTCAGTTTACCGTGGGCGCCAGCGCCGATACCCACGTAGTCGCCGAACGACCAGTAGTTGAGGTTGTGTTGGCAATAACGCTGCTGGCGAGCGAAGGCGGAGACTTCGTAACGTTCGTAGCCGTGTTCAGCCAACAGCTCAAGCCCATATTTCTCCATCGCTGCCAGAGTATCCTCCACCGGCAACAGCGGCGGACGTCGGTAGAACTCAGTTTTTGGCTCCAGCGTTAGCTGATACCAGGAGATGTGTTCGCTACCAAGCGCTATTGCGGTGTTGAGGTCGGCTAATGCTTCGTCCACAGATTGCCCGGGTAAACCCCACATGACATCCAGGTTGATGTTGTCGAAGCCGCCTTTGCGGGCCTGCTCAAACGCGCTCAGCGTATCTTGAGCCTGGTGGATGCGCCCCAATTTGCTTAAGTGTTCATCTTGAAACGATTGAGCGCCTAGCGACAGACGATTGACACCCGCACTGCGGTAATCCGCAAACGACGCGTGTTCGGTGGTGCCAGGATTGGCCTCCATGGTCACCTCGGTTGCGCTGTGTATCCCCAGCCGGTCTAACACGGTGTGCATGTGTTCCGCGCCAAACAGGCTGGGTGTGCCGCCGCCGAGAAACACGGTGTCCACTGTATGCTGTGTGAGATCAGCGTCGTTGTGTTGTTGCTGCCAGTCGCGCCACAAAGCCTCGCAGTAGGCTGCAAAGTTGTCGGTGTGCTTGAGCGGATGGGAATTGAAATCGCAGTAAGGGCATTTGCGCACGCACCATGGGAAGTGGACGTAAACGGCTAAAGGCTCCATCACAGCGGCCTATCGCGGCCCTTAAAACGCTTGTCGGAGCTGTGCAATCAAGGCGGCGGTGGCTTGACCGCGATGGCTTAGACGGTTTTTCTCCGGCGCGGGAAGTTGCGCCGCAGTTTTACCCAGGGCGGGGACAAAAAAGTGCGGGTCATAACCAAACCCCTGGTCACCGGCCGGTTGCGCCACAATTTCGCCGTGCCACGCGGCAGTGGCGAGCAGCGGCGTTGGATCATCGGCATGGCGCAGCAGTGCCATGGCACAGTAGAAATAAGCCTGCCGTTCTCCGACACGGTTCATTTGTTCAACCAACTTGCGGTTGTTGGCTTGGTCATCACCGTGAGTGCCGGCGTAGCGTGCGGAAAATATGCCGGGTGCACCGTGTAACGCGGGCACCACCAGACCGCTGTCATCCGCTAACGCCGCCATTCCGGTGGCAGCAGCCACAGCGCGTGCTTTGATTAAGGCGTTTTCAATAAACGTGGCGCCGGTTTCCTCCGCGCTGGGCACGCCGTGGTCGGCTTGGCTTTCTAAGTGTACGGGCAGTGGGGCCAGCAGCGCTTGCAGCTCTGCGAGCTTACCTGCGTTTTTACTGGCGAGCACAATGCGCATCACTCTTCCCAGAACATCTGTTGCTGAAAACGCAGTTCCGCGATGGTGCCGTTCGGCAGAGACACGTCAATGGCGACCCGGTGGAACTCTTCGTTGGCGTGGCGCAACAGCGCCAAATAGTAAATGGCGTCACCCTCTTTGACCTCGGAGAAGTTCAGCACCTGGCTTTGCCCTAACAAATTTTCTGAGCGCCCGCTGACTTGCGCACTGATGGGGTTGCCCACCAAATTGAGCACGGAGATGTTGACCAGCGAACGATTGCGCCCCCGGGGTAGACCGTATTTTGCGGCAATGTCGGCATTTAGCGTCATGGTTGGCAGGATGATGTAGTGCACCTCGTAGTCGCCAAATACCTGTTTCTGCTCGGCTTCGGCGGTCGCTGGCAAAAACAGTTGAACCATTAGAGCCGCCAGCAAAAACAGCATCATCTTTGTGTACGTCAGGTTCATGCGTTGGCCCTACCCAGGCGGTAGAAGGCTACCGGCCCCAACAAATTTGGTAACAAAGACCCCAATGTGCTTTGCGCGTGCTGGTGGTCCACCACGCGCCGCTCGATGATCGGAAAGCCGAGACTGTCGGCTAAGTTTTCGAAGTCGCGAAAGGTGCATAGATGGATATTTGGCGTGTCGAACCAGCTATGGGGAATGTGTTTAGCCACCGGCATACGCCCCAAAAACGCCAACTGTAAACGACAGCGCCAATGACCAAAATTGGGGAACGTGATGATACATTCCTCGGCGATGCGTAACATTTCACGCAGCAAACGATCAGGTTCGCGTACAGATTGTAAAGTTTCAGTCATTACCACCATGTCAAAACTCGAATCGGGGAAATTGGCCAACCCCTCGTCCAAATCCTGCTCAATGACGTTTACACCTTTGTCCAAGCACACCCGTATATGCTCCGGGTCTACGTCCAGCCCGTAGCCGTTGACAGATTTGTGCGCTTGAAGGTGCGCTAACAGTTCACCTTCGCCACAGCCGAGATCCAACACCCGGGCGTCGTCGTTAATTAATTCAGCAATGATGGCTAAATCGGCGCGCAAGCTCATGTTTGCGACCCGCCGTTGACATCCGCATGGATACGGCCCAGAAAACTGCGTAGCACCTCGACGTATCGAGGCAGCGGCAGCAGGAAAGAATCGTGTCCATGTTCGGAAGTGATGACCGCGCTGGCGACGTTTTTGCGCGCGGCAATTAACGCGTCAACAATTTCTTTGGAGCGCTCCACCGAGAAACGCCAATCGGTGGTAAATGACACCACCAGAAACTTTGCCTGGACCGGAGCTAACGCGTCCACCAAGTTGTCAGCGTATTCACTGGCCGGGTCGAAATAGTCCAAAGCCTTGGTCATCAGTATGTAGGTGTTGGCATCAAAGTGCCGTGAAAATGCCTGCCCTTGATGACGCAAGTAGCTTTCGACTTGAAACTCTATGTCTGCACTTTTTTGCAGATCTTGCGGGTTGCCGGATTTCAACTCACGGCCAAACTTCTCCCGCATGCCATCATCGGATAGGTAGGTGACATGGCCAATCATACGCGCCAGGCCCAAACCTTTTTCCGGTATGACGCCATCGCTATAGCGGCCGTCGAGGAAGTTGGCGTCGGAGGCGATGGCCTGCCGTGCAATCTCGTTAAATGCGATGTTTTGTGCAGACAATTTGGCCGCCGCGGCAATCACCACGGCGGCGTGAACCCGGTCGGGAAAGTCTATCGCCCACTGTATGGCCTGCATGCCGCCGAGACTACCGCCGATCACCGCAGCAAACGTCTCGACGCCAAGGTGCTCTGCAAGCAGCACCTGACTGTTAACCCAATCGCGCACCACGACCGTGGGGAAGTCCGGCCCGTAGGCGGCACCCGAAGCTGGGTTCACACTTAACGGGCCGGTACTGCCGTTGCAGCCGCCCAGGTTGTTTAGGCTAACGACAAAAAAATGGTTGGTGTCGATGGGCTTGCCTGGCCCGATACAGGTATCCCACCAACCCGGTTTGGCATCATCCATGCTGTTGAACCCCGCGGCGTGATGATGACCGGATAACGCGTGACAGATGAGCACGGCGTTAGAGCGTGCCGCGTTGAGAGTGCCGTAGGTTTCATAACACAACTTAAAGCCAGGCAAGCTGACGCCACACTGCAGCAAAAACGGCTTACGGTGAGTGAACGTTTGGGTCGCGACGAGACCAACGCTGTTGGCGGGGATTTCTGCAGGCATGCGGCGTCTTCTTGCTAGAACTTTTTGCTAAAAATAGGCACGCATGAGGATGTCTTCGATCAAGATGATGATCAGCAGCACAACCATGGGCGACAAGTCCAGCGGGCCCAGCGTCGGCAGCACTTTACGCAGCGGCGCCATGATCGGCTCCAACAGTTGCTGCAACAATTGTAACGCCGGGTGATAAGAACCTTGAGCCACGAAGCTGGCGATGACCATAATGATGATGGTCCATTTATAGAACTGCATCAGCACCAGCAGAGTTTTGATCATGCCTGCCCATAGGGCTGGGAAAACCGCAGGCGTGCTGCCGTACTGTAAGTAGGTAAACGCGTACACGCTACCTACACTGATCACCCAGGCTACCAATATGGAGGCGAAGTCGAAATTGCGAAAAGGTTTCAGCGCCAATCGCAGGGGTTTGCAAATGGCGTCGGTGGCTTTGACCACCGCTTGGCTGATCGGATTATAAAAATCCGCGCCGCTGGCTTGCAGCAGAAATCGCACCAAAAACAGCAGTGCGGCCAAGCGAAATACAAAGTCGAGCACGATCAGTAGCGATTGGCTCATGCAACTCCTCCACCAAATTCTTCAGCAAGCTCCGCAGCACGGGAGTTGGCTGCGTGTAGCGCGGCGCTAATGGTAGCGGGTAAGTTGTTGTCCAGCATCACCTGGAGTGCCGCCGCCGTGGTGCCTCCGGGAGAAGTGACGTTTTGGCGTAGCTGTGCTGGATCGTCGCTGCTATCGCGAGCCATCAACGCCGATCCATATGCGGTTTGCAGGGTTAGGCGGGTGGCGATCGCGCGGTCGAGGCCCAAGTCCACACCAGCCTGGATCATGGCTTCCATCAACAGGAAAAAATAAGCAGGGCCGCTGCCGGACACGGCGGTGACCGCATCCAAGGCGCCTTCATCTGGTACCCATAACGTATCGCCGGCAGCGTTTAGAATCTGTTCAGCGCTTGTGCGATGGTCCGCCGTGCAATGGGTATTGGCGTATAGAGCACTCATCCCGACGCCTAGCAAGGCGGGGGTGTTTGGCATGCAGCGCACGATGGCCTGGCTGGCGCTGCTCCAAGCGCTCAAGCTGGCGAGGTTGATACCGGCGGCGATAGACAGCAGCAGTTGTTGCGGGCTGAGGTCTGTGAGGGCACTCACCACCGTCTGGGCGATCTGTGGTTTAACCGCCAGTACAATCACATCGGCACCCTCTATCGCGGCATTGTTATCGGCGAAGGTAGCCACACCCTGGGCGCCAAAAGGTTCCAGTTGTGCCGCGATTGGGTCTGCCACTCTTAGGTGGTCTGCCGGGTGGCCGTCACGCAGCAAGCCATGAATCAGGCTGCCAGCCATGTTCCCGGCACCGATGAAGGTCAGAGTTGGGACGGGTGTGGACAAATGAGGTTCCTCTTATAGTGTGCTGTATGTCAGCCCCGCGTCCCAAACAACGCTGTACCAATTCGGATATGCGTCGCGCCGTTGCTGATGGCTTGTTCGAGATCCCCCGTCATGCCCATGGACAGGGTATCCCAATGAGCCCGCGCGCTGGGGTCCAGCTGCGGTTCGAGATCTGCGAATAATTGTGCCATGGATTGGTAGCTTGCCCCAGGGTCGGAATCTGCGGCGAGAATGGTCATTAGCCCGCGCAGCACCAGCCGAGGCAATTGTTGTATCTCTCGGAGTAAGGTTGGCACCGCCTCACGCATGACGCCGCCTTTGGCGGGATCCGCATCGATATTGACCTGAATGAGCACCTGCAACTGCTTGGTGGCAGGACATTGCTCGTTTAAACGACGCGCCACTTTTTCGCGGTCCACAGTGTGGACCCAATCAAAACTAGCGGCGATGTCTTTGGTTTTATTACTCTGGATGCGGCCGATGTAGTGCCAGGTTAAGTCCAGGTCGGCGCTGGTTTGAATTTTGACCAGCGCCTCATCCAGATAATTCTCACCAAACTGTGTAAGCCCAAGGGCGGCAGCGGCGTGCACATCCGCCGCGGGTTTGGTTTTTGACACGGCAATCAGCGTGACGCTGTCACGTGCACGTCCCGCCGCCTTGCAGGCGACGGCAATGCGATGTTCGAGAGTCTCTAAATTGCTCGCGATGTTCTGCACAAAAGTCCCACAGATAGTGTTAACGCTGTCCCATAGTGAAAAACTAAGCGCCGGATATGCTCCGGATGGCGGGATAAGCCGTGGTGTGGTAGCCACAGAGGGCTTAGTATAACGGCTGCTCGCTGCATATCAGCGTTGTATCCAAGCTTTTGCAGACACGGACCGCTATACATGGACATTACAGAACTGCTTGCTTTCAGCGCCAAACAAGGCGCCTCTGACTTGCATCTATCCGCCGGTTTGCCACCCATGATCAGGGTGGACGGCGACGTCAGACGTATCAATCTGCCCCCCTTAGAACATACCGAAGTTCATGGTCTGATCTACGAGATCATGAACGACAAACAGCGCAAAGACTTTGAAGAGTTTCTGGAGTCTGACTTCTCGTTTGAGGTACCGGGCGTGGCGCGTTTCCGCGTTAACGCGTTTAACCAGAACCGGGGTGCCGGTGCGGTGTTTCGTACCATTCCTTCCAAAGTGTTAACCATGGAAGACCTGAATCTCGGTCAAGTGTTTAAAGACATATCCATGGCGCCGCGGGGTTTGATCCTGGTCACCGGACCTACGGGTTCGGGTAAAAGTACCACCATGGCGGCGATGATCGACTACATCAACGATAACCGCTATGACCATATCCTCACCATTGAGGACCCCATCGAATTTGTGCATGAGTCGAAGAAGTGTCTGGTTAATCAGCGCGAAGTGCACCGCGACACCCACGGCTTTAACGAAGCGCTGCGTGCGGCGCTGCGGGAAGACCCCGACATCATCCTGGTGGGTGAATTGCGTGACTTAGAAACCATTCGTTTGGCGTTGACCGCTGCGGAAACCGGTCACTTGGTATTTGGCACGCTGCACACCACATCTGCCGCTAAAACCATTGACCGTGTGATCGACGTATTCCCGGCTGAAGAAAAAGACATGGTGCGTTCCATGTTGTCGGAATCGCTAAATGCGGTGATCTCGCAGACGCTGCTGAAAAAGGTGAATGGTGGCCGAGTGGCGGCGCACGAAATCATGATCGGCACCCCTGCGATTCGCAACTTGGTGCGCGAAGGTAAGGTGGCGCAGATGTATTCCGCCATCCAGACCAGTGCCGGTGTGGGTATGCAGACGCTAGACCAATGTCTGGAGGACCTGGTGTCGAAACGCCTGATCACGCGCGACAGCGCAAAAGAAAAGGCCAAAGTACCGGAGAATTTCTAAGCATTTTGATGCACAACTTCGTAGGCAAGCTGTCACGAGGCAATTGGAGATTGACGCAACATGGAATTCGATAAATTACTCAAGCTGATGGTGGAGAAAGGCGCCTCCGACCTGTTTGTCACCGCCGGTAAACCACCCATGCTCAAGGTCAACGGCAAGTTGTATGCGGCCGGTAAGAGTTCTTTGTCGCCGGAGCAGGCCAAAGAAATGGTCTACGGGGTGATGAATCCCGAACAGCAAGAGACCTTTGACAGCGAACACGAATGCAATTTTGCCATTAACACGCGAGGCTTAGGCAGATTCCGCGTCAGCGCGTTTTTCCAACGCAATCTGGTGGGTATGGTGTTGCGCCGCATTGAGGTCAATATCCCGCGGGTTGCGGATTTGGGGTTACCCCCGGTGATCGAAGACCTGGCCATGACCAAACGTGGCTTGATCATCTTTGTTGGCGCCACGGGTACCGGTAAATCGACCTCGCTGGCCTCCATGATTGGCCATCGGAATGAAAACTCCTCCGGCCACATCATCAGCATTGAAGACCCGATTGAATTTGTGCATCAGCACAAAGGCTGCATCATCACCCAGCGTGAAGTTGGGGTGGACACAGAAACCTTTGAAGTTGCGCTTAAAAACACGTTACGACAGGCCCCCGACGTCATCATGATTGGTGAGGTGCGGACGCGCGAAACCATGGAATACGCGTTGACGTTCGCGGAAACCGGGCACTTGTGCCTGTGTACTTTGCACGCCAACAACGCCAACCAGGCGTTGGATCGTATTATCCATTTTTTCCCCAGTGACCGTCACAGCCAGGTGTGGATGGACTTGTCGTTGAACTTGCGCGCCATGGTGGCGCAACAGCTGGTGACCACGGTGGACGGCCAAGGTCGGCGAGCCGCGATCGAGGTGTTGATCAATACGCCGCTGGTGGCAGACCATATCCGTAAAGGTGAAGTGCACTTACTGAAGGAGTTGATGAGTAACTCCACCGAGCAAGGCATGCAGACCTTTGACCAAGCTCTGTACAAGCTCTACTCCGAAGGCGAGATCAACTACGACGCGGCGATCGCCAGTGCCGATTCGCCCAACGATCTACGTTTGATGATCAAGCTCGGTGCGGATGCCAAAACAAATCCCATGGAAGGTGTGGATCACCTAACGTTAGAGCACGACGACGAAGAGCCGGTTTTTGGTTTGCGGCGTTAAGCACTAGTCACAGGACGCAGCGTCAGTAAACCAGCTGTCGAGCACTAAACAAGCGGCGAGTTCGTGTTCCGTATTGGCCGTTCCCATCGCTTTGGCCGCTTCAAAGTCCGCCTTCGCGGCGCGGCTACTGAGACGTTCATCATGCCAGCTCACCGGCAAACCGCAGCGTTTACCCAGTTGGCGGCCAAATTGCTGTGCCCGTTCAGCCATGTCTGAAACACTGCCATCCATGTTCAGCGGCAAACCCACCACGAGCTGCTTCGGCTCGTATTCCTCTAACAATTGATCTATGGCGCGCCAGTCGGCTTTGCCCTGTTTAGCCTTTACCGTAGCAATCCCAGTGCTGGTGGCGGTTACGGCTTGACCCAAGGCCACGCCAATGTGGCGCAATCCGTAGTCGAATGCCATGACAAAACCGTTGGGTGTTTGTGGCATTAGCCGTGGCCGGCTTTGCCGGAGATGAGGCGGAAATCGATGCCCAGCGCATGGGCCGCCAGCTGCAGTTTGTCAGACCACTGCGGGTTAAACACCAGCTCAGTATCCGCACTAGTGGTGAGCCAGGCATTGGCGCCAATTTCGGCTTCTAGCTGTCCGGGGCCCCAGCCGGCATACCCCAGCGCCACCAAAAAGCGCTCTGGACCGCCGCCCCCGGCAATGTCTTCCAGCACGTCCATGGCGGTGGACAGCACCAGGGAGGTGCCAATGTGCGCGGAAGACTCGTAAGATAACTCGTCGCTATGCAAAACGATGCCGCGGTCTGCCGCGACCGGGCCACCTTCCAACACGGCTGTGTCCACCCATTTGTGATCCGTCGGCAGACCCAATTGGGCAAACAGCTCAACCAGGGTCATTTCACTGGGTCGGTTGATGATGAGACCCATCGCACCGTCGTCGTTGTGTTCGCAGATGTAAATCAGGCTGGTGGCGAAGTAGTCCCCGGTCAGCCCGGGCATGGCAAGCAGGAAATGGTGTCTTAAATTCACTCGGTTACGTTAAGCGGTTTAACCAGCGCCAGCCCCCGCCTTGGTGAACTGCCAGGTGCGGGTGAACTCTAGCCGGTCGTAAGATTTGCGCATTTCGACGTTAAACGGCTGGTACGGAGCGGCTTGTCGCACTGTGGCCAGCGCGGCCTGATCCAGTTGACGGTGGCCGGAAGATTTGAGCACACGCACTTCTTCTAACGTGCCGTCGGCGAGGATGGAGACCAGCATCAGGACCTCACCTTCTAACCCGCCCGGCGGGTAGTTGGCGCGGCCGATGCGCTCACATTTCTGCCGCCACATATTCAGATATGCTGCCTCCGCCGCGGATCTTGTGGTCACGCTGCTGATGCGTTTGGTACGCGGCATTTTGGCCAGCGCCTGGCGGTCTTGTGCAATACGCGCCTCCAAGCTGGCGATTTCTTGGATCAGCTTCTCGCGATCCAGCTGGTTGGTGGCGGGTACGTTGAGCAGCTCGGTGAGTTCTTTCAGATCGTCGTTGGCGGCTTCAGTGACGTTAGCCGTGGTGGTTAACACGTCGCGTGATTGCTCGGTCACCTCCGGGATTGGGGTAGGCTGACTCATGACGGTATTAAATTCGTTGCTGTGAAAGTCTGCCTGTTCGGTGGTGGTCATTTCTTGAATGTCGGCTTCGGTGCCGGAACCGAGCTGATTGGTGGCGGCAATAAAATCAGCCTCTTCAGGCGCCACACGATCATTGGACACGGACAAGGTCACATCGATGGATACAGTTTCCGCGGTGTTGATTTCGGAGCTGAAGCCGATCCCTAAAATGAGCGCGGCGTGCAGGGTGAGCGCGAGAAACAGACAAAAATTGAAGCGGTCTCTTGAGGTGATGCTGGCGCTAGTCATGCGTTGTCCTGCCCATTAAATGCCGCGCACAGTTAGCGGGTGTTTAGTTTAGCCAAAACTGTCTCGATAAGGTTACCCGCAATATCCAGGGAAAACTGTGCGTCGAGTTCGCGTATACACGTAGGGCAGGTGACGTTGATTTCGGTGAGGTAGTCGCCGATGACATCAATGCCGACAAACATTAGACCGCGTTTTTTAAGTTCCGGACCTACCTGCTCTGCAATCCAACGATCGCGGTCGGTGAGTTCACGCCCTTCGCCGCGCCCACCGGCAGCCAGATTCCCGCGAGTTTCACCCGCGGAGGGGATGCGCGCCAGGGCGTAAGGCACTGGCTCGCCGTCCACCAGCAGGATGCGTTTGTCGCCATCCACAATTTCCGGCAGGTAAACCTGACCCATGATCTGGTGTTGCCCGTGTTCGGTCAGAGTTTCGATCACCACTGATAAATTGGGGTCGTTTTCCATCACCCGGAAGATGGACGCGCCCCCCATGCCGTCGAGTTTCTTGAAAACAACGTTTTTATACTGCGCGTGGAATTCTTTCAGCACGTCGTCACGACGGCTCACGACCAGTGGCGGCCCACATTGGGGAAATGCCGTGGCGAAAAACTTCTCATTGCAGTCGCGCAGGCTCTGCGGCTTGTTCACCACCAGCACACCTTGTTCTTCTACCCGCTCTAGCAAGTAAGTTGAGTAGATGTACTCCATATCAAACGGTGGGTCTTTGCGCATCATAATGGCGTCCATCTGCGCCAGGGGCGCGCGTGCTTCTTCGCCCAGTTGATACCAGTCTTCACCGGCGCTGGTGGCGTCAAGGGTGTCGCAGAAATCCTCCCGCAAGCGTAATGTGCGAAGCATGCCGCACACCTCGTTGTCCCACAGGTGGATGTCTTCTTGGTGTAAATAGAAGACCGTCACATCGCGACGTTGGCAGGCGCGGATAATGGCCAGGGTAGAATCCTTTTTCAGCGCCAAACTGGGGAGTGGATCCATCACGATGGCAATGTTGGTCATAGCGGGTGGTTCTTCAGCGTTTCAAGCAAAGTGGCGCGTAAATTACTCGGTGGGCCCTCGGTTAGGCAACTAAAATGAGAACAAAATCCCTTTCTGACGCATGCCTTATAGCGGCTGAGAGTACGCCGTGTTACAAAACGCTATGAAGGATCCCGGTGGAGCGCGTGCCGCTCATCGGATGTGATGTGCAAGCCACTTGCGTGATCGAGCGCACACTTTATGCCTTTGATGATAAAGGATCACATTAATGGAAGAGGAACTTCGAGGCGTGAAAGTCCTAGTCATAGACGACTCAAAGACCATCCGGCGCAGTGCGGAAAATCTGTTAACCAAGGAAGGGTATGACGTCATTACCGCCACAGATGGATTTGATGCGCTAGCAAAAATTGCGGACGCCCGTCCGGAAATCATCTTTGTCGACATCATGATGCCTCGCTTAGACGGCTATCAAACCTGTGCGCTTATCAAAAACAACAGCGAATTTAAAACCACGCCGGTGGTGATGTTGTCGTCGAAAGACGGTTTGTTTGATAAGGCCAAGGGCCGCATTGTCGGTTCTGATCAGTACATCACAAAGCCATTCAGCAGAGATGAACTGCTGGGCACCATCAAAACTTTGGTGCACTAGAGACTGCCAAGAGGGTCGATTGAGAAAATGGCGAGAATACTTGTAGTTGACGATTCACCCACTGAAACCCATCAGATGGTGAATACGCTGGCGCGCCAAGGGCACCAGGTGCTGACCGCAGCTACCGGCTCGGACGGCGTATCAATTGCGGTGGAAGAACAGCCCGACATCATTTTGATGGATGTGGTGATGCCAGGTATCAATGGTTTCCAGGCCACCCGCCAAATTACGCGCAGCAATACCACCAGCCACATCCCCGTCATCATCGTGTCGAGCAAAGACCAGGACGCCGACAAAGTCTGGGGTGAGCGGCAAGGCGCCTGTGGCTATCTCACCAAGCCCGTAGACGACCGCACCTTAATCAGTGCGGTCAATGGCTTGCTGTCGAGTTGAGCCGCCAGGAGAGCAGCATGGCCCACAGTGAAGCACTCAACATATTGCAGGACATAAAGTCTGCAACATTTAAAAACGCCGCCCCGTTGCCGCACAAAGAACAAGTGCAAGCGCAATGGCAGGGTTTGGGATTTCTGGTCGGCGGCACCCGTTTGGTGTCCAGACTAGGGGATGTCAGCGAACTCATGCCGGTACCGAGGCTCACCTCATTGCCGGCAGTGAAACCGTGGATCATGGGGATCGCCAACGTACGCGGCCGCTTGGTGCCGGTGGTGGATCTACATGAATACCTCGGTATGCCCACCACGCTGCCGGTGCACCAATGGCGTGTGCTGGTGGTCGAAGAGGGTGACATTTTAGCCGGCCTTTTGGTCGAGCAATCCCTTGGTATACAACACTTTTTAGAAGACAGTTACGAAGCAAGCGACGGCGGTGATTTAGGTACCCTAATGCCATACGTTAGCGGCGTGTTTCGGCATGGTGGGCGGGTGTACCACGAAGTCGAGTTAAAGGCGATATTGCGGGACGAAAAGTTCTTCGATGTTGCGGAAGGAAATCCAGCGATAGCAGTAAATAGCAGGTAAAAGATATGAGCTCAGGGAAGTTGTCTCCAGTCTTAATTTTTCTCATGGTTGTCATGGCCGCCATTCTTGGCGCGATGGGTTATTTCATTTGGCAGGGAGATGTCTCCGTGCTCGGTAGCCCACCGTTGATGTTGGCCGTGTTCGGGGTCATCGTGATGGCGGTCATTGGCGTTGTCATGGTTGGCAGCACCCGGCAACAGTTGCATGAGCAGGCCGCCCAGAACGAACGCAACCAGGCCGCCATTCTGCAATTGCTGGATGAGTTGGCGGATTTGGCCGAAGGTGACCTCACCGTCCACGCATCCGTGACGGAAAACTTCACCGGCGCCATCGCTGACTCCATTAACTTTGCCATCGATCAGATGCGCGGCTTGGTATCTAACATCAACTCCTTGTCGGTGCAGGTTTCCAAAGCCGCCAGCGACACCCAGGGCACGGCCAGCAACTTGGCTGAAGCGGCGGAGAGCCAGGCCAAGGAGATTGGCGCTGCGTCCACTGCGATCAACGAAATGGCGGTCTCCATCGACCAGGTATCTTCCAACGCTGCAGAATCTGCGTCGGTGGCGGAACGCGCGGTGGAAATTGCGAACAAAGGTTCCCACGTGGTGCAGGACACCATCGGGGGTATGGACAGCATTCGCAGCCAGATTCAGGAAACCTCCAAACGTATCAAGCGCCTTGGTGAGTCCAGCCAAGAAATTGGTGACATCGTGTCGCTGATTAACGACATTGCTGATCAAACCAACATTCTGTCTTTGAACGCCGCCATCCAAGCCTCCATGGCGGGGGATGCGGGTCGCGGTTTTGCCGTGGTTGCCGACGAAGTTCAGCGCCTTGCGGAACGTTCATCTGCCGCTACAAAACAGATTGCCGCACTGGTGAAGACCATTCAAACTGACACCAACGAAGCGGTGATCTCCATGGAACAAACCACCGCTGAAGTTGTAGACGGCGCACGCCGCGCGCAGGATGCGGGTGTGGCGCTAGAAGAAATCGAAAGTGTTTCCACCTCACTAGCGGAGCTGATCCAGAACATTTCTAACGCGGCGCGCCAGCAGGCGGCTACCGCGGGTCATGTCAGCAATACCATGAACGTGATACAGGAAATCACCTCGCAGACTGCGGAGTCCACGGATACGACCGCCAACTCTATTGGCGACCTGGCAGGAATGGCCCATCAAATGCGTGCATCAGTTGAGGGTTTCAAACTACCGGCGAGTTCTAAGTAGGCGATCCAGCAAGGATTAGGATATGACAACGGCGCGAGAACACTTCGCCCTTGATTGGATTAAAGCCGATCTTCTCGAGACGCTGAACGACGCCAGGATAGCGCTGGACGAATACGCCGAGCAGGGTCGTGAAGAGACCCGTCTGCGTCCCTGCCTGACGGCTTTACACCAAGTGCACGGCACCTTGGTCATGCTTGAGCTCAAAGGTGTCACTCAGCTGGCAGACCATCTAGAGCAGCTGGCCCAGGCGATGTTGGCCCACACCGTGGATGATGAAGGTGCCGCGGGACAGGCGTTGATGCAGGGTATTCTGGAACTGCCGGGGTACTTGGACGAATTACAACGCGGTGCGGAAGACAGTTTCAGCACCGCCATGCCCTTGGTTAACGAGATTCGTGGTCTACTCAAGCAAGAAGCCTTGGTTGACCCGGCTGGCGGTAGCCTGCAGGAAGGCGCCAGCGACGAAGCCATCGCGCGCTTTCACGCCATCAATGGCCCGGAAAAAGTGGCGCGTATTCGCTCTGCATATCAGAGTGTGTTGTTGGCCATCCTCAAAGGTGAAGACCGCACTAATGCGCTAGTGACCCTCGGCAAAATTGCGTTGGGTTTGGAAAAAGTCTGTGAAGGCACTCCCCTGCAGCGCCAGTGGCAAGCCTTCGGGGAATTTGTCAGCAGTCTAAATTCCAGCACGGGCGCCCTGGAAGCTGATGCGGTCAAGCTGCTGCGTCGTGTCGACCTGGAAATCAAAAACCTGGCGAAGGACGGTGACAGCGCTCTGCAACGTCCGGTCAACATGGAGCTGGTGCAGCACCTCTTAGAAGGTGCGGTTGAGCGCGATAATGTCAGCGCCACAGTGACCGAATTACGCGAAGCTGTGTCCAGGGACGTGCAGAATAACACCTTGGCCATATCCGGGCGCCAGGCACTAGGCAGTGCCGCCGAAGCACTACAGGAAGACCTGGCAGTCATAAAGGACAAGCTCGACTTGTTGGTACGCAATGATCGAGTTGACCTCGAAGAGTTGCGTGCGCTTGTTACGCCACTCAACCAGGTCGGTAGTACGCTGTCGTTGCTGGGTTTTGAAAGCTCTCGTGAAATTGTCTCTGATCAGGTGGGCGCCATCGAAAACCTGGTGGTGATGGGCGATTCCGACCCGCAAAGCGTGCAGAGTGTGGCCGGCGCTCTGGTGCAGATAGATGAGAACTTAAGCAGCGTCATTCTTGGCTCTTCGGCCACCGAAGTGGAACAGATCACCAGCGACGCCGAACGTCAGGTGTTGTTGGAGACGCGCAAAGACCTCGACCACGTCAAACAGTGTATTGTCGACTTTGTTACCGCGCATTGGAGTACGGGCCACCTGGAGTCTATTCCGGAGACGTTGGCCAAGGTCAACGGGGCATTGGAAATCATTCCGCTGACTGGCGCCATTACCCAACTGCAGCGCGTGAGCGCCTATGTGACCGGTCAACTGATGCAAGGCCGCCGCCCAGAGTGGGAAGAGCTAGACCGCTTTGCTGATGTGGTGAGCGCGGTGGATTACTACTTAGAGCGCCTTGGCGACGAATCCAGTTCAGGGGCGGAAGACATTCTCGCGGTGGCGGAGCGCGGCCTCAACGAACTTGAACAAGCGGTGGCGGAACCCTCCGCAGGGGCTGATGAGCCATCCGTCGCGGCAGTCGAGGATGTCGATCAAGAAGCCACTATCGATGCGGTACTTGAAAAGGTGGCGGCGGTGGACGCCGCGCAACAGGAAGTACAAGCACCAGCTACGGCCCAACCCGGCCTGGGCGAAACCGAAGAGTTGGACACCGAGAATCTGCCCAACATCGAAGAGCCGCAGCTGGAATTGGAACAAGACTCTGGCTTTGATCTCTCCAGCGAAGCCTTTGACGACCTGGTGGAAAACCGGGCGACGCCAGACAGTGGTGAGTCAGCAGCAATTGAGCAAGCTACGGAACTTGCCGCGGAACCTGTTGGGCTGGATATCGAGACGAGCGAGACACAGCATGAAGCCCCAGATGCAATAGATGCGACAGAAGCAACAGAAGCGACAGACGCCACAAATGAGATAGTAGAAGCGGAAACACCTGCAGAGATAGACGCAGAACTAGAGGCGCTAGAAGGCCTAAACGTAGATCTAGCAGAAGACGCTGTAGACGAAGCCGGCGCACCTCAGCACCCCCAAGTGGCGGCGTTGGTTGCAAAGCTTGCGCCTGATGAAGACGTTGAGCCGCCGGACGAAGAGATTGTTGAGATCTTCGTCGAAGAGGTTGACGAAGTGTTGGCGAACATTGAGGAATACATGCCCCAGTGGTCCGCTGACTACAGCAACCAGGATGCCTTAACCGAAGTACGACGTGCTTTCCATACTCTCAAAGGTAGCGGTCGGATCGTTCAGGCGGTGGCCATCGGCGAGCTGGCCTGGGGTATAGAAAACATGCTCAACCGGGTCATTGATGGCACGGTGGAGCCCAACGAACAGTTTGTTTCCACCATCGATGCAGCACGCGGATTGGTGCCGTCTTTGCGTACCGCGTTTGCCGCGGGTGAAGTCGGTGACTTGGAGCAGGTTGCGATGATCATCGAACAGGCGGACGTGCTGTCCTCGGGCGGAGAAATTGATCTCGCGTTGCCTGCAGCCTCCACCGACGCCGAAGCGGATGCGAGCGAAGCGCAAGAAATAGCACCGTCACATGCAACCGAAGAGGCCCATGTCGCTGATGAGGTATCGCTTGCGGCAGAGGATGCAGCCCTAGAAGACCTGTCCGATCTTACGGAGCTGGATGATGCCAGCGCGGAGCAGGCGATTAATGAAGCTTTTGCCAACGAACAGTTTGCCAACGAAGACTTTGCAGTTGACGACATTGAGCAAGAAAGCTTCGATGTTGCGGCTGATGACGACACAGATGATCAGGCGCGCTTTGATGATGCAGCGTTTGATGAGCTCTTGGATGTTGAGTCCACCGATGATGCGGAGCTTGAAGAGCTTAGCACCGCTGAGCTATTTCTATCTGAAGCTGCGGAACATCTGGTCATTATCGAGCAAGAAAATCAGCGTAGCCCCTGGGCCCTAACCGATGCCCTGGCGCGCGCCTTCCATACCTTGAGCGGTGGCGCGGCATTGGCAGAAAACGCGGAAGTGCAGCTCATTGTGGCGCCTGCTTATCAAGTAGTGGAAGCGTATCGAGACGCGTCACCCTCACCGGATCTACAACAGTTTTTTACCGAAGCGGCACAACACTTAAGCGACTGCTTGAAAGCATTGCAGAGCAAAGCCGCTTGGGAAGAGCCGCTTGAATTTGTCGCTCATGCGGATGACCTGCTGGCGTTACGCGGCTCCAGCTCGCGGAATGTCGAAGGCCTGTTGGAAGCACCGGCAACCGGGGCCATCTTTGAGGCAGAAACAGGATTTAATGAATACCTGGCAGCGGCGGAGCAAGGGCAACGACCGGATAGCAGCGAGCTGCGCAGCACTTTGTCTGAATTGGTTGCTCTGGCGGAAGAGATTCAATGTGAACCTTTGGCGGAGCTGACCGGAACCTTACATGATGTGCTGGCGCGCGCGGACGAAGCGGCCCAAATCAGTGCGGGAGACGCAACGGTATTGCGCGGCGCCTACCATCAGGTAATCGATCAGCTCAACGAAATTGCGGTTGGCAGTACACCGCAGTCCGCAGCGGAGATGTTGGCTGCGCTGCATGCGCTGCAATTTACCACTCCGACCGCAGATGCCGATCTGGCGGACACAGAGATAGCTCAACAGCTAGAACAACCTGCAGATCAACAGTCAGACCAGCCGGTTGACGAAGCGCCAGCGGATGCAAGCGTCGCAGCGCAGACTTCGCCGCCCGAGCAACAGGCGGAACAGGCGGAAGAAGCGAAAGAAGCGCAAACGGTGGCAGAGGATGAAACGGCTCTGCCCCAAGAAACGCTGCAGGAACTCGCTGAGCTACAAGAAGTCGACGCCGATTTGGTTGAGGTGTTCTTTGAAGAAGCAGAAGAAATCAACGAAGAGCTGGAAGCGAGTATCCTCAGTTGGTCCGCTGAGCGCGACAACCGCCTATACATGGAAAACTTGCTGCGCAGTTTACACACCCTAAAAGGTGGTGCCCGGTTGTGCGGTTTGGCCAGCCTTGGTGAGATGGCACACGACTTTGAGTCCTATGTCATTGAGGTGCAAAACAACGAGCGTCAGATAGATGACGAGTTGTTTACTGAACTCAATCGACGCTATGACCAAATCAGTCAACGTGTCGGAGACTACAAAGCCAACTTTGGTGATGCTGCGGCTGCGCAAGCGACAGCAGAAAATGTTGTTAATCTGCCGCAGCCGGAAGAGCCCAGTGCCGCTGCTGCGCAAGCAGACACCACTCAGGCGGAGATCAGCGACGTTAACAAGGTTGTCGAAGCCGTCGTCGCCCCGCCCACTGAATCACCCGCAGCACCGGAAGCGGCACAGGGGTCGCGCGAGCAAACCCCAGCGGCTCCGGTAGAGCGCGGCAGCCAAGAAATGGTTCGGGTAGGTTCCGCGCTACTTGAGGAACTGGTCAACTTGGCTGGCGAAAGTTCTATCCTGCGTGCGCGTATCGAACAGGGGATGAGTGACTTCACCGGCGCGCTGGATGAAATGGAGACCACCATTGAGCGTCTGCGTGAACAGTTGCGTCGCTTAGAGATCGAAACCGAAACACAAATCTTGCACCGTCACGAACGCACGGACGGCCCCCAGTACGAAAACTTCGACCCGCTGGAGATGGACCGTTACAACCAACTACAGCAGTTGTCCCGCAGTTTGTCGGAAAGCGCTTCGGACATGTTGGACCTGAAAGAAACGCTGTTGTTTAAAGCCCGCGAGTCAGAAACGTTGTTGCTGCAGCAGGCGCGCATTAACACTGAACTGCAGGAAGGTTTGATGCGTACGCGCATGGTGCCGTTCAGCCGCCTCATGCCGCGTCTGCGGCGTATAGTCCGGCAGGTCTCGACCGAGTTGGACAAACAGGTGGAGTTCCATGTGCAGAATGCCGAGGGTGAACTCGACCGCAATCTGCTTGAACGTATGGTGCCGCCGCTGGAGCACATGCTGCGCAATGCCGTGGACCACGGTATAGAAAGTGCCGACCTGCGCCGCAACTACGGGAAATCACCGGTGGGCCGCATTGACTTGCGTCTCACGCGTGAAGGCGGTGACGTGGTCATCGAGATCAGCGACGATGGTGCCGGGATTGACGTGGAGGGTGTGCGAGCCAAAGCCATCGAGCGTGGTTTGATGGCGGAAAACGCCTTGTTGAGTGATGAAGAGGCGCTGCAATTTGTGTTGGCAGCAGGCTTTTCTACCGCCAAATCGGTGACCCAGATTTCAGGACGGGGCGTCGGTTTAGACGTTGTCCACAGCGAAGTGAAACAGTTAGGCGGCAGCGTTAATATTGTCTCGCAACCGGGTCAAGGTACACGCTTTGTGATACGCGTGCCCTTTACCGTGTCTGTGAACCGCGCCTTAATGGTGTCGGTCAACGACGACTTGTATGCCCTCCCGCTGAATACCATAGAAGGGATTGTGCTGTTGAGCCCGGAACAACTCCAGGCGCTCAACGACAGCGAAAGCAAAACGTTTGAATATGCGGGAGTGCCGTATCGGGTGCGTTATCTCGGCCAGTACCTGGGGCGCGAGTTCCACGGCGTGGTCAGCGGTCAAACCAGCATCCCCATGGTGTTGGTGCGGTCCGGAGATTTAGCCGTGGCCATTCATGTGGATCAGGTTCAAGGCAGTCGCGAGATTGTGGTGAAAAGCTTAGGTCCGCAGTTTGCAGGCGTGGGGGGCATATCCGGAGCGACCATCCTGGGTGACGGTAGTGTGGTAGTGATCCTTGATCTACTGGCGCTGATTCGAGCGCAACATCATGAGCGCGCCCATGCGAGTAAAAAGGTGTCCGTACGCAGTGGTCCGCGTTGTGTGATGGTGGTGGACGATTCGGTCACCGTGCGCAAAGTGACTTCACGCTTGTTGGAACGACAGGGTATGGACGTGCTGGTGGCCAAAGACGGTATCGAAGCGGTTGCGCTGCTACAGGAGCGCCGCCCGGACGTGATGTTGCTGGACATTGAAATGCCGCGCATGGACGGTTTTGAGGTGGCGCGCCAGGTGCGTCACGACGACCGCCTCGGTGATTTACCGATTGTCATGATCAGCTCGCGGACCGGAGATAAACACAAAGAGCACGCCAGTCAGTTAGGTGTGAACAAGTTTTTGGGCAAACCATTCCAAGAAAATGAACTGTTGGCGACCATCGATGAGTTGGTCACTCAACAATGAGTATCTTAGGACCAAAACAGTAATCGACCGTACAAGACAGTACGAGACACTAAAGAGGAATAGCTTTGAGTTCGGCGGTAGCAGTGGCAGAAGAAACAAATGAACTGGCATGCGTGTTGATCCCCACCCCGGGGTTACAGCTGTTATTGCCTAACGTATGTATTGCCGAGATTGTGCCTTGGCGACGCATCAAAGTGGCGGAACAAGGCCCGTCCTGGTGCATGGGCCACGTTGGTTGGCGAGGGCAGAACGTGCCGGTGATTCACTACGCCGGTTTCGAGGAACAAGCCGAAGCCATGCCAAATTCGGCGCGCTGTTTGGTGGTGATGAATCGGGCGCGTAACCCGCAAGGCCCGGCGTTCTACGCCCTTGCTGCGGTAGGTTTGCCACGTATGCTGCAGCTCGCCGAAGAAGACATCCACAACCTGGATATGCAACTTGGTGTGGCGGACGTTATGCAAGTACGGGTCGGCACCGAAGCCGCCACCATTCCTAATCTTGGCTACATCGAAGACTGTTTGGCGGAGCTACCAGCGTCCTGATTGTGCAGGTGGTGCAGTAGCGCCAACGCCACGGCGGGTACGGTCTCTGCCCGCATGACATTTTCACCCAGCCGATAGCAAGCCAAGCCACGCGCTGCAAATAGCGCTTGTTCATCTTCATCCCAACCTCCTTCTGGACCGACGAGCACCGCGCGTGCTTGCCGCGGCAGACTGGCGGGCAGTGGAGACCCGTCTTGGTCTAATACCATGAGGACAGCAGGTTTATCCTCGATGTGTTGAATAAAATCTGTTACCTGCGCAGGCCCGTGTAGTTTGGGTAAGTGCAGACGGCCGCTCTGCTCACACCCAGCGATGAGAATTTTGCGCCAGTGGGCAAGTTTGTTAGTCGCTCGCTCGGCGGACAATTGGACGTTGCTGCGGCTGGCCTGAATGAGCGTAATCTCGGCGGCACCCAACTCGGTGGCCTGCTGCAAGGCGCGGTCCATGGCCTGGCCTTTCAACAAGCTGATGCCGAGGTGCACCCCAGCCGTGGGTGCAGCGGTGGGTTCGCTGATCGCGTTGATCTGCACCATCGCCTGTTTGACGCTGGCTTGCGTCAACGTGGCTTGTATAACGCGGCCGTGCCCGTCAAAACACTCGATGTTTTGTTCGCGTCGTGCGCGCAGCACTTTGCACAGGTAGTGAGAGCGCTCTGCAGACAGGCTTACTTCGCAGCCGGGTTGTAGCTCGGAGTGGTTTGCCACCTCAAGCATGAAGCGCAAAGGCATAATCTTGTTCTCTTACGCGGTCAGCCTAGATTCTGACAGATCCGGCTGGTTGCCCCCCAGCGGTTGAGCGTATAGAAATGTAATCCCGGCGCCCCCAGCGCCAGCAACCGTTGACACAGTCGTGTGACAACCTCCACGCCGAAATTGATGGTGCCTTGTTCGTCATCTTGTTTGTCCGCCAGCACCTGCCGCAGCCACCGCGGAACTTCCGCGCCACATTTGTCGGAGAATCTGATCAGCGCGTCGAGGTTGGTGATGGGCATCACGCCGGGCACGATGGGGACGTTGATACCCGCTTGTGCAGTGCGTTCCAGGAAGTCTTCGTAGGCATCCACATTGTAGAAATACTGCGTAATGGCGCCATCGGCCCCGGCGTCCACTTTGCGTTTGAAAAAGTCCAGATCAAACTCAGCACCCTGTGCGTCCGGGTGCACTTCAGGGTACGCAGCCACCTCAATCTCAAATTGATCACCGCTGTGCTCACGAATCAGGCGCACTAGGGCTTCGGCGTTGTGTGCAAAACGGTGAGCGCCAAAACCAGACGGCTGATCGCCACGCAGGGCAACGATGCGCGTGACGCCGTCGGTGGCGTAGTTGTCTAACAGGCTGCGTATGTCGTCACTGTCATCTGCACCCATGGAGAGGTGCGGGGCGGCCGCATAGCCAGCTTCGATGAGACTGCGCACGGTTTGCTGGGTACCGTCCTTGGTGGTGCCACCGGCACCGTAGGTCACGGAAAAATAGGCTGGACCCAACGCCCCGAGTTTGTGTGCCACATTGGTGACGAGTTTGGCTTGCCCTGCCGGGTCACGCGGTGGGAAGAACTCAAAAGAGATCTGCGTGGCGCGCTGTCGTGTTGAACTCATAGTGCTGTGCTTACACCGCTGCGGCTAACGCCTCCGCTTTGTCCGTGCGCTCCCAAGTAAACTGTTCTTCGGTGCGGCCAAAGTGCCCGTACGCGGCGGTACCTTGGTAAATGGGCCGCTTGAGATCCAGCATGGCGATCAGCCCACGCGGCCGCAAATCAAAGTGTTCACGTACAAGTTGAACAATTTGCGCTTCGTCGATGCGCCCGGTGCCGAAGGTATTAATACTGATGGAGGTGGGTTCAGCTACGCCGATGGCGTAACTGACTTGGATTTCGCAACGCTTGGCCAAACCGGCGGCCACAATATTTTTTGCCACATAGCGCCCGGCATAAGCAGCGCTGCGGTCAACTTTGGAAGGGTCTTTGCCGGAGAAGGCACCGCCGCCGTGGCGGGCCATACCGCCGTATGTATCCACAATAATTTTGCGGCCGGTGAGCCCGCAATCACCTACCGGTCCGCCGATGATGAATTGGCCGGTGGGGTTGATGTACACCTTGGTATCCGCATGCATCCAGTTAGACGGCACCACGGGTTTGATGATCTCTTCCATCACCGCTTCGTGCAGTTGCTCTTGGGTGACCTCAGGTGAGTGCTGAGTGGACAGTACTACCGCATCCACCCCGGTGGGGTTGCCGTCTTCGTCATAGCGGAAGGTCAGTTGGCTTTTGGCATCCGGGCGCAAAAAACCCAGTGAGCCGCGACGCATTTCCGCCTGTTTTTGCACCAACCGGTGTGAGTAGGTGATCGGCGCCGGCATGAGCACGTCGGTTTCGTCGGTGGCGTAGCCGAACATCAAACCTTGGTCACCGGCACCTTGTTCGTGATCCGCGGACTCGTCAACGCCCATGGCGATGTCGGCGGATTGCATACCCAGGGCGTTGATGACGGTGCAGTCGGTGGCGTCAAAACCCACGTCCATGCTGTCGTAGCCGATATCGTGCACCACTTGGCGCACCAGTTGCTCGATGTTGACTTCCGCGTTGGTGCGTACCTCACCGGCGACCATCAGCACGCCGGTTTTGATCATGGTTTCCGCCGCCACGCGGGAATCTGGGTCCTGCGCCAGCATGGCATCGACAATCGCATCCGAGACCTGATCAGCGACTTTGTCGGGGTGGCCTTCGGAAACGGATTCGGAGGTAAATACGGAATAGTCAGCCATGGCTTTGTTGTCCTTCTTTGTGTTTGCTGCCTTGCTGTGTCTGCCGCCTTGCTTGCTCGCGGCATCAACCGAGCATGGTCGCGTACTGATTGCTGGCGGTTTCAACTTAAACGGCCGGGCATTCTACGTCATGCGCGGACAAAATCGTATGAACGGATTGCCCGCCAACATGAGCCAGATGTGAGTATTTGCAAAGTTAATTTGCGCCAACCGACCCAAGTACGGACAATAGCGCCGCTTTCACATTTGCGGCAGACAAACCAAGGGTCCCCATGTCTTCAAGAATCGAACGAGCCAATGCCATTCGCGCGCTGTCGATGGATGCGGTTCAGGCCGCCAGCAGCGGCCATCCCGGTGCACCGATGGGTTTAGCCGATGTGGGAGAAGTGTTGTGGCGGGATCTGCTCAAACACAACCCAAACGATCCCGCTTGGGCTGACCGTGACCGCTTTGTGCTGTCTAACGGCCATGGCTCGATGCTCCTGTACAGCCTGCTGCACCTGACCGGCTACGACGTCAGCATCAACGACATTAAGCGGTTTCGTCAGCTGCACTCCAAAACCGCCGGTCACCCTGAATATGGTGAGTGTCCCGGCGTGGAAACCACCACCGGCCCGTTGGGTCAAGGCTTGGCCACCGCAGTGGGGATGGCTATGGCCGAACGCAAACTGGCGGAAACCTTTAACCAAGAGGGTTTTGAGATTGTGGATCACCGCACTTGGGTGATCGCCGGGGATGGTTGCCTGATGGAAGGCATTTCTCACGAAGCAGCGTCGTTAGCGGGTACGCTGGGGTTGAGCAAGCTGATTTGTATCTACGACGACAATGGCATCTCCATCGATGGCCAAGTGGATGCCTGGTTCAGCGAAGACGTACCGGCACGTTTTGAAGCCTACGGCTGGCGGGTGGTCCGCAACGTCGACGGCCACGACGCAGAGGAGGTTTTGCAAGCGCTTTCCACCGCCGCAAAGGATGACGGGCGCCCCACGCTGGTCTGTTGTCGCACCACCATTGGTTTTGGCTCACCCAACAAAGCAGGCACCGCGGGTGTACATGGTGCAGCCTTGGGCGATGATGAAGTGGCGCTGGTGCGCCAGCAGTTGAATTGGGGTTATGAGCCGTTTGAGGTACCTCAGCACATCCGCACAGACTGGGACATGCGCGCCAGAGGCGCGCAACTGCAACAAGATTGGCAGCAGCAGTTCACCGCCTACGAGGCGGCCCATCCGCAGTTGGCGGCAGAGTTTGTCAGGCGCATGCGGGGGGAGCTGCCTGACGGTTGGGATGACAATATTCTTGCCTTCGCGCGGGCAGAGCAGGACAACCCCCAAGCTGCTGCCACGCGCAAGTCGTCCCAGGCCGCTCTCGCTGCGGTGGCCGCGGGGGTGCCGGAGTTGTTTGGCGGTTCCGCCGACCTCACCGGCTCCAACAACACCAGGTGGGCTGGGGCTTCAGAAACTCAGCACATGAGTTACGGCGTGCGCGAGTTTGGCATGACCGCCATCAGTAATGGGATACTGCTGCACGGGGGCATTCGTCCTTTTACCGGTACTTTTTTAGTGTTTATGGAATATGCGCGCAACGCCGTGCGTTTGGCTGCTTTGATGCAGATTCCCAACATTTTTGTCTATACCCATGACTCGGTAGCGGTGGGTGAAGACGGCCCCACCCACCAGCCGGTGGAACAACTCACCAACTTACGTACCACCCCTGGCCTGGAAACTTGGCGTCCTTGCGATACCGTTGAATCCGCCATTGCCTGGCAGCAGGCGCTGGCCAGCGATGCACCCAGCGCGCTGATATTCACGCGCCAGACCACACAGCCCCAGCCGCGCGATGAGACTGTGTTTAACAACATCGAAAAGGGCGCCTATGTGCTGCAAGACTGTGCCGGTACCGCGGATGTCCTGCTGATCGCCACGGGGTCGGAAGTTGAGGTGGCCGTGGCTGCTGCTGAGACGCTGAATGCAGAAGGTGTTGGTGCCCGAGTGGTCTCCATGCCGTGTGCAGAGCGCTTCTTGGCGCAGGATGCGGCGTATCAGGAGTCGGTATTGCCTGCCGCCCAGCGTTGCCGGGTTGCGGTTGAAGCAGCACATCCGGATTATTGGTATCGCTTTGTTGGCTTAGACGGCGCTGTGGTGGGTATCGACCGTTATGGCTTGTCTGCGCCCGGCGCCCAAGCCATGTCGGAACTCGGCATTACCGCAGACGCTGTGGCTGCTGCCGCGCGTGACCTGACGGGCGCAGGAACAAGTTAAACCCGCCCAACCTACATATACAGATAGCTTGGAGAACGCTCAGTGTCCACCGTTACCTCTATGCGCGCCGTTGATCTCACCGCTAAACGTGTCTTAATCCGCGCGGATCTAAATGTGCCGGTTAAAGATGGCGTGGTCACCAGTGATGCGCGTATCCAAGCCACTGTGCCAACGGTGGCGCATGCCCTGAGCGCAAATGCCGCCGTGGTGGTGATGTCACACCTCGGCCGCCCCAGTGAAGGGGAATTTGACCCGGCCGCATCTTTAGCGCCGGTAGCACAACGGCTAGGTGAACTGCTGCAACGCGACGTGAAACTGCTGCCTGACCTGTCTGCCTGTGTGCAAGTGCAGCCAGGAGACATTGCGTTGCTTGAAAACGTGCGCTTTTTTAATGGCGAAAAGGCGGACGACGACACCCTGGCGCGCAGCATGGCGGCCCAATGTGACGTCTTTGTGATGGATGCCTTCGGTACCGCCCACCGCGCCCAGGCGTCGACCCATGGGGTCGCCAAATTTGCGCCCGTTGCGTGTGCCGGTTTGTTGTTGGAAGCGGAGTTGGATGCCCTTGGCAAAGCCCTGGCCGCCCCGGCCACCCCCATGCTGGCCATTGTCGGCGGGGCGAAGGTCTCCACCAAACTTGAAGTATTGGATGCCTTGGCCGAAGTAGCGGACCAGATCATCGTCGGTGGCGGCATCGCCAACACTTTCATCGCCGCGGCCGGCCACAACGTCGGTACTTCCCTGCACGAAGCTGACCTGGTTGATGCCGCCAAAGCCATTGCTGCCAAAGTAAATATACCCATCCCGGCAGACGTTATGGTGGCCAAGGCGTTTGACGCCGCCGAACCCGCCATTGTCAAAGCCATCCACGCAGTCGCAGACGACGAGATGATCCTCGACATCGGCCCCGTGACCGCCCGCGCCTGGGCGGAACAACTCACCGCCGCCAATACCATCCTCTGGAACGGACCCGTTGGCGTATTTGAATTTGATCAATTTGGTGAAGGCACACGTGTGCTCGCCGAAGCCATCGCCGCCAGCGACGGCTTCTCTATCGCCGGCGGCGGCGACACCCTCGCCGCCATCGACAAATACAACGTCCGCGACGGCATCTCCTACATCTCCACCGGCGGCGGCGCCTTCCTCGAATTTGTAGAAGGCAAAACCCTCCCCGCCGTCGCCATCCTCGAACAACGCGCCGCTGCGGGGAGCTAGGCTTAACTGGTATGTCACCGGACCCCGGACGTGCACCCCGATCCGAAGCTTCTTGATCCTTGGTGAGCGCAGGTTGATTAGGCAGGCTGACGTTTACCCAACGATCCAGCCCAAACCGCCGTAACAAAAAAGACCCGGCTACGGGGCTTGTTTTGTGGAGAAGGGTACCGCGGAGCGGTGCAGGGCGGTTGGGAAAACGTCAGCCTGCCTAATCAACCGGATTTACCTGATCCGGATTGTTCGAATCCTTACAAGTTTTTCCATCTCCCCCAATGACTTAGTCCCCCATCCCCACTATCATCCACGCGTTTAAATTCACCCGCATTGGAGTACATCATGGCCCTGATCAGCATGCGTCAATTACTGGACCACGCTGCCGAAAACGACTACGGCGTACCAGCCTTTAACGTCAACAACCTTGAGCAAATGCGCGCCATTATGGAAGGCGCTGACGCCACCAACAGCCCGGTGATCGTGCAAGCATCAGCGGGCGCGCGTAAGTATGCGGGGCCGAACTTTCTGCGCCATTTGATTCTCGCCGCCATTGAAGAATTCCCCCACATTCCGGTGTGTATGCACCAGGATCATGGCGCCTCACCGGCGGTGTGCCAACGCTCCATCCAACTGGGTTTCTCCTCTGTGATGATGGATGGCTCGCTGTTAGACGACCAAAAGACACCGGCCGAGTATGACTACAATGTCGATGTGACCAAACAAACCGTGGATATGGCGCACGCTTGTGGCGTGTCGGTGGAAGGTGAGTTGGGTTGCCTCGGTTCCTTAGAAACCGGTGAAGCTGGTGAAGAAGACGGCGTTGGTGCCGAAGGCACCTTGTCCATGGATCAGTTGTTGACCGACCCGGAACAAGCGGCCGACTTTGTTAAGTTAACCGGTGTGGATGCGTTGGCCATCGCCATTGGCACCTCCCACGGCGCGTACAAATTCAGCCGCCCACCCACCGGCGATATCCTCGCCATGGAGCGTATTAAACAAATCAATGCGCGTATTCCCAACACACACCTCGTAATGCACGGCAGTAGCTCGGTGCCGCAAGACTTACTTGCGGTGATCAACGAATTTGGCGGCGAGATCCCGGAAACCTACGGCGTGCCGCTGGAAGAAATACAGCAGGGTATCAAACACGGTGTGCGTAAAGTGAACATCGACACCGACTTACGTTTGGCCAGCACTGCCGCGATACGCAGACATTTGGCCGACAATCCGGCGGAGTTTGATCCACGCAAATACCTCAAAGACTCCCAGGAAGCCATGAAGAAGGTTGTGATAGAGCGCTACGAAGCGTTTGGCACCGCCGGCCAGGCCGACAGGCTGCAACCGCTTTCCCTGGAAAACATGTTCACCCGCTACGCCAGCGGCGAATTGGATCCGGTTGTCCACTAAACCTGCGCCCAGCGACGCGCTGGCAACCCGCGGCGGCAACGTCTTTGACGCAGCCGCCCTGCGCAGCGCGCTAGAGCAAGCGCCGTCAGGCACCGCACTCGAGGCACAAGCAGTGGCGGACTACCGGGCTTTTTACAGCCTGAACTTTCCGCACATAGCGCATCAGCATCGCATCTTCAGCCTGCAAGGCGCAGGAGAGCGTCTGACGGTGCAGCACTATTTACCAGCAGACGCCCGTGGCCATGTGCTGTTATGCCATGGCTATTATGATCATGTTGGTTTGTTTGCTTACACCATCGAGTATCTGTTGCGTCATGGTTTGGCGGTGATCACGTACGATCAGATTGGTCACGGTCTCTCCAGCGGCGACCCAGTGACCATCGAAAGTTTCGACCGCTATGTGGAAGCCACGCGCGTGGTCCACGCGCATGCGCAAGACACGCTGCCAGCTCAATCAGGCTTGCACTGGGTGGGGCAAAGCATGGGCGGCGCGATTGTCATGGAATATCTGCAACAGCACCCAGCTGCAGCAAATGAGGTGGGTGAGATTGTGTTACTGGCACCGCTGATACGTCCCTATGCTTGGTGGATCAATCGTTGGGTGTTTGGGGTCGCCAAACTGACCATCACCGAGCGGCCGCGGGTGCTGACCGCCAATGCCGAAAACCCGGAGTTCCACGATTTGCAAAAGATTGACCCATTGCAGGCGCGCATATTGCCGGTGGCGTGGGTGCAAGCCATGGTGGATTGGTACAAGCGGTTTGTGCGTTACCCGGTATCCGGCCTCGCGCCGAAGCTGATACAGGGGGATGCGGATCGCACGGTGGACTGGAAATTTAATCTCAAGACCTATGAGCGACGCTACCCAAACGCGCGGCATTTGATCATTGCAGGCGGGCGCCATCACTTGGCCAACGAAGCCCCCGATAAGCGCCAACAAATGTGGTCGTTTCTGGACGAACACTGCAGCTGGTAGTTGCGCAGCTAAGCTATACTCTGCGTGCTTATTGCAGGAGGCTTGGAAGTGCTCGCCGACATCATCGACCGCCGACAAATCAAGACCGATGCCGAGTCATTGGCCATCTGGGGGAAAGATTGGACCAATGGATTTAACGTTGCACCCAGTGCTGTAGTCTTCCCGGAAACCAATCAACAAGTGGTAGACATAGTCCACTACGCAATCAAAGCGGGGCTGCGCCTGGTGCCCTCCGGCGGGCGCACGGGATTATCCGGCGGCGCAGTGGCGGAGCGCGGTGAAGTGGTGGTCTCTTTCGACCGTATGAATCAAATTCTTGACTTTAACGCCGAGGACCGTTTGGTAACTTGTCAGGCGGGTGTGATTACCCAAGTTTTGCAAGAATTTGCGGCCGCTCAACAGCTTTTTTATCCGGTAGATTTTGCCTCCGCTGGTTCCAGCCAAATGGGGGGTAACGTTGCCACCAATGCAGGTGGTATCAAGGTGATCCGCTACGGCCTGACACGGGACTGGGTGGCGGGCTTAAGAGCGGTAACCGGCACTGGGGCGTTACTTGATTGCAACAACGGCCTGGTGAAAAACGCCACCGGTTACGATCTACGCCATTTGTTGATCGGCTCGGAAGGCACCCTGGGACTCATCACTGAGGTGGACGTACGCCTGGCGGCGCAACCGGAACCACAAACCGTGATGGTGGTCGGCGTGCCTCAAGTACTTGATCTGCTGAATGTGTTGAATTGTTTCAATAGCCAAGTGACGTTGTCGGCGTTTGAGTTTTTTTCTGACTTAGCGCTGCAAAAGGTACGCGCGCATCGTGACCTGCCGGCACCGCTCGCCGACGCGGTGGCCTACTACGCGCTGCTGGAGTTTGACGCCTCGGCCATGGATGCCGCCAGTACAGCCTTTGAGCAGTGTCTGAACCAAGGCTGGGTAGTGGACGGTGTGGTCAGCCAGTCCCAGGCTCAGGCGGACGCGCTGTGGCAGCTGCGCGAAGGCATCTCCGAGAGTATCGCACCCTACACCCCCTACAAAAATGACCTCTCCGTATGTATCCACGATGTGCCGGATTTCCTTGCCGACGTAGACCGTTTTGTGGCGGAGAGTTATCCGGATTTTGAAGTGTGTTGGTATGGCCACATTGGGGACGGTAACTTGCACCTGAATATCTTGCGGCCGGAACACCTATCGGTGGAAGAATTTATGGCCAAGGGCCATGCCATGAGCCCGAAAATTTTTGAGTTGGTTCGGGCGCGCGGCGGCAGTATTTCCGCCGAGCACGGCGTGGGGTTACTGAAACGGGATTTCTTGAACTATTCGCGCAGCGAACAGGAAATAGCGTTGATGCAGGGATTGAAACAGTTGTTCGACCCTCACCAGATATTAAACCCCGGTAAACTGTTGGCGGCAGGCGTCTGAATGGAATGCCAAGTCTGACTCAAGTCTGACGATCTGACGCGAACGCTCTAAAACGTCTCGATGCCGCCGCGAGCGGCCACCAGTACAACATCTGCTGCGTCATGCGCAAACAAGCCATTGCACACAACACCGGCAAGGTTGTTGATGCTGCTTTCCATGGCTAAAGGGTCGGCGACCATAAATTCATGTACATCGAGAATCCAGTTGCCGTTGTCGGTCACAACCCCTTCGCGCCAGATGGGTGTGCCGCCCAGCTGCACCAGACCCCGCGCCACCAAAGAACGGGCCATGGGGATCACTTCTACCGGCAGAGGGTAACGGCCCAGCGTATCGACGACCTTGCTTTCATCAACAATGCAAATAAACTCGTCCGCCGCACTGGCGACGATCTTCTCCCGGGTCAAGGCGGCACCGCCGCCCTTGATCAACTGACGTTGCCGGTTGACTTCGTCGGCACCGTCCACGTATACGTCCACAGCCGGAGCGGCGTTAAGGTTGATCACTGTAATGCCATGGTTTTTCAAGCGTTCTGCGGAGGCTTCAGATGAAGAAACCGCAGCATCAAACAGGTGGCGGACGTTGGCCAGTTCATCGATGAAAAAGTTTGTGGTGGAACCGGTGCCCACCCCAACAATGCTCTTGGTGGTGAGTTTCGGTGTAATACACTCAAGGGCGGCAACGGCGGCCTGGTGTTTTAGCGTGTCTTGCGGGTTGGCGATGAGACTACTGATGCGATTAACGATCAAAAAAAGATGGTGCCCATGCTGGAAAGCTATGTAAAGAAGATTCTCGCCTCGCGCGTCTACGACCTTGCCATCGAGACGCCGCTGACGCCCGCGCCGCTGCTCTCTAAGCGTTTGGGTGCGGACATCATGCTTAAGCGCGAAGACTTACAGCCGGTGTTCAGTTTCAAGATCCGCGGTTCTTATAACAAGATGGCGCAAATGAGTGCTGAACAACAGCAGCGGGGTGTTATTGCTGCGTCGGCGGGTAATCACGCTCAAGGTGTGGCCATGGCGGCCTCCGCCCTAGGTATCAAAGCCACCATCGTGATGGGGCGCAACACCCCAAGCATCAAGGTCAACGCGGTGAAAGCGCGGGGTGCAAAAGTGGTGTTACATGGGGATGGCTTCCCTCAAGCGGCTGAACACGCCGCCATGTTACAAGCGCGCGACAACCTCATTTTTGTGCACCCTTACGATGATGTTGACGTGATTGCCGGCCAGGGCACAGTGGGTATGGAGATTGTGAATCAGCACCCCGGGCAGCCTGACGCGATTTTTGTGCCGGTGGGCGGTGGGGGTTTGATTGCGGGTATTGCAGCGTATGTGAAATACCTCTATCCCGGCACCCGCATCATCGGCGTTGAAGCCCAAGGTTCTGCCTGTATGCACGCCGCATTACAAGCCGGTCGCCGGGTGAAGTTGCCCGAAGAAAGCCTCGATATGTTTGCGGATGGTGTTTCGGTGGCCCAAGCCGGTAAAGAGACTTTTAAGATAGCCAAACGCTACGTGGACGAAGTGGTTGTCGCCAGCGTGGATGAGATCTGTGCGGCCATCAAAGACATTTTTGAAGAAACCCGAGTGATCGGTGAGCCTGCCGGCGCGTTAGCGGTGGCTGGAATGAAACAGTACCTACAAACGCACACACTGAACTCTGCGGTGGCCATCCTAAGCGGCGCAAACGTCAACTTTGATCGCCTGCGGCACATCTCTGAGCGGGCCGAAATTGGCGAACAGCGCGAAGCGATTTTTGCGGTGACCATCGATGAGGCGCAAGGCAGTTTCTTACGCTTTTGCCGCGCGTTGGGTAAACGCTCCATTACCGAGTTTAACTACCGCTGGGCGAGCGATAATCAGGCTCACATCTATGTGGGGATGCAGATGGCTACGCCGCAAGACCGCAGCCAGGTGGTCAGCGACTTAGACAGGCGGGGGTACCCGGTTATCGACATGACGGACAACGAAACCGCCAAACTTCATGTGCGTCATATGGTCGGTGGCCGCAATCTGGGAACTAACGATGAGCTTCTGTTTCGGTTTGAGTTTCCGGAACGTCCGGGTGCGCTGTTGGACTTCTTAAGTGGAGTGGGTGCGGACTGGAACATCACGTTGTTCCACTATCGTAACCATGGTGCGGCGTATGGCCGGGTGCTGGTGGGGTTTCAGGCCGAAGGTGGGGATCGCAAGCAGCTGGTGTCTTACTTGCAGCGGATTGGCTATCGGTTTTGGGAAGAGAATGACAATCCGGCTTATCGGTTGTTTTTGAAGTGATTCGGCGGAGGGGGCTCAGATCAGGGCTTCATACATTTGTACTTAGCTTCGATCCGGTCAGGCACGGGTGAATAGTTTTCAGGACCGCTGTGAATACGTCCCTGTACGCTGGCGCTGCGCCATCCCTGGCGCAGAGCCTCCTGAAAACTATTCACCCATACCTGACCTCACAGTTGCCAAGTTTCAGTGTCAGTTGGCCCCCAGTGGCTCCTGCCAGTACTTCGCAAACTCCTCTTCGAACACCAACTTTGTCTTGTCCTCGATGCGGTCGACGTACAACACGCCATCAAGGTGGTCGAACTCATGCTGAAACACCGTTGCCCAGAAACCCTGGAGTGTCAGCTCGGCATCTTCGCCGGTAACCGTGGTGTAGCGAATTCGAACGTGTTGCGGTCGTTGTACAAAGCCGCGTAAGCCGGGCACGGATAAACAGCCTTCCCAATAGCCGGCGGTGGCCGGGTCGATCACTTCAATGGTCGGATTGATAAACGTGGTCAGCGGCATGGCGTCGATGTCGCCATAACGGCTGGGGCCGCCGGGGATCTCAATGATGGCCAGGCGCAACGGCACGTCGATCTGCGGGGCGGCCAAACCGATACCGCCGTAGTCGTGCAATGTGTCGACCATGTCTTCAATCAAGCTGCTTAAGTCATCGCTACCGATGAGCTCGGGTGCTACTGGCTCGGCAACGTTGCGCAGATGGGGGTGCCCCATTTTGATGATGCGGCGTACAGCCATGACGGTCCTTCAACTGTTGTTTGGTGAACTTTGTGATGTCAGCGCTGGCACTCTAGCACGGCCGTTTCTGTGACCACAGCGTGTAATGGCACATCCCAAGCTTGGCTTGGTAGCGCTTCATGGTGTTGTTGGCAGGCGAAAGCGACGCCGATCAGCGGTGTGTCTGGGGTGAGCCGAGGCAGGTAGCGATCGTAGAAGCCGCCACCCATGCCGAGTCGATGACCGAGCGGATCAAACGCCACCAGGGGGACCAATACCACATCGAGGGCAGGTGCTTCGATCAGCGGGGCGCGGGCGTGAGGTTCGGCGATGCCGAATCGGTTGTTTTGTACCTCATCGCCATCGTTAAAGCGGTGAAACTCCATTTGCCCGGCAGCCCCCACTCGAGGCAGGGCAATGCGGCCACCACGGCTAAGGTGCTGTGTCATCCAAGGGTGTAGGTCGACTTCAGACGGCGTGGCGGCAAACGCAGCTACCGTATGCGTGGGATGGATAATGTCGAAGGCCAACAAGCGCGCAGCGATCTGGGCGCTGGCGGCGGTCCGTTCAGCGCTGGTTAAAGCGTCTCGCCGTGCCTTATAAGTTTGTCGCAGGTCAGCACGCAGTTGCTGAGCCTTTGAGTCTGCGGGTGTGTGCTCGGGGGGTTGCGGGTTCAAAACGCTGTCACAAGCAAACTGGCATGGGAAGTTTGCCCCCGGTGATGCCGCTACTGGTTTGCCCTGAACCGTTATGGTTCAAGGCGGAGGTCTGTGCAACGTCTAAGGCGACCCATCAGATTGGGTATGCACACGGACGTTGTCCCCAGAGTCTCCTAAGGTTTCTCTAACGGCTCAAGGACGCGACCAATTGGCTAACATCCCAGGGGCGCAGCCAGTATAGCGCTGTGACGCGTTGCGCCAAGACTTGTAATTGCCTGGAAATGGAGTATGGGAGGGAGTTAACGCTTAGGGCGGTTGGCGCTTTACAGTTCCGGTTGTTTGTGTTGCGCCAAGGCGTTACCCACCTTGTCCGATAGGCTGGCGATGCGATCGCTCACCGCAGATTTGGTTTCGGTGAGCGCAGTCTGCCCCGACAGATAGTCGTTGGTAATGTTGAGCGCGGCCATGACCGCTACGCGATCCAGGCCCACCACCTTCCCCGATGAACGGATCATTTCCATCTGATCATCCAAGAAACGCGCAGCCTTAGTCAGCGCATCTACTTCGTCGGCGGGGCAGGCGACTTGATACTCTTTGCCGAGAATGGTGACGGTTACGGTGCTGGGTGCTTCGCTCATTGGGTTGCTCGCCGGTTAATCTCGCTCAAGCGCTTTTAGGCGGGTGATCATCGACTCTACCCGGCTTTTTGCCAACTCGTTCTTTTCTATGAGTTTTGCGCGTTCGGTTGACCAATTCTTTTGTTGCGCGCGCAAGGCACGGTTTTCTTTGCTCAGCACCTGGGTCAGCACCAACAACTCATCTATCTGCTGCTCTAGTTGTGCCAGTTGCTCGCTCTCTGCAGTGGCGTTCATGGTGGTTCTGCACTCTCTTGATTGTTCTAGTTATTTTTTGTTATGTGCCGTGATCGTCCGTTGTCTGTGGCATTTGTTACATCGTTAAGCGATAGTTTGCGCTGATTACATTCCTTTGTGTAGCTAAAATATCGTGTCCGATCTAGAAGTCAAAGCGCAGCAAGCCTCGTCTGTGATTCCCGCTGCTGAGTTACATGGCATGGTGTGTGGCTTTGCGGCGGGCAATCCAACGCAGTTTTCACTCACCGATTTTGTTCAGCTGGCCGGGACTGACTCCTTGTCAGATGAAAATGCCGTGAGTGAGTTTGTTAGTGCCAGCCTCGACGCCCTGTTTTCCGAAGATATGGGTTTTAGTCCCTTGGTGCCCGACGACTCTGAGGTCCTGGCCAAACGTCTGGCCGGGTTGGCAGAATGGTGCGCGGGTTTCTTGGGCGGTTTCGGTGCCGGGGTGGCGGATCGCGCGGCGAGTGAGGCGTTGCACGTGGACGTACAAGAAATTTTGCGCGATTTTGCCAGTATCAGTGGGCTGGACGACGACATCGAAGGCGACGAGCAGGATGAAAACTCGTTTATGGAGATATACGAGTACGTACGCGTGGCTGCAGTCCTCACTGCCACGCTCATGAGCCCCGAGCAACTAGACGAAAGCAACGCTGCCGAAAAGGATGAACCGTGAGCATCAGCGTCGCCGAGCACAAAAAGCGGCGCCGTGCCTTGATGAGCATGATGCCGGACGGCGCCATAGCGGTTGTGCCGGGCGCAAGTGTGGCGCGACGTAATCGCGACGTGTACTACCCGTTTCGCCAAGACAGCGACTTTTACTATCTCACCGGCTTTACCGAACCGGAAGCCCTGTTAGTGTTGGCTCCCGGACGGGAACATGGTGAAGAATTGCTGTTTTGCGCCGAGCGTGATCCGCATGCAGAGCGCTGGGATGGTGAACGTATGGGGCCGGAGCGCGCCACACAGATGCTGAATGTGGACGACGCTTTCCCTTATGCGGACCTCGATGACATTTTGCCGGGGTTACTGGAAGGCCGTGACTGCATCTATATTAATCTCGGTGAATATCCGGAGTTTGATGGCCGCTTGTTGGGTTGGGTGGCGGACATTCGCAAACGCGAAGCCGGTGGTGCGCAGCCGCCCGGGGAGTTTTTGTCGCTCAAACATTTGTTACACGAACAACGCCTGTTCAAGTCCGCCCAGGAAGTTAAAACTATGCGCAAAGCCGCGGCCATTACAGCGGATGCGCACATGCGCGCCATGCAGGCTGTCCGTCCCGGGATGAAAGAAAGCCAGCTCGAAGCAGAGCTGACCTATGAGTTTATGAAACAGGGGGCGAGTGCCGCGGCTTACCCGAGCATTGTCGGCGGCGGCAACAATGCTTGTGTCATGCATTACACCTCTAACGATGCGATCCTGAAGAAAAACGAGTTGGTGCTCATCGATGCCGGTTGTGAATACAACCACTATGCGGCAGACGTCACCCGCACGTTTCCGGTAGGCGGAAAGTTTAGTGCCGCGCAACGCGCCATCTACGAGATTGTTCTGCAGGCCAATTTGCAGGCCGTTGCACAGTGTCATCCCGGCAATCACTTTAATGCACCGCATGAGGCGGCCCTGCGCACCATGGTCGAAGGTTTGTTGCAGTTAGGCCTGTTGCATGGCGATCTCGAAACATTGCTGGCTGAGGATGACGAAGTTAGGGATTTTTGCCCACATAAAACGTCCCACTGGTTGGGGTTAGATGTACATGATGTGGGCGACTACCGCCTTGCCGAGCAGTGGCGAGATCTCGAACCGGGTATGGTGCTGACCATAGAGCCTGGTATCTACATACCTCACAACGAGACTACCGAACACCTACCGGCCCGTTATCGTGGGATTGGGGTACGCGTAGAAGATGATGTCCTGATCACCAAAACTGGCTGTGAAGTGCTGAGTGCAGCGGCGCCAAAGCAGGTTGACGATATTGAAGCGTTAATGGCGCAGCCCTTGGTCGCCAATGGCTGAGAGCTCAACAAGTCAGCGCTCCCGTGTGGCGGTGATCGGCGGCGGCTTAGTCGGCGCAACCACCGCCTTGTTGCTGCATGGTCTGGGTTTTCCGGTCACCTTGGTCGATCGGCAGCGGCCAAAAATTAACACGGGTGCCTTGGGTATAGACATTCGCAACGTGGCGCTATCACCTGCCTCCCGTAGCTTGTTGCAACAGGCGGGCATCTGGGGGGAAGTGCCCGCAACCCCTTATCATCATATGTGTGTTTGGGAGCAGTGGGGTACGGCGGAAGTCCACTTTGATGCTGCCGATGCCGGGGTGCCCGAGTTGGGTTGGTTAATTGAAATGAGCCCGCTGGTCTGTGCCGCTTGGCAACAGCTCGAAGTGGTGGGTGTCGAGCTGGTGGAGGCGTCCATCCAGCACGTTGTCCCCCAAACAGACAATGTGCTCCTACAATTTGACAACGGCGCGCAGCAGTTTGATTTTGTCATTGCCGCCGATGGCGCCCAATCCGTGGTGCGCAAGGCGTTAAATTTGGGTGTGGAGCAGCAGCACCTGGACCAGGTGGCCATCGCCACGGTGGTGCGCACGGCCGAAGCACACCAACAGACCGCCTGGCAGCGTTTCTTGGTGGAGGGTCCGTTGGCGTTTTTGCCTGCACCGGACCCACAGGTCTGTTCCGTGGTCTGGTCGCAAACTAAGGCCAAGGCAGAGCAGCGTTTGCAGCTCGACGACGCGGCGTTTGCCGAAGATATTGGCCACGCCATCGAACACCGCCTAGGCGAGGTGCTGGCAGTAGATCAGCGCTTCAGTTTCCCGCTGACCCAACAGCGCGTAAAACAGTGTGCGCCCCACCCGCGGGTGTTGTTGATCGGAGATGCCATGCGTGTGGTGCACCCGTTGGCCGGACAGGGCGTGAACCTGGGTTTGGAAGATGTCCACAACGTATTGCAAGTGGCGGCGCATCAATCTAACTTAGCCGCGCCTGATATCTGGCAGCGCTTTGCGCGGCAACGTCAGACACGCTCTGCGCTGATGATTCAGGTCATGGCGACATTGCAGCAGGTGTATACCAACCCCAAACCGGCTATGGCGTTATTGCGAAATCTTGGTGTGCAGACCTTTAATGCCTTGGATGGCGTGAAACGCCAAGTTATGCGCGAGGCGATGGGGCTTAGCCACCTCGGTTAACCGCAGCCGGTCACATTTCCACTCAGACGAATCAAACCATGGCAGATCATTCTTCCGCACTAAAGACTCCGTTATTCGACGAACATGTCGCCGCCGCCGGCAAACTGGTGGACTTCGCCGGTTGGATGTTACCCGTGAACTACGGCTCCCAGATCGAAGAACACCAGTCGGTGCGCACTGCGGTAGGCATGTTTGATGTATCACATATGACCATCATCGATGTGCACGGTGGCGATGCCGAAGCCTTTCTACGACGGTTGGTCGCCAACGACGTAGCAAAGTTGCAAGAATGGGGAGCGTTGTATGGCGCTCTGTTAAACGAAACCGGCGGTGTGATTGACGACTTGATAGTGTACTTCCTGCCGGACCGCTATCGCTGTGTGGTGAACGCGTCTACCCGGCAAAAAGTACTGAGCTGGTTTTCCAAGCACAGTTTACCGGCCATGAGTTTTGCCGAGCAGGATCAGGCCATGATTGCGGTGCAGGGCCCCCAGGCGCTGGCAACCGTGCAAGAGCTCTGGCCTGGCTGTGTACCAGACAGCCTAAACCCGTTTAGCGCCTGCCGCTTTGGCGACTGGCTCATTGGCCGTACCGGCTACACGGGTGAAGACGGGGTGGAGATTATGCTGCCGGTCAATGACGCGGCGGCGGTCTGGCAAACTCTGCGCGCTGCCGGTGTGCAGCCCTGCGGTCTGGGTGCTCGGGATACGCTGCGTTTAGAGGCAGGTCTAAACTTGTATGGCCAGGACTTGGATGAAAATACCTCGCCGCTGGCCTCCAATATTGGTTGGACTGTTGCGTGGCAGCCGCCCGAGCGCGCCTTCATCGGGCGCCAAGCGATAGAGCCGCAACGTGGCAACTGTCCGACCAAATTGACCGGATTAGTCATGCGGGATAAGGGTATATTGCGCCATGGTCAGGACGTGACCACATCCGCAGGTGATGGGATAATCACCAGTGGCACCTATTCGCCGACCCTGGAGTGTAGCATCGCCTTGGCCAGGGTACCCAAAGAAGCCACAGGGCCATGCCAGGTAGAGATCCGCGGCAAGCTGAAAGCGGCACGGATCGTCAACCCCCCCTTTGTGCGCAACGGTAAGGTGTTGGTCGACGAAGCATAAACGGTCAGATTGACGGATCAGCCAGATGATCGCTGGTGCCGCTTACAATAACGAGATAAGAGATTGAAGGACGTTTGGGTATGAGTGATATCCCCACAGATTGTAAATACGTGGCCACCCACGAGTGGGCGCGGCTGGAAGAAGACGGCACCGTTAGCGTGGGTATTTCTGACTTCGCGCAAAATTCGCTAGGGGATGTTGTGTATGTAGAGTTGCCCGAACAGGGTCAGGATGTTGTCGCCGGAGACGAAGCCGGTGTGGTGGAATCTGTGAAAGCCGCATCCGACATCTATGCCCCGGTGTCGGGTACTGTCGTGGCCATTAACGATTCTCTCGAAGATGAGCCCGAGAAAGTAAACCAAGACCCCTACGGAGACGGTTGGTTTTTTAAACTAAAACCCAACGATGAAGCAGAATTGGCGGAACTTCTGGACGCAGAAGCGTATCAAGAAGTATGTGATGCTGAAGAGCACTAAGCCAACGTACCTGATAGATCAGAGCTAGAAACCAGGGCTAAAAATCAATGCCATTTGTTCCGCATACCGAAGCGGATGTAGCAGCCATGCTGGCGGAAATCGGCGTGGCGGACATCGAGACTTTGTTCGACGAAATCCCCCCACACCTGGCCAACGGCAGTCTGCACAACGTGCCCGCGGGCAAAAGTGAGCTGGCCATGCTGCAACTCATGGCTGAGCGCGCCAGTTTGGACGAAGGTTATACCTGCTTTCTAGGGGGTGGCAGTTATGACCATCACATACCTGCGGCGGTCTGGGACATCACCAGTCGCGGTGAGTTTATGACGGCGTATACCCCCTATCAGGCAGAAGCCAGCCAAGGCACGTTGCAGCTGATTTATGAATATCAGTCGATGATGGCCGCCCTCACCGGCATGGATGTCTCCAACGCCTCTGTCTACGACGGTGCCAGTGGTTTGGCCGAAGCGATGCTCATGGCCTTGCGCGGCAACAAGAAAAACAAAGGCGGGCAAATCCTGGTGGCCGACTCCGTGCACCCCAACTACCGTACCGCGGCTCGTAACATCGTAAAAAACCAAGGCATAGAACTGTTGCCGCTGGGGTTGGACGCAAGCGGCGTGATAGACCTTGAGCAATTACCCGCAGACGCCGCACCCGCGGCGCTGGTGATCCAGCAGCCGAACTTTTTTGGCCGGCTGGAAACGGTGGATGAGCTGACCGACTGGGCGCATGCGCGTAATGCACTGGTGATCGCTGTGGTTAATCCGATGACCCTGGCGGTGCTGAAACCTCCGGGTGAGTGGGGTAATGACGGTGCCGATATCGTGTGCGGGGACGGGCAACCTCTGGGTGTACCGATGGCCTCCGGCGGCCCTTCGTTTGGATTTACATGTTGTCGACAGAGCTTGGTTCGACAGATGCCCGGCCGCATTATCGGGCGTACCGAAGACCTCGACGGTAAAATTGGATATGCGCTCACCCTGCAAGCCCGCGAGCAACACATCCGTCGTGGCAAAGCCACTTCCAACATCTGCACCAACCAAGGTTTGTTGGTGACCGCGGGCACCATTTACATGAGTCTGATGGGCCCTCAAGGCTTAGCAGAGGTGGCTGCACAGAGCCACGCTAAAGCGATGCGTTTGCGCCAGGCGCTGCTGGCCCTGCCCGGTGTAGAGCCACTGTTTGAGGGGGCACATTTCCATGAGTTTGCGTTGCGCTTGCCGCGTCCGGCCTCGCAGGTGATAGCGGCGTTGATGCAGCAAGGCATTCTGGCCGGTCTGTGTCTGGCCGATTTTACCAATGACTTAGTCGAAGATGCGGACCATGTGTTGCTCACCGCGGTAACAGAAAAGCGCACAGACGCGGAGATAGATGCCTTGGTGGCAGCCCTTGGCGCTGAGTTGCAAACCGAGGAGCAGGCATGAGTACCATTTTTGACATCAGCGCTGAAGGCCGCCGTGCCTATGCCCAGCGTATAGACGGCGCGGACAAACAGGCCCTGGCGGACCTACCTGAAGAACTGCTGCGCCGAACACCGCCGGCGCTGCCCCAAGTCTCAGAACTGCAGGCAGTGCGCCACTATACCAATTTGTCGCGGAAAAACTTTTCCATCGACACGCAGTTTTACCCGCTCGGTTCTTGCACCATGAAGTACAACCCGCGCGGCGCACACAAGGCGGCTAGCCTGCCCGGCTTTCTCGGACGGCACCCCCTAGCCCCGGAAGCGGCCAGCCAAGGGCATTTGTCCTGTCTGTACGATTTGCAGGAAATTCTCAAGGACGTCACCGGCATGCAGGGTGTGTCGCTGACGCCCATGGCCGGGGCCCAGGGTGAGTTTGCCGGCGTGGCCATGATTCGCGCTTACCATGAAGCCCGCGGGGATGCGGCGCGCACCGAAATATTGGTGCCCAGCGCGGCCCACGGCACCAATCCGGCGACGGCGGTGATGTGCGGCTACAAAGTGACGGAAGTGGCGGTGGACAGCTCCGGTGACGTAGATCTTGCCGCGCTCAAAGAAGCGGTTGGACCGCAGACGGCAGGGTTGATGATGACTAACCCCTCCACCTGTGGTGTGTTTGAGCGCCAGATTGAAGCCATTGCCCAGACCGTACATGACGCCGGCGGGTTGCTTTACTACGACGGTGCCAACCTCAATGCCATTCTCGGCAAGGTGAAACCTGGCGACATGGGTTTCGATGTGTTGCACATGAACCTGCACAAGACCTTTGCAACACCCCATGGCGGAGGTGGGCCGGGCGCAGGGCCGGTCGGTGTGTCTGAGCGCTTGTTACCGCATCTGCCGCTGCCTATTGTCGCGCCCGCGCAAGAGGGTGGTTATCGATGGCTCGACGAAGCAGATTTGCCGTTGTCCATTGGCCGTCTGTCTGGATTTGCCGGTAACGCCGGCATTCTTATCCGCGCCCTGGCTTACGCACTGTTACTCGGCCGTGAAGGTCTACATCGCGTGGGTGAATATGCCACGCTAAATGCCAACTATATGGCCGCGCGTCTGGCGAAGGCAGGCTTTCAGTTGGCCTACCCGGAACGACGCGCAACGCATGAGTTTATTCTAACTTTTGCGCAAGAGGCCAAAGAGCTGGGTGTCACCGCCATGGACATCGCCAAGCGATTGTTGGATTACGGTATGCATTCACCTACTACCTATTTCCCGCTGTTGATACCCGAGTGTTTCCTTGTTGAGCCGACGGAGACGGAAAGCTTAGAGGAGCTTGACCGATACATCGAAGCGCTCATTGCCATACGTGAAGAAGCGCAAAAAGATGCGGAGTTTGTCAAACAGGCGCCTTACCACACGCCGGTCCGACGCCTGGACGACGTCAAGGCGGCGCGTGAGCTGGATCTCACCTGGGCACCGGCCAGCGCGGGCTAGCCCCGCTTCGCAGGTCATCTCGCTGGGTGCTACTTAGCCCAGTGCTGCCTTCAGTTCGTCCAGCGAAGTGATGGGTAATGAACACTGCATGCCGCTGCAGACATAGGCGGTGACCTGATTCTGCTGTTCACTGCTGACCAGCTTAGGCAAGTAGGCGGGTAAGGTGCGGGTATCCGCATAGGGTATTGCGTACACCTGCCGCCAGGGTGTAAAACCGTCGTCCAGCGCATTGCTCCAGTTCTGCATCAGGTCCTCAGGCCCGCGTAAGATCACTTGCTCAGGCGGATAAACGGTGTCTTCCAAGGCGTGTAATAAAGCACAGTGCCCGGCCGGCAAGCGTTCCATAACGGCCCTCGCCCAGCGCAAGGTGTTGTGGGCTGCATCCAAATATTGGCTATCACCGAGTAGGTGACCCAGCTGCATCAGCGCTCGAGCGGCAACGCCATTGCCGGGTGGTACCGAATCATCCATGGTGGGTTTAGGCCGATAAATGAGCGTTTCATGCTCATGTGCGGTGAAGTAGAACCCGCCGTGTTCAACGTCATAGAACTGCTCCAGCATCACATCCGCCAGCGCTTTCGCAAAGGCGATGTCAGCCTCCCGCCAGCGCACACCGAGTAAGGTTAACAAGCCATCCAACAGGTAGGCGTAGTCATCCAGATAACCGTTGTGTTTGGCCTCACCATCGGTCCAAGTAGCGCTGAGGCGTGTGCCGTTCCAGCAATGTGCCTGTAGGAAGTCTGTGGTCTGTTGCGCCAGATCAATCCAATCGCTGCGTTGTTGCTGGGCTCCTGCATGGGCTAAACCACGAATCGCCAATCCGTTCCAACCGGTGAGGATTTTGTGGTCGGTACCCGGTCGTACCCGGGTGTCTCGCTCGGCCAAGAGTTTGGTTTTGGCGTTGGTCAGCAGCGAGTCAGCTTCGGCCGCGTCGAGGGAGAGGCGGCTGACCACCGAACGCCATGAGTCGTGGCGGTGCAAATTCCATTTGCTGTCGAAATTTGCGGGCTTGTCCAAACCGTACAGGGTTTCCACCAACAGGTACTCGTCGGCGTTAAGGAGCTTTTTGACCTGGTCTCGGCGCCAAACGTAGAAGCGGCCTTCTTCGCCTTCGGAGTCGGCGTCGAGGGCGGCAAAAAAACCACCTTCGGGGTGGCGCATTTCCCGCTGCATCCAGTTGATGGTGTCGGCCACAGCGTCGCGGAACAGCGCATCCGGTCCTAGGGTGAGAGCAAAGCTGTACAGGCTTAAAAGTTGTGCGTTGTCGTACAGCATTTTCTCAAAGTGCGGAATCATCCACTTGCGGTCGGTGGCATAACGGCAGAAGCCGCCGCCGAGATGGTCGTAGATACCACCCCGGGCCATCTGCGTTAGGGTAATCATCACCATGTCTAGCGCGTCTTTGTCGTTGCCGCCGGCGCGGCGTGTGTGGGCCCAATGACGCAAGACGCGCTCCAACGCGGCGGGCATAGGAAATTTAGGCGCGCTGCCGAAGCCACCGTCCGCCGCATCGTATTGTTTGCCCAAAGCTTCCCGGGCGGCGGCCAGCACTTCGATGTCTTCCACGGTTGGGTCAAGCAGTGGCGACACCATTTGCTCCAGCGTGTTTTTGATCTTCTCGCCTTGCTGATTGAGCTCGTCACGCTGATTGTCGAATACTTCTTTTAGGCGCAGCAGCAAGTCGCTGAATCCGGGCAACTGGTGTCGCGGTGTTTTGGGGAAATAGGTGCCGCCGTAATACGGCACCAAGGTCTGTGGATCTAAGAACATCGTTAACGGCCAACCACCCCCCTGTTGGGTCAGCAACTGCAGCCCGGTTTGATATATTTTGTCGAGATCCGGCCGCTCTTCGCGGTCGACTTTAATGTTGACGAAATGTTCATTCATCACCGTCGCTGTGGCGGCATCTTCAAACGATTCGTGCGCCATCACATGGCACCAATGACAAGTAGAGTAGCCGATCGACAGTAGAATCGGTTTGTCGTGCAGGCGCGCTTCATCCAGCGCGTCATCGTCCCAAGGCTGCCAATGCACAGGGTTATCAGCATGCTGCTTTAGGTAAGGGCTGGTCTCGGTGGCAAGGCGGTTGGTCATGGTCATGCAGGTATGGGTGGATGCGGCATGATCGCACGGATCTTCAAAGATTTGTGCTAAAGCGTGTTTTCCGGTATCAAGGCCTATCGGATACAAGTGCATCGCTACGAAATCTCAGCCAGCTCAAAGCTTGTAGATTGTGAAATGCGATGTCGACAGGGGAATGCATGGTAGATGCGGACGGTTTTCGGCCGAACGTGGGCATTGTCCTCGCCAATGGAAAAGGCACGGGGCAAGTACTGTGGGCGCGGCGTGTTGGAGGTCACGACGCCTGGCAGTTTCCACAGGGGGGCATCAACGACGGTGAGACGCCGGAGCAGGCGCTCTACCGCGAGCTCCATGAAGAAATTGGTCTGACCGAACACGAAGTGAAGGTGGTGGCCCGCACCAAGGGTTGGCTGCGGTATCGCCTGCCGCGCCGTTTGCGCCGCTACAACTCCACGCCGGGTTTTGTGGGGCAGAAGCAGAAGTGGTTTTTGCTCGAAATGTTGGCCGACGACAGCGCTGTGCGCATGGATCGCGGACCAAAACCCGAATTTGATCACTGGGATTGGGTGTCCTTCTGGTACCCGCTGACACAGGTTGTGGATTTCAAGCGTGACGTCTACCGGCGTGCGCTGGCTGAATTGGCTCCACACCTGCCGCTCAGTGATTAAGCGGACCCAAAAGTTTAGGCCCCGACAAACGCAGGAAAACCAGGAACACAGGAAGCGACACCTCGAATGCTGACCACGCTGCGCCACATCGTTATGCAGTTCACCTCCCACAGCCATCTGGCGGATGGGGTGAAGTCACTGGTGCGCGACGTTAAAACCGCCATGGACACCGATGTGTGTTCCATTTACCTGCTTAACAGCGAACATACCGCCTATGTATTGGCCGCCACCGATGGCTTGAACCCAGACGAGGTAGGGCATGCTGAATTGGCCCTGGAGCAGGGCCTGGTGGGTTTGGTAGGTCGCCGGGCGGAGCCGATCAATTTGGAAAATGCCCGCGAGCATCCGGATTACCACTTCCTGCCGGATACGGGTGAAGAGGCTTTCCATTCTTTCCTCGGTGTACCCATCATCCATCAACGCCGCGTGCTTGGTGTGCTGGTGGTGCAGCAAACCGCACAGCGCAAGTTTGATGAATCAGAAGAAGCTTTTCTGGTCACCTTGGCCGCGCAGTTGGCGACGGTGGTGTCGCATGCGGAAGCGGTTGGCGACAGCGCGTTGTCGGACGACGCGCACGACCAGGTGGATACCTGTTTTATGGGTGTACCCGGATCACCGGGGATCGCCTTTGGTACCGCTGTGGTGGTGCACCCGGTAGCCAATCTCGAAGCCGTGCCGGAACGCGAAGTGGACAATATCGTTGTGGAGCTGGCTCTTCTGGAGCGGGCTTTGCACGCGGTGCGCGAAGACATCAAGAACATCATCGAAGAGTTTTCCGAGAGTTTGCCCAAGCAAGAATTGGCGCTGTTTGATGCCTACCTGCACATGCTGGACGAAAACGCTCTGGCTGGGGACATTCGCCGTGAAGTACAGCACGGGCAGTGGGCTCAGGGTGCGCTGAAGAAAGTGATTATCGAACACGTCAGCCGCTTTGAATTGATGGAGGACCCTTACCTGCGCGAGCGTGGCGCGGATGTGCGGGATCTGGGGCTGCGGCTGTTGGCTTACCTACAGGACATACGCGAAAAGAAAACTGTTTTTCCGAAAAACGCCGTCTTGGTCGGCGAAGATGTCACCCCGGCGATGCTTGCCAACATTCCTGCTGAACGGCTGTGCGCAATTGTCTCGGGTCAAGGGTCCAGCAATTCGCACGTTGCCATTCTTGCACGCGCCATGGGTATTCCCGCGGTCATGGGGGCGGTGGACTTACCCACCTACGACGTCGAAGACGAACTGCTGTTGGTGGATGGCCATTACGGAGAAGTGTTTTTTCGTCCCAGCGAGCAGCGCATCGCGATGTCAGAAGAGCTCATCGAACAGGAACGTATCTTTGATGAAGAGCTGACGGAGTTGCGTGACGTACCCACCATCACCCGGGATGGTTGGCGGGTTTTACTGTGGGTCAACATTGGCCTGTCGGGCGACCTGACGAGATCCCTTGACCGCGGCGCGGAAGGTATTGGGCTGTTCCGCACTGAAATTCCTTTCATGTCGAAAGACCGTTTTCCCACGGAAGCGGAGCAGCTGTCCATTTACCGGGAACACATGCTGGCGTTTGAACCCAATCCGGTGACCATGCGCACGTTGGATATCGGCGGCGATAAATCGCTGAGTTATTTTCCGATCAACGAGGAAAACCCTTTTTTGGGCTGGCGCGGCATTCGCGTGACTTTGGATCACCCGGAAATTTTCCTGGTCCAGGTGCGGGCGATGTTAAAAGCCAATGCCGGCTTAGAGGGTGTATTGCGTATCATGCTGCCAATGATTTCCAGCCCGGCTGAATTGCGCGCCGGGAAATCACTCATCAACCAGGCGTTTAACGAGGTCACCGAAGAAGGTGTGGACGTGAAAAAACCTCAGGTTGGGGTGATGGTAGAGGTTCCTGCTGCGGTCTATCAGGCGCGGCAGTTGGCGAAAGAAGCGGATTTCCTAGCGGTGGGATCAAACGATCTGACCCAATATATGTTGGCCGTGGATCGCAATAATCCGCGGGTGGCGCAAATTTATCAGGAACTACACCCTGCGGTGATTACTGCCTTGCGGGAAGTGGCGCGGGCGGCGCATTCTGAAGAAAAAGGGATTGGTATCTGCGGTGAATTTGCCGGCACCCCGGTGGGTGCGGTGTTGTTGATGGCCATGGGTTACAACGTCTTGTCGATGAACGCCACCCACCTGCCAAAGGTGAAATGGGTTATTCGTCAGATCAAACGCACCGACGCGCGGCGCATGTTGGCCAAGGTCTTACGTATGCAATCTGCGGAGGAGGTCAGCGAGTTTATGTATCAACAGCTCACCGATGCCGGATTAGGCCGGGTGTTGCCGCATCACCACGATTAGCCTGCTCATACCCTCTCATAGAGAGCAATGGTGAAGTTGATGGTGTTTTTGGCATCGGCGGGGAAATCTTCCGCTTCCAGTTGTTGCCAGGCCGACCAATCAATGTCCGGAAAAAACACATCCCCTTCGGGGCAGGCATGTACATGGGTGACATACAGCCGGGTGGCGAGTGGCAGTGCTAGCGCGTAGATGTCGGCACCGCCGATGATCATCACTTCATCTAGACCGTCGATGAGGCACTGCTGCTCAGCCAGTTCCATGGCGTCGCTGAGCTCGTGTACAACATGCACCCCTTCGCGTTGCCAGTTTTGATCCCGGGTGAGGACAATGTTGGTCCGCCCCGGCAGCGCTGATTTCATTGATTCGAAAGTTTTGCGTCCCATGAGGACAGGTTTACCCATGGTCACGTTCATGAAGTAACGCATGTCGGTCGGCAGGCGCCATGGCAAGGTGTTGTCGCGGCCAATCAAGCCATTGTCCGCCATCGCCCATATCAGAGAGATATCCATATCAGGCACCGCCCGCCGCTACGGTCGAATCAGACAGCAATGGGTGCTTTGATGGCGTCGTGGTAACGGTAGTTGTGCAGCGTAAAGTCGTCGATGGTGAAAGCAAAGATGTCCTTCACTTCGGGGTTCAGGGTCAGCGTAGGGGCAGGCAATGGCAGCCGATCCAATTGTAAGTCCGCTTGTTCGAGATGGTTGGTGTACAAGTGCGCATCACCGAAGGTATGCACAAAATCACCCACTTCCAGATCAGTCACTTGTGCAATCATCATGGTGAGCGCCGCGTACGACGCAATGTTAAACGGCACCCCTAAAAACACATCGGCGCTGCGTTGATACAGCTGGCAAGACAGCTTGTTGTCTGCCACGTAAAACTGGAACAAAGTGTGGCAGGGCGGCAGCGCCATGTTGTCGACCTCGGCCACATTCCAAGCGCTGACAATGTGCCGCCGGCTGTCTGGATTGCGTTTAATGTCTTGCACCACGCGGCTAATCTGGTCGATGGTGGAACCGTCAGGCGCTGGCCAGGAGCGCCATTGGGAACCATAAACCGGACCCAACTCGCCGTGTTCGTCGGCCCACTCGTCCCAGATGTGGACGTTGTTGTCGGTCAGATACTTGATGTTGGTGGAACCTGACAAGAACCATAGCAATTCGTGCACGATGCCTTTGAAAAACATCTTCTTGGTGGTGACCAGGGGGAAACTGTCCTGCAGATTAAAGCGCATCTGATGACCAAACACACTGTAGGTTCCGGTGCCGGTTCGATCACCCTTAAAGGTGCCGTTTTCGCGCACGTGGCGCATCAGGTCCAGATATTGTTGCATGCGACGAAAGGCCTCTTAAGCGTTCGTTTTATGGTTGTTTAGGTGTTGGCGGCAGGCGCCTTGGCCAAGCTCTGCCCGCGCGACCAGAGCAGTAATACGATACCAGCGATTAACATTGGGAGCGACAGTAACTGCCCCATGGTCAGCCACTCGAAGGCAATAAAGCCGATGTGGGCATCTGGTGAGCGGAAGAACTCCGTGCTGAAGCGGAAGCTGCCGTAGAGCGTTAAGAACATACCGGCTACAAAACCAGCGGGTTTCGGTTTGGCGGAAACCAACCACAGCACAACAAATAACAGCAGCCCTTCGCTAAAGGCTTGGTACAGCGGTGAAGGGTGGCGTGCCACTTGTTCCCACTGGCCTATACACATGGGATTTAACGCTGCCACCGCGTCACATGGATAGATCATGCCAAACCCACTGTCGGTGACGCGTCCGGGCAACTCGCCGTTGATAAAATTGGCCAAACGCCCGAAGCCAAGACCCACCGGAGTTAACGGTGCCAGAAAGTCCATCACGTCTATGAGCCGCCGCGAAGTTTTGCGCGCAAACAGCCAGATACCCACAACCACACCCAACAGGCCGCCGTGAAAAGACATGCCGCCTTCCCACATCCGCACCAGGTACAGTGGATCACCCAAGAACACGTCGAAGTTGTAAAACAGCACATATCCCACACGTCCACCCAGCACAGCCCCTATGGCGCCATAGAAGACAAGATCGGAGATGTTCTCTTGGCTCCACGCGCCCGGATGGGTTTTTGCCCGCAGCCTGCCGAGCCACCACACCACGGCGAATCCAGCCAAATACGACAAGCCGTACCAGCGCACCGCCAGTGGGCCGAGGGAGAAAATGATTGGATCGATGTCAGGGTAGTGCACGGCGCCAAGCTTACTGCAAAGCCCTACAGTGTACGCACTTTTCCGCGTAGACTTGAGCGCCTTTTACGCTGGCCCTGCTGCTGTTTACATGTGTTTGATTCTTTTCGGTTATCGCACCGCGCCGAACTACCCACTGGTTGTCGCTGCCAATCGCGATGAGTTTCATGGCCGCGACAGTGCCGCAGCGGATTTCTGGGCAGACCACCCGGATGTGTTGGCCGGACGTGATTTGGTGGCCGGTGGAACCTGGCTCGGCTGCACGAAGACAGGTCGATTTGCCGCTTTAACCAACTTTTCCGGGCCGGATGACGCGCCCGCACCCCGATCGCGGGGTTTGCTGGTGCAAAACTTCCTCACCGGCAGCGACAGCGCCGAGGTGTATGCGCATCACATCGACGGCCCCGAATATGCGGGCTTCAACCTGTTGCTGTTCGACGGCGAACACATGGTATATACCTCAAACAAAGGCACCACCGATATCCTGCAACCCGGTTATTACGGTCTCAGCAACGCCGAACTAGGCGCGCGATGGCCAAAATGTATCCGCGGCGCGGAAGGCCTGAAACAAATCACCCAACGCGGATTTAGCGACGCCGACCTTATTGGCCTGCTGCATGACAGCGACATCCCCGCCGACGAAGAGCTACCCCACCGCGGCCGCCCCCTGGAGTTTGAACGCCGCGTTGCTCCCAGTTTTATTATCGGCGAAGAATACGGCACCCGCGCCAGCACCGCCGTCATCCTCGGCCAACGCACCCTGCTATTCACCGAACAGAGCTACGCCGCCAACGGCATCTCCACCGGGCTGGTTGACTATGAGGTTGATCTGATTGACTAGAAGTATGTGGACCGTGCTATGAAGCGGGAATCTTGGTAACTGTAGGGTTGGATGTGGGGGAGTCCTATCAGGAGACTCTGCGCCAGGGATGGCGCAGCGTCAGCATCCAGGGATGGAATTGCAGCGGTCCTGATAGGACTCCCCCATATCCAACCCGGTAGTCACCGAAATACTGCGTATCGACAACACTAACCATGGAGAGAACTATGGACACAAACCTCACCGGCAAAACCGCCCTCATCACCGGTGGTAGTCTCGGCCTAGGCAAAGCCATGGCCCAAGCCTTCCACGCCGAAGGCGCCAACGTCGCCATCGTTGCGCGACGCCAAGCCCAGCTGGATGCGGCTGTTGCCGAGATCAGCGCCAACAACGGCGGTGAGATTGCAGCCTTTGTCTGTGATGTCACCGATCCCAACAGCGTCAGCGAAACCCATAGCGCCGTGACAGACCGCTTCGGCGGTGTGGATATCCTTGTTAACAATGCCGGACAGTCCGCGACCAAACCGTTTTTGGAAATTAGCGACGAAGAATGGCAAAACGACATAGATTTGAAGCTGATGGCGGCGGTACGTATGACTCGCCTAGTGTGGCCTCACATGCAAGCACAAGGCTGGGGTCGCGTCATCAACTTGCTGAACGTGTTTGCCAAAACCCCGGACGCCAAAACGGCGCCTACCTCGGTCACACGCGCCGCCGGCATGGCGCTGACCAAGGTGCTATCGGCGGAAGGCGCGGCTCATAACATATTGGTCAACGCGATGCTGATCGGCTTCATTAAGAGTGACCAGATTCGCCGCATGCATGAGGCGTCCGGCTCCAACGACAGTTTGGATGAATACATTGCGCACTTTGGTCAGCGTTTTCCCATGGGTCGTATCGGTGAAGCCGAAGAATGTGCCAACCTGGGTCTGTTCCTCGCCAGTGAAGCGTCCAGCTACATCACCGGGTGCGCCATCAATATGGACGGTGGTTTGTGCAAGGTGGTTTAGTCTACAAATCCCGTGATCTTGAGGCTTCTCTTGAAGCTTCAGGGGGGTTGGCGCACTTAGAACAGTTCACGCACCGTCTTAGCTGAGTGTCTGAAGCACGGAGCGCACCACGCTGCCGTCGCAGGGCAGCTCGCGCCAACTGCGCTTACGAAGCTGCCGTTGCGCAGGCCGCATTACGGTCTGCGTAAACGGCAGGCTATGGTGGTGTTCATGGATTCAGCTAAAGTAGCAAACGCCAAAACTCAGGAGCCGGATATGATCCTCCTATTTTCACCGATACAAAAGCTGTGGCTTGCCCTGCTGACCACGCTGTGGGTTGTGTTCGCATTTGTATGCAGCGCCCAGGCGCAGACCGCAGCTGTATCGACCCCGGCCAACATCGTGACGCAGAACGTACCCCCCTTGCCGCAAAGCATGTCCGATAGACTGCAGCGGTATGCCAACGCCCGCTCCGCCGGACTGGTGGGTTGGCAAGGTGATGAACTTCTGATCGTGACGCGCTTTGCTGACACCGGGCAGCTGCACCGCGTCAGTCAACCCCTTGGCTATCGTGAACAGCTGACCTTTCTCAAAGAGCCCTTGGGCGGGGTGACCGTGCCTCGCGCGGGCGCCAAGGATCAACTGATTTTGAGCTGGGATGTGGGCGGCTCTGAATTTGATCAGTTGTTTCTGTTTGATCTTTCCAGTGGTGAAAGCCGCATGATGACCGACGGCAAGTCATTGTATGCCGCGGTGATCTGGGCACCCGATGAACAGAGTTTTGTGTATGTCACGACCCAGCGTAATGGCCGCAATTGGGACATCCACTGGCAAGACCTCAACGGCAACGTAAAGCCTTTGTTGGAGACAGAGGCAGGCAATTGGTACCCGGTGGATTGGTCCGCTGATGGCAAACGCCTGTTGGTACAGCATCGGGTATCGGTTAACGAATCAGCGGTCTACGAGCTGGAGATTAGCTCCGGTGCCCTGACACCGTTACTTGGCACCAGCGAGAAGATGGCCATCGGTTCGGTCGAGTATGACGGCCGCGGCGGCGTGTATTACACCTCCGACGCCGACAGCGAGTATTTGCGTTTACACCACCTCGACCTTGCTTCCGGCGACATCGAGGTGCTCACCGAAGACGTGCAGTGGAATATCGAGGGTTTTTCCATCTCGCCGGACTACCGCAAGATGGTGTTTGTTACCAATGTGCACGGCGCATCGAAACTGACCCTGTGGCAGCTACCCGACCGCAAACCGTTGCGTATGCCGGAGATTCCTCAAGGCGTATTGTTGGGGGCTGTGTTTTCGCCGGACAGCAACCGGCTTGCCATTACCGTCAACAGCGCCACTGCCCCTTCGGATGTCTATGTGGTCGACATTAAACAGCGCAAGCTAGCGCGCTGGACACGCAGCGAAGTGGGCGGGCTGAATACCTCCGAGTTTGTACAGCCTGAATTGATCACCTACTCGAGTTTTGACGGCTTGGAGGTACCGGCGTTTGTGTACCGCCCAAACACACCCGGTCCTCACCCGGTGGTGGTGTTGATTCACGGCGGGCCGGAATCACAGTATCGCCCCTATTTTTCCACCACGGTGCAAGCCTACGTCAACGAGATGAATGTTGCGGTGATAGCGCCAAACGTGCGCGGCTCAAACGGCTACGGCAAAACCTATTTGAAAATGGACAACGGCCGGTTGCGCGAAGACTCAGTGAAGGATATTGGCGCACTGCTGGATTGGATAAAGCAACAGGATAATCTGAACAGTGAGCGGGTCGCGGTCATGGGAGGATCCTACGGTGGCTATATGGTGCTCGCGTGTATGGTCCATTATGGTGATCGCCTCGCCGCGGCGGTGGAATCAGTCGGCATCTCCAATTTTGTCACTTTTTTGGAAAACACTCAGCCTTATCGTCAGGACTTAAGGCGCGTGGAATATGGTGACGAGCGAGACCCGGAAATGCGTGCCTTTTTAAACAGTATTTCACCGCTGACCCACGTGGATAAGATGATAACCCCTCTACTCATCGTGCAAGGTGCTAACGACCCGCGTGTGCCGGCATCGGAAAGCGAACAGATTTTTAATGCCTTGGAAGCCACCGGTGTGCCGGTGTGGTACATCCTCGCAAAAGATGAAGGCCATGGTTTTGCCAAAAAGGTGAACCGCGATTATGACCGCGCCGCGCGTTTTGCCTTCCTAGAATCTTATCTCAACGCAGAATAGCGGCCGCGCCGTGAGCAACGGCAAACTTGGCTTGGTAGTAAACCCCATGTCTGGGCGGGATGTCCGACGCCTCGCGGCGCGGGCCACCAATATGACCCATGAGGCGAAACGGGACATCGTTGCACGGGTGGCCGCGGGTGCGGATGCAATGGGTGTGACAGACATTTATATCACCCGCGAACCGTTTCAGATTTCTTCCGGCGCACTGCAACATATGCCGCTGCAGGCCAATGTTCACGTGGTCGAGCACACGTTGACCAATGATGCAACCGACACGGAACGCTCCATGCAAGCCTTCTTGGCTGCCGGCTGCCGGACCTTTGTCTCGCTCGGCGGCGACGGCACCAACCGGGCCATTGTGCGCGCCGCCGCAGATATTGATCTGGTGCCTTTATCCACCGGTACCAACAATGTCTTCCCCGTGCTGGCGGAACCCACCGTTGCCGGCATGGTGGCCGGCTTGAACGCCCGCGGCCAACTCGACCCAGCCAATGCCCAGGGTGTAAAACAGCGGGTCAAAGTAATCCACCTTGATACGCCGGGAGGCAGCGACGTGGCTTTGGTTGACGCAGTCCTGTTGCGCAACGATCACGTCGGCAATTTATTGCCGTTTGACGCGGAGCGTATCGCGCAAATTCTCTTAACCCGGGCCGAACCCAACTCAATTGGTATGTCACCTATCGGAGGCTTCGTACAACCGGTCTATGCACAGGACAATCACGGCTTGTTGGTAACCACGGCGCTTGGCGCCGAGCCGTTGTTAGCACCGTTGTCACCTGGCTTGTTCCGGCCTGTGGCGGTGGATACGGTGAGCGAAATTGCGTTTGATGTGGCGGTCCCGTTCCGTGGCCCTGGGGTTGTTGCGCTGGATGGTGATCGCGAACATAAACTGCGCGACGAGGAACACGCTTGGGTCTCGATTCGGCGTGATGGCCCGTTTGTGATTGATGTGGAAGCCGCCATGCGCTGGGCGGTGGCACAAGGTATTATGGCGCCAGCCAAATTCCGACAATAAGAGCCTCCATGATCGTTGAACCTCGCATCCGCGGTTTTATCTGTACCACCGCACATCCCACCGGTTGTAAAGCCAACGTGGAAAGCCAAATCGAATATGTCCGGGCGCAGGGTCCGGTGTCTGATGGTGAATTCAAAAACGTGTTGGTGCTGGGGTGCTCGGGCGGGTATGGGTTAGCCTGTAGGGTGGTGTCTGCTTTTGGTTGTGGTGCCAATACACTCGGCGTGTCGTTCGAAAAACAGCCGACGGAAACCAAGACGGCCACCGCGGGGTGGTATAACAACGTGGCGTTCGAAGAAGCGGCTGCCACTGCGGGGCTGTATGCGAAGACTCTGGATGGCGACGCTTTTGCCGATGAGATGCGGGCACGGGTCATAGACACCATCAAGGCCGACCTGGGCAAGATTGATCTGGTGGTGTACAGCCTGGCATCACCGGTGCGCCAGCACCCCAAAACCGGTGAGTTACACCGCTCCGCCATCAAACCCTTAGGCCAGACGCTGCACATCAAGTCGGTCAATGTCGACAAAGGTGAAGTCACGGAAGTTGATCTGGATGGTGCTACGGAGCAAGAAACCGCCGATACCGTTGCGGTCATGGGCGGTGAAGATTGGGAATTCTGGATGGAGGCACTGCTGGACGCGGATGTGCTGGCCGACGGCTGCCAGACAGTCGCGTTTACCTATATTGGTACCGAGCTGACCTGGCCAATTTATTGGGAAGGGACATTGGGCCAGGCCAAGCTCGACCTCGACCGCGCCAGTCGTGCAATTGATGAAAAACTCAGCGCGGTATCGGGCTCAGCACGTGTGGCGGTATTAAAAGCCATTGTGAGTCAGGCCAGTTCAGCCATTCCAGTGGTGCCGCTGTACGTGGCTTTGTTGTTTAAGGTGATGAAGGAGCAGGGTATCCACGAGGACATCATCAGTCATATTCACCGCCTGTTTGCCACCCAGCTGAAAGCAGGCTCGCAGTTGCGTTTAGATGAAGACGGTCGCATTCGTATGGATGACATGGAATTGTCTGACCCGGTGCAGGATGAAGTGCAGCGCCGCTGGCCCTTGGTGGACTCAGCCAATCTTGCCGAACTCGGGGACTTGGCCGGTTACCGAGAGGACTTCTTGAAAATCTTCGGCTTCGGTTTTGCGGGTGTTGACTACGAGGCGGACGTGGACCCAACCCTGGGGCGCACCCTGTAAAGCCAATGCCTCACGTCTAGCGCCGTTGAAGGCCGCTAGTGCTGCGGCCTCTGTATAGATGACTATGGGTGAGTGACTCAACTCGCCTTTACACCGCGCTTCATACAAGCCATGCACTATTGCCGCGCTGCCGTGTATGTATGGTTTGGGCTCGTTGCGGTGCTGTTGGGTGGGCTGACCCATTCCTCCAACGATCTCTCTCTGTCGCTCGCCAGTGCTGTGCTGGCGTTTGTGTGGTGGCTGTTAGTCTGGCTGTGCCTGAACCGCTTGCGTCCGTCGCGGTGGTTGCTCGGCGTACATGTGGTGGAAGCAGGTGTGTTGGTGTTCTGCGCAAACATCTGGATGCTGCCGGTATTGGGTGTCTTATCTTTAATGCTGGTGGCTTTGGCCGCGAATACGGCGCTGTGGGGCTGGCGGCGATTACTCTTCTTTGTGCCAGCGGTGCTGTGTGGTTTTGTCAGCGGCACCCAGCTTGAGAGTGGACGAGCCCCGGGCGGCATCTGGTGGGATGCGTGGTTTGTTGGTGGCGGCGTTCTGTTTGTGCTGACGATCTGCGCTGTGGCGCACAGTCAGGCGCAGCAGTTGTTAGGCTTAAGCCGCCACCTGCGCCGTGAAAACCACACCCTGCTGCGCTATCTGCCCAGCGTCCTTCCCGAACACCTGGTACACCCGCAACCGATGGCGCTGCGACAACAATGGTTGACGGTGGCCTTCATCGATCTAGCGGGCTTTACCAAAGCCAGCTTGGAGCTGCCTCAAGAGGCTTTGATTGAGCTGCTGAATGGCTTTATGGCAGCTGTTGATGAGCATGTAGAATGCTGGGATGGCCATGTCAGCAAGTTTCTCGGCGACGGCGCGTTGTGTGTGTTTACCGCGCCGGATCAGGAAAGTCGGGCCAATGCCGCGGCTCAGGCGGTCCGCTGTGTGGGATTGTTACCTGGGTTGCTTAGGCAGGTGAGCCGTCAATGGCGCGCGGATGGTCGTGAGCAAGCGTGTACGGTGCGTTGCGGTGTTGCCTCCGGCTATTGTTGCGTCGGCGATTGGGGCGGTAATGGGCGCTTGGATTACACGGTGATCGGCGCGCCGGTGAACCTAGCTCAGCGCCTACAGAGCGCGGCAGGTCCGTATGGCGGCGTTCTGATCGACGCGGCTACCCAGCGGTTACTCAACTGTAAGCGCCTGCCGCCCGCCGCGGACACACTGACCTTGCCAGGCGTGGGCACTGTGCCGGTCTACGGTTTGGCTTAGCGGGTTTAAACGTGGTCGCCGGGGCCGCCCTGCATAGCGAATGTCTGTGAGCTTTGTTAAGGTTCGCCGCCCAAATTAGTGGCGATGAATACATGGAAAAAGTGTTTGTGACGGCGTGTAAAGGTCAGCCCACGGCCCACACACCCATTTGGTTGAACCGTCAGGCGGGACGCTATATGCCTGAATACCACCAAGTGAAGGGCGACATGCCGAGCCTGGATTTTTTTAAGCATCCTGAAAAAGCAGCCCAGGCTACGCTCGATGCGCAACGTATATTGGGTGTGGATGCCGCCATTATGTTTGCCGACCTGTTACCGATCATGGAACCCATGGGTTTGCGCTTGGAGTATGTTGCGGGGCAGGGCCCTGTGTTCGACAACCCGATTCGTCAAGCTGGCGATGTAGATGCCCTCATCAATGCACCGGCGCAGGAGGCGACCCCCTACATCGCAGATACTGTAAAAAACATCCTGGCGGACCTCCCAGCAGACATAGCGCTGATCGGTTTTGCCGGCGCACCTTTTACGTTGGCCTCTTATGCCATTGAAGGCAGAGGCTCACGCAACTATGTATTTGTGAAGAAAATGATGTACGAGCAGCCAGCGCTGTGGCGCCAGCTGTTGGATAAATTGGTGGAGCAGGTAGCCAGCTATCTGCAACTGCAAATCGACAGCGGTGTGGATGCGGTGCAGGTGTTTGATACCTGGGTGGGCAACTTGTCAGTGGCGGATTTTCGGGTGTTTGTACAACCCTACTTGCAAGCGCTGCTAGACAAGCTTAAGGGCCAGGTGCCCGTGATTTATTTCGGCACTGGCAATAGCCATCTGCTGCCGGATGTTGCGGGTATGGGTTTTGACGTGGTGGCTTTTGATTGGCGCACACCTTTGGCGGAAACCTGGGACAGTTTGAGTTTCAATGCGGTACAGGGAAATTTGGATCCGATTGTGCTGTGTGCCGATCAGGCGACGGTGGCTGCCCAGAGTGAAGCCATTCTAGACAGCGTCCGCGGTAAACCCGGCCACATCTTTAATTTGGGCCACGGTATCATTCCCGAAACACCCGTCGACAACGTTAAGTTCTTAGTCGACCATGTACATGAATACAGCGCGCGGTAGCGGTTACGCAACGGCTTTTAAAGTTGGAAATCTGCCGGTGGGGCGTAGTCCCGGGGTAGACGGCCATTGGCGTTGCGATCCGGTATCAACAGGCTCGCCCGGGCTAGGGCAGCAAACAACGTCGGTTCAAAACCCTCCTCCCAGCCCTGTGCCGCGCTGTTCCAACAGCGATCACATACGTCTATGTTGTAACCGGCCACGCGGCGGTTAACCGGTGCCGATAAACACAGATGACACAATTGCGACACTGTTGCTACCGTCTGCTGCTGTAGTTACGCAAGCGTCACGCGTATGTAGGCGCGCTGGTTAAACTTGCCGGTGAGTTTGGCACCCACGTCCGCGAGCCACATTTGCCATCCGTATTTGGCGCGTAAGGCAGCAAGTGCTGCTTCTATTTGTGCCGGCTCTGAAACCAGTTCACCTTCGGCCTCCAGCCACTCGCCGAGCAGCTTGCCGCGCACGTCACAGACCGCCACTTGTGCCCGGGCAGTATTGCGCAAACGCTTGACCTTACCCGCCTGTCCCGCGCTAAAGATATATAGGGCATCGTCATCGCCAGGCGCGCTCCATACCGGGGTGTCTACGGCTGCGCCGGATTTGCGGTAGGTGCGCAAACTGACGTAGGGAGCGGCTTGCAGGTTCTGCATGGCATTCATGGTTGCTGGCGCTCGCGTTGGTATGCCTCAAAGTCCATGTCGAAGTTGCGTTCGCACTGCTCGCGCTCATCAACACTGGTGAGTGCCTCGCAGTCGGCTTTGCTGCGGCGCAAAGCATGGCCAGATTCGTAAGCGTCCTTTGCGCTGCAGGCACTGCCTAGTAACAGCATAGCCAAAGCGTAGCTTACGCAGCGCTGCATATGGTGAGGCGTGTTACCCATCAATCCAGCTCCGTATCACTCTCAAGGGTATGATCAACAAACAGGGATGGCACTTGCAGCGCAGCAGCAATGTCACGCAAAACCTGCCGTTCCTTGCCTGAGCAGCGGCCGTCGGCGCGGCAGACCAGACACAAATCCCGCACAATTTGCATGCGTTGTGGGATGGACGTGATTTCTAATGCCTGTTCGATACGGTCTTCCAGCTCTGCTTTCAGTTGCTCCTTGTCCAGCTTGCTGGAAAAAGACGCCTTGCCAAAAAACTGCTCAAACACTTCGATTTCCTCGGCAGTTACACCGTTGCTTGCGTCTGCCACGGTAACCGCGGCGGCAAACAACACACGGCGCATGGCTTCGGCGACGTCGGTTTTACCCTCCAAGTAACTTGGCTCCATTAAGCTCATTAAGCTTTCCACACCCAGGTCCAGTTCATTGGCGCTGGTTCCATCGGCGGACATGAGCTCGGATGCGTGGAACAATTCAAGGGCTTTGACACGCAGCGGACTGAAAGGGTGGGTGAGGAACCAATCTTCGATCGGCGCACCCTGACCGGGTTTACCCTCCTCCAGCTGCATTTCATCAACTTGGGCCAGAAACTCATCCAGCGAAAACTGAGCGTAGGAACCGCTTAAGCCGCTGGCCAACTTGAACAAAGCGTGGGCTACTGATTCCAGGTCGTTGGCACAATAGGCGCCGGCACGGTCGGCAGAAATTTCGGCATACCGTGACCAGCTGGTTAACGTTAAAGCCAGTCGCGGGCTTGGCCGAGACTGGCCGCGCATGATGTAGCCGATGGGAATGTCGTGATGACCAAACAGGTGATGGCCGAGTTCATGGCCCATCACGAAGCGGATTTCAGCGGCGTCAAAGGCTTCCAAAATGGCCGAGCTGAACATGATGAACAGGCGCCCTGCCTCGGGTTTGACGCAAGCGGCGTTAAACGACGGACTGGGGAACACGTACAATTCCAGCGGTATGTCCAGCGCCAGCTTTTCCCGGCATTCGCCGGCAGTGCGGTGGAGATCTTTGGCCATATTTGGGCTGAGGCGTACTGAAGTGCTCAGTAAGTGTCGGCGCACGCCCATCTGACCGGTCTCTTCTTGCTTTTCGATCATCTCGTTGACCCGTTTAACATCCGGGTCTTTGAGCAGCTGTTGCGACAACTCCAGATCGTGTTGGCTGCGAAGTGAGTGAGGATCCATGGACCGAGTGTCCTGTTTAGTTCAACGAATTAATAAGATGAGGACACTAGCTTAGCAACAGTTGCAAGGCGGCGCGCAATACCATAAACCACAGCGCCAGCGAGGACACCAGATAGAGCGCAAAACGTGCCATGACGTAGTTGCGGGTGCAGTGCATCAGGCTATGTAAATAGCGGAACACCACAAATATCCAAGCGGCGCCTAGATAAACGCCATCAACGCTTTGCGCAACATACAGCAATACGCACATGGCGTAGAACAGCACCGGCATTTCGAACAGGTTTTTTAAATTGTCCGACGGGGCAGCGATGTGGGGGGGTGTAATCTCCGTCAGCTTGGCGGGGGTTAACTCATCGTTGGGGATGTTGGCGGCTTGCAGAAAGGGTATCCGCTTGGCAAACATGTAGACCCACACAATCAGGGTGAGGATCATCATTGCCAACATGGGCAGAAATATGCCTTGGTCCATGGTCAGCTCCTTTGCTTGAGGCCAGTTAGTGGTGGGCGTTAACTCATGGCGTTCATGAAGGTACTCAGGTCAAAGTAGTCCCGCCATTCTTTGATTTTGCCGTCCTGCATTTCAAACACACCGTTACAGGGTAAATCGACATTTCCCTGGGTCGTTTTGGTGCGGTCGATACGTTCGCAAAACACGACATTGCCCGCCTCTGCAATGTTGAGAATTTCCCAGTGGGTCTCGGTCCAGGTGGCCGTGAAGTTTTTGATAAATTCCTTAACCGCCTCGCGACCTTGGACAGGTTGGGTAGGAATGTTGTAGTAGCAGCCGTCTTCAGTGAAATAGGCCGCCAAAGCCTCGGCATCCAGTGTGCTCCAGGATTCGATAAACGACCGCACGATATCCGCGTTGCTTTGTGTCATTGTGTGCTCCGTTGGTGTCTAGTGCTCAAACCACTTTATAACTTAGGATCAGCGGGTTTGTGGGGTTTTTGGGCTAGACGGCGTACCGCCGGTGGGGTTGGGCCCCATCAAGGTGCG
>JANQKS010000117.1 GCA_028281005.1 Pseudomonadales bacterium
TACTCTCGTGTAGGTTTGGTAGATTGCCACCAACGCTTTTCCGAAGTCTGACGGCATACGCGTGAGATTTAGTCTGGTCTGCTGTAAGCGCGCACAAAAATCCGTGAGACAGGTTTTGCGTGTGTCCCGAATAATCGACTTCGTGTGTCCCGAATCGACTTAGACAGGTTTTGCGTGTGTCCCGAACCGACCGCAAAATCCGTGAGACAGGTTTTGCGTGTGTCCCGAACCGACACGTCCCGAACCGACCTAACCAACTGTTTGAATAACCCATAGCGCGCTACACTTAACCCATCAGGCAAAGGGACGAGGAGGCACTATGAACGACACAACAGAGCAGTACGACGCCATCATCATCGGCGCGGGCTTCGGCGGCCTGTACGCATTACACCATCTGCGCGACAACATGGGGCTCAACGTACGCGCCTTCGATGGCGCCGGTGGCGTGGGCGGCACGTGGTGGTATAACCGTTATCCCGGAGCCCGGGTGGATGCGCCGAGCAGCCCGTTTTATGCCTACACCTTTTCACAAGAATTGGTGGACGAGTGGGAGTGGAAGGAAACTCAAACGCCGCAGGCGGCGGTGCTTGCTTATTTACAACACTTTGCGGAACGCACGGATCTGCTCAAGGACATCCAGTTTGAAACTTGGGTGTCCGATGCACGTTACAACGAGGCATCCCAACGCTGGACCATTTCAACGGACAAAGGCGAACACGCCAGCACGCAGTTTCTCGTCTGTGCGGTAGGCGCCTTGTTTGTCGCCAACATGCCGGATTACCCGGGCATTAACGACTTTACCGGTGAGTGTTACCACACCGGCCGTTGGCCGCACGAAGAAGTTTCATTTGCCGGTAAACGCGTTGGCGTCATCGGCACCGGTTCGTCCGGCATCCAATCGATTCCCGAAATTGCCAAACAGGCTGAGCACGTCACTGTGTTTCAGCGTACCCCGCAATATTCATTGCCGGCACGCAACCGCCCCTTGAGCAAAGAAGAACTGAAGTCCTACCGCGAAGATTGGGAAAACCTCAGGGCGTCCATGCGCCACCGCGGCGGTTGGCCATTTAGCACCCAGCGCCGGCGAGCGACTGATTACACGCCTGAACAACGTCATGCCATCTACGAAGAGCTTTGGGAACAAGGCGGCATTCACCTTTCCATCAATAGCTTCACCGGTGTGCTGACTGACAAGGCACTCAACGAGGAAGTGGGTGAGTTTGTGCGTGGCAAAATCCGCGAAATAGTGCAAGACCCGGGCACCGCCGCCAAACTCATGCCCAACTACTATTTCGGCACCAAGCGTTTGATCCTCGACAACGGGTACTTCGAAACCTACAACCGCGACAACGTCTCGTTGGTCGATTTGCGCGAAGACCCCATAGAGGCGTTTACTGCATCAAGCATAAAGGCCAAACATGGCGAGCACCCGATTGATATGTTGGTGCTCGCCACTGGTTTTGACGCGGTCAGCGGTTCAATGCTGAACCTAAATCCCCAGGGGCGTGATGGCGTCACCTTGCAACAGAAATGGGCTGATCGGTTCGACAACTATTTGGGGACCACAATTGCAGGTTTTCCAAACCTGTTTATGATCCACGGCCCTGGCGCCCCCGGCGTGTTCTTCACCATGCCGCTGGGCGGAGAACTCACCACCGCATGGATCAGTGAATGTATCCGTCATGTGCGCGAAGCAGGTTTAGGCGCAATGGAAGCACAACCCGAAGCCGAAGCCAGCTGGGACGAGGAGATTAATGCGATCGCTAACGGTACGCTCTACCCACTGGCGGACTCCTGGTACATGGGCGCCAATATTCCCGGCAAACCCCGCCAGTTTCTCGGCCACCTGCGTGGCTCGCAGTATTTTGATCGCTTAAACGAAGTGGCCGAGCAAGGGTATGAAGGCTTCAAATTTGAAGCGGCGAGCGGCTAAGTAATCCCTACCTGCTAGACAACCCATTCTCACGTGCGATGCGCATGTCCATATAGGTCTGCAGGATGTGGAGGTCTTTACCCGCGCCTACCAGGCGCATCAATGCTAACGCCATCTGGAACTCTTTAGAGGCTTTCATTTCTTTGAAGCTCGCAAATTTTATTTCGCGGCCGTTCACCTTGACCATGGGATCTGGATATTCTTCATCCAACTCGGCAATTTTTTCTGCCGTCAGCTCAAAACCTTCATCTTCTTGAGTCTGCGCGGCGCTGTCTTTGCGCCAATGCCAGACATCAAATACTGTTTTTAATGCGACCAGCAGCACCAAACCCGCCAGCGGCTCGTCCAACGCACCCAAAGCAAAGCCGGAACCTATGATGGTGAGGTGCAGCACTACAATGCGGCGATAGGGTTTGGTCATCAGGTCTTTGAGACTGTCGGCGCCCAGGCCATAACGGTTGATATCCCGACGCCAATCAAGCAGTTGGATCACAACCAGAGCAGCCAGTGCCAACAACATCTGTTCAGATTGCAGCACCACAAAAACCGCATCGAACAAGGCCGTGTTTTGCGCCTCCTCGGGTGCAAACAAAGCCAACACAAACGTGCCGTGCCCCCAAGAGAAGCCGCCATAGTGCAGCGCAAAAAATGGTGCCAGGAACAGTGGATAGGCAAGCTCAATAGGATGACCGTAGCGTCGGACCACCATGCGTCCCACCGTGAAAATACCGATCACCACGTTTTCCATCCAGTAGAGGAAAATTAGGTCGAAGCTCTGCCAGCCCCAAAAAATCACACCCACCAATGGCACCAAATTGAGTGCCACCAATAGCGGCAACATGAGGGGAGGATTCTGCTCTGTAAGATGAGGTTTTGGATCCATAGTGTGTTTAGCATAGCGGTTGCACCAGCAACGGATCCAAGATGCGCTTCAAAAGTGTGTTGCAACACACAAAAACATTGTTGGCGTGGTCACAAGCCCTTATGGTTGAAGCATCTGCTAGAGGTCCCAACATGAACTATGAAACCCTAATTCTCGAACGCGACGGTTCCATATCAACACTCACGCTGAATCGCCCAGAGTCGCTCAACGCCATGACTCACACCATGGGCGAAGAGCTGAACCATGCCTTCCGCGCCGTGCGTGATGACAGCAAAGTGAGAGCGCTGGTGATCACCGGCGCAGGCCGTGGCTTCTGTGCCGGAGAAGACGTAAAACAGCGGCCTGCTGATTCTGCCGAAGTTCGCGCACGCGCGACTCCATTAGGCAAGCTTGCACGGGGACCATTGGCGCCCATCGACTTTGCCGACACCTTCCGCAACATGCCAAAACCCGTTATTGCCGCGGTAAATGGCGCTGCTGTCGGCCAGGGGTTAAGCCTGGCTTTGGCCTGTGACATGCGCATTGCCACAGATACCGCGCGCTTCGGTGCAGTATGGACCTTACGCGGCATACCGCCAGAATCCGCCGGTGCTTTCCTGCTCACACAGTTAGTGGGTCCTGCCAAAGCCTGCGAATTGATTTTTGGCGGCAAAATTATTGGCGCAGCGGAAGCTAAAGAGATCGGTCTAGTCAACGAAGTGGTGCCGGCGGCTGAGTTTGCCGAAGCCACGCAAGCTTTTGCTGCGGAAATGACCAACGGAGCGCCGGTGGCGATCGGGATATCGAAAATGATGGTCTACCAAGCCCTGGAGACCAGCCTTGCTGTGCACGGACGATTTGATTTTCTTGGGCAACAATATGCCTTTAACACCAAGGATCGGGAAGAAGGTATTCAATCCTTTTTAGAGAAGCGCCCGGCTGAGTTTAAAGGCGAATAGCGCGAGAGAAGACAAGTCAACCTCTATAGCTGCCAGTTTGCTGTGCACGAAGCGATGGCGCCGCACATCGGCTGACCAACGCTTTCCGTCACCTGGATCCACAGCGTCACCAGCTGGCGCCGCTCGAATACTAAGGAGCGATCAGCGTCCTGTAGGCCACGCAAGGCGGTCAATACGTCGAGGTAGTTTTGGTCGCCACGAATATAACGATCACGGGCTGTTTCTAGCGCTTGTTGCGCAAAATCCCGCCGCGCCGACAAGGCCCCAATAACCCTCTGTTGCTGTTGATACTGCCACTGCAAAGAACTCACCTCATTCAGCGCTTCCAGCCAAAGTGCAAAGTAACGTTGCCGCCCCTCCTCCAGCACCTGCCGCGCCCGCTGCTCCAAACCCTTCAGCCGCCCGCCGGTGAAAATGGGCGCCGCCAGATCTAATCCATAACCGACCCATTCGGAACTCAGGGCTTTGCTGGTCAACGACGTCAAACTGGCCGTGACCTGCAGCGCAGGTAGACGCTCCGCAAAGCGCAACCCCACCTCCGCGGCAACTTGCTGTAGGCGCGCATATCCGGCACGGATGTCCGCGCGATGACGAACCAGGTCCTCTACTGCCCCCGTTTCCCTCTGCGTCGGCGCCGTTGGCACTTGGGTGCGCATGACCCGCGGATTGGCATCCGGGCGTTCACCGAGCAGGACGTCTAGACTGCGTTCCAACGTTCCGCGCCGGGTAGTGTTGACCAACTCTAGTTGTTCGAGCAGCGCTGTTTGTTCACGTTGCTGATACAACTCGTTTGCCGGCGCTTGGCCAAGACGGAAGCGCGCTTCAATTAAGCGCTCCAGATCCCTGCTGACACTTGTTTGCGCCGCCAACAGAGACCCTTGGGTGCGCCGCTCGACAATTTGATAGTAGACATCCGCAATAGATGCACTTAATGCCAACACGATGGCCTGCTGTTCAAACCACCTTTGCTGTTGAAACTGCTCCGCCTGTTCGATGGCAAGTCGACGTTTACCCCACAAACCTGCATCCCACCCGGTCTCCAGCGCACCTATATCCGTGCGGGTGTCCGGATCACGACCGCGAAACTCAAATACCTCCCGATTGCCGCGCGCCTGCAGCCACGGCCAACGCGACGCCTTTGCAACGTTCAACTCAGTTTCTGCCTGCGCAAGTCGAGCAAGGGCGATCTGACGGGATGGGTTGCCGCCCAGACCTTGAGAGATCAGCGCATCCAACACGTCATCGTCGAAGCTACTCCACCACGGAACGTTGTCCACACGTATTGGCGGATGCTGCATCGACATCTCCTCTTGAGAAATACCTTCAGGCACCAGCCGCACTTCCGGAGCGGAGACACAACCACTGAGCAGCACCACAGCCACCGTCCATACGCACAGCCGCATGCTCAAAGCGCGGTCTCACCTTTGTCTAAAACTAAATTCCCAGACCGCAGCTCGCTTGAAGCAGGTCGATGGCGCTCCAGGGCTACCACGATGCAAGGCAGGAGAACCAAAATCACCGGTATGGAAAACAACATGCCAAACCCTACGGAGACAGCCACGGGCCGCATGGCTGCCGCTTGAGTGGACGCGCTGAGCATGAGCGGCGCTAGTCCCACCAAGGTGGTGACACTGGATAACACAATGGGCCGGAATCGGTCTCGCACCGCACACAACATGGCCGCTTCCGGGTTAGCGCCGCGTTTGCGTTCTTCGTCGTAGCGAAGGTGCAACAACAATCCCGCGTTGATCACCAAGCCACCCAACGCCAACACACCCGAGAAGCTCGCAGCACTTAGGCCAAGCCCTAATACAAAATGGCCAAGCAAAGCGCCGGTCGCGCTTAGGGGAATACTGGCCAACAAAATGGCACTGTGGCGCAAACTGCGCGCGTAAGCGCCGATCAACACAAAAATAGCCACCAGCACCGCCACGGTCGCCAACATCAAACCCAACGCGGTTTCTGCGTCTTCATCAGTATCAATCGCTTCATCCCAGGTAATGAGGCCCGGATAAGCCATCTCTAACTGCGGCAACAACGTATCGCCAACTAATTCATCCACTAACGACTTGGCGGTGATACGCCGATCAATGGTCGCCTCGACCCGTTCAATGCGTTGGCCGTTGATGCGCCGAAACTGCACCGGCCCCTGCTCCCAATGAATTTTTGCTATGTCCCCCAGGGCAGCCTGGCGACCATTGCTGGCAGTGAGAACAAGCCCATTCAGTTCCGGCAGTATTTGTGATTCGGTGTGATTACCGCGAATCATCACCCGCACCTCGTTGCGTCCCCGGGTCAGGCGGGTGGCCTCCAAACCGTCCAGTTGGGCACGCAGGCGACTAGAGACCTCCGCTTCGTCAAAACCAAGTGCGCGGCCGGTGGTGGTCAGCTCAAAGCGCACTTCGGAGCGAAACGCATTGCCGCTGTATGAGATTTGCGTAACACCTGCCACTTCACGCAGTTGTCGAACCAAAGATTCGGCGGCTTGGCGGCTCACGCTTGGATCTGCGTGGGCGATTTCGACGGTCAGATCGCGGCCGTCGCCTGGGCCTTGCAGGTAGTCGATGGCCAGCTGTGTGAGCTTTGCGGGTTGACCGATGCGATCCCGCCACTGCTCGGCAAATTGTGCCGCTGTGAAGTTACGCCGTTGTGGCTCCACCAAACTAAAACTCACGGCACCTTGATGACTGACCGGTGCGCCCAGCTCCATATACACGCCTTCGATGTCTTGTTGCGCTTCGATCCCGCCGCCTTGGCTGACATCTTGACCGCTCAAGTTCATCAAAACTTGTTGTCCCAGTTGTTCAATCTCCGCCGCCATGTCATTCACCTGTTGATCCGACGCTCCAGGTGTCAGCGCAAAGATGGCAGTAACTTGTTGGCTTTCAAATGCCGGTTGCAAGGAAATAGGCATGCGGCCGCTGACCACCCAGCTGACAATCACTGCTGCAATCAACAAACCGATACTGATGACCAGGCTACGATTAGCCAGACATTTAGCCACGTAAGGCACAAAGTGATGTTCGCGAAAGTGCTCAAACCGCTGCTGCACCCACTGCGCATTCTGCCTGCGGCTTACGGTACGTTGTTTTCCGTAGGCAAGATGCGCCGGCAGTATCCATAGCGCCTCTATCAAAGAAACGGCAAACACACACGTCGTCACCACCGGGATAGCCAACAAAAACAAACCTAACTCTCCCGGCATGAAGAAAATCGGCATAAAAGCGATGATGTTGGTGAGAATGGCCAGCGTGATGGCGGGACCAAAACGATTGACCGTATCCGCTGCTGCGGCCAGCGGTGACAAGCCCGCCTGGGTACCTGCGTATATCGACTCCCCAATCACCACAGCATCGTCCACCACCACTCCAATCACAATGATGAAGGCAAAGACCGAGACAAAATTGATGGTGTAGGGCGTCAAAGCGAACAAGGCAACACCGCCTAACATGGCCACGGGCAATCCCACGGCTACCCAAAAGGCAACGCGCGCCTCCAGCACCAAAAACAGCAGGATGAGCACCAGGGCCAAACCGATGAGCGCGCTATCCGCCAGGATGCCGACACGGTCATCGAAACTCTTGGCGTCGTCATCAAATACAACGCTGCCACCCACAGGCATCTCGGTTTCGATTTCGGCAAGCAATGTTCGGACGCTATTCGACACCTCACCCGGCGTTGCAGTACCGGTGCCGTATACGGTCATCATCACACCGAGCGAACCGTTGATACGGTAGCGTTTACCATGCGGCCGAAAACCGTTTTCAACTTCACCGATCTGCGCCAACGTCAGCGGCACGCCACTGTCTGATTCAATAATGGCAATATCGGCAAACTCATGTGCGTGCTGACGATCAAGACCGGTAGACAACCCGTACTCACCCATCGCACTTCGAATGGCGCCACCGGATTGCTCAAAGGTGGCCCGTCGAATCTGCGCGGCAACATCACTTAACGACACGCCAAACAAGCGGCTTCTGTCCGGGGAGACTCTTATTGTGATTTCCGGTTCACCAGCGCCTTCTACATCCACCTGACCAACCGCGGGCAGCGCCAACAAGCGGTCTCTGGCAAGCCCGGCAAATGTGTGCAACTCATCCCGAGTGGTGAAACCGTAGAAACCGATATCGAGCTCACCACCACCATCGCGAACCTGAATGATGGTAGGGGGTTCGAGGTCTACCGGTAGCGCGCTAATGCCGTCTATGGCGCTGCGTATCTCGTCCAGAGTCCGCTGTGCATCAGCACCGTCTTGCAGCATGACAAAAATGTTTGCACCGCCTGAACGTATTTCGCTGACCACCGTGCGAATGTCGCGCAAAGTGTCGATACTTTGCTCCATCGGTTGCACCACCTGAACTTCCACTTCCGAAGCGGTGGCTCCGCGGTATTCCGCACGAATCTCGATGGTGTCCAACACCGCATTGGGAAACACTTCCTGACGCATGTTGAACACCGCGATCAGCCCACCCGCGATGAACACCCACATCAGCAGATTTGCGGCGGTAGGGTTATATAGAAACCACGTTGAGATGCTGGGCTTCGGATCTGAGCTCACTTCAGGAACCTGCTGCACCTTTTTCGGTCACGGCCATTTCGGCCGCGGCGGAATCGGTCGAGGCCACTTCTGCCCCGTCGAACAAACCAATGGGTCGCTCGATGATGAGCGCATCAGCGGAAGCAAAATTATCTTCCACCGCCACCATCCCCCCCTGGTTTTCGATGGGGTACAAACGATGGCGGTGTGCGCGTCCCTCGCGATAAACCCAGATGAGATTTCCGCTGATGATGAGATTTGCTGGGACCAAAGCCACATGACGCTGCTGCTGAGCTTCTATGTTGGCCTGCAGGTGCATACCGTAGGCCCAACCCGAATGATTCAGCGGTTCGTCTACGCGCACACGGACCGTTGCAAGGCGCGTATCTTCCGTGAGATTTCTAACAACGCTGTCGAACGTTCCCACAACTGTCGGTGCATTCGGGTCATGTATCGGCCGCAGCAATATTTGTTTGATACCCGCATCAAACAAGCGCAGTGTTTGCATCGGTACCTGCAACTCAACCACGGCAAAATCCAGCGGGAACAGGGTGGCTGTGACTTCACCAACCGACAGTAATTGCCCAACAATGGCGTTGGCGTGCACCACGCTGGCAGGCCATGGCGCGCGCACTTCGGTCCGCTCCAACGCCAGTTTGGCACGCTCCAAGTCGGCCAATACGGCCTTGCGTCTGGCCACGGCTTCCGCCCGCTGGGGTTCGCGCAGGGCTAATGGATTGGCAGACTCTGCCTCAGATTGGTTTCTCTGCCAAGTGGCCCATTCCAACTGTGCTATCTCGGCCCGGCCCTCTTCCAGCACTATGTTGGCTTGGGCTTGGGCGTATCGCGCCTCGGCACTCGACACCGCAATCAAGTAATCACGCTGGTCAATTTGGAACAGCAAGTCCCCTTGCGCCACTTGGTCGCCCGCTTCCAACTGCTCGCTGACCCAGGTAATTTCACCGGGGACCTGGGTAGTCAATTGCAGCGTTTGCCGTGGCAACAGCACGCCAAATGCGTCAACGCGATTGGCCACCATGGCACGTTCTAGCCCACCCAATACAACACGTGGCTTGCCCTGGGGAACGCTGGCCTCCAACGGTTGTGGGCCCGTGAGCAAGATCAGACTACATAGAGCAAGCCCGACACAACAGGCCAACAACACTTTTACATGAGCGCGATGCATGGGCCAGATGTTATGCCCCGGCCGGTTAACGTTGGGTTAACGTCAGCGCTACTTGATGCCTTCCTTATTGACCGCGCAGCAGAGAGGCAGGCTGTAGCTTCAACCGGCGCATGAGATAGTCGGCCCCCGCATACAGGCAGATGGAGCTCACACCAAAGGCCGCGATGACCGCAGGCCAGAGTGGGAAGGTGAGCGGTAGTCGCAGCTGAAAGTGCATCAGCGGCAGCGCAATGAGAATGCCAAGCGCCAAACCAAACACCGAAGTGACCAGCGCCAGCAAAACGTACTCCATGCTTAAGCTTGCGCGGATGACTCCTAAGCGCGCACCAATGGTATGCAGAATGGTGGAGTAATAGACCTGACGTGAACGGTGACTCGCCATTACGCCCGTTAGCACCAACAAACTGACACTTAGCGCCACCGCAGACACCACGGCTAACCCTGCTACCGCCTTACCCAAAAGATCTTTGGCGGTGGCGACGATAGTGGCGGTGCGGACAGAGACGATGTTGTAGGCCACATCGGCAATTTCATTCTGCGCGGCTATCGCCCTGTCTTCCGGCATGAAACTGGCACCCACATAGCGCGTTATGTAGCTATCGAGCACCCCATCGGAAAAAATCGCCTCAAACCAAAAGCGAGTCTGTAAACCTTGCTGCCGATAAATACCGGTTAACTCTGCTTGCAGTTGGCGACCGTCGATCGTGAAGGTGAGCATGTCGCCAATCTCGAGTCCAATTTGATTGGCTTCACGATCTTCTATTACCACATATGCGCGTTCCGGATCGGTCTCGGCAGGCCACCAGCTGCCGCGCACCATGGTCACGCCATCAATGTTGCCTTCTCGATAAGTCAGCTTGTGTTCGTCCCGCGCTTCTCGTTGCGCTTCTAGGCTGCTTTCAGAATCTGCCTCGGTACCGTTGATGGCCGTCAATCTGCCTTGTACCAGGGGTACCAAATCGATTTGCGTAGCGCCCTGCCGCTCCAAGATCTGACTGACTGTCTCACGCTGCTGCGGCGTCACGTCAAACAAGACTAGATCCGGCGACTCCTGTGGAATGGTACCCGCAATGGTGTCCAGCAACGTTGAAATCAACACGGTGCATGCAACCAGCAGCGTTAACGCCGATCCGAGGGTCAATAAAGAAGCGCGCAGCGCCGAGCCATGGCGATGCAAATTCGCCAGCGCTAAGTGCAAGGCAAAATGGCGACGCGTTGGAGCGCGGGCGTCTAGTCTCAGTGCAACATGCCTAATCAAGCGAACGATGCCTTCGAGCAGTAGCAACAAACCCGCCAACGTACCGGCAAACGCCAAGGCAAAAATCGGATCTGGCAGGACCAGCAACACCAGCAGCAGAATTAGACCTGCACCACATACGGTGGCAATCCACCATGGGCGTGGTGTGCCAGTTACCGCGCCTTCAAGACTGCGAAACAACACCGCCGGATCCACCGACAAAGCCCGCCCAATCGCCGGCGCGGCAAACGTCATGGCGGTCAATAAGCCAAATAGCGCAGCAAAAACACTGGGCAGTACGGCGCTGCTGAGCGCGGTATCTACCTGAACTTGCGTGGCTGCAAAGGCTGCCCCGGCAAATGCCAGTAAAAAACCCAGCACAGCACCCGCAATACAAGACAACCCGCTCATCATCAATATCTGCAACAGATACACGATGGCTAATGGACGATCATGCAAACCAACAGATCGCAAGGTGGCAATGGTACCGAGTTTGCCTTGCAGATAAGCCTGAACGCTGTTGAACACCCCCAGGCCACCAATAAATAGCGTACTGAAGCCCACAATGATCAACGCCGAGCCCGCTTGCGCCAGCCGTTCGCCGATGCGGTCGCTGCGGTCCATGAAGGTGCTGACCTCCCACTCGGTCCCCGGAAAAGCCGCAAACAACTGACTTTGCCATGCCGCGGGGTCCAGCTCCGTGCGCACACGATACTCGTACTCCAGTCGGCTACCTGGTCGTATCAAACCACTTTCAAGCAAAGCTTGTTCCGAGATCATGACCGGGCTACCCAACCAACTGGCGGTAAGGTTGCGGTCGGGTTGTTCCGTAATTAAAGCGCGAACTTCGAACAATAGCTCCCCAATCTCTACCTCATCCCCAACCACAAGACTCAGCCGATCAGCCAACACCGGGTCCATGGCCAGGCCAAACTGGCCGTCAACCATACGCGTAACTTCCGCGAGCGGACGTGCAGGGCTTAAAGTGAGCGCACCATACAGCGGGTAGTGCCGGTCTACGCTCTGTACTTCCACCACCTGAAAGTCGCCCGCCTGGGTGCCCATCATGGTGTCAAGCTCTATCAGAAGAGATACGTCGCCCCGCTCCCGCATCCAGCCGAGAGCTGGCTCTGGCAGCCGTGCACGTGATTCCACCTGCAGATCACCGCCGCTATATTTACGGCTATCTGCCTCCAAGCCGCTCCAGACTTGCTGATACAACCCCGCTGTGGCCGCAACCAGAGTGACGCCGAGCAACAAGCAGGCGCACAACACCCACAAGGACTGGCCGCTGCCGCGCAGATCTTGCCAGGCGAGTTTAAGCAGAAAGCGCATGCGACGGACGTTCCAGCAAGTTACCCCCATCGAGACGCAGTTGGCGATCGCAACGCGCCGCTAACGCTTCGTCATGAGTGACCAGCACCAACGTGCTGCCTAGATTACTGTGTAAATCAAACAGCAGTTCACTGATTGCACTACCGGTGCTCTTATCCAAATTACCGGTGGGTTCATCCGCCAATATCAATGGTGGGGCATGCACCAGGGCACGGGCGATCGCGACACGTTGCTGCTCACCGCCAGACAGCTGCCTCGGGTAGTGTGAAACACGATGCTCAAGCCCGACCCTTCGCAACATGTCCTTGGCTTTAGATTCTGTATCCGGGTCGCCTGCTATTTCCAAAGGCAGAGAGACATTACCGAGGGCGGTGAGACTGGGGATCAAATGGAACGACTGAAACACTATCCCCATGCGGTCGCGCCGCAGGTCCGCCAATTCATCAGCAGATAAATCAACCAGCCGAGTCCCCTGTATCTCAATTATACCCGTGTCTGGATGGTCGAGGCCCGCAAGCAATAAAAGCAACGTCGTTTTGCCCGAGCCCGACGGTCCAATCACCGCAACACTTTCCCCGGCGTGGATATCGAGGCTGACGCCGTTTAACACCGCCACCCTGGATTGGTCTACCGGGTAACTCATAGCAACGTCTTTTAGCCCAATCATCAAACTCATTGGTGTACCACTCCCGTGCAAACTTCAATCAAACACGCTGTTGACCGCAGCCCAACATACTAGGTCGCGCAGGGTAAACGCTGGGTGAACATGCGGCAACGCTATGGTTCCGCTCTACAAGCGCAATCTAGAAAACCACCGATGTCACTCTGCCACCGGACACCTCGTCTGATGTGAATTGCCATTCGAAGCGTGCGCAGATACGGCTGACCAACTCAAGCCCAAAACCAAAGCCATAATCGACATCGCTACTCAACTCTGCGTGAGCGGAAGACGGCACGGCACTGACGTTTTCTATCGACACTCTAGTTTTCGATATCGTGATCTTCACAGCCCCTGCTACCGTGTACTGGAACGCATTGCGCAGTAGGTTCGACAAGACCACACGTACCGCCGCGGCCGGTGCTTTCACCGTAGCATCGCCATGCACCGACCATGCCACATCCTTTGCGTCCAACAGGTAGCGATAGTTGTCCGCAATCTCGGCCAGCTCTTCGCGCAAATCGATTGTTTCGGGTTTAGGCGTATTTTCGGTTTGGCGGTTGATCCATAACAGCGTCTCCATCAGCAACTTCATCTCATCCAGCGCTTGATACTGGCGCTTAAACGCGGCCTGCTCCGCTTCTGTACGCTCCGGCCGCGCCGAGAGCCGATCGATGAGCTCTACGTTGGCGGACAAAATGGCAATGGGGGTGCGTAGTTCGTGACTGGCGTGGCGCAGAAACTGCTCTTCTTTGTCGACCCCTTCCCGCATACGTTCAAACGCAAATTGGATGCGCCGAGCCAGCGTGTCCAGTTCACGAAAGCGCAGATCAGGAATGTCTTGGGAAGGTGTGCCGCTATTCTGTGCGGCACTCCAGAAGTTCAACTTACGCAGGGGCGCATCAATGTTGCGCACCAGTAAAATGGCGATGAGCAGCAGCATCCCCACAAATAGGGTCCCGACTGTCACCGCGACGCGATCACTGAGCTCCAACTCTTCGTAAATTTCTTCACTGCCAACAATGCCGTGCACCAAGTACAACCACTGCCCTTGTCTGATTTCATAGGTATAAAGGAACAACAGTTCACAGGTGCCTTCAATACAGAAATCCAGGGTATCCACTGCAAACTCTTTTTCATCGTTGGCATCAAAATCCAAATTGACAAAACGCTGTGCCTCTCCGTGTTGCAAGCGTTGCGTAGGAAACAGCGCGAGCAGGTGTGGCGGTATATCGCTGAGATCCCGATAACCCACCAAGTTACGGCTCACCGGCATATCCGGGTCTTGCCCTGCATTGAAGTTGTGCGCGTATGCTTCTGCGGTGCGCTCAAGGAATGACTGTGTACGTAAATCGATCCCCAGCACCAGGTAATAGTCCAGCAATTCGGTATACGCGATAGCCATGACAATGGCACAGCCGGTAAACCACGCGAGCAAGTACCGCCGCAAGCTGGGTAACGTGCGGGAGGCAGCCTTATCGCTCATGGGGTGCCCGGATGGCAACGCCGTGGGTAGCCACGGTATGCAGCAGCTGGGTGGTGAAGGGTTTGTCCACCTGTTGACGCAATTTATATAAATGCACCTTTAAGACGTCGGAATCAGGGACTTCGGTTGTGCGCCAGATGGCATTGGTCATCTTCTCGCGGCTCACCACGTTTGGCGACTCGCGCATCAACAGCTCTAGCAGGATCCAACAGGTGGGGGTGAGGCTGAGCACTTGCCCTTCGCGAACCGCCATTTTGTTGGACAAGTCTAACTCCAGCGGACCTACCGTTAGTTTTTGCACCTGTGCACTGCGACGCTTTGCCAACGCTTTGACCCGTGCAGTTAACTCACTCAACTCAAAGGGTTTAACAAGATAGTCATCGGTACCGGCGTCAAAACCCGCGAGCTTGTCTTCTAACGTGTCTCTGGCTGTGAGCATCAGCACCGGCACTTCAACGCCTGCTTGCCGCAATGCCTCGCACACCGCCAAGCCATCCATATGCGGTAAGTTTATATCCAACAAGATGGCTTGGTACTCGTTGCTCAGCGCCAACTCCAAACCTTGCACACCGGTTGCGGCGTAATCGCACTCGATGTCTTCCAGATCAAGATAGGAGATCACCGTCTCCGCTAAGGAGAGATTGTCTTCAACCAGCAGGGTTTGGATGGTCATGGCCACTGTTCCGAGCATTCTCAGGATGCTAGCTCACGCGAGGTTAACGGTGGGTAAACCCGCTATTTCTGTTGCTGCAACGTCTATATAGCAGGCTCGCCCAGCACGCCTTCTTGTACAAGCGTTTCTATTTCTGCTGATGCGTAACCGCACTCGGCAAGTATTTCTCGACCGTGTTCGCCCAGGGCCGCGGCAATTTGTTCCGTGTTCACCGGCGTCCCCTCAAAGCGCGCCGCCGGTCGCGGTTGCCGGATCCGCCCTAAGCCGGGCTGATCGTATTCTGAGAGAATCTCATTTACCTGCACCTGTTCCTGCGCAATGACCTCCGGTCGGCTCAGCACCGGCGCACTGGGCACTTCGTTGTCGCGCAGCCGTTTGAGCCAGTATTCAGAGGTATTGGTACGCAGCACCTCTGCGGTCATTTCCAGGCGAATCTTCACATTCATTCCCCGTGCCCTGGGTGTGGCAAACCGTTCATCCGTCAGCCAAGCTTCGCGATCCAACGCTTTACACATACCCCGCCACTCCGCGTCGGATACCGCTCCGGCGGTAATGTAGCCATCACTGGTTTGATAAATTAGGTCTTTCGAACGTTGCCCACGCTTTACCTTGTCTTCTTCACCCACCATGGTGAGACCGGCAAGACCCTCCTGCCACAGGTAAGCAATCATCACGTCGAGCATGGCCACCCGGATATGCTGTCCCTCACCGCTGCGTTCCCGCGCCAGCAACGCCGCGGTGATGGCTTGGGCGGTGGTGATACCGGTGGTCTTGTCTGGTATGACGGTGCGAATCATGCGTGGCCGGTCATGCTCGTCGGTGGCTTGTAGGTCCGCCAGCCCCGACAGCGCCTGGATTACAGGATCGTAGACACGCTGATCCGCGTACGGTCCTTTGTCACCAAAACCGCTCATGGACACATAGATGATTTTCGGATTGATGCCACGGATGACTGGTTCGCCAAGCCCCATACCGTCGATCGCGCCGGGGCGGAAGTTTTGTACAAAGACGTCTGCGTCCTGCGCTAGACGTTTGACAATGTCTATCCCTGCCGGGGATTTTAGATCCAACGCAATAGAGCGTTTACCGCGATTGGCGGTGACAAACCCCGGGGTGACACCACCACCTCCCATAGCGCGCACCACATCACCACGTAGCGGCTCGACCTTGATGACATCTGCGCCTTGGTCCGCCAACAAAACCGTAGCAGCTGGTCCCGCCAATACTCGTGACATATCCAAAATTTTGAATCCGTTTAGTGGCCCGGTCATGTGCTCGATCTCCTCAAGTCGGTTTTATAAGCGTAGTCACATCCGCCCATCCACATAGGCCCACGGGACAATCATAGTTGCAGCCGTTTGCACATTTAGGCGATCTGCGGCTGGCGTTCAGCACGCAGCAAAAAGATCGCGGCCAATGCCACCAAATAGCCAGCCAGATGGACGTAAAACACGGGCAAATAAGTGCCCGTCGTGTCAAAAATGAAAGTTGCCAGCGGCAGGCCAACAATGTTGAATGGCATGATCATCGGCATCATGGCACCCATGGCGGAGGCGAACGCGGCGCGGCCAAAGCGCTCAGCAATCAGCACTGACCACAGCGGCGCCATGCCGCCGTACCCTAGGCCAAACAAAAAGCCCCCTGCACTTAAGCTCAATTGGTCCGTAGCAAACAGCAGTACCGCAACACCCGCTGCCTGCAGAAGGATGGCTGAGGCCACCACCATACGCTGGTTGAAGTAATCCGCCAGAACGCCAAATGTGGGCTTGGCTAACGCCCCCATAAAGGTGGTCACCGCAACCACGGTAGACGCCTGCATGGCAGTGAGACCCAAGTCAGTGGCATGGGAAGGCATCGCCAGGACAACCGAGGCTATCCCCATAAAACAGGGCCCCATGGTCAGAGCAATCAGCCAAAAATCACGATCCGCAATGGCTTTGACAAACGTCCAGTCCACCGCGGCAAAAGCCTCCGGCGCCAACGGTGTATCCCGCCCGTCCGGGTGTAACCCAACATCTTCCGGCCGGCGCACGGTGCACAGCCAGATTGCCGGTAACAACACCACCGCGGCCGCGATACCACACACGACAAACGATACGCGCCAACCATAGGCCAGCAACAACCAGGTCACCACCGGCACCAATACGGTGGCGGAAATGGTGATGCCAAACTGTGATATACCCATGGCGGTGCCGCGCCGCAGCGCAAACCAATTCGCCAGTAACATATTCGAAGGAATTGTGCCCAGCAGTACCATGCCAATACCCACCAGCCCACCATACAGCAGGTATAACTGCCACAGAGCGGTGATCTGGCTCAAGAGCAGAAATCCGGCAGTCAGCGAGGCTGTACCCAGGGTCAGTAGCCAACGTATGTCATAACGCACAAAAAATCGCCCGGCCATGGGGCTTAACAAGGCAACAAAGACGGATTGAAAAGACAGCGTTAACGCAACATCAAAGCGGTCTGCGTTCAGCACCTCGGTCATCGGTTTGAGGTATACGCCAAACGCGTAGTAGCTCAGCCCCATGGCAACAAACTGTAGCGCGAAGGTGAACGCTACGATGATCCATCCGTAGAAAAATGCCGGGCGCGCCATGTTGGTGCCGTTATTGAAACGACCAGCATAACCTCGCGCGCTGGGTAGCGGAAGCACCCACGCAACCGAACACCCCTCTTACGTGGTGAGCAGCCTAAAGCCCGTAAGCTTCAATCGCGTCATCGCCATCGTAGCTGGGAATACTCTGTGCACGCTCCCGTACCACCATGGTGATCCGCGAATCGCGGTTGTAAGGCGCCCATTTGGGCAAGCCATCGGCATTGGGATCCCCAGCGCGCATGAAATTGGCAAACGACGCTGACCAGACCTCCGCCAGCGCCCGATTTTCCGGCGTGTTGGGATGGAACGGGAATTCGTATTCATCTTGCAAGGCCCGCTCAAACAAGAAGTAACTGAACGGCATGTCCGCGGAATGGGTACAACCAAAGGGTCGGTCGGTGGGCACTTCGAAGCTGTACACCCATGCTGGCACTCCAACGTCCGCGGCGGTTTGCGCGGTGCGCAACACCGGCGCGCGAAAGTAGTCGGTCCATACCTGGGCCATGCGCTCGGCGGCAGCAACCTCACCGATACGGCGTTGCAGATAAGCTTTGTAAGCGTCCACGTTGCCCGCAGAGATGGTGTGGGCGATACCCTCCAGCATGGCTTCTTGATCGAGATTGGCATCTTCATTAACTGACGCAACCAACATGGTGCCTTCTTTTTCACAATTGCCAATCAGCAGCGGGACAGGATTAATACGGTCACGGAGCGCCTCATCGATGGGTGCTACGATGGTGTGACCATCCACCGCGGCCGCCATCCCGAGCCCAGTGTCATTTTGCAGTTCCAACAGTTCAGCGCCGGACATGTCACGTGCGCGCTCAAAAAATTCCTGCTCCGTCATATCTAAAGCTTGCGCGTAGCCGCCAGCCATATCCGGCACTTCCAGAGCTAACTCCGCAGGACTAAAGGCCACCGCTTTGTCGAACAGCCCCTTGGCCGTAGGTGCCGCCATCAACGCCAACACCGAACCCGCGCCAGCGCTAACGCCATTAATAGTGATGTTGTCCGGATCACCGCCGTAATCTTGTATGTTCTCTCGTATCCAACGCAGGGCAGCAATTTGATCTTGGAAACCTAACGATGCAGAGGTGGCGTACTGTGGTCCGATGCGGCTAAGGTCCATAAACCCGAACAAACCCAACCGGTAGTTCATGGCGACAAACAACACGTCATGTTTCACACACAAAGTGCTTGCGTCCAGGTCATTTGCAGAGCCTGCTACGTACCCGCCGCCATGGACATACACCAACACCGGCCGTTTGTCCTCATCAACCGCTGGCGTGTGAATGTTGAGGTAAAGACAGTCTTCGCTGAGTTCTCCGGGGAAGTCCGGCGAGCCCAGCGTGCCCGGATAGGGCGGCTGATAGCAGCGGTTAGGGTGGCGAGTGGCATCAAATACACCCGTCCAAGGCAATGGCGAATGAGGCGGCTGCCAGCGCAGGTCCCCCACAGGAGGTGCGGCAAAAGGTAGCCCCAAAAACGATAGATACCCCTCTTCCTCGACGCCTTCAACGGCACCCAAGCGTGTTTCGATGGTTGTCATAGGCTCAGGCTCCCACACCGAAGGGTAGGTTAACCATGGTCGAATCGGTCATGGAAGTTGGCGTATTCGGCCTGCAATAGGCCTGCGACAGGTCTGCAATAGGCCTGCGATAGACCGGAGCCAGAACCAAAATTGGTCTGGTTTTGCTTGGTGTCCTGTCCCGCATGTCCATTCCTTCAGCCACCATGACGCGGGAAACTGCAACGATCATGCCCCCCAACCCAACCAATCCCTTATCGTTCCGTTTAGCGTATGCCAGCGGCACGTTGACCTTCGTTGTCAAAGACGTCGCCTTCGGCGCCTTTGTGTTGTTTTATTACACCAGCATCCAGGGCGTATCGGGCAACCTTGCAGGGGCGGTATTGCTCATTGCCATGACCTGGGACGCAATTACAGATCCCATAGTCGGCTCGATCTCAGACAATCTGCGTACCCGTTGGGGTAGACGGCATCCGATGATGGTATTGGGCGCGCTGCCGATGGCCATTTGCATGTACCTGCTGTTTGCCGTTCCGGAAGGCCTTACAGAGTGGCAAACGCTCGCCTGGATGTTGATTGTCTGTGTGCTGCTACGCACGTTTTTTACATTGTTCAGCGTACCGTACCTTGCCCTAGGTGCTGAATTGTCCGAAGACTACGTTGAACGCACAGCCATTACTGGATTACGCACGGTAGTGCACTGGCTGGGCGCGATCCTGCTGACCAGCGCGGCGTGGGGGTTCGTCTTTCAAGGTGAAGGAGAGCTAGATGGGCGCCTGATTGAAAGTAACTACCATCAATTTGGCATGATTGCCTTGGTATTAGTCGTGCTGTTTGCCGCCACCGCCACCGGTGGTACATCATCACGTATTCAACAACTGCCTATCCCTGCCGTCCGCGAGCGGTTCAGCGTGGGAAATCTACTGCGCGACATATGGAGCGCATTGCAAAACAACAATTTTCGTACGCTGTTTTTTGTGCTGTTGACCTTCGGCGTGTTTACCGGTTTGTTCACAGCCTTAACCACCCATATCAACACGTATTTCTGGGAACTGACCACGCAACAGTTGTTTATTCAATCGATGAGCTCGATCATTCCAACATTGCTGATGATCCTGGCATTGGCGTGGTTAAACGCCAGGGTAGAGAAGCAAGTTGCGCTTAAGCTGTGCATTGTCCTCATGGTGCTCAACACCTTGTGGTTTATTCCCGGTCGGTTGCTGGGATGGTTGCCGGAGAACCACACCACAAGCTTGTTTGTATTGGTCGTGCTACACGGTTACATCAACATTGCCGTGTTGATTTGGTTCGGGGCTGTGACCGCTTCTTTGATTGCCGATATTACCGACGAGCAGGAATTGCACTCCGGCAAACGACAGGAAGGCATGTTCTTTGCTGCCCAAGGATTTTCCATCAAATTTGTCACCGGCATCGGCACCTTTGCTGGCGGTCTGGTACTTTCCATGACCAACATGCCCGCGGGCGCAGCCCCCGGTACGGTCGAGGACAGCGTGCTGTTTAATCTGGGGATGGTGATGGGCCCGGGGCTTGCAGTCTTTTTGGCTGTGCCGTATTTCTTCGCCAGCCGGTTACGCGTCAGCCGTGCGCAACACGCCAGCATCCGCGCCGAACTGGATGCACGCTCAGCCCTGAATTAGAAGAGGGCGACTGCCACAGCATGGCTGCACAGATCAGGAACAACGACGCGCCCTAAAATCGGACGGTGTTTCTCCAGTCCATCGAACATAAGCTCGCGTAAAATCTGCGGGTTCCCAAAACCCGACTCGCTCGGCGATCTGCGACACGGGCAACTCGGTGGTGGTCAGCAAACGCTCAGCCAACTGACGCCTGACCTTATCTTTAATGTCCTGAAATGTGGCGTTTTCCTTGTGCAGATGCCGTGATACCGTGCGCGGGCTGGCGCACAATATGTCCGCTAGAACCTGCAGGGTCGGTGTATTGCCGCCTTCCTGGTACAGGTCCATGAGCAATTGCTCTACTTTGTGGGTTAACGATTGCTCCTGCCCGGGGATCTCAAACCAGTCCGGATACTCCCGCGTCATGCCGCCTTCGCGTAATTCCACTTCCGTGCGGATCACAGGCAGCTTAAGCGTATCCAGAGGCAAGTACATGGCGCCCTGGTCTTGGTTATAGGTGATGGGGCAGTCAAACAGCAGGCCATAGTCAACCTCTTCCGGGGCTTTTTCTCCCTGAAAACAGATCCGTTTCAGGGCCAGGCGTTGGCCCACCAGCCAGCACAGCCCCTTGTAAAACCAATAGGTCTCGAACCAATAGGCCAAATGCGGATTGATCCCTTCAGAAAAACCGCTGGTATGCAGCTTCAGCACCAACTCGTCGTTATCACGATCTGTTTCATACCCAATGCGAATGTCGTTACGCACGGCATTCACAAATATCACCAGTTGATGGAGCGCTTCACCGAACGATTCACACTTGATCGCGGAAGAAAAGGCCAGGTAACTCATGCGCAGCTTTCCCTGCACATCCATAAACCCCAGATAAGTATCGTTTAAGACGTCGCGCGTGGTGACCACTAAACGCTGCAGTTCTTCACCGTTGATGGTGGCATCGTCATCGTCGTAGATGGCCGGGTCCAATCCTGCTTGGGTGATGATTTCGCGGGGATCGTAACCTTTGTGCAGCGCACCTTGCAGACAGCCGCGTATGTAGTACGCCCCGAGGCGGCTCGCTTCGGTAGGTTGATTTGATTGAGCTGCCTTCTCTCCCATGACACGCTACCTTTTTGATGAGTCATCAACAGCCTAAGCGCCCTTTGTGCCGCGGTCTGCAACGACTCAATGCCTATCCCCGCCGGATCATAATGCAGCCCGAAGGGCTTCGCAAAACCCCACGCTGAATGAATTCTAAGACAAGATCTGGCAGGATTCCGAGCTGCATCAACTGGGAAACAATCCTGGGCACATTCTTTCTACACGTCGAGCTGGTCTGCCCCGACTTGGCGGCCGCGAACCGCAGCTTGCTCGGACTCGACAGCTGCGCCAGCGCTACGCAGTCGGCAACACCCGGCGTTACCACCTATCTCTTTTACCGCTCCACAGCAGTCACCCGGCGCCTCACATCTATAGGGTCAGGCCAAGTGGGCATAGAGTATCTAGAAGTTTACTTAGACGACGAGGCGTTCTGGGGACACGTCCAGTCCACCGAATGGATGACAGGATTTGCACAACTGACCGACCCCGCCAATCGACTCTCAAGGCACGTCTACTATGCCGGCGACCCCAGCGAATCCATCCGGCGCAGCGATTCCTGGACTGCACTGGAGGCGGTCTCTATCGACATGGGCGCCACCGTCTTGCACAGACCTCAAGCCGCTGCAAATGGCCTTGGATACGAATTTGTCTCCATCTATGTGGACACAGATGTCAGCAAACTGAGTTCTATCGCAAATCACCCGGACTGGGTCACTTGCGCCGCGTTTGCCCACCCCAGATTAGAGGGTGTGGCACGCTTTTTGGGGGTGCGCCGCCCACAGCCGCTGAGCGCGGAGGCAATGAGTGAATGGCGACGGTGGCTGTCCCAACAACTCACCGGTGAAGCGACCCTGATCACCACAGAACCGTCGCCACTGGTGGACCTTCTGCAGGGCACCAACCTGACCGTACAAGCCACAGTGAAACAGCATTCCGGCTATGCCATCCACCCGATTCTGCCCACCTAGAACGGCGTAAGCCGCTCAGTTACCCCACACGCTGTTTTTGCAACGGCACAAAATGCTGGTATCAATGGCGCACTTCCCCATGGCAGCTGTACCCGTCTTCCAACACATTGCACTCAAAGGTGTTTTAAGGCACCGGTCAATCGTGGAGAGGGTTTCAAATGGATTTCAATTTCGTTCGCGCAATTTTTGGCCAGCGTTTATTCCAGGCCGCTGCCACTGGTGTTCTGCTGGTTGCCTCAGGTGTCCCCGCCGTGGCCCAAGCAGAAGATGTTGAGGTAGTTGAGGAGATCATCGTCACTGCCTTAAAACGGGAAACCAACTTATTGGAAACACCACTGGCCATCTCAGCCATGTCCGGTGAAATGTTGGAGCAAACGGGCGCCGATGGTTTAGAAGAATTCCTGCAATTTGCACCGGGCACCAGCATTGAGCGCTCCAATCAGGGTAGCCAAGTGATCTACATCCGCGGCCTCGCGTCTTCCTTCGGCAACTCCCCCATTGGCATGTACATCGATGAAGTGCCCTTTACCGCGCTGACCGTCACTTGGACCCCAGATGTACGGGCCTGGGATTTGGAGCGAGTAGAAGTGTTACGCGGGCCCCAAGGTACGCTTTACGGCGCAAGTTCACTGGGCGGCACCATTCGCATCCTGACCAAAGATCCGGTCTACAATGAATTCCAAGCCAAGGCGGAGGCCACCTATTCCGACACCAATGGGTCCGACAGCACCGCACTTAAGGGAGCGGTGAACATACCCATCATTGAAGACAAACTTGCGCTGCGCATCGCCGCCACAACAGAAGAAATGGGGGGTTACCTGACCCTGGTAAACGGCTTTACCGGCGCTCGCGAAGACGACTTTAACGACTATGACGTGGATACCGCACGGATCAAACTGAAAGGCGCCCTGGGTGAACGTGCCGAATTTACTCTGGCCTACTGGATGACAGACTCGCTGGTGAATACCGGCAGCCTCGCCGACGACAACCTGGTGACTAACACGTTACTGAACGCCACCGATGAAAACGACCTGAAAAGCGATCTATACAGCGCAGAATTCAACTTCGATTTCGACGGTTTTTCTCTAACCAGCTCAACCTCATGGTTCGACATCGAAAACAACGTCTCCTTTGTCGACTTTAACGGCGGCTTCTCCGACACCAGCGTGGAGATCTTCAACCAAGAGTTGCGCCTGACATCGAGTGGCGACGGCAACCTGTTCTGGACCCTTGGCGGCATCTACACCGAGAATGAAACGTTCATCGACTTCTTCTTTGACCTGCCGGGGTTTTTTGTCAATACCTCAACCCAGGACAACGATTCAGAGTCTTGGGCCATCTATGGTGAAGGCACGTACTCGCTGAACGAACACTGGGATCTTACCCTTGGTTTACGTTACTACGATGATGAGATCACTCGTAACGACACACAGTTTTCGGTGCCGACCCCGGAAATAAAAACCGATTTTGACGACGTCAGCCCGCGCTTCAATCTGGCCTGGAAACCCAACCCCGATACATTGTTGTTTGTCACCGCCTCGAAAGGTTTTCGCAGCGGGTTGACACAACCGTCCATCGCCATTGGCGCAGCCGCGTTTGCGGGTTTGACCATTCCCGAAGGGATCGATTCAGAAGACGCCATCAACTACGAAATTGGGGGTAAATTTAAGCTGGCGAACGGCAGCGTGACCCTTGACTTGGTGGCGTACACCATTCGTTGGGAAGATCTGCAATCGCAAATTTTCATTAACCCGGTTGTCTTTTCCTTTCTCAACGCGGGTGATGCCACCGGTACAGGCCTCGAGTTTGCGGCCACCTGGGCGCCGAACGAAAACCTGCTGTTTAATCTGAGCGGCAACATCAACGAGACCGAGTACGACGACACGCTGACGGATGCGTTTGGTCGCGTTATATTCGAAGACGGCAACCAAGTTCAGCTGATTCCCGAACACACCATCACCGCATCCGTGGACTATACCTTTTCCCTAGGCGGCAACTGGATGGGCAGCGCTCGGGCGAGCGTTGAACATGTTGATGAACGCGTTACCACCGACGACTCTCTGACTCAGATCAGCGGCGATGACAACACGCGTGTCAATCTGCGTATAGGTGCGGAAAATGACTCGTTCGGCGTTTACCTGTTTGCCGAAAACCTGACCGATGACGACAATCGGATCAGCCCCGCGGGTACCGCCCTGGCCAACTCCGGCGGATATGGATCGCGTTATCGCCCGCGCACCATCGGCATCACGTTACGTTACGATTACTAGAGTTGAATCCAGGGATGTCTACGAATACCGACCGCAGAGCAGCGGACACGCGCAAAGCCGGCATCACGCGGCGGGCTTGCTTAGGCAGTTTCAGCGGCGCAGCGTGCGCCGCTCTGTTGCCGATAGGCGCCTATGCAACACGCCAACCGTTGCATCCGCACTACAGGCACAGCTCTACGCAACCAATCCTCCCCTACGCCTGGCAGGTTGGGCAAGCAAACCCAGGCTGTTGGGCGTTTGTCCCGCAGTCGATCTTTTTGCCTTAAACAGCGAGCCATGGAAGCGCGGCGTATTTCAGCCAGGCGTCCATGAGCATTTATCTACGCGATACCAAACGCCTGCAGCTGCGCTTCGCTGTCGTAGTCCATTTCGATGCGCATGGGGTCATCCACTACCAGTGTGACGCGCCGGTCTGCTCGGTAACTGTCCCAGCTCGGTAGATCACCCCCGTTGGGGTCCCCATCACGCATGAACCGGACCACAGCCGCAGACCACTGAGCCGCCACACGTCTCACTTGAGGGGTATTGCGGTAGAAAGCAATCCGTTCACCGTCGCGGTGTTCGGGATCAAAACTGTCGAACATCAAAGACACATCACTACCGTGGGTTGGGCCATAGGGGTGGTCCGAAGGTAAATCGAAGCTATAGATCCATGCCGGGACTCCGACATCGGCTAGGGCTTGGGCGGATTTGAGGGAGGTGGCACGGAAGAAGTCGGTAAAGGTGCGGTCCGTACGGGCCTTGGCAGTGTCTAGACCCGGCAGGCTGTCGAGAAACTGTTTGTAGGCACCGGTACCTTCGTCAATCATGGCGGACAGGTTCATTTCAAAAAACTGCAAAAACTCCACGTTGTCGCCGAACAACTCGGTCAACATCGGACCTTCGTTAGTGGTGCATCCGGCTATCAAAGGTACCGGATTGATGCGTTGGCGAATCGCCGCAGGAAACCGGTCTAGCACGATGTGGCCGTCCACTGCCGCTAAGCCACCCACCCCTCCGGCGGTTTGCTGTTGAAAAATCTCCTCGCCGCTCAAACTGCGCAGGTGTGCCAGCAGCTCCGCCTCTGTCATGTTCATGGCGGCAGCAAAAGGGGTAGCCACATCCGGCGGCGTTGGGCTGACATCAGAGGGGCTAACTGCCACCGCACGCTGAAAAAGACCTTTGGCCATAGGCGCAGAGATCATCGACAGCACAGATCCACCACCTGCGCTGCCGCCGCAGATGGTCAAGTTATCCGGATCACCGCCGTAATCGGCGATGTGCTCGCGCACCCATTGCAGCGCCAATATCTGATCCTGAAAACCGATGCTGGCGCTACCAGCATAAGCTTCGCCAAAGCGGCTCAAATCCAGGAATCCGAGCATGCCAAGTCGGTAGTTCATGGCGACCAACACCACATCGTAGTTGCGCACAAAGCGATCGGGATCAAAATCGTTAGCCGAACCTTGGATATACCCGCCACCGTGAATCCAGGCCAACACGGGCCGGCGTTTGTCATCAGGTTGTGGGGTATACACGTTGAGGTAAAGACAGTCTTCGGCCATCTGTCCGGGGATCTCCCCTAAACTTAAACTCTCAGGCATAGGCGGCTGAAAGCAACGGTTAGGGTAGCTGCGTCCATCGCGCACTCCGGCCCAACCCCCATACGCCTGCGGCGGCATCCAGCGCAACTCACCCAGCGGAGCTTGCGCGTAGGGAATACCGCGGAACGCCATAAGGCCAGCCTTTTGTTCACCTTCTATTTTACCGAGAGCTGTATTGAGGATCATGGGAACTCCTTTGGGGGTGTGCCTTTTCTGACACGCACAGCGTGCAATGTCAGCAAATAGTAAGGTGTCTGTGGGCGACCGCCTCGGTGATATGCTGCCACCAACACCAGCAAATACGGCCACTTGCTGGTGCAACTATTGCGGCGAAAGTACACAAGCCTTATACAAAGCTGAAAAATCAACTCTTGGGGCGTAATCACAAGCCGTTGAACGTCACAAATTGCTGGACCTCCTGTCCCATATGCCCGAGATGCCAGTGGGAACCGCGCATAGACTTCTGAGGTAAAACTCAAAGACAAAGTGAGGACCCCATGGCCGAATACGGACCGTACGAATCCATCCTAGTAGACACCCCTGCTGAGCGGGTGTTGCGCATCACGCTAAATCGGCCGGGCAAACGCAACGCGTTGAATAACCAACTGCGAGGTGAGCTATTCAACGCTTTGGAACAGGGCGATCGGGACAAAGACGTCAGCGTGATGATTCTGCGTGGTGCTGGGAAGTGTTTTTCCGCAGGCTACGACTTGACCGCTAATCTATTCGCCGATCAGCCTTACTACACGCCGGGTGGGATGGCCAACTGGCCCCGGCATGTAACGGAAGCGTGTTTTCGAATCTGGGATATGGCGAAGCCCGTCATTGCCCAAGTACACGGCTATTGTCTGGCCGGTGGCAGCGAACTGGCGGCGAGCTGCGACCTGATCTACGTGGCTGAGAATGCACAGATTGGCTATCCGCCGGTACGCTCCATCAGTCCGCCCGATAATCAGTTTTTTCCTTGGGTTGTGGGTATGCGTCGTGCTATGGAGATGATGCTCACCGGCGACGCCATAGACGGTAGACAAGCGATGGAATATGGTTTCGCCAATCGCTGTTTCGCGGATGAAGACTTGGAGGAAGAAGTTATACAGATGGCGCAACGGGTGGCTAAGGTTCCCAGCGATCTACAACAAATCAACAAACGGGCAGTCCACCGCCAGATGGATGCCATGGGTATTCGCGCGGGGATCCGTGCCGGTACAGAAATGCAAATGCTCGCCTCGTTAACCGAGTCGACCCAGGCTTATGTCAAAGAAATCCAAAAAGGGCTCACTGCTGCGCTGGACAAACGTGACCAGCAGTTTGGCGACTATCGAACTCGGGCGGATTAAACATGTTTGAAAACCGCAGCACCGAATTCCAGGCCTTCATGAAAACAGTCTACCAACAAGCAGATTGGTTGGCGCGGAAATCACAAACTGTGGAAGGCATTCGCGAGGTGATGGACAACTTCATCGGCGCGATACCTTTGGCTGAAGATGTGACCGTCGAAGAGGTGGACTGCAACGGCGTCTCCGCCGAATGGATTGCCGCATCAAACTCGGCCCGCGAGCAGATCTTCTTGTACCTACACGGCGGCTGCTATATCTCCGGCTCACCCGGCGTGGTGCGCGAATTTTGCGCCAGATTGGCTCGCGCCAGCCAATGTCGCGTGCTGTGTATCGATTATCGCCTCGCGCCCGAACACCCGTTTCCAGCCGCCGTCGAAGATACCGTTGCGGCCTACGAATGGCTCCTTGGGCAAGGATTTGCCCCGGCCAACATAGTCGTGGGGGGAGAGTCTGCTGGGGGCGGCTTAACGTTTGCGATGCTTGTCCAATGCCGAGACAAACACGTGCCGTTACCCGCCGCGGCCGTGCCTATCTCGCCGTGGGTGGATATGGAAGTGTCGTTTGGCGACTCGCTCACCCGCAACGCGGGCATCGACATGGCGCCGGTGACGCCGCTCGACATCGGCAGCCGTGCGTATGCCGGCAAGGCAAACCAACGCCACCCGCTGGCCTCACCCCTTTATGCAGAGCTAGCGGGTTTACCACCGCTGCTCATACAGGTTGGCACCAGCGAGGTACTGCTGGATGAAGGTTTGGAGATAGCCCGCCGCGCCGAGCTCGCCGGCTGCGACGTGACCCTGCAACAGTGGGAAGACATGACGCACGTGTGGCATTGGTATGCGTCGATTTTCCCTGAAGCCCAGGCTGCGATCGAAGCCGTCGGAGATTGGGTACAAGACCATCTGGCCTGCCCGCAACCGGTGCAATGAGGGGAAGCTAATGAGGAGAACCTAAGGAACAACGATGCCCATTACCGCCGATGATTTAGGCAAATCCACTCAACCTTATCAGCAGTCCATAGACGCCCGCTGGTTGATGGCCTACGCCGCTGCGCTCGGAGACATGTTACCCGAGTATCTCGATACGACCCGCCCCGATGGCATTATTGGGCATCCGGTGTTCCCGGTGGCGTTGGAATGGGAGCCGATCCTGCGGCAAGTCGAGGAAGATTGGTTTCCCGGTGAATTAACGCCACAAGAACGCGCCATGGGTGTGCACGCCATGCACGACCTCCACTTGCATCAGCCTGTGCGCTGTGGGGAAGGCTTTAGTACGCATATGACCCAAATTGGGGTGTACGCGCGCAGCCCGGGCGCCTTTCAAGTTTCCAAGCTAGTAACCGTCGACGCGCAAGGAGCGCCGCTGTTCACCACGTATATGCAGAACCTGATGCGCGGCGTGGAGCTACACGGCGCAGATCGATTTATCGAGCAGCCTCCTGCCTTGCCTGACTTCCCCGATTTTTCCGAAATTAATCAAGACCCGCGCCGAGTGTCTATCGAGGTAGCGGCGGAACAAGCGCATGTTTATACGGAGTGTGCGCGTATCTGGGCGCCCATCCACACCGACCGATCCGTAGCGCTGGCGGCAGGACTGCCGGACATCATTTTGCACGGCACCTGCACCCTGGCGTTGGCGGTCTCCGCTGTGATACGCGAACTTGGTATCAAGCCAGCCAGCATCAATCGCATCGGTTGCCGATTCTCAGAAATGGTACTGATGCCTTCTACCCTGACGCTGGTCATCAACGTGCACACGCAAAATGCTGTGTCATTTGAACTGTTGACGGCAAACGGTGCTGCGGCCCTCAGCCAAGCGTTCTTATGTTGGGGCAATTGAAACAGGAGGAGCATTTGTCTTACCAAACCATCAAAGTCGACACCCGTGATGGCTTGTGTGTTGTCACCCAGGACCGCCCGGAGCGCCTAAACGCACGCAGCAGCCAGATGTACGCGGAGATGATCGCCGCCTTCGAAGCCGCTGACGCGGATGCAGAAGTGTGCGCCCTGCTCCTAGCCTCCAGCGGTGACGCCTTTTGTTCGGGTATGGACTTTAAAAACGAATACCAGCACGCCTACACCGTCCTACCCGAAGACAGCGAGCACGTCGCCGCCATCAAAGCTGAGTTTCCAGCCGATGACCCCATGACTGCGGTTGTTGGTCTTGCCAAACGTTTTGTGCAAGCTTTTATCAGATTTGAAAAGCCCTTGATAGCGGCGGTGAACGGCGCTGCCGTGGGTGAGGGGTTTTCTTCAATTTTGCATTGTGACCTGGTGTACGCCACGCCGAATGCATATTTCTGGGCACCTTTCGCACGCGCCGGGGCGGCGCCGGAGTTTTGTGCCACAGTGCTTGCACCCAGGCGCTTAGGGCCAACACTGGCTAACGCGGCGTTGTATTTCGGCCGCAAAATCGACGTCCATGAAGCCCACGGCGCTGGCTTTGTCCTCGAGATTCTAGAGCGGGAGAATTTTCTCGACGAGGTCGAAAAACGTTTACAGGAAGGTCTGGCCCTGGCTGGACCGCCGGAATTACGCGCCAGTACCTTACGGTCGTTTCGAGCCTTAGTGTATTCCGACGAAGAAAGAGAGCGGCTCTACCTGCAAGCCGATCGCGAATTTGATCTGGTACAACAGCGTGTCCGTTCAGGCGAAACCGATCTAGTGCGTCAATACTACGCGAGCCAACTACCGTCTTAGCGCCAGATAGCGCCAGATAGCGTCAGATAGCACCGGATAGCGGCTGTTAGAGACGATTGTGCCGTTTAGTCCGGGCCGGCCGCATCCCCCGTCGCTATCTGCCGCGCCCATGTGTAATCAGGTTTGCCGTTCGGCAGGCGCTGGATGAGCGGCTCAATATAGACTGCTTTTGGCACTTTATAGCCCGCCAAGCGCTCCCGCGTCGTCTCGATGATTGCACTTTGTATAGCATCCAACGCTAATGTATGTGCAGAGGAAGACACTTCCACAACAGCCACCACTCGATGACCGTAAAGCGCATCCGGAACCCCCACCACAAGACAATCTGCCACTAATGGGTTTTGTTTGATGGCTTCTTCCACCTCTTCCGGGTACACCTTTTCGCCCCCGGTGTTTATACAACCGGAGCCGCGCCCCAATAGAGTAATGGTGCCATCCGCTGCAACGGTGGCGTGATCCCCTGGGAAACTGTAGCGCACCCCATCGATAGTGCGGAAAGTCCGGGCGGTACGCTCGGGGTCCTTGTAGTAGCCAAGGGGTAGATTAGCCGATGTCGCAATTTTGCCGATCTCGCCAGAGCCTGCTGTGACCTCGATATCATCATCGTCAAACACACGCACGCTGGGTGAAGGATTAAACCGCGCGGTGTCCGGTTGACTGTCGCGCGTAGTGACTGAGGACACCATCGAGCCTTCGGAAGAGCCCACGGAATCGACCAAACGCATATCGCAGTGCCGCAGCAATCCCTGTTTCACTTCCTTCGACCACATGACGCCCGCTGACAACACGACCTGCAGTGAGGTAAGGTCATAAGGGTTTCCCGCTGCCGCCGCTTCATCTAATGCCGCGAGCAGCGGCCGCGCGAAGACATCGCCAGCCAACACCAACAAGGTGACACGGTGCAACTGGATGTCCGCAAGCATTCGCTCCACATCCAACCCAGGGCGGTCGATCACCACCACGGCTGCCCCAGTCATGTGGGGTAACATGCTGCCTGCCAAAATTCCCGTGCCATGCATGAGCGGTCCTGCGGCCATCGACACAGTTTGCAATTCCGCCTCGGTCCTTTGCACCGCTGCTTCCGCAATGGCTGCGGGTGTGCTTGGTCCTGGTAGTTGGCCTGCTAACATGCCCCAACCACCATCATTCAAGCTACGGACCAAGGCTCCCATCTCATACATCACACCTTTGGGTAGTCCCGTCGTGCCACCTGTGTAGATCATATAAATATCAGCAGCATTTCGCGGTATCCGCGGCATGGGCGCACACTGCGCGATCAATAATTCAATGTTGGTGTCCGCGCTTATTTGGTGACCGCTGCCGTCGTTGACGCGAATGAAGTGTTTAAGCTTCGGCAAGCGATGACAAATTGCCTCCAGGCGGGGCGCGAAGGCAGCGTGATACACCAACGCTTCACAGTCCGCATTGTCGAGCAGGTAGACCAGTTCGTCTTCCAAGTAGCGGAAGTTAACGTTGATCGGCACAGCGCGGGCTTTCAGTGCTGCAAAATGAGCCTCTAAGTAATCGAGGCAGTTGTGCATGTACAAACCAATTTTGGTGTCTACGCCGAGCCCGTTGCGGTTGAAGTAAGCGGCAATGCGGGCAGCGCGCTGGTCGTACTCCCGCCAGCTACGCGACAACTCGCTGCAAATGATGGCGGGTGCCTCAGGCTGGCGATCTGCTATGTGTTCCCAAATGCTGGCAAAGTGAAGTTCGCTCATGATTACAGACCTTAATCTCGTGGTTTCCCATGTCTTGAGTTCGCGCCGAGGTATCACGGTACCTGTAGTGCTTTTACCTGCGTCACGCCCAAGCGTGCCGCACAGACCAGCAATTTAGGCCACCACGAAAGTCCTCGACCGAATTTGCTAACCGCATTGGCATGCTATTCATGGAGGCAAAGACAGCGACACCATAAGGTGTCCTGACAGACACGTAGGAGCGACCCGGACGCAGCGGCAGCGTCGCGCAGAAACCCATGAGTCCACCCTCAAACGGCTCGATTAGGACGCCCATCAAATCTCTGCTGATCGCCAACCGCGGAGAAATTGCGGTGCGTGTCGCCGAGGCGGCCGCAGCACTGAACATTCACAGTGTCGGCATCTATCCGTCCGACGATGCTGCAGCCTTACACGTCAAGCGCTGTGACCACGCCGCGCGCTTACCGGGTCAGGGTGTGAGTGCCTACCTGGATATAGCGGCAATTGTGCAAACCGCAGTGGATCATCAATGTGATGCCGTGCATCCCGGCTACGGCTTCCTGGCCGAGAATCCAACGTTCGCTCAAGCATGTGCTGACGCAGGTCTTAAGTTTGTTGGGCCCAACACGGAGGTGTTGCAGCTGTTTGGTCACAAATCTAAAGCACGCCAACTGGCGCAACAGTGTGCGATACCGGTGGTGCCTGCGCTGGACGCGCCGGTCAGCCTAGAACAAGCGCATACCTTTCTTCGCGCCCAAGAGGGCCAGCCTGTGGTCCTAAAAGCTGTCGCTGGGGGCGGTGGCCGCAGCATGCGTATTGTCAGTGATGCAGTGGACCTTGAGGCTGCGTATCAATCGTGTCAGGCGGAAGCACAAAGAGCGTTTGGGGAAGATACACTCCAGATTGAACGTTTGCTGTCTAACGTACGCCATATCGAAGTCCAGATCCTTGCAGATCAAGACGGCGAGGTAATACACCTGGGCGAGCGAGATTGCTCCCTGCAACGCCGCAACCAGAAACTGATTGAACTTGCACCCTGTCCGGATCTGCCTGGCACAATACGGCAAACAGTGTTCGACGCTGCGGTGAAGCTGGCTCGCCACACCGGCTACACCAACGCTGGGACGTTCGAATTTCTGGTCGAAGCCTGGTCAGCGACAGAGTCGGATCCACCAGCAAAAATCTACTTCCTGGAAGCCAATCCTAGAATACAAGTCGAGCACACGGTAACCGAAGAAGCGTTTGGTGTTGACCTGGTGCAAGCGCAACTGCGTATAGCCGCAGGAGAAAACTTAGCCGACCTCGGGCTCAGCACCGACACCCCACAACCGAAGTGCTGGTCGATACAGATGCGCATCAATTTAGAACGCCTCGATGCAGCGGGACGTATCGTTCCCAGCACCGGCACAATCGAACATTATGCATGGCCAAGTGGGCCTGGCATTCGCTTGGACAGCGGCGGTTACGCCGGTTATGCGGTTCCAGTGGGGTACGACAGCTTGCTGGCAAAACTGGTGGTGTCGGCACACGCCGGTGATGCAAAAAATCTGTTTCGCAAGGCCGCACGAGCGCTAAGCCAACTGGAAGTGACCGGCGTTGACCACAACGCCAGCTTTCTGCAAGCACTACTCGAACATCCGCAAGTGACGGCAGGTGCAATCTACACCCGTTTTGTCGACGATCACTGGGACCAGTTGCTCAAAGCGACACCCGACGACACCACGCGAGAAAGTCCGTCCGACACCGACGATGGCGCAACGGTAGTGCGCTCGGAACTACAGGGTACGGTGGTTGAAGTCAGCGTCGATGCAGGCGGCAGGGTGGCAAGTGGTCAAACGCTGTTGATACTCGACGCCATGAAAATGGAGTACCCGGTGGTTTGCCCATGTGAAGGCACCGTCACGCACGTGCATGTCGGTGACGGCGACTTGGTCACGCTGAACCAAGTGCTCTTCACGCTTGAGCCTGCGACTGACGGTGGCACACACAGTAGCAGAGCAAAACACCGATCCAGATGCGATTCCCTTCGCCTTAAACAAATTGCTAGAACGCCGTGAGTGGTTGCTTGATCAAGCTCGCCCGGATGCCGTGGCCAAACGCCACAACAAAGGCCAGCGCACCGCCCGGGAAAACGTCGAAGATCTTTGCGATGCAGATTCATTTTCCGAGTACGGGGGTCTGGCAATTGCCGCCCAGCGCAGTCGCCGCAGCGAAGAGGATCTGATCCGTAACACGCCGGCGGACGGCATCATTACCGGCGTGGGATCAGTTAACGGCACACAATTCTCCCGAGAAACGGCGCGTTGCGCCGTGCTCGCCTATGACTACACCGTACTCGCGGGCACCCAGGGTACGGTGAATCATCACAAGACCGACCGCATGCTCGACGTCGCACAACGGGCGGGGCTTCCAGTGGTGCTGTTCAGCGAAGGTGGCGGTGGTCGCCCTGGCGACGTTGACGTCAACGGTGTAGCCGGCTTGGACATCACCACGTTTCGCCGCTTCGCAGAATTAAGCGGGCGCGTGCCGCTGGTAGGCATTAACTCCGGGCGTTGTTTTGCCGGCAATGCCGCGCTGCTCGGCTGTTGCGACGTCATTATCGCGACAAGTAACTCTTCGATCGGCATGGGTGGCCCGGCGATGATCGAAGGCGGCGGTCTAGGGGTGGTGGCACCCGACGATGTTGGCCCTGTGTCTGTACAAGAACCGAACGGTGTCATCGATGTTGTGGTGGTCGATGAAGCTGCGGCGGTGGCGACGGCCAAAACTTATCTGTCGTATTTCCAAGGCAACACTACACAATGGCAGGCAGCCGACCAGCGTTTGCTGCGCACCCTGCTTCCTGAGAATCGCCTGCGCGTATATGACGTGCGCCTCGTCATCCAGACTCTAGTGGATACTGACAGCGTGCTTGAACTGCGCGCCGGCTACGGGCACGGCATCATCACCAGTTTGGCCCGCCTCGAGGGTAGACCCATTGGCGTGATCGCCAACAACCCGAAACACTTAAGCGGCGCCATCGATGGACCCGCGGCGGACAAGGCGGCGCGCTTTCTGCAATTGTGCGATGCTTTTGGCCTACCCATCATCTCGCTGTGTGACACCCCCGGTTTTATGGTCGGTACCGACAGCGAACAAACCGCCACCGTGCGGCGTTTTGCGCGCCTGTTTGTCACCGCAGGTGGAATGAGTTCCCCGATGCTTACCGTTGTGTTGCGCAAAGCGTACGGCTTGGGCGCCATGGCCATGGCCGGTGGCACTTTCGCCAGCACCGCCCTGTCAGTGAGCTGGCCGTCCGGCGAATTCGGCGGCATGGGATTGGAGGGCGCCATTAAACTGGGCCTGCGTAAAGAACTGGAAGCCATCGAAGACGCAGCAGAGCGCGAGGCGTTTTACCAGCAAGCGGTCGCCGGGGCGTATCATCACGGGCGAGCCGAAAACGCTGCCGCCCATGTCGAAATTGATGATGTCATCGACCCGGTAGAGACGCGGACGCGCCTGCTATTAACCTTGGACAACCACCCTACAGAGATTGGCTTCCCCCGCAACATGCGCAATCACATCGACACCTGGTAACACTCATCTCGGAGGCTTAGCTGCCAATCAAGCCGCCATCCGAACGATAAATAGCCACCACGCTCGGCCTGGGTGGCACGGCTGCATCGAAATCTGGCCAACGCGTTGTCGGCTGGGCAAATGTCGCGCGCTCACCGTCCCCCGGGTGTTGCACCGCGAGGAACAGAGTTTTGCCGTCCGCGGTGAAGCGAGGGCCGCACACTTCCGCACCTACGGGCGCACGAAAAAAGGCATACCCAGTACCCCGCAAAGGCCCTTCCGTCTCCAACGCCCACAAACCGTCAGCAGCCCCCGTGGTTGGGTTACCGTCGGTGGCCACCCACAAGCGTCCTGCTGAATCGAACGCACAGTTGTCGGGGCTGCCAAACCAACCGTTGTCACTGGTTTGCGGATTCCACATCGCGGCGAAACTTGGCTCGGCAGGGTCTCCGCATTGCACCAGGATGTTCCACTCGCCGGTGGTTGCTGCATGGTCACCCTGTGCCGTGCTGATTTCGACAATATGCCCGAAGGCGTTGTTTGCCCGGGGATTGGCCGCATGCACCTGATCAACTTCACGCTCAGTGTTGTTGGTTAACATGACATAAACGCGGCCGGTACCCGGCTGCGCTTCCACATCTTCCGGCCGATCCATGGGTGTGGCGCCCAACAAATCCGCGGCGCGCCGTGCCTCTATGACAACGTCCGCTTGGGAGGCAAATCCATTTTCCACCGTCAGGGGGCCTTGGCCATGTTGCAGAGGCAACCACTGGAGAAGACCGTCTTCTTCAAATCGGGCCACGTACAACGTGCCGCGATCCAGCAGGTCCAGATTCGCTGCGCGATTATCGGGATCATAACGGTCTTCGGTCACAAACTTGTAGACGTACTCAAAACGCTCGTCATCACCCATGTACAACACGACGCGTCCATCCGCGGCGAGCACACTTTCCGCACCTTCGTGTTTAAACCTGCCCAGGGCGGTGCGCTTCTTCGGAGTGGATTGGGGATCCAGCACATCGACTTCCACGACCCAACCATAGCGATTCGGCGCGTTGGGCTCGCGACTGACGTTGAACTCTTCGTGGTAGCAACCCCACTGAAACCAACCACCCGGCACGCCGTAGCGCTGGTGATTCGCTGTTTCCGGGTGATCTGCGTCCAGTTCACCTTGAAAGTAGCCATGGAAGTTCTCTTCGGCCATCAGATAAGTGCCCCACGGTGTCATGCCGCCGGCACAATTATTAAGTGTGCCGGTGCCACGGCTAGCGGCCGGGTCAGCAGCGGTGACCAGACGTGTATGCCCGGCAGCCGGGCCGCTATAAGTCATGGGTGTGTTCGAAGCCATGATGCGGCGGTTAAACGGGGAATCCAGTGCCACCTGCCATCGACCCGCCACAAATCTAATTTCCACTACACTGCCGCCATGCGCAGCCATTTCCACCGCACTCAGCGCTTCGGTCATGGAGTTGGGGAAATCTTCTACCACATCCGGGAACATGAGGAGCGTGGAGGTGTATTCGTGGTTGACGCACAACAGTCCACGCGGGGTCTGCGCTGTATCGTCCGCTTCAAGGGGTAAAAAACCAACAAAATCGCAGTTGTAGCCAAACTGGCGTGCTTGTGCAGCAGCGGTCTGCTGCAGTGGATCAAACTCAGGTGAATCTGCAAACAACGGATCCCCCCAACGCAGCAGCACATCCACGTCATACCCCGTCGGCACGTGGTGGGTCTCGTCTGAGCCGCGTGTTATCTCTTCAAAATCAAACCGCTTCGCTGAAAATACCGCATCGCCCGCATTATCCAAATCCGATGCAGCGATGGTTTCTGGTTGCCCGTCACACCCTGCCAAGCCAGGCAGGCTGAGGGCGCCTGCTGCGAGCATGGAGCCTTGCAAAAGATGCCGCCGGGAGAATCGCCGCTCGATCAACTGTTCCAATGACTTGTTGTCGTCAAGACTCGGGTTTACGAAGGTGTCACTATCGCGCATGGGTGCTTTACTCCAACAACAACTTCACGAACCTGCAATCGTAGAAAATGCCGTTAGCGAAGGATGTAGACCGCCCCAGTGCTAGGCTGGCTATTGTCTGCCTGATCGCCATTTATACCGGTGCTGTTGCTATCTTCCAACTCCACGCCCATGACCAGGGTGTCCCGATCAATGTCTAGAGCCCACCCCAAATCATCGTTTGAATCTGGATTCGAAGTTTTAACATAGGCGATTTGTGACCATACACCTGCCGCGCTGCGCTCAAACAGATACACCGCTCCCGCGCATATTGCGCTTTGGTCCAGTTCATCGCCATTAATGCCTGCCGCACTTGACGACTGACCAATGGCACCCACCGCCAGCAGATTTCCCTGCAACGCTAGATCCATGCCGAAGAGGTCGAACGACCGCGGATTGGAAGCCTTGAGATACGCGGTCTGAGACCAAAGGCCACCCGCATCTCGCTCAAAAATGTAAACCGCACCCGAGGACTCTTGTGAATTGTCGAATTGATCTCCATTGACCCCGCTGCTTGCACTGTCTTCCCCGTTAGCACCAATAGCAAGGATGCCTCCATCCATAGCCATGGCAATCCCAAACCGATCGCCGGCGTCTGTGTTCGACGCTTTGACGTAGTGGGACGCCACCCAGTCTCCAACGCCATCGCTGTCAAACAGGTAGGCCGCACCGGCATCCAAGGCACCGTTGTTTGTCGCATCACCGTCAATGCCGGTAGCACTGCTGTCTTCCCACCATGCACCTACTGCCGCGGTGTGTCCGCTTACAGCAACACTGCGGCCAAACTGATCTTCGCTTTCAGGGTTAGTGGCTTTCAGATAAGCAGATTGCCGCCAAGCCCCGGACGTATCCTGGGAAAAAACATACGCAGCTCCCGCATCGGACAGCGCATTGTTGATGCCGTCCCCGTTCACACCTACTGCATCGCTGTCCTCAAATCTCGCTCCAACTATTAGATTCCCGTCGGCATAGTCCATATAGCGGCCAAACTCATCATCACCTCCCGCGTTGAAGGCTTTTAAGTACGCAGTTTGTGTCCAATTTCCCGAAACAGCTCTTTCAAATACGTAGGCAGCACCGACTTCAAAGCCTGAATTGTCGGACTGGTCACCATTGACCCCGGTTGATAAGCTTTGCTCTCCAGACGCACCTATGATCATAAGTTGGTCATCTAGCAAAACATCGCCGCCAAAGGAATCACCCGCATCAGTATTAGAAGCTTTCACATAAGCCGATTGCGACCAATTACCTCCAATTCGTTCGAAAACATACGCAGCACCCGCACCACGCAAAGAATCATCACTTTGATCACCGTCTAATCCGGTAGCCGCACTGGCTTCCCCAGGAGCACCAACAACTAACAAGTTGTCATCTATGGCAACACCAGCCCCGAAAAAATCAGGCCCTGCATTAGAGGCTTTGACATACGCCCGCTGCTGCAGCGTAGCAAGGTCCGCCCTGGTGACTTCAACGTCATAACTCAGCTGACTGACACCGTCTTCCGCGGTAACTTGTACTTGCAAGGGTGAGTCACCCACTGAAAGTTCCGCAAAGCGACTGGGTATGTCGGCGGTTATAGCCACGCCGTTTAATTCGAGGCTGGCGAGAGGATCTTGCGGTGATGCCGTTACCTCGGTGGAGGCTCCCAAAAATCCCGTGGAAGCGGTATAGGAAAACAGTGTCGGTACAAACACCTGATCTAAGGGTGCAACCGACAATCTTAGATCAGCCAGGCTGGCATCATTGCTCGGTGGTACACGGCGTTCTACGGTTACACTGTAAACACGCACCGTGGTGCCGTCTTGGGCGGTGACCGTGATCTCAATTCGGTTGCTACCGACCACGAGATTGATTGGACCGCTGGTAGCGCCGGATCCCACCGCCACGCCATTAACCTGTATTTGCGCAGCGGCTTGCGCCACCGTGGCTGTAACCACTGTTGCGCTGACTGTATTTACCACTTCAGCGTCGTAGCTGAGGTTGTTTGGATCAAAAGCGGGTTGCAGGACTACTTGGTCCACCTCTAGAGCCGCTAGGTTGGCGTTGCTGCTTACCGCAGGTTGGCGGTTGCTGCCCCCACCACCACAAGCCGCTAAAAGAAGTACACACGAAATGGGGACCAAAACACGAAAACTAAACATTGCTGAACCCTTGACCAATTCGAAAAAGTGTATTGCTTCTCAAAATACCTGTTAGCAAATCCGTCACTGTGATGCTCGAGTGGTTTACACCATCAAGCAGGCGACAATTGCCTAACGCCGATACTAACGCCCTGGCCCTGCTTCGGACCAGCCATTTCCCTATTTTATCAGGAACCTTTCGGCGGCGGTCTCCCACCCAAAACCCAGCCCCTGACCCTGGAGTTTAATAAAGGAAGGACAAACACCAAGAGCAATACGAGACCAATCATCATAGACTGCGTGCCTGTAAGGTCTAACACCGCCGTGCCCAGCAGCGCATAAGGCGCTGCACGTATAGGCGCCGCCAGTGCGACACTTACTGCAAATCGAGTCGCGCTTATGCCGGCCATCCCCGCAGCCAAATGCGTTGGAGTGAGTAACCCCACCGGATGTGCGGTAATGGCAAACACCGCCACGGCCCCAACCGTTCGAATGCGCTCCAGCATGAGCGTGTACTGCTCACCGAAACGGCGTTGCACCCAATCTGCACCAAATAAATGTGCCGCCAGAAACAACACCAGCGCGGAAACAAACAAACCCAAGCTACCCCAAATGATGCCGCCTGTGACACCAAAAGCGAGCCCTCCTAAGGTCAATATGAGGTGTGATGAAAGGCCGATAAACAGGCGGACAATCACCAACACGACGAACACCGCCGGCGCCCACCAGCCGAGACTTTGTACCCAGCGCCGGAAATCCTCTAAACCTTCCTGGGTAAACGACAATCCTAATTGTTCTTGCACCGCAGAGCCCAGCAAAAAGGCGCTTAGCAGCACTAACAAGATGATTAACCGGCGTCGCCAATTCGAAGACATCAGCACCCCATGTATTTGCCTTTGCACATTCGCCCTATGTACTTAAACCCGCCGCCCTCGGAGGTACACAACAAATGGAAGCAACAGCACCACCGTGAGCAAAACAACCAACACGGCCGCACCGTATCGATCGCGCAGCATATTGATGAGCAGCTGACGCGTTTGGTTGTAATCAGCGGGCAGCGGCAACACTTGGTTGTCGAGCTCGAACTGCGCATAGGCGTCTAGCATTTGTTGAAAACGATCTGGCATCTGCTGCTTTAGATCCGAAACTTCACCTGGATCATCGACAATATTAAAAAGGCGCCATTCTCCATCCCCCAACGGCGGCAAATTACGAACCAATTTGAAATCGCCTTGGAACAACGCCGCATGTCCGGTGAGTTCGTAACCGACTGATTCGTCTTCAGCGTATACGCGCGCTACTTCCCCACGCAGCAGGGGTGACAAGTCTTTGCCCGTAATCGGCAAGACCGGCCTGCCGGCGAAGCGTCCTACAGGCGCTTCTACACCCGCCAAAGAAAGGATGGTGGCCGCGACATCCGTCGCCCAGGCAAAAGCCGCGGACTGAGCGCCGCTTAAGGTTTCGGGTGCGCCCGCAATGATAAGCGGTACCCGCAGGCCACCCTCGCCGGCGTAAAACTTGTAGAACGACAGCGGGCTGACCGCGGCGCTGGTAAAGCCGGGATTTATGGAGTTGTAGCTGCCTTGCAGTCCAAGGGTTTCATAATCTGTGCGGTAACCCAGATTTGACGCGAGTAGCCTGGTGGTGGCGGAGTCCGGATCCTGAGCCCCACTCCCCTCAGCACCGTTGTCAGAGGTGAAAACGAATATGGTGTTGTCAAGCTGCCCCTGCGCGCCCAAGTACTCCATGAGGCGACCGATGTTGGCATCCATGGCTTCGATCATGCCCGCATAGACCGCCATACGTTTGGCTTCGTAGCGACGCCGCTCAGTCTCCAAAGCATCCCAATCCGCTGTGGTTGGCATACGTTGCATGGCGACCTCCCGAGGCAATACGCCAAGCGCAACCGCGCGCTCAAGACGTGTCTTGCGCAGGTGGTCCCATCCTTGATCGTAGACTCCCATATAACGGTCGATGTATTCCTGTGGCGCTTGCACAGGTATGTGCACAGCTTGAAACGGCACATAGGCAAAAAAAGGCCGGCCGTCGACGAGGTTGCCGTCGATAAATTCAATGGTTTTATCGATCAAGAAGCGGGAGGAGTAAAAGTCATCCGGCAAATCAAAACGTTCACCGTCTGCAAACCAGTTTGCTTGATCATATATCGGCAGGTAAGGACGCTGCTCCCAATTGTCGGCACCCGAATCCATCAATGCGACGGTACGCTCAAAGCCCCTTCGACTCGGCAGCTTGCCCGGTGCCGAACCCAAATGCCATTTACCCGCCATGTAAGTGTGATAGCCCGCATTTTCGAGCAACGTAGCGATGGTGACCACGTTATCTCCCAGCACACCCTGGTAATGCGCGTGCTGCAGCTGCTCCGGTGCCATCATCTCTGGGATGTTGGGGACACCTGCCAAATGATTGTTTACTCCCGTTAGCAGCATCGCCCTGGCAGGCGCACAGTTAGCGGCCGTGTGATAATTCGTAAAACGCACCCCCTGCTGCGCCAACGTCGACAAAGCGGGTGTATGCACCTCGCTGCCGTAGGGCGCAATGTCGGTGAAACCCAAATCGTCTGCCAGCAGAAACACAATGTTTGGTGAATCTTGTGCTTGGAGCATAGGCGCAAGCGCTAACATGAGCGCGCAAACAACTAAGGTATAAGCCGCGCATCCTGGTCTGATCATGTGCGCTCGGGCAGGTAGCGGGACGCGATGAGCAGCAGCACCGCAACAGCAACCTCAAAAATAATCATCTGCGGCGCAAAGGCGGCACCATGGACCACCCAAGCTACCAGGCGGCCTGCAGCGGCTACCAATAACAACATTGCTGGCGGATAAAACCAACTACGCACGCGGGTCGCCGCCGCGATCAAGATACTCAAACCCGCCACTAGAAAAAACGCGGATAAGTCCCCAACCTGGGTGCTGAGCCCTAGGCCGGTTTCAAGCGTCAACCCTAGCTCCGGCGCAATACCGGCCGGATCCACCAACCAGCGTAACCCCACTACCAAAAACAACAGGCCGGGAAGCACCACAATCAACGTCAGCAAACGCTTGGACCAAGTCATGAACTTGCCTCCCTGTTTTTTATCTCGGCGTTAGTTTGACCAATACGCAAACTCATCCCCGGGTTGATCTTCCTGGGACAGATCGCGGTCGACGTTTTGCGCCGTGGTAATTGTCCACGGCCACAACGTGGCCGCCTGCTCACTGTTGTGCGAGGCTAACGCTAGCCGTAAACGCTCAGCGACTTCCGGATGTTCAGCCATGACATCCGTCCACTCGCCGTCGGCGTTCAAATCAAACAGCCATTCCCTACTCGGCAACCCTAGCGGCGCGCTAACCATCAGCTTCCAGCGTGCGTCTCGAACCGCTTGGGCAGCACCGCTACGGAAATACAAATAGTCATGCGGAAGCGCTAGCTCGGCGGAGTCGGTCGCGGTGACATACGGCACTAAATCTACACCATCCATTTCCCTGTCGCTCGGCAGAGCAGCACCCGCCGCCGCCGCTGCGGTGGCATACAGGTCGAAATGGTGCACGGGTGCGTCATAGGTGGCACCGGCAGCGAATTTAGCCGGCCACTTGGCGATAAACGGTACGCGGATGCCACCTTCAAACAAAGTGATCTTCCAGCCTCGGTACGGATCGTTGACATCAGGCAAGCCGATGTAGCCGGCACCGCCGTTGTCAGACGTGAACATCACCAGGGTGTTGTCATCCAAGCCATGTGTTTGCAAAGCCTGCATGACCCTACCCACGCCTCGATCGAGCGAACGAATCATGGCGGCGTAGACGCGCTCGCGATGCAGGTCGATGCCCGCTAACGCATCGTAATCTTCACGCGCCGCCTGCAGCGGCGTATGCGGCGCCCAGTGCGCCAAATACAGAAAAAACGGCCGATCTTTGTTGGCGGCAATGACTTTCACCGCTTCGTCGGTGTAGTAGTCGGTGAGGTATTTCGGCGGTTCAAACGTCGGTCCGCCGTTGAAACTTGCGGCAAAGCGCTGGGATGCCCAAAGGAAACGGTCAATCGGATCAAAGTCCTGCCTGGCTTGCACGACGCTGTCGTCGTCCAAACGGCCATACAAACCACTGGCCATCAACAGGCTTTCAGCAAATCCCTGATCATGCGGAGCCATGCCATTCTCGCGCCCCAAGTGCCACTTGCCGATATGCGCGGTATGATATCCACGCTCAGCTAACAGTTCAGCCAACGTAATCTCCGCAGGCGGCATACCCATTTCACCAAACTCGAGATTGGACGATTCGCTGTTGTTCAATCCGGGTGGCACCAGGGGCCTTTCCTGGGTACCACTGACCAGGTTTAGCACCGGCATCATCATCGAAGGTGTGGGTGTAAATTCAAAACCAAAACGAGTGCCGTAGCGGCCGGACATCAGCGCGGCACGCGAAGGTGCGCAAGTGCCGTTGGCGGCATAACCTTGGGTGAAGGTCACGCCTTGCGCCGCTAGCGTATCGATGTTGGGCGTTCGCGTGGTTGGGTTGGGACCATTCATGGATAGATCGTTCCAACCCAGATCATCCGCCAAAATTAAGACGATGTTGGGGGGACGGTTGGCAGCATCTCGCCCTTCAGGATCAACCCCCGTGGACCAGTTGATTTCCCGAGTGGGGCCAATCTCCATCTGTGCAGACATCATTTGATCGATGCCAAACAAGACAACTTCCGCCCTGAAAATCCAGCCAACGCCTAACAGCACCGCTAGCAGTAAAGCCGCTCCGCTTATCCACTTCATCAATGTGGCCTATCCACGTTCCCGTTTAGGCAAACGATGGTGGCACAACAGCAAACAAATGTCACTTTATATGACATTACATTTGCAAGCCTTCTTTAGAGAAGGCGAGAGGGTCTCTCATCACTACGAATTGGCGCGAGCAGCCTGCAGCACCGCTGCCACGATCGATTTTGCACGTTCACTCATCGCCCCACCCGCGAGCTGCTGCAGCCAGTTGACAGCGACCAGCACATCGTCGGCAGGTGAGTAGTAAACCCTCACACCCCACCAGCCCGTGTGGCCAATGAGAATGTCCCCGTTGATATCAAACACCTGCAGACCGTGGCGCATCAATAGTTTGTCGTCGGCCCTTTCTACCTCGGCGCCCACTTCAAAATTCATGAGGTCAAAAGTTGAAGGGCTTTGAAATACTTCCCCATGGAACAGCGCCCAAAAATACCGTGATAGATCGTCTGCAGAGGAGATCATGCCGCCACCGCCAAATAGGTCGAAGGGTTGTTCGCCAAAGCCGTCACCCTCAAAGGCCCCGAAATACTGCTTGGCCCGCGGCAGAGCATCCGCAGGCGGTGTTTCATAAACCTCCCACCAGGTGTTCTGTAAGTTCAGCGCGCCATAACCTGACAGCTGGCGCACCGCAGCGCCCATGTCTTGTTGCGTCAACTCTTCGACGATGGCTCCGAGCAGAATGTAACCCGTATCGGTATAAGCTTGGCGTGCACCGGGTGCGCCGGTCGGCTCACCACCGTTGACTGCAATCTGCACTTGCTCTTCGAGCGTGAAACTTTTTGTTACACCACCTTCAATGACGGAGATGTAGTAAGCCTCAAATGATTTGGTATTGAACACATCCATAAGGCCGGAAGTGTGGTTGACAAGCTGCCTAACGGTGATGGCTTCCGGATCATAAGGTCCATCACCAACAATCTCCTTAAGCTCGCCGTCCAAATAGTTGGACATCGGCGCATCGAGATCGACACGACCCTGCTCGAAAAGACGGAATATGGTCGCCGCGACAAAAGGTTTGGTTACACTGGAAATACGAATGGGGTGCGCAGACGTAAAGGGTATTGTTTGTTCATCATCGGCATAACCGACCCCCGCGCCCCAGTCGAGGCCCAGGGACGGCGCAATAACCCTTACCGAGGCACCAGGGAGAGTGTCATTTTCGGTCATCGCTTCGAGTAGCGTCTTCTGTATCGAGTCTTTGAGTTCAGCCACCGTGTCGTTTGATCCGACCTTGGATTCGGCGTTGGATTCGGTCTTGGATCCGGTCGTGGATCCAGCCTGGTGCGGCTCAGTTTGACATCCGCTCACGGCAGCCAGCATCAACCAGAAAATGCCAACTGCTTTGTACTTAATATAAGTTCGCATAAACCCTCCCATTTCGCATAGCTTACCTTCTGCAGCGTTCTGCTTCGAGAACAAGCCTCTTTCATTCTTCCCATCGCGCCCCTATTATGGACCGATCGGTACATAACGCACGGCAAACTGCAACAAGATGCCCCGACCCATTGAAATCAACCGCGACCACGCATTCCATAAGGCCAGCGAGCTGTTCTGGCGACGTGGATATCGGGCAACATCCCTAAACGATCTGCTCGATGTTACCGGCATGGGTAAGGGGAGCTTCTACGCGGCATTTGGCAGCAAAAAGAAGCTGTTTGAAGCCACTTTGACCTGGTACCACAAGCGCTCAACCGCAGCGCGGCGAAAAAGTAGTGACAATCACAGAGGCTTAGCCGCGCTGCGGGAGTTTCTGGATGCCACTTTAATCGACATCTCTGATGTCAAACGACGCCGCGGTTGCCTACTGGTCAATTCCGTCATCGAGTTGGAAGGTGTCGAGCCGGAGCTGCACCGGCTGGCGAATAACTACTTGAAAGCCTTGGAGCAGCGCTGCTTGGCCTACCTGGAAGAAGCCCGGGTAGCAGGCGAAGTCGGAGCAGACCTGGGAACGGCCGAACTCGCTGCACTCTCGGCCACGCTGCTGCAAGGTTTGCGCGTCGACTCACGCATGGGGCACAGTCGTGAGGCGTTAAAGCAGCGGGTCAACGCCTTTCTCACCCTCATATCCAATACACCCCAAACCAATCGGAACCACAGGTACACATCATGATGGAACTCTGGACTTCGCCGACGCCTAACGGCTGGAAAGTAACAATCATGCTCGAAGAACTCATCGAAGCAGGTGTGGATATTGGTGAGGTGGATGTCCGCGTCATCAATTTGCTGAAAGGTGAACAATTCGAACAAGACTTCATCGAACGCAACCCGAATCAAAAGATACCGACCCTGCGAGACAATGGCAGAGACATCATTGAAAGCTGCGCCATTCTCCAATACCTCGCAGAAAAGCACCCCACTGACCTTTTACCCCTCGATGAACGAAAGTGGGATGTCATCCCCTGGGTCTACTGGCAGGCTGCAAACGTAGGCCCGGTGTTTGGTAACAAGCTGAGTTACACACGATATATGGACGATGTACCCAGCGAAGCAAAGCAGCACCCGTTGGAGCGTTTTAACAACGAAGCACTACGCCTCGTTTCAGTGCTCAACACCAAGCTCGGCGACAACCCCTGGCTCTGCGGCGAGCACTTCACCATTGCTGACATTGCGCTCTATCCTTGGATTCGCGGGTGGAAGTGGAGCAAGGTCAACATCACCACTAAACCGCGAGTTGTGGAATGGGTAGATCGCGTCAGAGCCAGACCCGGCGTCGAACGTGGCATTGGCTATGGTGTTCCGAAAGACGAAGTGGACCAGTGGAGCAAAGAGCGCAAAGCCAGCTACGCCAACAGCGGCGCCACCATTGCCTCAAGCCAGAACATCAAGAAGTCCATCCGTTAGGTGCCATGCGTATGGGCAGATCAAGTTAGCCCTGCGCAAACCGATATTGGACATCATGAACGCCCAGCTTGGATAACTCCGCCTTGGATACAGATACGTTATAACTTAACATCTGCACGAGGAAACCCGCTTCAATCGCAACCAGACCGCACAGAGTTCAACCATGCAGATGTCCTCACCTTTTCCGCAAAACTATGAGCAGTGGCACCACTGCATTACCGTGGAATGCGGCATTCCGCTGACACCCACTTTTGTTGCCGAACGCTTAGCAGTATGGCGGAACGCGGAATTGGAAGAAACGCAACGCTTCAGCCGTCTTTATGGTGAAGACTACTTGCAAGCGGTGATAGGCTGGTTCGAGCAGGCCGAACGTGAAGTAGGCGCCGCCCGGGAGTAGTCGCGAACGAGACGCCCCAAGCCCGCTAACCCGAAACAAGTTGCACGCTGGTTGCGGGATTCAGATCCTCTCGGGGGTCGGTCACCAAGCCTTCCGGAAACTGGACCGCCGAGGGTAAGCCCGTTTGTTCCAAACACAGTTCGTGATTGTTGTCGCCATCACCCAGATCACCGATCGCAAACGGCGTCAGGTTGATGAGTTGTCCTTCCTCCGTAGTAAAGCTCACCACGTAGGCTGCGCGCTCTGCGTCATCAATTTCCTGCCCTCCCGGTTTTGTGACCCCACCTGTCCAGGTGACTCGAACCACTTGTTTGGTGCCCATCGGACACCCGCTGCCTCCGCCAAACGGGATCGAGGTTCCAGACTCACCCAAACCCCACTCGGCTTGCGGCACCACTTCAGCCCACTGCAGTGTGGGCCCGTCTTCAAGACGTGTGACAGTCACTTGTGTGCCACGGAAATTCAACTGCCCGTCTTTTGACAGTAGATTGCCGACAATTTCGACGCTCGCCGGTTGATCTGTATCATCCCCAAACTGCCCGACGGTAAGCACGGTACGGTGCTCACCTTGGTCGTCAGCCGGCGCAAGCGTGACACACGTGATATCACCGACCACACCAGATGCGGAAACGATGCGGAAGTCTCCGGCTTGCATGGTTGCAACATCTATTTCATGAGAAAAAATCACCGGCATCCCGTCTTTACCGGACGCCGCTTCACAAATGACCCTGTCAGCCAAGCCTGGTAGTGCATCATCTAGACCAAAAAAAGCGGATAGCAGCGCAGCCGGTCTCCCTTCCGCACCCTGGGCGCCCACCACGTCAGTGACGGTGGTGTCTTGCGGGGTAGCATCCGCTAGTGTGATTTCGTAGGTGGCGGCTTGCAGCAGCACCCTGACTCTCTCGCAACCAGAGAGCAAAGGAATGGCTAAGAGCAATAAGCCCATAGCAAACAATTCAAAACGCAAACCCTGCAATCTCCTTCTCCTTACAATAACTGGTTGCAGAAATACCTTCACCCAAGAACCAACACCTCGTTAACGTCAGTGGTACCACTGCCACCGGGTTTGGTGGCGCCACCTATCACGTAGGCGCGCTTGTTGATCATCCCCGCGCCTATGCCATGTCTTGGGGTTGGCATATCCGACATCGGCAGCCAGCGATCTTGACTCATGACATAACGCCACGTGTTTGCAAACACCTTAGCTTCCGGGATGAATATTTCACCGCCGAAGACGATGAGGCCATCTTCTAGGGAGCCTCTGCATCAGTCTCATGTGCTCAGCGTGTCATACGGCGTCTGTGGCAAGGCGCGTTCCGCCGGCAATGTAGGTACCTTGCCAAGGGACGCAACGAAGTGCACAGGCGCCGTATGGCGCG
>JANQKS010000129.1 GCA_028281005.1 Pseudomonadales bacterium
CGCACCTTGATGGGGCCCAACCCCATCGGCGGTACGCCGTCTAGCCCAAAAACCCCACAAACCCGCTGATCCTAAGTTATAAAGTGGTTTGAGCACTAGTGCGGTCTCCAAATACTCCGTATTTGGGACAAGCACTAATTTGGCACGATTAGGTTTTCTTGTCCTCGGCTTCGTCGTCCGCGGTGCGGTAATCACCAAAGGCTGCGTCACGCTTTGACAAGGCAGCGGTCAAGCCTTTACGGATTTCCGCCAAATGCGCCTGGGTAGTTTCGGTGTAGGTGGCGAGCTGCTGCATCTCAGTGCCCGCGCGTATGGCGGCGCGAATACCCATGGCATCCATTTGCCGATGCACAGCGCGTTTGTTGATTTGTTGCAGATCCGACGGGGTCATGGCCACCCGCTCGGCGTAGCGCAGTACGTTTTCCTCCAACTCAGCTTCCGGAAAAGCACGATTGGCAAACCCACACTCCACTGCCTCGCTGCCACTCATGTGGTCACCCGTGAGCATCAGCTCCATGGCGCGGCGCAATCCCACGATCCAGGGGTAAAACTGATTGTCGGGCGGGCTAATGGAGCGCACCACCGGATAACCAATTTTTGCGTCTTCCGCGACATACACCAGGTCACAGGCGGTGGCCAGCTCCGTACCGCCGGCCAGACAATAACCGTGCACCTGGGCGATGACCGGTTTGGCTAAATCCCAAATCTTAAAAAACCCCTCTACCACATGGCGCGGCCAATTGGCCAAACCACCCGCAGTGTAAAAAGGTTGGTCTTTGCTTACATCAGACTGCAGGTCGTACCCCGCTGAGAAACAAGGACCCGCACCGCGAATGATACTCACGCGTATGTCAGGATTCTGGTCGCCCGTCTCCAAGGCGTGAAACATCTGCGTGCGTAGCTCGTTGGACAACGGATTACGCTTCTCCGGCCGGTTGAGGGTGATGCGCTGCACATAAGGCAGCGGCTCGTCGACAATGATTTTTGTGTATTCCATGTGCTTCTCCCGTTTCCTCCCGTTTGCCTGGTCGCGTCTTTAGTTGAACTGGAATTTGTCTGCCGTAAAGGCGTTGAAGGTCCGCTCTAAGTCTTCACGCGAGCCGGCCAACGGCGCGATAATGTGGGTGTCCACCCCGCCATCCGCGTCTTCCTGAATGCGCGCGCGGATCTCATCTTCATTGCCGATAATGCCAATCTCATCAATCATGGCATCAGTCAACGCACCACCGGTTTTGGCGCGGTCTTTTTCCGCCCAGCCTTCGGTGATGGTGTCCGCGGCTTCGGCGTACCCGGCCCAGGCCAGGAATTTGTTGTACACAGGTGTTGCGTAATAGGGGCCAAACGCAGCGCGAAACAGATTGCGGCCATACTCTTTGTCGTCCGTACACAACACCATGGCGCGGTTCACCACCTCCACGTCGTCGGCATTTTTGCCGGCTTTCTCAGCGCCTATTTTGACGTGTTCCATCATCTTCGGCAGCGCACCTTTGGGCCACAGATTGAAGATCACGCCGTCACCCACTTCTGCTGCCATTTCAATCATATTCGGGCGCAAAGCCGCCAGATAGATCGGCGGCGGGTTCTCCAATGGCGCCTGGCGATAACCTTTGCTGTACAAGGTTTCGCCTTCGAAATTGGTCTTTTCACCGGTGAGCATGGTGCGCACCAGTTGGGCGGTTTCTTTCACTCGGGTCAGCGGCTTCTCCAGCGGTATACCGTTCCATTGGCCCATAATGGTCTGGCTCGAAGAACCCAAACCGATGATAAAGCGGCCGGGAATGACTTGCTCAATCACGTTGGCGGAAGCGGCAATCACCGACGGCGAACGCGTATACACCGGCGTGACGGCCACACCAATGCGGATATTTTTGGTGGTGTGACCCACCGCGGCAATCTGGGTCATCGTATCCGGCGCGCCGGAGTCGCTAAACCAGGCATCCGGAAAACCGTTGTCTTCGGCCCACGCCAGGCGCTCAATGGTGTCTTGAATGTTGGGGCCCGCCGGTAATGTGACGGCTACTCTTTTTTTAGGCAAAACGCTCTCCCTATTTTATTGGTCTGTTCTATGTGGTGTGTTTCTCGAGAGTCGAATTACCCTTGCGTTAAGGACAGCACGAGGCCGGTGGTCGGTATTGGTTTTCAGGAGGCTCTGCGACATGGATGTCGCAGCGCCAGCGTCCATGGATGGACTTGCAGCGGTCCTGAAAACCAATACCGACCACCGGCCGACTCGATCCCAACCTCAATCATTCAACTCTCGAGAAACACCCATTCAAGACCCGCAGAATAACCCGGCGTTTTGCCCTAAGCCAGGCCAACCCGTAGACTAGCGCGCTCCACAAATTCGAGATTAAGAAGCCGCCATGAGCGATGTCGAAATCACCGCGGTGCGCGATGCCCACCGGTTTGACGAGGCTGCCTTGGAAGCCTACCTGCAAGCGCACATCGAGGACTTCCAAGGTCCGATGACCGTGAAACAGTTTGAAGGTGGACAGTCTAACCCCACCTTTCAGCTGATCACGCCAAATCGCACCTACGTACTCCGCAAACAGCCGCCCGGTGAGTTGCTGCCTTCAGCCCATCAAGTGGACCGCGAATACCGGGTGATGCATGCGCTGTGGGACACCGAGGTGCCGGTGCCGAAGATGTATTGTCTGTGCGAAGACCCGAGCGTCATAGGCACCAAGTTTTACGTCATGCAAATGGTGGAAGGCCGACTGTTTACGGAAACCACCCTGCCCACGCTGACCAACGCCGAACGCAAAGCAATTTACCTGGAGCTTGCACGGGTGATGGCGCTGTTACACAACGTGGACCTGGCCGAAGTGGGATTAAGCGACTTTGGCCGCCCGGGGAACTATTACGAACGCCAGATCAGCCGCTGGAGCAAACAGTACGAAGCATCCAAAACCGAGCAGCTCGACGACATGGACACCCTCATGGCGTGGTTGCCGGACAATATCCCGGCTCAAGAGCGATCAGTGGTAGTGCACGGCGACTACCGCCTCGGCAACGTCCTCATTCATCCCACTGAACCAAAAATTGTAGCTGTGCTGGACTGGGAACTGTCCACCCAAGGCGACGGACTCGCCGACCTCGGCTACCTGTGCCAGGAATATCACGGCGAGTCTTACGAAGACGACGGCTTACGTAATGTGGATTTCGAAGCCACCGGTATCCCCACGGAAGCGGAGTTTATTGCGCAATACTGTAAACACGCCGGCCGCGAGAAGATTGATAACTGGCACTTCTACGTGATCTACAACATGTTCAGATCCGCGGCCATCATCCAGGGTGTGTACAAACGCGGTCTGGACGGCAACGCCAGTTCGGGAAAAGCCTTGGAATACAAAGACGCCGCGCGCACCCGATCGGCACGCGCGGCGGCTTTGTTACGGGAATATACCGGCTAACGTCTAGCGCCTAGAGCATTTCGCTGGCGATCAGCTCCAGGGCATCAGGCTGTTGGCAACCCAGCAGCATATTGGAAACGTGGCCTTGGCTGCCTGCTTCTTTCCAGCGCTGCAGACGCTCCTTGATGCGCTCTGCCGGGCCGACCAGGTGGCAGGCATCGATCAGCTCTTTGGGCACCGCGCGCATGGCTTCGTCTTTTTTACCGGCCAGATATAGATCCTGGATTTCCACCGCGGCATCTTCAAAACCCAGACGCTTGGCGTAATCGTTGTAGAAGTTTTTGTCACGTGCACCCATGCCGCCGATATAAAGCGCCATGCTGCCGCGAATGGGCGCCATGCAAGCATCGACGTCATCCCCCATCACCACGGTGACAAAGGGGCAGATATCAAATTGGGTCAGGTCTTTGTCACCGGCGGCAGCAAAGCCTTTTTCAATGGCGGGCTGGAACACCGAGTACTGCTGCGGATCCATCCACACCGGGAAAAAACCATCACACACTTCCGCAGCCGCGGCCACACCAGACGGGGTAATGGAAGCCGCATAGATTGGAATGTCTTCTTCACAGTGCAATATGCTTTTTAGCGGTTTGCCTAGGCCGGTGGCGCCTTCACCGCTGTAGGGCAGCTGATACATCTGGCCGTCATAAGTAGCGGCGGATTCACGGGCAAATATTTGCTTCATGATTTGCACGTATTCTTTTAACCGAGTCACCGGCTTGCCATAGGGGACACCGTGCCATCCTTCCACCACCTGGGGTCCGGAAGCGCCAAGCCCAACAATGAAGCGGCCGCCTGACAATTCCGCTAAGCTCATGGCGGTCATCGCAGCCATGGCCGGGGTACGCGCGGGCATCTGCATGATCGCGGTGCCCACCTTCATCTTGGTGGTTTGCGCCAATATCCATGCCGCCGGGGTGACGGCGTCTGAGCCATAGGCTTCCGCAGTCCAGATGGATTCGTAGCCGAGCGTTTCCGCATGGCGGATCGCGTCAATCGGAATACTCATTTTGCGGCCGGAATAGCCGGAGATCAGACCTAGTCTCATGGGGTGTCCTTATATTGGATCGTGTATTGGAATCGTGGGTTGTCTTACGCAAAGCGGGTGCGCATCTTACCACCCGCCCACAAAAAAGCCCGCGCTGTGGCGGGCTTTAAACAACGCGGCGGTGCGTTACTGCACGCGGCGGCGGATCAATACCAAGCCCAGCAGTCCAAACGCCAACAAGCTCAGCGTGCCCGGCTCCGGCACAGTCGCAAACGCATGGTTATCACTTTCAAATGCAAAGTTGGTGCTGATCAAACGCACCGCGTCGAAGCTCGGCAAATCAAAGAAGTTCACGTAGGTATTGGTAGAAGGCGCGGTTTGATTGCCGTTTGCCGCGCTCGGCCGTGTAATGGACTGCCCGGTGAAAGAAGCCACCACACTGGCACCGCTCAAAAAGGCAATGGAGTTATAACGGTCTATGGATCCCCACAGCAAGCCAAAGTAATTGGCTGTTGTGCCCAGTTCAAAAAGTGCGCTGCCGTTTCGAATAGGATTCGGAACAGAAAGGTAATTCGTGGTGTCGGGACTATTGGCCGCCGTCACAAAAGGCGCTGCGTAAAGACCACGGCTACTCCCCGACACAATCGTGAAATCCCCGCTGCAAGCGGCATAAGCCCCGCAGGTATTGTCATTAAAATCCACCACCGTGGCACCGGCCACGGCACTGGTAGAGACATTGTCGCTGTCCAGCACCGAATCGTAGGTAATGACCACCGCATGGGTATGCACACCAAACAACAGCGCCGCTGTGGCCACGAGTACTTTTGTCCATAAAAGCGCTAACCTAAAATTCATTTCCATTCCAGTTCCAGTAGAAGTGGCGCCATTGTGCCGACGCAAGCTTTAGCGCGACACGTTTGAGTTGTAACCTGCTGTCAAGGAAACGCTTACAAATACCATGCGCACAAATCTCACCACTGAACGTTTACAGTTGCGTCGTTGGCAGGACGCCGACAGAGCACCTTTTGCGACCCTATGTGCGGATGCCGAAGTCATGCGCTGGATTGGCAACGGCAGCACTTTAAGCGCTGCGCAAAGTGACGCAGCCATCGAGCGATTCGAAGCGTTTTGGGAAGAGCGCGGATTTGGCCTGTATGCGTTAAGCACCCATGACGACCCCACGTGCATCGGTTTTTGTGGGTTGGCCATTCCAACGTTTTTGCCCGAGGTGTTACCCGCGGTGGAGATTGGCTGGCGTTTAGCGCGCCACACCTGGGGCCAAGGTTACGCTACGGAGGCGGCGCTGGCCGTGATGCAGGGGGCCGCCACCCTCGACCCCCCAAAATTGGTGAGTATTTATCAACTGGGCAATGCGGGCTCAGCACGGATTATGCAAAAAATTGGTTTAGAACACTGGCGGGATACCGTGGACCCCAGCTGCAATCGCGCGGTGGGCGTGTACAAACGCCCTTAAGGCTTAAACCTACGTGATGCCGTGGCGCGCCGCTAGATAGCGGATGATGTCCATAGATTCGAACATCCACTCCACTTCTTCGCCGCGTTGAATGCGCAAGCAGGGCACCGTGGTCCGCCCCGTGGCTTGTAACAACTCACGGAACGCAGCGGCATCCTGGTTGACGTCTCGCAGGGGTACTTCAATGTTGTACTGCTCTAAGAAACCGCGCACGCGGTAACAGAACCCGCACAGATCAGTTTTGAACAGTTGATACTCTTCCTGAACAACGGCTGCTTCAGACATCACTCACCCATCTTTAAACATCTTTAAATTGCTGAAATTTATCGCGCCGGATTGGACCGCCGGCAATAGCCGGCGGTTCCCAAACGGACAATACTAATCTGCAACCCAAGCGGCATGGAAGCCATGCGGCACACGCTGCGGCAGTTTGATACGCGCGACCGGGGCTTCGGTAAAACGTTGCGCGTCGATAATGTGGCACTCGCTGCACTCGCTTTCTTTATCGTAGACAAAGCAGATCACATAGCCCTCGTCTTCAGCCTTGGCATTGATACGCGGTGCAAACACCGCTTCACCGGACTCACAGTGTGGACCAAAGCTGTGGACCTGGATTTCACCCGTCTCATTGTCGTATTTCATCTCGCCGTCAAACACCAGCATGTCTGTCACACGAAAACGGGCGGCGTAGGTATAACGATTCTTGTAACCCACCAAGTCATCGTGAATGCGCGGGAAATCACAATAAAACTCCCGATCCAACGCTTTTGACGTCACCGCGCCGGTGCTCATGTTGAAGCGCCACTCGTGCAGCTGCCCCAGTTGTTCGCGTACATCACTGCCTTCGCTGGTGACAATACCGCCGCGATTTGAACGGCAGGCTTGGAACACCACTTCGTCACCTTCTTCCCAAGCATTAGCGACGTGGAACAGAAAACTCTCCTCAATCTCAAACCAACGTATGCTGCTATCGTCACCGTTGCGCGGCACGATGCCGATGCGGCATCCGTTGTCCGGATCCCAGCCGATCATGCTTTCACCGGCCAGCATCCGCTCCATATCAAATGCCAGAGGTAAGTCCGGGAAAATGGTGTAGTGCTCGGTGATGGCGCAATCATGCATCATGATCGGTTTGGGAATGGTGATTTCCGTGGTGTGCGATGCGCGTCCGTCGGTGCCGACCACAGAGTACGTTAAAAACGGCGGCGTGATGCCGTAGCCAAACGTCATCATCTGACCCGAGCGCACGTCCACCTTCGGGTGCGCGGTGAAATTGTGGGTCACGGTGCCGTCAAAATCGTGTTCGCCTTCGGTGGTGAGGTCCGGCAGGGAAACACGATACGGGGTGCCGCCTTCCATCATGGCGAACAGCTGTCCATTGTGGAACACCATGGCGGTATTGCCGGTGTTTTTGGTCCGCGGCATCTCTCCCTTGGCGATGTAGTCGCCAAACATGTTCAACCCCGGGAAGATCCAATGCCCGGCGGCACGTTCTTCGCGCAGGCCGACAGAATCGATAAAACGGTTGCGATAAGCCGCGCGGCCGCCGCTGATGTGCACGCCGTGAATCATGCCGTCGCCGTCGAAGATGTGGTAACGCGCTTCGTCCGGTACATAGTAAGGATTGGGGCCGACGCGTAAAAAGTTGCCACTTATGTCTGACGGTATCTCGCCGATCACCTGCAAATCTTCAGCGGTGATTTCTTCGTAAATCGGCTTGTTGTTGCCTTGCAAGTGTGGATTGTTGAACTCTCTGACTTCCGCTTCAGCCATGCCTATATCCCCCGTTTCGCACAAAAAGCAGCAGGAGACTACCACTACCCGCCGCTGTGTCGCTAAAATTTCCACTTTACGACAATCACCCGGCAGGCAGTAGCGATGGCTAAGAAGAAAAAGGACAACAAGGTGATGATGCTGCGTAACAGCATCTTAGGGGTGGTCGCGCTGATCGCGATCGCAATCTTAGGCTATGGCACCTACATCAGCTTTGGCCTTGATGAGGGTGAAATCGCCGAAGGCAAAGATTATCGAGTGATCGACAATCCAAGGCCTTCCCGCCCGGGGGAACCCATCGAGGTGGTCGAGTTTTTCTCCTACGCCTGTGTGCACTGCAAAACTTTTGACCCGGTGATTGAATCTTGGGCCGAGGAGCAAGGCGCAGATGTTGCATTCCGGCGCGCGCCTGCCACCTTCTCCCCCCAATACGCGCTGCTGTCGCAGACCTATTTCACTTTCGAACAAGCAGAGGTCCTGGATCAGCATCACACGCGACTGTTTCGGGCCATCCATGACTCCGGCCGGCAGTTCTTGCGCCCGGAGGACGTGGCGGATTGGGTAGACGGCCGCGGCATCAGCGCGGACGAGTTCATGCGTGTGTTCAACTCACCCGATGTCCGCCAAGCCATGCGCGACGCAGACCGCGACCAGCTGGCTTACCGCATTTCCGCCACACCACAACTGGTGGTGGCCGGAAAATATGTGGTGGGGATGACCGGCGGGCAGCGCCGCGCGCTGGATGTGGTCGACTACCTCATCGCTAAGGAGCTCAATCCCACCGCCGAGACTGCCAGCGCTACCAATTGACCTGCACGGTGAGACCATAACGACTGGGTTCACCGAGTTGCGTCCAAAGCGTCGGTTCATAATCAGTGCGCGGGTCATTTCCCCAAAAGTAACCGCGTACGAAATAGTCCTCGTCAGTTAAGTTTCGACCCCACAGCGTTGCACTCCAGCGTTGTGAGCGATAGCCAATGCTGGCGTTTAGTAGCTCGTAGGCATCAGATTGTTGTGGGTGGCTATCGGAAAAGAAAAATTCATCCTTTCCTTCCAACTCGACGCGCGCAGTCCAGCCTTCCGCGACTCGTAGTTGGGCGCCGGCAAAAAACTGATAACTTGGCGCGTGAGCTTGCTCTCGTCCATCCTGGTCCACGCCGTTGTCATCCACATAATCCTCGTATTCAGAATCCAACAGCCCGATGTTGGCGAAAAACGACAAGTTGTCAGTCGCGGCGAAGTTCAACTCCAGTTCTACGCCCTGATTGAAACCTTCCGCTGCATTCACAGTGTATGGCACAAACTCAACCGCGGAGCTATTAGGTACCGGCACGATGACTGATTGACGTATTTGAATGTCCGAACGTTGCATTCGAAAGACAGCAGCACGAAGGTCTAGTCGTTCGTTGACAAACTTGGTTTTATAACCGAACTCGACATTCCAAAGCTCCTCCGGATCAAATTGGCGGAGGCTCCCGGAAAGCCGACCATCTGGATTAAACCCACCTGATTTGTAGCCTTGTGTAATACCCGCATAGACCAGAGCGCCGCTGTTTAAAGTACGCTCGACCAGCAAGCGTCCGCCAAACAAGTCATCATTCGGATCAAAGCTTGATGCGTTGCTGTCATCGTATTCTGCTTCGTGACGCTCGTATCGCGCACCAAGCGTCACTTGCCAAGCATCCGCAAAAGAGCGCGACAATTCGCCGTAGACGGCCAATCGACTGACTTCGTAGGTGCTCTCAAATGGCGAGAAATACTGACGCTCCAAATCAACCTGTTGGTCATACAGGTAGATACCAGCTAGCCAATCCCATCCGCCGGTTTCCGCCAGACTGGAACTGAGCCGCAGATCTAGGGTTTGTGTATCGCGTTCGCGAATGTAGCGGTCAGTGCTTGAATAGCCAGAAGGATGAAAACCTACAAACGCCCAATCTTCGTCGTAGCCATAGTCGGTTTCCGTGGCGGCAAAGCCATAGGCCCCGCTTAAGTTGATTTGATCGCTCAAATCCACTGACACATTCAGCGCGGCATAGTCTGTTTCTTGAACGTCTTGTCCCGGTTCGTCGGAGAACGTTGTTCTGTCGTTGTCGAGAGAAAACGCATCGTAGCCGTTGTCGATGTCGACGCGACCCAAGGTTAATCGAGCAGATGCGCTGTCTCCCTGCCAGACGAGCTTAGCCCGGTAAGAAGCCTCATCCCGGTTGTTCGTGTCATCGCGTCCAAGAAAATCATTTTCAACAAACCCGTCATCTTCATACTGTTGCACGCTGACACGATAGCCAAGCTGATCTGACAACGGGCCGCTGACCACAGCGCCTAGTCCAAGAGTGTCGTACTCCCCCGCATCCAGGCGCAGCGAGGCCGTCATTTCATCGGTCGGATCCTTGGTCACGATGTTGATAAGACCAGCCAGAGCATTTGCGCCGTACAAGGTACCCTGCGGTCCACGCAGCACTTCTACTTGTGCAACATCAAACAGCGTGGCAGCGCCGCCGATACCACTTAAATCCACGCCATCAACTACCAAGGCTACCGACGGGATGAGGGGTTCCGGAAACTGACCGCGCTCACCAATACCGCGAATTTGAATAAAACGCCCCCTTGAGGCTCCACTGGCGAAATTGACGTTGGGCGCACGGGCCAGCACTTCTTCTAAGTGTTGCACTGTGGTGCCGTCTTCATTCGGCCGGATGACCGATGCACTACCCGCCAGGTCGGAAATGTCGGTGGAGCGAAATTCTGCGGTTACCACCATTTCTTCTACTACTTCCACGTCGGCACCTATGACCGTTGCAGCGGTCGCGCTATGGGAATACGCCGCGAGTGCAGCAATCAGAAAGGCTAGTGAGGGTAACAGTCGGAACATTTGGGCCTCCAAGGCAACTTCGTTAATACCTAAGGAGTCCATACTCACCTATCCCTACGCCGGTATGAGCCGGATCAGGTTCAAAGGGTCCACATCACGTGTCTCAGGCTTTGGCCACCCCTTAGGTCAGGCGCATTAAAGCCCAAACCATGTCCTTCTGTCCATGCCTCGATCAAATTGCATTCAGGCTAGGTTCAATAATGTCCCGCTAAATTGGCCCGTAACTGAGCTTTAAGGTCCCAAGACCTTTTTTCGAAACGAGGGAAAAATGGAAGAATATCAATCACTTATACAAGTCATCGCGCTCACCATGGGGGCGGCTTGGGCAAGTGGCATCAACCTGTACGCCACCGTTGCCATGTTGGGTTTGGCAGGCACGACCGGTTATGTCGATCTACCGCCCACTTTAGAGGTGGTGCAGGACCCGATGGTGATCCTTGCTGCCGGCTTTATGTACTGTGTTGAATTCTTTGCCGATAAAACTCCCGGCGTAGACAGCGGCTGGGACGCTCTGCATACCTTTATTCGCATTCCCGCAGGCGCCATGTTGGCCGCCGGCGCGGTCGGAGACGTAAGCCCTGCCCTGGCGGTGGCTGCCGGTCTGGTCGGTGGTACGGTCACCGCTGCTACCCACGCGACCAAGGCCGGTGGCCGGGCTCTGATCAACACCTCACCCGAGCCTTTTTCCAACTGGACGGCGTCCGTGGCGGAAGACCTGGCGGTATTTGCCGGTCTGTGGGCTGCGCTGAGTAATCCGACCCTGTTTTTGGCCGCATTTGTTCTGTTTTTGATTCTCATGGCCTGGTTGCTGCCGAAGATATTGCGCGGTCTGGGCAAGGTTGGGCGTAAAGTAGGCGGCTGGTTTAAGTCTTCGCCTTCTCCCGCCGCGTAACGGGGCGGACGATGACAATGGGGAATTCATAAATTCTCCATCAAAAACCCCGAGTTTAATGGCACAGTAGCCGCCTGCTTCAATGAACACCTAGCGCCTTGGCCACTCGCAAGAAATCGACGTCCAAAACCAGATCCAAGCCGCGTACGCGTAAAGGCTCCGCTAAACAGAACACCCAACGGGCTTGGTGGGTGCGTCTGTTTAAGTTTGGGTTTTACGCCAGCTTGCTCGTCAGCCTGGGTGTTGTGGGCTACCTGGCCTACCTCGACCGGACCATCACCAAAACGTTTGAGGGCCGCCGCTGGTCGGTGCCCGCACAAGTGTACGCCCAGCCCCTCGAGTTGTATGCCGGCGCCAAACTGAACCGGGCTGCACTGCAAACCGAGTTAGAACGTCTTGGCTACCAACAGAACGCTAATTTGCCTAACCCCGGCACGTTCAAAAAACAGGGTAGTGAACTGCAAATTTATCTGCGTGCGTTTCGGTTTATGGAACGCCAACGCGAATCGCAACGCATCAACGTGCAGTTTCAGGGTAATTACATCGCCGGTATTCAAGGTGCAAATGGCGATGTTCCACTCATCAGATTGGACCCGGCCACCATTGGCAGCTTTTTCCCGTCTCATGGCGAAGACCGCATCATCTTAAAACCCAACGAAGTGCCGCCGCTGTTAGCGCAGGGGCTCAAAGCCATTGAAGACCGCAACTTCGACAAACATGTCGGCTTCAGTGTGCGCGGTATTCTGCGCGCGTTTATCGTGAACTTACGCGCCGGTGAGCGCCAACAGGGGGGCAGCACCTTAACCCAGCAGTTGGTGAAAAGTTACTTTTTGGACAATCGCCGCACCATCGAACGCAAATTGCAGGAAGTGGCGATGGCGGTGATTCTGGATGCGCGCTTCTCTAAACAAGATCTACTCACGGCCTACATCAACGAAATTTTCCTCGGTCAGAACGGCAACCGCGCGATTCACGGCTTTGGCTTGGGCGCGCAGTTTTATTTCAACAAGCCATTACACGAACTTGCGGCGGACGAAATTGCCACCTTGCTGTCCATCATTCGCGGGCCTTCATTTTACAATCCGTTCCGCCACCCGCAGCGCACCTTGGAGCGGCGAAATCGAATCTTAGGCATCTTGCACAACGACGGCCTATTGACCCAAGCGCAATTTGAACGCGGCATCCAGCAACCTATCGGCGTGGTGGCCAACCCCACCAGCGGCGGCGCCTACTATCCGGCATTTATGGATCAGGTGCGCAAAGAGCTCCGCGCGCAATACAACACCGCGGCATTAAGCTCTGCCGGCTTACGTATATTCACCACCATCAAACCGCGCGCCCAGGAGGCGGTGCAGCACGCGGTTAGCCTCACGCTGAATCAAATTGAGCGTGACCGCAGCATCGACGGGGGCGTGCTACAAGCCGCAGCTTTAGTGGCGGACAGCCAAACCGGTGAGATTCACGCCCTGGTTGGCGGGCGCAAAGGCCGGGTAGACGGCTTCAACCGCGCGCTCAACGCGCAACGCCCGGTGGGTTCACTGATTAAACCGGTGGTTTATCTCACCGCCATTGAATCCGGCAGGCATCTGGCCTCCAGTGTGGTGGACGAACCCGTCACGCTGCACCCGCGCGGCGGTGAACCCTGGACGCCGAAAAACTTCGACGGCGAAACCCACGGAGAGCTGCCGTTAATCCGCGCGTTGGCCCAATCGCTTAACTTGGCCACTGTGCACTTGGGGATGGACATAGGCTTGGAACTGATCCAGCAGCGTTTCCAAAATCTGTCGGGCCACCAACCCAGGAACCCTTACCCTTCGTTTTTGCTGGGCGCCGAATCGCTGTCCCCCATGGAAATGCTGGCGTTGTACGGTAACTTCGCCAGTGGAGGATTTCATACCCCACCCAAGGCGGTCGTTGCGGTATTGGATGAAAACGGCGTGCCGCTGACCCATCACCCGTTTTCGCTACAGCAAACCATCGAGTCCCGACACGCTTCCAGCATCAATCGGGCGCTGGAAATTGCCATGGCAAAAGGCACCGGGCGCAGTTCTCCTTACGCGCGGCAAGGTGTGGCAGGTAAAACCGGCACATCCAACGACAATCGCGACAGCTGGTTCGCCGGCTTCGATAACAGCCGGGTTTCGGTGGTGTGGGTCGGCCGCGATGACAATGCCATTACCGGACTAACCGGCGCGAGCGGTGCGCTGCGTGTGTGGAACGCGATGACGCGGGAACAGGGTGTGGACCCCCTGGTACACACGCCCGCGAGCGATCTGTTGGAAGTAGAGTTTGCTACCGGCTTGCGCGCTGCCGCCGGTTGCGCTGAGGTGGTGAGCATACCGGTACCCAATCCAAGCGAGTTACAGATTAAACCAGGCTGCGGTATCAGCGATAACCTGGGCCGCAGGCTGCGCCGCTGGTTTGACAGCTAAGAACTGCCTATCATGCCGCAGGTACCTGCGAAGGCCATGAGAGGAGTTCACCATCCTGCCGTATTACCGCATCTCAATTTGTATTGCGCTGTCTGTCATCCTGGGCGCCTGCGCCACCAACCCAACCCCGCCCCCCGTGATAGAGGGTGAAGCGAGCGCACCGATCCAACGAGAACCCACAGAAGCGCCGGGTGGCACTGCAGGTAACCCGGATGTTCCACGGCCAACCGCGGCCACGGTCACCTTACTAGCTGCCGCCCAATCCGCCCGCGAGGCAGACAACCACAGCGACGCCGTGAGCTATTTGGAACGGGCCATTCGGATAGAGCCTCGCAACGCCAATTTGTGGATCGCGCTGAGTGACGCACATTTGGCCAGCGGCAATACCAACGCCGCGAACCAACACGTGCGCAAAGCCATCGCTTTGGCTGGCAGCGACCCCTCCCTCAGCAGATTGGCTTGGCTACAATTAGCCGATGTGCGCGAGGCGGAAGGAAATTTATCTGAAGCCAAAGCCATACGCCGCAGGTATAGCCGCGCCCCGGGTTGATTCGAACATCCTCAGAGGGCTGTGAGCGCTAACGCCAGGCTTAGAGCTCATGCTCAAACCAATGGGTTTGTTTATCGCGGTTGTTTGCGTTCACAAAGGTGCGCACCAAGCGCATGCCTAGGGAGCCTCTGCATAAGTCTCAAAAGCTCAGAGGCACTGGCGCGTGGGCTGGCAAGGCGGCGCTCGCAGGAAATGTAGGTACCTTTTCAAGAGCGCCAACGCAGCCCAGCGCAC
>JANQKS010000020.1 GCA_028281005.1 Pseudomonadales bacterium
TTGCTCGTCGCAATATCCGGATATGACTCCTCACTCTTCCTTGCCAGCCCAAAGCTGGCGAACTCTGATCCTAAGTTTTCAAGTGGTTTGAGCACTAGTGCACATCCTGCATGCAGCCGTTGGCAAAATCTCCTTCAGTAGAACAGCCGAGGTAATTGTCCATGGCGGCGTTCCAGGCTTCCGGAAGATCTTTGACCTCAAGCGTGCCGCTGATCAGCCCTTGCTCAAGCTCATAACGCAGAATGACATGCAGTGGGTACGTGATTTCATCGGCGTAAACCCGGATTAGGCTGCGTTCAACGTGGGTGGCGTGTCGATGGAGGTTCTCTGCCGTCCAAGCAGGGTCATCTGCATCTCGGCCAAAGGCATGACGCACCTGCGGCGCTATGTATTCGATGAACTCGGGGCTGCGGCAAACTTGCAGCTCCATGAGTAACGACTGACTTTCGTGGGCCGCAGCACCCAGTGCACTGCCGACGGGTTGGTCGCGGAACGCTGCCGGTAGACCCTGCTGATACAACGCGTGGCCGGTCTCGTGGCAGATGGCCATAAGGGATTCGAAGAAGCTGGTTTCCTCATAACGGGTCGTGATGCGCGTATCGTCGGGTGTACCGCCGCAAAACGGGTGATGGCTGACGTCGAAACGGCCTCTATTGAAGTCAAATCCCAGCGTGCGCATGGTTTGTTCACACAACTGGCGTTGCGCATTCACGGGGAACGGCCCTGCCAACGGTAGCGCCGGCTGCTGACGGCCAAGCACCGTGTCTAGCAGTGGCGGTAGAAAGTCCTTCAATGCCGCAAATTCAGCGTTGACCTCGGCGCTGCGTAGATTCGGTTCGTAGCCATCTAACAACGCATCGTACGGTTCCAGACCTTTCGCGACTGCTAACGCTTGTGCGTGTTCGCGGCTCAAAGCCACCACTTCTTCGAGGAAGGGAAGCACAGAGAGCCAATCATTGTCGGCGCGTGCTGTCCGCCAGCGCTGCTCGCAGCGCGTTGTCGCCAACGACCGAGCTTTGACCAGATCCGCCGGCAGCGCGTTTGCTGCCTGCCAACGCCGCTCGATTTCCTCTATGTTGGCGTTTTGCCACTCATCGAGTGGTTCGTTGCGCGCTTGGCTCATCAATTCTGCCAGAGTGGGGTCTGTGCGTTTGGTGTGGATCAAACCGTTGAGTGCCGCCAGTGCCAGTCCGCGGCGTTCGCCACCACCCATCGGCATCATGCAGGCTTCATCCCAGCCGGCAAGCGCATTTAGATCATTAAACAGGCTCAGCTCGGCTTCAATCTCAGCCAGTTTTGAATAGGCACTCATCGACAATTAGCACGTTGCTCATAACGCCCGTTGGAACAAGGCCAGCGTCCGGGCCCAGGCTTTCTCCGCTGCGACGTGGTTGTAGACACGAGAATCCAGTACACACCAGCCGTGCATGGCTCCCTCGTACACTTCGATTTCTGCTTCAAGCCCATGCTCATCGAACGTTTCGCGCAGCACTACTTTGGCGTTGGGATCACGCTCATCATCGTTGTCGGCTACCGCAATGAGGAATTGTGCTTTCATTTTGGGGATCAGCAGGTGAGGGCTATCGTCTCGGTCGGTCACCAGGCCACCCCCATGGTAAGAGCAGGCAGCGCCGATGCGATCCGGCACGGTTGCGGCGGTGCGCATGATAATGGGGCCACCCATGCAGTATCCCATGGTGCCGACTTTCTTCTCGGTATCCACCGCGGGCTGTGCGTCGAGCCAGGTGACAAAAGCTTTTGCATCAGACATATGCGTCGTTGCTGACAGGTTGCGATACATCGGCATGACAATGTCTCGCGTAGACTGCTCCTGAAAGCTGGCACCTATTTTAATCACAGGTGCCTTAGCATCCCGATAGTAAGGATTAACCACCAGCACGGCGTAACCATTTTCAGCAAGACGGGCCGCCATTTGCCGGAACGCCGGGCGCAACGCCAGAATGTCAGGCCACATCAGGACTGCCGGGTGTTGTCCTTCGGTAGGGTGAACAAACATGGCGTCGCACACACCGTCAGGCGTGGTAATTTCAACATCGGTGCTGGTCAGTGGCTGCGCGTTTGCAGCAGAAGGCAGCACCATGGCCGCGGCGGCACCGGCGGCCAGCGTATTGAAGTGGCGACGTGATAGGTTGCTCAGGTACGCGTCTGATTCTCTTACTGTGGCTTCATCACACATCTCGCTGCCTCCGGCCTTTAGTTTGTTAGGCCGGTCATTCTGCGCCAATCATCGCCGCGTTTGAAGCAGGCGATCATGCTGTGTGACGCTCACGCGGCATCTATACCCTGAGGGTAGATGAGGATTTTGGCGTGTTGCTCCGGGTCTTTAAGGTCTTCAAACGCCTGCTCAACACCGTCTAGATCCACTTTGCCAGTCACCCACGGCTGCCAGTTGATGCGTTCGTCCGCCAGTGCCTGCATGGCGTCTGCAAACTCCTGCGCACCGTAAAACATGACAAAGTACAAACTCAATTGTTTGGCGCTGGCCGTGGCCGGTGTAATGGTGTCTTCCCCGTGGGAGATGCCCGCCACGATTATCTCCGACCCCACGGCTGCGGACTCAATACACTGACTCAGCACGCCGTTGACCCCGGTACATTCGAAAATGGCGGCTGCTGTGTTTGCCTGGCTGGCAGGTATGGCGGTGAAAGCGTCGGTTTCAGCGGGGTCGACAACTGTGCTTGCACCCAGCTCTGCAGCCAGGCTGCGCCGTTTAGCGGAGTAATCAGCAGCAACGATGTTGTCCAAACCTTGCAGCTTTAAAGCGGCGATGACAGCTAACCCAATTGGACCACAGCCAATCACTACCGCGGTGGGTGCGTGATGCAGGTTGGCGCGATTTACGGCGTGCATGCCGATGGCCAGAGGTTCGGTGAGGGCGGCAGCTTCGTTACTGAGAGAATCCGGCACCGCCAACAGCAATGGCTCGGACAGCAGAAAATATTCAGCATACGCACCGTCAATGTAAGGGGTAGAGCCAATGGGGATGGTCTCCAACTCTCCTTCGATGAAGGGTATGGAGCACACGCGCGCACCAATAGGTAAACTAGCTTTCGTTTGCGGGCCGTACTCAACAATCTCCCCTACAAACTCGTGTCCTAACACAACCCCTTGGTCGAGTAACGCCTGCGGTACGTTGGCTTGAAGGCCCAGGTCGTAGTAGTACTGGGCATGTCGATATAGATGTAAATCAGACCCGCAAATGCCGCATACAATGGATCGGCACAGCACCTGGCCGGGGCCGGGTTGGGGTTTAGGGCGTTGTTCGACCCGCAGCGAACCTGGACGCATCACCAAGGCACGCATCAGTTCTGTTCACCCTGCACGATCACCGCGTCGGCGGATACACCCTGTGCTTCACAAAGCAGGCGATAGCCTGCCAGCACGTTGAACGCATCCGCAATCGACACCACATCGCCACGCTCGTCGATGTTGATATTGGTGCCATGTAGTAGAAACCAGACGATGGTTTCACCGTCCTGATCCTCGGGGATGGTCAGGGTGTGAACCGAACCCGCGGGTTCGAACAGGAAAGAACCGGCGCGGTTGACAGTTTCCGGATACTCCTCGTAGTACCATTCGCCCTGCAAAGTAAAAGCGTACACAGGTCCGGTGTGATAGTGCTTAATGACGCGGGTACCGGGTTGCATACGGTTGCGTGTGATCCAGATGTTCTGCGCCAGATCCACCATCAACAGCTGTATCAACGTACCGTCGCCGATGTCGACAAAGGGTGCATCGTGGTCGCCAACGTGAAGTGCTTCAGTAGCGCCATGTAGCGGCACCACAGGCGGAGTCAGGGTATCGGTTGTTGGGTTTGTCATGCGTGGCCTCTCTGGTTAGGCAGCGGTGCTGATGGCGCGTTGGTTGTATTCTGTTCTGGCTTCTTCATACATGGGCGGTAACGCATAGTTGCGGGGTGAGTACCAAGGTGCGTAGATCCCGGCAAGATTTTTCAGCGTTCTGCGCATGTAAGCTGTACGGTGCTGTTTACGGATTTTGTGCGCTTGCGGAGCGTCGTGCGCGGCCATCAGCTCCGGGAACGCATCGATCATGCTGTCCGCCAGCTGGCGGCCCAATCCAACAAAGTGGCGTTGCGCCCACAAACCTACGCGTAAACCATAGAGATAACCATTGCCGAGGGTCTGGTACGCGTCGTATGCCACGGTGCGGTGTTCAAGCTCCTCCATGATGTGCCACAACATCAAATCGCGGATCGGGTCCTGCATATAGTCGAAGACACGCAATTCCATCTGCGTACGGGCGCCGGCTGCGGTGTAGGCTTCAAACCCTTCCGCATAGGCCAAATTCCATTGCAAAGGTTTTGTTTCCGTAAAAGAGCGGTACTCAGCGGCTATTGACGACAGTTTCTCCTGCATGGTCTGGCGTTGTGCATCCGGCATCAGCGACAGAATAATATCGTTAGCTTTGGCGTGCTGCTGATAGTGTTGGCCTTCCTGAGAGCAGAATTGGCGTAAGTCGTGGGCTAACGCCTCGTTGTCAATCTGCTCGAGTGCTGTGCGCATGGTACGCATCAGATAGGGTTCTAAGTATGGCAGCAGCATCCAAGTGCCAAGAAATAGAAACGAAAACGCTGGATCATGCTCAATGAATACCAAATCCATTTCGTCTGAAAACTCGAACTCCATTTTTCTAACTGTGATGGTGTCCATGTGTTCTCCCGGTAGGTTGTGGAAATTAGGCGGTGGCTGGTTTCGATGCGGACGCTTGCGCTTCTTCTCGCACGCGTTGGGCCAACAGCTGCTTGTCGACTTTACCGTTTGGTAAGAGCGGCAATTCCGGTGCAATCGCAAAAGCTTTGGGTACCTTGTAGTTGGCGATGCGCGCCTTCAAAAACGTGCGCAGTTCGTCATCGGTGATGTGCTGGCCGGGTTGTGGCATGACAAAGGCGTGTCCTACCTCCTGGTACAGGTCGTGCGGCACCGGCAGCACGGCACACAGCAGGACCGCGTCATGCTCGGTGATGGCCTGTTCAATTTCCAGTGGATACACGTTGTACCCTCCTGACTTGAACATTTCCTTGATGCGTCCAACAAATACCAGGTTGCCGTCTTCACGTTGATAACCAACGTCGCCGGTGCGCAGAAAACCATCCTTGGTGAATGCCTGCGCCGTGGCTTCGGGGCGGTTGTAGTAGCCGGACATCACGTAGGGGCCTTTGAACTGCAGTTCACCGCTCTCGCCAACCTCGCAGGGGGTGTCATCCTCACGAGCGACACGCATGTCGCACCCGGGTAGAGGTTTGCCGATGGTCTCCGCCACGTCGATGAGCGGCGCATCCAGATCGGTATAGGTGATGATGCCGCAGGTTTCGGTTTGACCATAGACAGAGGAAATAGGGCAGCCCACCTGGGACCAAACTTTGAGAATATTCAAAGGTGTCGTAGCTCCGCCACAGACAATCAACTGGGTGTGGTCAAGGCGTTCCGGTGCAAAGCCGGGTTGATTCATGCTCATCATAAAACCGGTGGGAGAGGTCACTAAATAGGTGGGTTCTTCTTCTGCGCGAATTCTACCGAGGGCCTCTATGTCCACCTTGTGGTAGAAAATGATGCGGCCACCGGCGGCAAACACGTTCATGCACACGTTGTTGAGTGCGCCGACGTGGTTGGTAGGGGCAGCACATACGGTGCTTTGCAGCCGCTCTCCCTGTTCTCCCCGTTCTCCCCGCTCTCCCATCCAAGCGGCATTTGCTATTGCAGATTGAGTGATCGTGCCTTGGGACAGCATTGCACCCTTGGGCTGCCCGGTAGTGCCTGAGGTGTAGACGATGACGGCGATGTCGTCCGGTTTGACCCTACCGCGAGCCGCGGCTAATTCTTTATCGCTCACCCGTGACGCCTGCTGCAGGAAGGTGCTTTCGCTGACGGCTGGGCCTTGCGGTTCACCGAGGGTGATAAACTGCTCAACATTGTTAGGCACAGACTGGAGTTCGGAGTCGTAGGCGCGGTCGTCAAACGGAGAGCGTACAAACACAAGTTTTGGTTCAGCATCTCCTAACAAGTATTCAAACTCCCGCTCGCGATAGACCGGATTTATACCGTGCCAGATTGCGCCGATCGATACGGTGGCTAAATAGGAGACCCAAAAGTCCAGGCTTGGTGGCGACAGGGTTGCGACACGATCGCCATGCCGGATGTTATGCGCAAGCAATGCTTTGGCATATGCGTCGACGCGGGTGCTTAACTGCACAAAAGACAGCCGTTGCTCGCCGTGCACCACACTGGTTTTATCTGGGGTTGCTGTGGCGTGATGGTGTAGGAGGTCAACAATGACTTCACAATTCATAGGGTTTCCTTGTTGTTTCTGCGGCTGTGTCTGCAGCTAGACCGAGTTTTTTATGTTGTGGTGCCCACCATCGCCATCAAGCCGGTGCGAGCGCCAGATCTTGTTTAAGTGTGCGCGCGGCGATGAAATAGTGGATGGCGCACCAGGCGTTGGCCAACACCACAATCATTAATGCCCAACGCAAACTTTCACTGCCAAGCGAAGGTGTTAACAAGTCGCTTAACAAACCGGTAAACCACGGGCCTAAACCCATACCTACGAGGTTTAACACCAGTAACAGCACGCTGGAGGCCACGGCGCGCATGCGATTGCCAACTAAGGCGTGGGTCATCGCCAGCATCGGACCAAGATAGGTAGCGCCCAATACAATGGGTACGATGGAAGTAACAATGGCCACTTGAAAGGTGTCGAGGGTGTACACCAGCAGCGAAAATGGCACGGATATCAGGATGGCGGCAGCCGGCAGCCAAATATTCCAGCGCACGTCCCGGTGGCCGAGTTTGTCACAGAAGTAACCCCCGGCGAGCGCGCCTGCCGCGCCGGCAAAGGCGGCAATCGGCGCTATCCACAGCGAAAGTTCTGCGGTGCCCACCCCGTGCGAGCGTATAAAGAAGGAGGGCGCCCAGTTACCGGCGCCATAACCGACAAAGGCATGTAAACCGGCTGCCAGCGCGAGATGTCTAAACGTCTTGCGTTGCCACAACAGATGTAACACCGCGTACATCGAAGGTGCGTCGGCAGGATCTATAGAAGTTGTCCGTACCGGCTCGGGCACGCTAAAGCGTACCAGCAAAGCCACCAACACCCCCGGCAGGCCAACCAGCACAAACGCCCAGCGCCACCCCACCACCTCGTTGAGCCAGCCACCGGCAAGAAAGCCAATCAACACGCCGAGGTACACCCCTAAGTTATAGGTGGACATGGCGGTTGCTCTGCGCTCTGGAGGATACAGATCGGAAATCATCGAGTGTGCCGGTGGACTGCAGCCTGCCTCACCAATGCCAACCCCCACGCGGGCAACAAACATCTGCCAAAAGTTGCCTACCGCGCCGCACACCGCGGTCATCAGTGACCACACGGCTACCGCCAGTGAAATGATGTTGCGGCGGTTGCCGCGGTCAGCCAGGCGGGCAATGGGTACACCCAGCAACGTGTAGAACACAGCAAAGGCAAAACCGGACAATAAGCCGAGTTGCCAGTCGGCAAACCCTAAATCTGCTTTGATGGATTCTTGCAGGATGACGATCAGCTGCCTATCCATGTAGTTAAACGCATAAACGAGCGCCAGCACCGCGATGGTGTAGCGCGCGACGGGTGCCGTGCTCGGTGCGTCCGACATCTCTATCGCCCCTGAGCGCGACGCTGCTGTGCTGTTTTCTGTGCTGCTTTCTTGACTATACGTTTGATTACTTGACATCGGGCTAGATCAAATTGGCGTCTAATTTTGGCGAAATGTAGTGATCGTTAACGAGTATTGCACAAAAACTAAACAAGTGTATAGTCTGCAGTTCGCGCGTTAAGCGTACCTTAGGAGAGGAAATCATGAGTTATAAGGAAAAACTGGCAATTGCACGCAAAACACTTTGGCTAAGCGTTTGTATTGTCGCGTCTCTTGTGTCGTTGAGCGGCCGCGCTGTGGCAGCCGAGCCTGTGATTGAGGAAATTGTGGTCACCGCACAGAAACGTGAGCAGGCCATCACCGATGTCCCGATGTCGGTGCAGGCGATCACCGGGGAGGAGCTTCGGGAAAACGGTATCGACAGCCTGCCGGACCTGGTCAAGTTTGTACCGGGTGCATCGGTGGTCTCCAGCACCGCACCGGGATTTGAAACCATCATCCTGCGCGGTATTGCCAGTGGCACGACGGGAGACGCCACCGTCGGTTACTACATCGATGACGTTGCGTTTGGTGTGACCAACCTGCAGATTGCGCCACCCAACAACATGTATGACCTAGAGCGTGTTGAAGTATTGCGCGGCCCACAAGGCACACTGTACGGACAAGGTTCCATGGGCGGCAGCGTCAAACTAATTACACCCAAGCCGGACACCGAAGAATTCTCCTCCCGTTTTCGCATCGGTGGCAGGGACGTTGACGATGGTGATACAGGTTATAACTTCGATGGTGTGGTCAATGTTCCGGTGAGTGATAACTTTGCCTTCCGAGTCTCCGGCGGCTTAGAAAAAGCCCCGGGCTGGGTGGACAGCCCCGAGATCAACAAAGACGACATCAACGAATTCGACAGCTGGAACATTCGCCTCAAGGCGTTGTACAGCACCGATATGATGGACGTGACTTTCAGCCACTGGACCATTGAGAACGAATTAGATTCCGCCAACACTTTTTCTCGTACCGACCCGACCACGGGCATTGAGTTCAGTGAGCCGACCATGGCCGGTATTGGCGGCAATCCGGGGTTTATTGACACTACGCTGGATACCACTTCTTTAACCTTCGACGTTGACCTTGATGGCATGAGTTTCATCAGCGCAACCTCTTACACGGAGTACGAGCTCGACTTTGTATTTCCGTTGTTCACCGCTGGTTTCCAGTTCTTCAACGACAGCACCTTTGAGACTGAGGCGCTGACCCAAGAGTTCAGGTTGTTGTCAACTAATGACAGCGCCGTGCAATGGTTGATTGGCGCTTACTACAGTGACGCCGAGATTCACTCCGACATTGATTTTTTCCTGGATTTTGGCGGCGGTTTCACACTGCCGGTGATCAATACCGTTGGGGATATTGAAACCGAAGCTTGGGCGGTGTTTGGTGAAATTTCTGTGGAATTGTTGGACGGTCTGGTGACCCCCACGCTGGGTTTGCGCTACTTTGAAGATGACCGCAAAACCGCTAACGGTTTTGATAGAGCCGCAGGTCTGGAACGCCCGTCGGTAGGCACCACCTACGAAACCGTTAACCCACGTTTTGCAGTCAACTTTCGACCGCATGACAACGGGTCAATTTTTGTCAGTGCGGCCAAGGGTTTCCGCAGCGGCACGACGCAAACTGAGGCGCAGGCCGCTTTGGCCGCCAGTGTCGGCGTTGATACGGGTACAACGATCGCCCCGGACGAAGTGTGGACGTATGAATTGGGCGCACGTTACCAGTTCGCCGATGGTCGGCTGGCGATAGAAGCGGCTTACTACTACTCGGACTGGGAAGAAATCCAGTTGCAGTTTAACGTGCCGGGCACGGTGGCGCTGGCGAACGGTGGTGATGCGGAAGTCAGCGGCTTTGATCTGGCGGTCAGCTGGATGCCTGTAGCCAATCTGGTGCTGCAGATGTCCGGCAACATCAACGATTCTGAATTCAAAGACGTTAATCCCAATCTTGCGGCGTCAACCGTCACCGTCCGCGAAGGGGGTTCGTTGCCCAACGTCCCCGAGAAAAACTTCTCCTTAGGGGCAAGTTATGAGTGGCAATTTAGCGATGCGTTGGAAGGTTTTGCCAACGCCACTTACGCTTATCGAGATCGTCAGGTAGATGCCGGTTCCGGATTGGAATCAGGGGTAATGAACGTGGCTGATTTGCGCCTTGGGGTGCGAGCGGAGAATTGGAGTGTGACCCTGTTTGGTGAAAACATCGGAGACGAAGAAGAGCCTGTGGTGCGTACCAATACGGGTGTGCAGTTCGTTACGCCGCGCACCATCGGTTTACAACTGGAATTTGAGATCTAAGCCGTGCCGCTTGATACAAAAATGGTCGGTCAGTCGACTGCGGGCATCACCCACGAAGTGGATGCCCGCTGGACCATGGCTTATGCGGCGGGTCTGGGAGACTTCAACGATCAGTACATGGATACTGCTGCGCATGCGGTCCTTGCGCATCCGCTATTCCCAGTTTGCTTGGAGTGGCCGGTGTTATTGTCGGCCCGCGACATGCCTGGTTTTGAAACTTCTACGCGCGAAGAAGCAGCGCGGGGTGTACATGCCTCGCATGATCTTCATATTCACCGGCCGATCCAAGCCGGTGATACGCTAACAACTCGAAGCACCGTTATTGGGCTTGAGCGTATCAAGCCGGGCGCCGCGCAAACCACGCGCTTGGATACCGTGGATGCTTCCGGTGATCTGGTTTGTCAGACCTACCAGCTCGGCATCAGCCGCGGGGTTGAGGTGACCGGGTCTGCCGCGCCGATAGAACAAGCGCCGGCTTGGCCGGAAATCCCTGACCAAGGTGAATTGGACGGTTGGGATATCAAAGTGAGTGCGGGCGCGGCGCACGTCTACACAGAGTGCGCAAGTATTTTTAATCCCATTCATACCGACCGAGCGGTAGCGCTGGCGGCCGGATTACCGGATATCATCTTGCACGGTACAGCGACGTTGGCCTTGGCGGTGTCGAAGCTGGTGGACAAATGTGTGGACGGGCAGCCTGGTCGCGTACGGCGGCTTGGCGGGCGGTTTAGCGCCATGGTGCTGATGCCTTCCACCATTCGCATACAGCTGACGGGGCAAATTCGAGGTGCGCTTGGTTTTGCAGTGCTTACCGAGGATGGACAGGTGGCCATCAGTCGTGGATTCTTATGTTTTGACAAACATTGACGGACGCGCGGTTTGACTGATCTCAGTGAACACAACGTAACCTCTATCGAAAATCTAACCGGCAAGCAGCGTTTGCTGCTGTCCGCCATGAAGCTGTTTGGCGAACGCGGTTTTGATGGCGTCAGCGTGCGCGACATCGCCGCTGACGCTAACGTCTCGGTCGGGTTGATCAAACATCACTACGGTTCTAAAGAAGGTTTGCGTCAGGCGGTGGATGAGTACTTCATCAGCCGCTTTGAGGCTTTTTATGGGAACGATGAGCAACATGTAGAAGACCTTTCCGGGCCCGAATTCCTTTCCACGGTAGATTCCTGGGTGGCCAGTGTGGCTGATGAATGGCCGGTGTTTAGCCGTTACTTTCGTCGTGCTTTGCTGGAAGAAACACAATGGGGTGCTGCTCTATTTGAGCGCTACTATGGGATCGTGCGTGGGTCGATTGACCGCTTGGATGCCCAGGGCAAGATTCGCCCCGAAGTGGACCGTCTATGGTTGCCTTTTCTGTTTATGTTTTTGGAAACCGGCACGCTGCTGATGGACCCCTACATTGAAAAAGTGTTGGGTAGATCCGGTTACGACCCGGAGTTGTGGCAACGCCGCTACCGGTCTTATACCTCTATGATCGCGCGTGGGGTGATGGTTCCTCCGACGGATAAAGCGGACAGCTAACAGCGCCGGTGCGCAGACAGATCATTTCCCGTGGGCAGGCAAACACGTGGCGAAGCAAACAAGGGGAGAAAAAAATTGAAGGTATTAAACGCTGAGCAAAAAGCCTTCTACGAAGATCAGGGTTACCTATTGTTAGAGCAATTTGTCTCCAATGAGTGGCTTGATCGCTTAAACCAGGCGGTTGACCACTTCATTGACTTAAGCCGTCAAACGGACGATTCCACCGCGGCGATATTGGTAGAGCCCGGTCATACGCGCGCCAACCCGCGGTTAAGGCGCATTCCGCATACCGTCATTCATCACCCCGTGTTTGAAGAGTTTGGCCTGCGTGGCCCGCTGCTGGATTTGGCGGAGGATCTGCTGGGTGCGGATGTGTGCTTCCATCACTCCAAACTGAACTTCAAGTGGAGCCAAGGCGGCGAAGAAGTTAAGTGGCACCAGGATATCCAGTTTTGGCCACACACCAACTATTCCCCGATGACCATCGGCGCGTATTTAAACGATGTGACGCCGGAGATGGCGCCGATGGGGGTTATCCCGGGTAGCCACAAGCAACCACTGTTCAATCTGGCGGACGAACAGGGGCAGTGGACGGGTGCCTTGAATGATCATGATTTAACAAGGGTCAACTTGGACAGCGTCGTTTGGTTACAAGGCCCTGCCGGGTCTGTGACCGTACACTCCTGTCGCATGGTGCATGGATCGGCGCCTAACAAGTCTTTCGAGATGCGCCCATTGTTGTTGCATACCTACACGGCAGCGGACGCGCATCCTACCACCAACTTAATGGAGGGGATTCCGTTTTCCGGGCAAGTGGTGCGTGGCCATGCTTGTGAAAACCCCCGCCATGATGCCGAGCCGTGCCCGATGCCACCGGATTTTCGCGGTAACTACTCGTCCATTTTTGCGGTTCAGCAAGGGGATGCATAAGGCGCTCTCCCGGTTAGGAATCTCCGCTGAACTGATGACTTGGCTGTGTTTGCTGTAAGTGCTTGATGACGCCCAGGATCACGGCAGCCTGTAAATCGTAACGGTTCATCAAGTCGTGGGTATCGCCAGCGGCGCCATCGAGCAGTATCGCGAATACGTGCAGACTCGGGTGTCCATGGCAGGGGTGGTTGGTAAGACGGATCCGTTTCAGATCGAAGCGCTGGCGGAGGTTGGAGCTGACCTGGCGGCCGGCATCTCGCACATCGATGCCGTGGCGCACGCCTGGTTGGAACAGTTACAGCAAGGAAATCCAATCACTGCGGTGCAACGCTTAGAGTTCCGTCGCAACCAGACCCGGGGCTGTCAGCGGGTGTTGTTTGGCATCGACAAACTGTTTGCCCGTTCAGGCTCTGCCGCTACCTGGACCACGCGGCCATTGGAGCGATATTGGCGGGATGTTCGCACCGGTGGTGACCATATCTGTATTGCCGCCAATACCATTTACAGCGCATGCGCGAGCCGTTCTTTTGGTGACGAAATGACCAAGGCACCCATGTACTAATCCCGGCTGATCTGATCTCTTTATACGCAGGAAGACTCACAGGAAGACAAACATGATTAACTCCCTTAGCTACGTTGGATTCTCCTCTCCGGACACTGCCGATTGGCAGACCTTTGCGCCGCTACTTGGCATGGGCGTGGTGTTTACCACCTCATGCTGCAAGTGGAAAACATCGACGATGTGGGTTGTACTTATGACCGCATGATAGAGGCTGGTCTGCCGATTGCCATGGGGATTGGTAAACACCCGAACGACGAGATGACGTCATTTTACGTTCGCACGCCGTCGGGTTTTGCGATCGAGTATGGTACCGGCGGGGTCGAGATCCCTATGGACTGGGAGTGGCCGGTGGGCCACTTCCATGCGCTGAGTATCTGGGGCCACAAGCCACCTGCCGAGCCGCTGATGCCCGGCATTATTGAGCCGCTAGAAACCCAGGCCTAACGACTGCGGCGCAGGTACACGCGGAGTAAGTTGTTTGCGCATATACTTGGTCATTCAAGAATTCGGGAAGATTAAATGGCAGAGTCAGACACCGCGGAGGCTTTCGCCCCGTCCATTGCGTCGCACATACGCCGTAACGAACAAGGCCAGCCTTATCTGGCGGGCACCAAGTGCGGTAATTGTGGGCATACTTTTGTCGGCGCACGCGAGGTCTGCGCCAAGTGTTACGCGCGTTCCGGGTTAAACCCTGTCAAATTGGCGCAGACCGGCAAGATCTACACCTGGTCCATCATCTACCGCAGTTTTCCCGGCATAGACACGCCTTTCATTGATGTCATTGTGGATCTGGCCGACGGCGCTCACATCAAAGGTATTCTGAAAGGGGTCGAAGCAGATCCTGAAGTTGACTACTTTGACATGCTGGTGCGGGTAGACTTCCGGGAAGTGGTACCGCCGGGCGCCGACGAAGCGTATTTGGTGTATTACTTTGTACCGCTAGAAGACGGAGAGCAAAATGAGTGATGACGTTTATGTGATCGGTATCGACATGATCAAGTTCGGACGCTATCCCGAACGCACGGTGCCGAGTTTAGCTGCTGAAGCGGCGCTCATGGCATTGGATGATTGTGGGCTCTCCATCGACCGCATGCAGGCACTCTACTGCGGCAACCTAGGTGAAGCTGGCGGCATGGTCGGCCAACGCATGTTGGCGGAAATTGGTCAGACGGGCATACCCGTGGTCAACGTAGCCAACGCCTGCGCGACCGGCGCTACCGCCTTTCGCGACGCATGGATGTCGGTGAAGGCGGAAGTCTACGACCTGGTGCTGGCAGTGGGTGTTGAGCAGATGGGCAAAGGGTTGCTCGGTGGCGGTGGTGGCCGCAAGGTATCCACCGAAGGCATCTTGGGTTCAGGCACCATGCCGACCATGTTTTCCCAAATTGGCCTGGAACACACGCGCAAGTACGGCACAACGTTTGAGCAGTTCGCCAGGGTGTCAGTGAAAAATCACCATCACTCCACCATGAACCCCAAATCCATGTACCGCATAGAAACGCCATTAGAAACGGTCATGAACGCGGAGATGATTTCTTACCCCAACACCAAACTCATGTGTTCGGTGAATGTAGACGGTTCGGCGGCTGCGGTCTTGGCCTCGGAGCAGAAAGTCAAGGAATTGGGCCTGCTGGATCGCGCGGTGAAGGTCAGAGCATCGGTGATGTCGAGCAACCCGTTTGAAGAGCGTCAGCTGGCCATGCCGGATTTTTCGGCGGCGACCCGTCTGGCTGCAAAAACCGCGTATGAGAAGGCGGGTCTTGGGCCGGAAGACATCGACCTGGTGGAGCTGCATGACTGTTTTGCCACCGCTGAAATTGTGCACTACGAAAATCTTGGTCTGTGCCCCGATGGCGAGGCGGGCCGCATGATTGATGACGGTGAGACGGCTTTAGGGGGATCTATTCCGGTGAATGTCTCTGGAGGGTTGTTGTCCAAAGGTCACCCACTGGGTGCAACCGGCATCGCCAATATCTACGAGGTCTGCACGCATCTGCGTGGGGAGGCCGGGGACCGTCAGGTTGAAGGAGCAAGGGTTGGGCTGACTCATGTTGTAGGGGGCGGACCCGGTATGGGTACCGCGTGTGGCGTACACATACTCGAGAAAACTTAGCGCCGCACAGTGTCCATCATCGTAGCTGGCGGCGGCATTGCTGGGCTGACGTTTGCGCTAACGTGTCATGAGATTGGCCTGGATGTGCAAGTGTTCGAAGCGGAGCAGGAACTGCAGCCGCTTGGCGTAGGCATCAACCTTCAACCCAACGCTGTTAAAGAACTGTATCAGCTTGGCCTGGAAGCTGACCTGCGCGATATTGGCATTGAGGCGGAAGAGTGGGCCCTGTTCTTCTACGGCGCCCATCCGATCTGGGTAGAACCCAGCGGTACCCTGGCAGGCTATCACTGGCCGCAGTTTTCAGTGCACCGGGGCCACTTTCACATGCGTTTGTTGGAGCGGGTTGTTGAGCGTTTGGGACCTCAGGCGGTGGTTTGAGCACTAGTTCGCTACGAAACCCATGATAAACACGTCACTGCTTACTTTGAGCGCACCAACGGTGAAATATTAGAAGCTGACGGTGAGCTGTTGATCGGTGCAGACGGTATTCACTCCACGGTGCGTGCGCAGATGTTTCCCCACCAAAGCGAAGTGAATTGGAACGGCGCAATCATGTGGCGGGGAGTATCGCGTTTCACGCCGGCGCGCACACAAAACTCCTTTGTCATGGTGGGCGGCATCTCCCAACGGTTTATTTGTTATCCCTTGCAAAAGCCAGATCAAAACGGTGAAACCCTGCTCAATTGGATCGCTGAGTTGAGGCCTGAAAATCAGGCGCTCGTCGACCGCAGCGACTGGAACAAGCAGGCGACGGCGGACGCCTTTGTGGCGGAGTTTGCCGATTGGGATTTCGGCTGGCTGAGGGTCCCGGCCATAGTAGAAAAGTCGCTGGATATCTGGGAGTACCCCATAGTGGATCGCGATCCCGTGGATCATTGGGTAGACGGCCGAGTAGTCCTCATGGGGGATGCGGCACACGCCATGTTTCCGCATGGCTCCGGTGGCGCTTCCCAGAGAATTGTAGACACACGTGTTTTGGGCGCGTGCTTGTTAGAACACGGCGTTGGTGAATCAGCGCTTCAAGCCTACGAGAAAAAGTTGTTGGCGTCTGTAAATGAGCTGGTTGAGCGTAACCGCGGCGAAGGCCCCTTGGGTGTACTGTTTGACATTGAAGATAAAATTGCCTGCGGGGCGCCTATCAACACCGCGATAGATGAACAAGCGGTGGCGGACTTTATGGCAGGCTACAAACAGGCGGCAGGCACCGCCAGGGACGCGCTCAACATCGCCGCGCCTATCATTGCGCCTGGCTAGCAGTGTCTTAGGGTTTTGGCTAGCGTGTTTGCCTAACGCGCAGCATAGGGGTGACCACGCCTGAATCTCCAAACTTGATTTCACCTATGGCCTCGAAACCGTGTCGTTGGTAGAGCGAGATGTTGGCCGGGTTGGAAGATTCCAGGTAACTCAACGCACCAGCTTGGTCGATGGTGTCAGTGGCGTGTTTCATGAGCGCCGCGCCAATCCCTTTACCCTGGTGCGCCGGATCCACGCCTATGATGGGTAGGTACCAACAATCTTTGTCGTGGGGGTGGTAGGTTTCGATGGCGCCAAATAAGGCGCCCAGCGGTTCCAGCAGCTCCGGCGGTGGCGCTTCGGTGATTACCTGCTCCATGGCTGCTTCGTCAGGTGTGGCCGCCGGTGGCAGCCAGATGGCCGCGCCCTCACCCCCTCACCCCGCTCGGTGACATAACAGGCGCCCGCTTCGATAGACGCCGCGAGGAATACTTTCACCACTTCGGGAAAATGCGTCAGATAGCGATTGGCGTCGGGCAGGTACCATCGGTTGAGCGGGTCGGTCGCAAAAGCTAGGGTGATCGTACTGAGCACCGTGGAAAAATCAGCGTCATCGGCCACGCGGACCGTAGGCAAACTCATGAGCGCACTTGTTTCATGAGTTGCATAATCTGTGCGTAAGGCGACGAGTTGGCGACCCAGTCAAAGGTGCCGGCGCCCAACATGGCTTCACAGCTTGCGATGATGGGTTTGATGCCGACGAACGGTAAGCTACCGCCAATGCTGACGCGCTGAGCACCGGCCGCTTGGAAATCTGCCAGGGTGGCGGTAGGCATCATCACGCCAAGGACGTTGAATGGTTTGTCGATGGCAGAGGTTACGGTGGCGAGGTCCTCCAGCGAGGTGATACCGGGCGCAAACAGCACATTCGCACCGGCGGCTGCAAACGCCTGCAGCCGCGTGATGACCTCGTCTAAGTCTTGGCCGCCACGTAATAGATGTTCGGCACGCGCGGTCAGCTGAAACGGAAAATCCTGTTTGCTGGTGACTGCTACCGCGGCTTCTATACGCTCCACCGCCAGCGAAAAGTCAAACAACGTCTTCTCGCGTCTATCGAAGTCTTCGATGCTGCAGCCGGCAACGCCGGTCGCAATCATGGCCTCGACATTTTTTGCGACTTGTTCGGGTTCGGCCGCGTAGCCGTCTTCAAAGTCAGCGCTGACTGGAATATCAGTGACGGCGGTAATCGCGCGACAGTGTGCCAATTTTTCTTCCAGGGTGGGTTGGCCGTCCTCTTTTCCCAAGGTAAAGGCAAAACCACCGCTCGAAGTTGCTAATGCTTTGAAGCCCAAACCTTGCAGCAGCCGCGCAGAGCCCGGGTCCCACGGATTGGCGATGATGAACGTATCGGGTTGTGTGTGCAGATCGGCAAACGTTTGGCACTTTTCGGATTGAGTTGGCATCCAGCCTCCTGTTGGTTTACTTAGGTATGAGCCGCACGGGGACATCCGCAATGCCGCGGATGAAATTGTTGGGCAGACGTTTCACTTCCCCAGCAAGTTCGATCTTCTCGAATCGCTGCATAATCTCTTCCCACAACACCCGCAGTTGCATTTCCGCCAGGCGATTACCCATGCAGCGATGGATACCAAAACCAAAAGCGACGTGTTTTCTGGCGTTGGGTCGATCCACGATTAGACGGTCGGCGTTGGGGAACACACTTTCGTCACGGTTGCCGGACAAATACCACATCACCACTTTGTCACCTTTGCTGATTTTTTCACCGCCGAGCACAGCATCCTCCATGGCGGTGCGGCGCATGTGGATGACCGGCGTTTGCCAGCGTACCATTTCCGCCACCATGTTCGGGATCACCCCTGGATTAGCGCGCAGCTTGGCGTATTCCTCGGGAAACTGGTTCAACCCAATCACACCGCCGGAGATGCTGTTGCGGGTGGTGTCATTGCCGCCAACGATGAGCAGCAATACGTTACCGAGGAACAACATCGGGTTTTGGATCATGTCCTTGGTGTTTTCGCCGTGGGCCAGCATTGAGATCAGGTCAAACTTGGGTTCAGCGGCGGCCCGTTCCTGCCACAACTGCATAAAGACCTGAGCACACTCCATTAGATCGGCTTGACGCTGGGCCATGTCGAGTTCGATACCCGTCAGTTCAGGCACATTGGTGGTGATATCCGACCAGTAAATGAGTTTACGCCGGTCTTCGTAAGGGAAATCAAACAGCGTGGCCAACATGCGTGCGGTGAGTTCAACGGAGACTTCGTCCACCCAATTGAATGTTTCTCCGACGGGTAGGTTGTCGAGGATATCCGCCGCGCGTTCGCGGATCAGCGGCTCCAAGTTGGCCAGGTTGGTGGGCGCAACTGATGGGGCCACGGTGGCACGCTGTACGTCATGACCAGGTGGGTCCATGGAAATGAAGTTTTCAATCGGCACGTCGGTCTCGGCTTCCTCGCGCTCGTGCGGGGAGATGATGGAAATGCCGTCTGCCGAAGAAAACACCTGGTGGTTGGTATCCACCTGTTTGATGAGGTCGTGGGAGGTGACCGACCAGTAAGCGCCAACCGGGCTTTCAGCGCAATAGTGCACGGGCGCTTCGGCACGCAATCGTGCAAACCAGGGTTGCCACGCATCGTCACCATAGAGGGCGGCGTTGCTGACATCAATTTGGTCCAATGGGATGGAATTCACGTCTAATTCGGTTGCTTCACTCATGCTGTGCCTCGATTGCTTTATCTGCTTTTTAAAATCTAATATTGAACGCAGCCGTACACAAGCTGCGCCTGGCGAACCTCCATTCAACCTACACTCATCGAAGGAAACTAAAGTATGCAAGTCAACAATCGTGTCCACCCCAGCGAAGAACAGATGAAAGGGTTTTTTGAAACGGGTCACGACAAGCCGATCTATATGTTGAACATGTTGAAGTTTAAGGACAAAGCCGAATACGCAGACGGTCGCGAGACGGACCTTTCCGGCCAACAAGCCTATGCGCTTTATGGGGCGGAAGTAGCAAAGTTGTTGGTTAAACACGGCGGTGCCCCGATGTTTTCAGCCAACGTTGATCGCTTGATGTTGGGTGAGGTGGAAGAGCTTTGGGATGCGGTGGCCATTGCCATGTATCCTTCGCGGCAAGCTATGCTCGATATGATCAGCTCTGAGGCGTACCAGGCCATTGCGGTGCACCGCAGTGCCGGTCTCGCTGGGCAACTAAACATCGAAACCGTGGATCCCAACGGTATGTGGTTGGCGCAGGCTTAGTTAAGCAGCTGCATCACCGCGTCCAAGGCATCATCATTTTCACCCTCGCCGCTGATTTCGCGCTGCACAAAAGTCTATAGGACCTGTTCATGCGCCACCAGAAACTGCACGTCTGCGACGTTGGTTTGCGGCGCAACCGCCGACAGCTGGTCGAAATGAACGATGGCTTTTTCGAGCACCTCCTGCATATGAGACATGGCTTCTAGATGCGGCACGCTTGTATAGCGTTGGATGATTGCCACTTGGTGCGCATGGCCCACCACCAGCATCGGGTCCGGGTCGCAATTGGCCGGACGCCAGCCACACCGCCAACCCCACGGCGAAGACCCAGATGTAGGTTGGCCTCATATGGCAACCTCCGGCGCGGCGCCGGGTCGAAGGCCGTCGAGCACCATGGTCACCAGCGCCGTGCGGCGTGGTGTTTCGAAACGAGCGGGATCCAATGGCGCCATCAGCCATAGCGGTAGTATGCTGATGCTATTTAACCAGTGGGAATCTCAATCATGTCCAACTCCGAAAGCCCCAAACGAGGCGGGCCTTTACAAGATCTAACGGTGATTGACTGCACCATGGCGCTGGCCGGTCCTTTCGGCGCCAGTTTGTTGGCGGATCTGGGGGCGCGGGTAATAAAAGTTGAGCCGCCCATGGGAGACGGCTACCGCAACATCCCGCCGTTCCTGCCGGATCATGCGTCCCCGTACGATGAGCGTGAAGCCGGTACGGATTTTGGCGCGCCGTTTGCCGCGGTGAATCGCAATAAGCGCTCTGTTCGTCTGGACCTCAAAAAGGAGACCGACAAACAGATCTTTCTGCAGCTCTGCGACCAGGCAGATGCCTTGGTGGAGAATATGCGTGCTGGCGTCATGGACAGTCTTGGCCTTGGGTATGAAGTGATCGCGGCGCGCAATCCGAAACTTGTTTATGCCTGCGTTCGCGGCTTTGGCGACCCCCGCACCGGCGAAAGTCCTTATGCCGAATGGCCGTGTCTGGATGCCGCCGCACAGAGTTTTGGCGGTTTTGTTTATGCCAATGACGGTCTGGTAACACCGGCGGTGGCGGACATATTTCCGGGTACCTTGATGGCTTTAGGTGTGGTCTCCGCCATTCACCATGCACAAGCGTCCGGTCAGGGGCAGTTCCTGGACGTGTCCATGTACGACGCCATGCTGGCCCTGCAGAAAAGTGCCGTGGCGCAGTATGGATTTACCGGCAAACCTAATCCGGCCGGTTTGCAGCGCGCCATGACGCTGTATCCTTTTGATTTGTTTCCCACCAAGGATGGCCGCGTCGCCATTGCGGCCACACAGCCGCACCATTGGGATCTGCTGTGCGCCGCTATGGATCGGGCAGACATGATGGAAGATGAACGCTGCGTGTCGAACAAAGCCCGCCTGCAGAACGTGGACTGGGTAGAAGAACAAATCTGTGCGTGGACCACTGCGCTTACCCGCGCGGAGGTGATGGAAAAGCTCAACGGCACAATTCCCGCCGGTCCGGTGCAAAATATGGCGGACATCTATCGTGATCCCCATGTGGTGGCGCGCGAGATGCTGGAGACCTGCCACCCGGGCGGTGAAAACCCGGAGATTACCTTGGCAGCAAACCCCATCAAATTCAGCGAAACCCCCACACATCTGTATCAGGCGCCACCCACCTTAGGTGCGCACAATGCCGAAGTGCTGGTGGAGTTTGGCATCGAAGTGCCGAAGCAGTAACCGAGTGAGTGAGATAACGATGGGATACACAGCAGCTTATGAGTAGTAGGGACAATTACAGCGACTATCACGACATCATTGTCATCGGTGCAGGCGTTGGCGGGATTTATCAGATCAAGATGCTGAGCGATCTGGGATATGACGCCATTTTGCTGGAGGGTGACGATGATTTAGGCGGCACTTGGTACCGCAACCGCTATCCGGGCTGTCGTTTTGACTCGGAAAGTTACACCTACGGCTACTCGTTTTCGCGCGAGTTGCTGGACGAATGGCATTGGAAGGAACGTTTCTCGTCGCAGCCGGAAAACCTCAAGTACCTGAATTTTGTTGCTGACAAATTTGATTTGCGGCGGCACATGCGCTTCAACACCTATGTACAAAGCATGACCTGGCACGAAGGTGAGCGGGTGTGGGTATTACAAATCAAGGGTGGGGGCGAATACAGGGCCCGCTTTGTGGTGTCCAGTATGGGCCCTTTGTCGGCACCCACCCTGCCTGACATTGAAGGCAGGGACACTTTTGCAGGTGAGTCTTTTCATACTTTCTGGTGGCCAAAAGATCCGCTGTCTCTGCAGGGTAAACGTGTCGGTATCATTGGTACCGGGGCAACGGGGATACAGGTGATCGGCGAGATAGCCGACAAGGTGGGTGAGCTCACCGTTTTTCAGCGCCGGCCGAACTGGAGCTCGCCGTTAAACAACTCGCCCATCTCGGCGCACGAGATGGCGAATATCCGCAGCCGCTATGATGAAATTTTTGCGACTTGTGCTTCAACACCCAGCGGTTTTGAGCACCAGCCGGATAGGCGTGGGTTTTGGAACCTGACCCATGATGAACGGGTGGCTTTTTGGGATGAGCTTTATCAGGCCTCGGGTTTTGCCATCTTGGCGGGTAACTTTGCCGAGGTATATACCGATGAAGCGGCGAACGCAGAGCTGTCCGAATATATTGCGAACCGTATTCGTCAGCGCGTGCACGACCCTGAGACGGCGGAGCAGTTGATACCTAAAGATCATGGATTCGGCATGCAGCGTTTGCCCCTGGAGACGCACTACTTTGAAGTATACAACCGCGACAATGTGAACCTGGTCAACATTAACGCAACCCCTATCGAGCGGATAACGCCTCAAGGCATCGAAACTACCGCAGCGCAATATGATCTGGATCTGATCATCTACGCTACCGGTTTTGACGCCGTGACCGGTGCCTATGATCGCCTAGACATCAGGGGCGTGGAGGGCGCGTTGCTGAAAGACAAGTGGCGGCACGGGCCACAAACCTATTTTGGTTTTATGTCTCACGGCTACCCCAACCTGTTTATGATTGCCGGGCCGCAGAGCGCTTCCGGTGCCTCCAATTTCCCCCGCGCGATTGAAGTCAACGTGGAAGGGGTCAGCGGAGTGTTGGAATATGTGATGACAAATGCACTCACGCGAGTCGAAGCGCAAGCCGAAGCCGAAGTGCATTGGGTACAGGAAGTGGCGCGCAGCTATGAGAAATTGCTGTTGCGCAAAGGTAAAGGTTGGTTTGTCGGTTATAACTCCAATGTAGCGGGCCACGACGGTTCGACAAATCGTTTCCCCGCTTACCAGGGTGGAGGGGCGCGCTTCGCCAAGCTGTACAAGGAGGCGATGGCAGACAACTATCGCGGGTTGGAGTTTCAGTAGACTGCCTCAACCGAATGTAACCTGGCAGGCGTCAGCGCCTGCGATTCTGCATGATCGGTGAGGCAGCGAAGTCGATCCAGCCTGATTCCAGACCAGCGGTATAGCCGCCATCCACGGGTATATCCACACCGTTCAGCCAGCCGCATTCCCCGGTCAGCAAAAGGTCGACCACCTCTGCAATATCGTTAGCGGTGGCAGCTCTGCCGGTTTGTGCCTTAGTCCAGTCGCTGTGTTCGGTACCCATGAGAGATTCAAATTGCGGGTACAGCGGTGTATCGATCGGCCCCGGGCTCACACAGTTGATCCTAAAGCCACTTTTTATTGCGGCCTCGGCGGTGCGCAAGGTGTACGCCGTGACCAGTCGTTTAGAGAAGGTGTAGGGGTCGCGCGCTAATTGGTTGTGATTGGCGTGGCACCATTGCATACCCTCTTCGAAGGAGGCTGTGTCCAACAGCGGCATCAGCTTTTCGTAGCGGCTGAGCCATTCTCTACCGGCGATCGACGACACATTGGCGATGGCTCCACCTGGTGACAGGCGTGGCGCGAGGGATTCGGTCAGTTGCCGTAAACCCAAAAAATTGACCGCAATGACGGTGGCCGGGTCGGACGCAGCAGCGATACCGGCAACGTTGGCCAGCGCATCGATCGTCTCGGGTAATTCATTGACGACGCTGCTGATCGCTTCTGGGTTCGACAGATCAAGTTCCATATAGTGATGGCCATCGGCGAGATCCGTGGGTGCATTCACATCCAGTATCCACACTTCGTGCTCGGCGAGGCGTCTAACCAAGGCTTCGCCTAAGCCGGATGCACCGCCGGTAACTACTATCTTCATTGTTCTCACCCCTCTACTTTGTTGTGTTTGCGGTATTAAGCCCGGGCAACGACCGGCATGGCATTGAATCCCTGGACAAAATTGGAGCGTAAGCGCACGGCTTTTTCAACCAGTTCAAAACCGCTAAAACGTTCCAACATACCTTCCCAAACGTGTTGTAGCTGCATCCGCGCCAGGCGAAAGCCGATGCAGTGGTGAATGCCCGAGCCAAACGACAGAATGCGAGGCTCGGTGCGGTCAAGGACAAGTTGGTCGGGGTTGGAAAACACTGACTCATCGCGGTTGCCGGACACATAAAACATCACCACTTTGTCGCCTTTGCGAATCTGTTTGCCGTCAAGCTCAAAATCACGCAAGGCGGTGCGTCGCTGATGCACCACCGGTGTCACAAAGCGGATCATTTCGTTCACTGCAGTAGGCAGCAGCTGTGGATTTTGGCGCAACTGTTCGTAGCAACCTTGTTGTATCACTGCCTCTAAACCACCGGCGATGCTGGTGCGGGTGGTGTCGTTGGCGCCCACCATGAGTAGGCGCAGATGATTGAGGAACATGCGCTCCTGAACTGCTTCCTGGCCATGCACTAAGTGGGAGACCAAGTCGGGGCGTCGATCTCCTTCGGCGGCGCGACGTTGCATTAAAGCGGTGAAGTAAGCGGAGAAAGAAGGGTGTTCATCGCGGTTTAACCCCGGGTCTTGCCCACTTATTAACGCCACCTGCACGTTCGTCCAGTACAGCATGTGGTAACGGTCTTCCTCGGGAATACCAAACAAGGTGGATAACATCTGTAGTGGCAGCTCGTTGGCGACAGTAGTGACCCAATCGAAAGGGGTGTTGAGCGGTACACGGTCGAGAATTCGTGTGGCCCGCTCGCGCACTTCGGCTTCCATCTGTGCGAGATTGTCGCTGCTGAAAACGGGGGTGACGGCAGCGCGGTGGGTCTTGTGATTGGGCGGGTCCATGTTGATGAAACTTGAATTGTCATCTACGTCGATGTCGAAGATGGAAATGCCGCCAGCCGCTGAAGAAAACACTCGATGATTCATATCCACCGCCACAATGTCTTCGTAACGCGTAATCGCCCAATACGGTCCAAATTGGCTTTCCGCACAATAGTGCACTGGATCTTTAGTGCGTAACTCTTTGAATAATGGATGAAAAGTATGCGCTTCGTAGAGCGCGGGATCGGCAACGTCCATAGTTTTTCCGTGTATTAACCAAACAAGCGTTTGTCTATTAAACAAACACTTGTTTGTTTAGTCAAGGGCTCTTATGCTAGGTGGATGAATGAAGTGGATGCCAAGGCGACCCGCAGTAACTCCAGGAACGATGCGCTGCTGGATGCCGCAGCGGAGCTATTTGCCGCGCAGGGGTTTAAGGCCACGAGTATGCGCGATATCGCCAAAGCGGTCGGTATGCTGCCGGGTTCGATCTACTACCACTTTGCCTCGAAAGACGATTTGTTGTTGGCAATTTATGAGGCTGGTGTCGATCAAATTACCGCCACCTTCGCCGCAGCCATAGCGCCGCTTGATGATCCTTGGTTACGTTTGGAAGCTGGGATGGCCGCGCTGATACGCGCCATCACGGATGCCAGTTCCACCACCTCGGTGATCTTCAAAGTAGAACCGAGCGACGTACCGAAATACGAAGCGGAGTTGATCGCCTTCCGCGATAAATTTGAGGCGCTGTTCAGAACGCTGGTGGATGAGTTACCGCTCCATGCCTGGGTCGACCCCCATCTTTTGCGATTGATGCTGCTGGGGGCCGCTAATCATGCCCAACTATGGTACTCGCCCAAGGGGCGCTTTGCGGCGGATGAGATTGGCCAACACTTCGCGCGCTTGGTACAAGCACCTATCGGAAGATAACTCGTGCCATTGCTGACGCCTGAAAATGGGGTAGGGCTATTTCCCCGCGTTTAGTCCGAAGCAACCAGTCTTAACAACGTATCCACCATCTCACGACGCAGCTCTGTGGGTTGCCACTGCAACCGATCCAAATTGGTCGGCAGTGCGATCGCGCCGTGCAAACCGGCCCATAACAATTGCGCTTGCAGGTTTGGGTCACCGGGTTGAAAGACGCCTGCAGATTGACCCTGCTGCAGAGTCTCTATGAGATGCTTGGCAAAAGCGCTGGAGGTTAACGGCTCGCGCTCGGGCTGCTCGCTGTTGGGTGGGCGCACATACAGAAAGGCGCCGCGATAAAGTTCAGCATTTCGCTCGGCGAAATCGACGTACGCTTTGAGCAACACTCGCAGCCGCTGCTCCGGTTCCTGATGCTCGTCAATAATGCTCGGCAGACTTGCCTCGAAGCGGTCGACGGGTCCTTGCCACAACGTGCGCGCCAGCTCTGACAAGCTGCCGAAGTGTTTATAGATGGTGCCCACCGCAACCCCGGCACGCACAGCGATGGCGCGTGCGGTCAAGTGAGACAGACCCTGCTCCCGATAGAGCTCTATGGCCGCTTGTCGGATCTTGCTGCGAACGGCGTCAATCTGGGTTTGGGTTGCGGGTGGTCGAGGCAATGTTAGGCCGCCGCTTGAATGCTAAAGCGCTCACGCAACTCAGCCACGGGGGTGTCGAGTTCCTCTTCCCAACGAGCAAAGTTTAAATTGCCTGATGTGCGGCCGCGGCTCCAGCCGTCAACAATGGCATCCATCGCATCTACCGTGATATCCGGATTGACGAACGCGGCGTGGCTAAAGGTGACCGCCATGCGCATGGCGTGATAAGGAAAGCGCAATTGAGCGAGATAAAAGGCCGCCAGGCGCAGCTCGCCATAGGGTGATGAGTCAAACCCGGTTAACACGTGTTGAAAGTCGTGGATCTGCGTGCCGCGTACCATCATGTAGCTCATGTCGGCGGGTAACCTATCTAGCTTGCCGGTGTTGTGTAGCTTCTCGTTAAAAGCGTGATAGTTCACCGCAAACTTCTCTTCCAAGTGGTTTTCGACCACAAAGTCATAATACCCCTTACCCAAGGTGCCTGGTGCGCAGGCTTCAAGGCGCTCTACTTCTATTGGTGCCGGCAAGTAGCGCGTCTGCAAAAACTCGTTCGCCCCGGGGATGTCGTGCAGTTGGCGCATGTAGGCATCAATGGCGTCTTGCGGCGCTTCAGCCCACCAGTCGTGAAACAGATAGTAAACGCCATACGCCATGGGTCGATCAACCGCCCACATGAAGCGTTCTACAAACTCTCGATCAACGATGGGTGTTCTGTTGGGATCCATATTCATTGGGGCGGTCTCCTATGATGTTTTCACGCATCCTAACAGAATCGAGCAGTTAAATGAACATGTTCAATAAAAGTTTTTTCCACTCGAGGAAGTTTGCCTGCTGCAAATCCTCACATCGAGCGCCGGTCGTTTCAGTGCCTCAATGAGTGGTAATGAATGGTAAGGTTTAGACGGGTAATGAGCAGGAGGGAGCAAGGGGAGAGTTAATGGGTCAATCCGTACAAAAGTCAGGTCGCCTATGAGCGCCTTACCGGCCGATTACGCGGAGCGCGTTTATGCGGGTGTGCTAGGCAAGGTGATTGGTGTCTATCTGGGCCGGCCGTTTGAAGGCTGGACCTACGAGCGCATCCAATCCCAGCTGGGTGATATTGAAAACTATGTACATGAGCAGTTAGGGGTGCCGCTGCTGGTTACCGATGACGATATCTCCGGCACATTCACCTTCGCCCGCGCCCTGGCGGATAACAATTTTCCGCGTGAGCTGACCAGCGCGGACATTGGCCGCACTTGGCTAAACTACTTAATCGAAGACCGCACCATCTTATGGTGGGGTGGTCTCGGCAACTCCACAGAACACACTGCCTATTTACGTTTGAGGAACGGTGTAGAGGCGCCCGCCAGCGGCTCCGCCGCCCTCAACGGCCAAGTGGTGGCAGAACAAATCGGCGCGCAGATATTTATAGACGGCTGGGCCATGGCGGCACCAGGAGACGCGGAACGAGCTGCATACCTGGCCACCCAGGCCGCGCGGGTGAGTCATGATGGCGCCGCGGTGGATGGTGCGGTGGTGTTGGCGGTTATGGAAGCCATGGCTTTTGTTGAGCAGAACACGAACAAGTTGCTCGACACAGCACTAAAATACATCGATGCCGACTCCATCATTCGGCGTCTCATAGATGACATTCGCCACTGGCATGCCGGTAACAACGATTGGCGTGATACCCGCGCGCAGATAGCCGCGCACTATGGCTACGACAAATACGGCGGCAATTGTCATATGGTGCCTAACCACGGCTTGATTGTGCACAGCCTGTTGCACTGCAACGACGACTTTTCTCTGGGTATGCAGATCATCAACACCAGCGGCTGGGATACAGATTGCAACTCCGGCAATTTGGGTTGCTTGCTCGGCATCAAGCTGGGGTTGGCGGGCATTGACGCCGGGCCGGTGGATTGGCGGGGGCCGGTGGCGGACCGTATTTATGTGCCGACAGCAGATCCAACCTGGGGCATATCGGACTGTGTGCGTGAAGCTGATGCCATTGTCCAAGCGGGGCGTGCGCTTGCGGCGCAACCTCACGCGGCACCCAAACAGGGTGCACGTTTCCACTTCTCTTATCCGGGTTCGGTGCAGGGTTTTACGCTCAGCGACGGTGAGGGGCAAATCAACAATGTAGAAGTGGATGACCGTCGTTGCCTGGCTTTGAGCGCATCTAAACAGGCCAGCTTCGCAACGCCCGTGTTTGCCCCGAGCAAAGCCATGGCCAAATACTTCGAAAAGGGGGGTTATGCGCTATTGGCCTCACCCTTGGTTTACCCGGGCCAGGAGATTTATGCAAAGCTGCACAGTGAAAGCGGGGCTGACGCGGCTTTGTATGTGTCGTTTTACGGGGCTGACGACGAACCCGAGCATGTCATTGGCCAGCCGGTCCACGTACAAGGAGAGACCCGTCTAACTTTGGAAATACCCGCATCGGCGCACCCGGTGTTTGAAGTAGGGGTGGTGTTGCCGCATGGCGGCACGGTATTGCTGGATGCCTTGGATTGGACAGGTACACCGGATGTGGCGTTCACCCAGCCACCCCACCGGGGCAGCATGTGGCGCTGTGCCTTTGTAAACGGCACTGACATCCTAAATTCTTGGGTGGAGCCGTTGCGGTTGGTGCAAAACTCAGGTCGCGGATTGGTCATACAAGGCACCCGCGATTGGTGTGACTATCAAGTCTCCGCGGACATCACGCCGCACCTGGTTGAAGCAGTCGGTTTAGCAGGTCGGGTGCAGGGTATGCGGCGTTATTATGCGCTGGTGTGGCAACGTGACGGCGAACTCCAGCTGGTCAGAATGCTCAACGAACCGCAAGTGTTAGCGCGTTGTGCGTATAGCTGGCCGTTCGGAGAACAGCATGAGTTAAGCCTGCAGTTCAGCGGCAGTCGTATCGTCGGCTTGGTGGACGGTGAACCACGTTTGCACGCCACCGACGCAGCCCTGACCTGTGGCGCGATGGCTTTGCTGGTAGAAGCGGGCCGAACAGGCACGCACGCCATTCGAGTGGCGCCCCTTTAAATCCTGCGAGGTGCTCTATGTGGCACAGCACGCCACTCAGGGTGACCCGCAAGATGTGCTGCGCACCATTGATCGGTTTGCCGGGGAGGTGCGCTGGCCGATGAACGCGGGGCCGGACAAAGGCCTCTTGGTGGAAGAGACCGCACCGCCAGCATCAAATGCACCAGTCATGCAGACGCGGTAGAGCTATCCATCCACCGCTAATCTCCCTGCTGCACACAGTTTGAATCCAGTTCAAGGTATGTCTACCCTTGCGCAATCAAAATAGGAGACAGTCAATGGGTGCAGAGTCCCAAGCAGACTACGATGTCATTGCGGTGGGTGCCGGGTTCGCGGGCCTTGGGCTGATTCATTACGCTCGTGAGGCGGGTTTATCAGTGCGTGTGTTCGACAAAGCGTCCGACATTGGTGGCACCTGGACGTGGAACCGCTACCCGGGAGCGGCTAGTGACAGTGAGTGCTACTACTACTGCCTGACATTCTCCCAAGAGCTGCTGCAGGAATGGCAGTGGAGTGTGCGTTACCCGGGCTGGAAGGAAAACTTGAGCTACATGCACTTTGTGGCCGACAAGTGTGATATGTGGCCGCACATCCAGCTGGACACCGAGATCAGCAGCGCAGACTACCAAGAAGACAACGGCCTGTGGTGGATCAAAACCGCAGCGGGGGAGCAATTCACCTGCAAATACTTTGTCAGCGCCATGGGTATGATCTCGGAGCCGGTCATTCCCAGCATCCCAGGTATGGATTCGTTTGACGGCCCAATTTTCCACTCCGCGCGTTGGCCAGAAGGTTTGGACTACGCAGGCAAAAAAGTGGGGGTGATCGGCAGCGGCGCCACCACGGTGCAGATGCTCCCGGTGATGGCGGAAACCGCCGGCAGCGTGACCGTGTTTCAGCGTACAGCCAATTTCATCATGCCGGCGGTGCAGCAATCGATGACACCCAAATGGGAAGCAGAGATAAAGGCCCATTACGACGAAATCATCGACAAGTGTCGCAATCACGTCTTCGGCATGGCCTTTGATAGCCCGGTGGGACGCAACTTGGCAGATACACCGCCAGAAGAGGTACAGCAGATATTTGAAGAGCAGTGGCCGCGGGGTAGCTTTCGTTTTGTGTTTGAGACGTTTGATGACTTGTTGACCAATCCAGAGTCAAACCGCATTGCCGGTGAATTTGTGATCAGCAAGATGAAAGAAAAGGTCAAAGACCCCGCGGTGGCGGAAATGTTGACCCCGAAGGGATACCCGTTCTTCGCTAAACGGCCGCCGCTGGATCACGGCTACTATGAAGCGTTCAACCGCGATAACGTGCGTCTGGTGGACATCAACGAAGCAGAACCGATTGTAGAGATAGATGCCACCGGTATCCGTACCACCCAAAACCACTATGATTTTGACATTATCGTCTTGGCGACGGGCTTCCAGGCTTATACCGGGGCCCAGGAGGCCTTGCCGATACGTGGTCGTGCAGGCCGCTTGCTGCGCGACAAGTGGAATGAAGTGTCTTCTTCCATCATGGGTGTGTTTGTGGCCGACTTCCCCAACCTATTTATGATCACCGGCCCCCAGGCGCCGTTTGCCAACCTGCCAACCTCGATTGAGCAGAACATCATGTACATCATCGATTGTATTCAGAAGATGGAAAATGAAGGCCACGATATTTGCGATCCGCTGCAACAGGCGGAGGACGAATGGGTGGCGCATACCGCGGAAATTCACGCGCAAACCTTGATGGCGCAAGGGGATAAGGTGCACTCCTGGATGATGGGCGCCAATCTGGAAAACCGTAATCCGCGGGTGCTGATCTATTTTGGTGGCGCCAATGTTTATTACGACAAACTGCGCGAGTCCGCCGCTGATGGCTTTCCCGAAGTAGAGTTTGCGAGCCTCACAGGCTAATCGTTAGACGCTCAGCTGAACAGGCGTCAGTTTTTTGCCCGCCGAGCAGGACTACCGCGAACAGCATAAATTGCGCCTGGCTTACATGCCGTGGTTGCTTGATGGCATGAAACCGCATCAGCGTGAGTGGGTGCTGGCGTGGCAGGCACAAGTGCAAGCCACACTTAAGGCGTTGGAGACGGTGGAGATTGGTGACGATGTATTTATAGCGCCTCAGGCGCGCATCTTCGCCGAACCCGGCCGCACGGTGCGCATTGGTGATGGGGTGAGAATTGCAGCCGACAGCGTATTACATGGGCCGATAACACTGGGTGAAGGTGTGTCCATCAATCATCATGTCAGCATGGATGGCGGTCGTGCCGGTATTCACATTGGCGCACACAGTCGCATCGCCGCTTACGCCACGCTGTATGCATTTAACCACGGCACCGCAGCCGAGCCATTGATCCGCGAACAAGCGGTGACTTCCGAGGGTATTCGCATTGGCGAGGATGTCTGGATAGGCGCTCAAGCCGGAGTGGTTGACGGTGTCCGCATCGGCCGGGGTGCAATCGTCGGCATGGGGGCCGTAGTGGTGCGTGACGTGGCGGCAAACGCCAAAGTGGCCGGTAATCCGGCAACAACAATTGGCCACCGTTAAGCTGCTTGGCGGTGGTGGAGTTGTGTTAGATAAATGTACTATTTGGCGCCTGGCACCATTCTACGGGCCAACGTGCCTCTGAAGCAAAATGAGCCGAACGATAGACACCAGCAAAATAGATCTGACGTATACAAAGTAAGTGGAGTGAATGATGTTTGATTACCTGATCAAAGACGCGCGCATTGTTGATGGGCTCGGCGCCGAGCCTTATAGCGGTGATATCGCCATCGCCGACGGCAAAATTGCAGCCGTGGGAGAGGTAGACGGCAGCGCCCGAGAAACCATAAACGCCCAAGGGGCGTTTGCCGCGCCCGGCTGGGTAGACGTGCACACTCATTACGACGGTCAAGTGAGCTGGGACGACACCATGGATCCTTCTTTTAGCCACGGCGTTACCAGCATCGTCATGGGGAACTGCGGCGTCGGCTTCGCCCCGTGCCCGCCGGGGCATGAGCGGCAGATGATTGAGCTTATGGAAGGGGTAGAAGACATCCCGGGTACCGCCCTTTACGAAGGTATCGAATGGGGTAACTGGGAATCGTTTGCGGAGTACATAGACTATCTCGGTACCAAACAGTACACCTTGGATGTGGGTACCCAGGTCCCGCACAGTGCCGTGCGCTACTATGTTATGGGGGAGCGTGCGCTAACACATGAGGACGCCACCGAAGCAGATCTGCAAGCCATGGCGCAAATAGTCGCGGATGGTATGCGGGCTGGTGCGGTAGGCTTTTCAACTTCGCGCACCATCGGGCATCGTTCGGTGCTGGGTGAACCAATACCTGGCACTTTTGCCGAGAAGGCAGAACTCATCAGTATTGCCAAAGCCATGGGTAAGGGTGTGTTCCAGGCAGTCCCTGCCGGTGTGGTGGGCGACATGGCCGGTCCGGAGAAGTGGACGACGGAGCAAGAGGTGGAGCTGTTTGCTGAAATAGCCAAGGCCAGTGGCCGCCCGTGTACCTTTACCCTGGCGCAGAATGGCTCGCGCCCGGATCAGTGGCGCAATTGTCTGGACATTGTTGCCCGCGCCAATGCCGAAGGGGTCACCATCACCCCGCAAATTGCGACGCGGCCCATTGGATTTGTCACCAGTCTGCGCGCCTACCACATGTTCCAGCGGCGCGAGACTTATCTGAAACTGGTGCAGCTGCCGTTTGATGAAATGTTGCGTGAACTGAAAAAACCGGAAGTGAAAGCCGCTATTCTCGCCGACGGTGATGTGCCGCCGGACCAGCCCGGTGTCATGGCCAATGTTTTTGGGTTATTGGCAGCGGCCGCACCGATGATGTTTCCCATCGAGATGCCGATCAACTACGAACCGGAACCCGGCGGTAACATCGGCGCCTTGGCCGAAGCCGCGGGTAAAGACGTGGCTGAGTATATGTACGACTACCTCACCGCCGGCGATGGTGATCAGTTTGCCATCTTGTTAGGCGCCAACTTTGTGGATGGCTCTTTCAGTGTGATGGAAGACATGATTGCGCATCCAAACACCACCATTGGTCTGTCCGACGCAGGCGCCCATGTGAATCTTATATTTGATGCGGTAGGCCCAACCTATCAGCTCACCCACTGGGTACGTGATCGCGCACGCGGTCCCAAATTTCCCATCGAACTCATGGTGCACAAACAAACCAAAACCAATGCTGATTTATTTGGCCTGCGTGACCGCGGCAGCATAGAGGTAGGTAAACGCGCTGATCTCAATCTGTTTGACTTAGAACGTCTCACCCTTGGTAAGCTTGCTGTCCACAGTGATCTGCCTGCAGGCGGCAGCCGTATATTGCAACCGGCGCAAGGGTATTTGAATACCTTTGTAGCAGGCGTCAAGACGCGTGAAAACGACCAAGATGCCGGCGCGCGCCCCGGTCGAGTGATTCGAGCCTGAGCGATGGCAGATTTAATCCAAGAACTGCTCGATAAACAGCGATCATGGAGCTGAGCTACCGTTACTCACGGGGCTGTTTCGCACCAACAATGTGCCTGTGTCGATGGGTGGTGTAGACGTCCCCGCGGATTCAAAAATCTGTGTGATGTGGGGTTCCGCCAATCGGGACTCAGACCTGTTTGAGCGGCCCAACCAGTTTGACATCACGCGTGATCTCGATGAGCGTAAGCGCAAGAGCTTGAGTTTCGGGGGCGGTATTCACCGTTGTATGGGTGCTCCGCTGTCACGCATGGAGATTCGCGTGGTGGTTGAAGAGAGGTTAAGACGCATCCCTGAGTTTGAAGAATACCAACCGCGGGTGCCGTATCCCTATGCCACGCTGATCGGTGATGATCACCTCTACTTGGCCTGGCTCTGTGAGTGAGCGGATAAACCTACCGCCATCGGGTGGCGAGGAATTGATGCGCACCTATTTACTAGAGGTGGCAGCAGCGGGGCGATTGGAATTGATCGAATCGTTGGCACATCCGGATATGGTGGATGAAGCAAACTTGGCATTTGGTGGCCCGCTGGGGCGTGAAGGTTTAATCGCCCACGTCAAAGGGTTTCGGAAACACATCGTCGATTTTGAACTGAACATCCATGAAATTGTGGCGCAGCCGTCCGAGGTCATGGCGTGGTGGTCGTTTCAGGGCCGTCACGTAGGGCCCTGGTTGGGTGTGCCCGCCACTAACGAGCAGATTTGCGGCGAAGTGTTCAGCTTTTTTACGTTGTGTGACAATCGCATCCAGCGTTACCGGTTGTGGTTGTACACCACCCTCAACGCTGGCATGACGTTTGATTCATCCCACGCGTTACGTGAGTTAACACGTCAACAGAAAGAATAGAAAGAATAGAAAGAACAGAAAGAACAGAAAGAACAGAGTTAAGAAATGCTTGAAGGACAGGTAGCGGTCATCACTGGCGGTACTCGGGGAATTGGCCGTGCCATCGCAGAAGTTTTGCTCGGCAAAGGCGCCAGCGTAGTGGTCAACGGCCGCAACGCGGAAAAAGGAGCGCGTGCCATCGAGGAAATGGAGGCGGGTGAGCGTGCGTTGTTTGTCGCCGGTGATGTCACCCGTCAGGAGGATGTCGAGAACGTCTTGGATGCGGCCATCCAACAATTTGGCAAAGTTGACATCTTGGTGAATAACGCTGGGGGTTCTTCCGGTTTTGCACCGGTTGCCCAGATGACTGAGGAAGCCTGGCAGGAGGCTGCTGCGTGGATTCTGCATTCCGCCTTTTGGGCTACCCGCCGCGCGCTACAAGACATGGAGAAGCGCAAGTACGGCCGCATTATCAATATCTCATCTGTGGAGGGGCGGCAGGCGAGTAAAACTGCGGTGTCACACTACATTACTTTCAAGCACGCCTTAAATGGGTTCACCAAGGCCGTAGCCTTTGAATATGGCCCCCACGGAATTACTTGTAATGCCATCAGTCCCGGTGGTGTGGAAACTGATCTGATGACCGAAGCAGGCCCGGCAGCAGCGGAGTCCATGGGTATTACCTACGAAGAATTTAAGGACAACTACGCCCAGGAAACCTCTATCAAACGGCTGAACACGGTGGAAGAGGTGGCCGCTGTGGCGTTGCTGCTGGTGTCTCCCGAAGGTGGTGGCATTACCGGAGCTAACTTGCCGGTCGACGGTGGCACCGCGCTTTAGGTCGCCTCATCTTCCTCCGGTTTTAGAAACACTTGAGTGTACTTTTCCGCCATCCCAGTTGCTTGTCCTGGTGTGCTCCATGGGCAAACGGCGGGACACACAGCGCAACCGTAGGTTTCATTGACGTCCCAGATACATTTATCAAAGTCGACGTACCACTTTTCAACGCCACGGACCATTTGTTTGTCGGTGGCGATGGCTTGCGGCGGACAGGCTTTGGTGCAGATCTGGCATCGTGTACAGAAATCGTCCGCGCTGAGTTGATCTGGGGAATCGACTGTCAGGGGTAGATCTGTCTCAACCGCAGCGAGACGGAAGGAAGAGCCGTATTCGCGATTGATCATCGAACCGTGTTTACCCGGTTCACCTAAACCAGCGGTCATTGCCGCGGGAATCAGATTGAGGTTACCCACCCAGGGCCCGGCGTGGGGTTTGAGCACTAGGTCACGGATAATTTGCGCAGTGTGATTTATGGCACGTGCGCCGCGGTTGAACGCCGCGGCACTTCTTTACACTCTTTCATCTGCCGGAGGGGTGAGGCGCGGCCCGCGTTCGGCGTTGGCGTACACCGCGTCTAACATGGGTACGGAGTGGTGGCTCATTCACCGTACCGGCTCAGCCGGCAAAGACATAGATAACATCGACTTAGAGCAGTCCATCCGCGATGTGTTCGGGGTTGACGACAACTTCACCTGGGAAATAGTGCACCACCAGGACTGGATCGCGCGCCGCATGGTGGCGGAGCGTTTCCGAGTGCAAAACGTGTTTGTTTGTGGGGATGCGGCGCACCTACGGATACCGTTTGCGGGCTACGGCATGAATGCGGGTATTGCCGATTCCACCAACCTGACCCGGATGATGGCCGCGGTGCTGAACGGCCAAGCGCCCGGGTCACTGCTCGATGCGCACGAACCAGAACGCCACCCTATTACAGAACAGGTCAGTCACCTAGCGATGGATAAGGCGCTGGAGTACATGCAACGTGCGCAACGGCGCAGCATTCCCAAGGTGATCGAAAGCCCTGGGTTTGTAGGAAAAATTTTACGCAGCAGATTAGGAAAACAGCTGTACAACCTCAATCTGCCTCAGTTCGCCTGCAAGGGTCTTAACTTTGGTTATTACTATGAAAACTCACCCATCATTCAATATGACGGCGAATCTCCGCCCAGGAATGTAAGCCCACTCGCGGTGGCCAAGGAAGAGCACTTCATCGCCGGTTTCCGGGTGGATTTGGATGATGTTGTGAATCGCCCCCGGGGCTTCGCGCGGATCTTCAAAGTGATGGTAGCCTGGGCGCAGCTTGCCTATGCTGGTGTGCGCTGCATCGTGTTTGATGGTAAGAGGCTTGATGCGTTGTTTAAGCTTTGCAGGCACCGCATGAAAGGCGGCGCGTTGATCGGCGAAGTAGGTGTCACCGCCCGCCGCAGGACTCTCCACGCCCAACAAGACGCTTGCCGGTGGTGGTTGCGCCAGGTAAGTCATGTCTGCGTGCCAATTGGCTTCAGCGTTGCCCAAACCACCAATCGGTTTGCCATCTACGACAATGTTGGACAGTTGGGTGACGTAGCGGTTTTTAACTTTGGCTTTTTCAGCTTCGGGTAAGCGGCCGAACGGGATTTCTTCCAGCGGACCGAAGGGGGCGCTGAATTGCTGCAATTGGTCTTCAGTCAGCGCCTGGTTCCTTAGCCCGGGATTTGCCGGTCGCTTCGCCGGCCATTTCGCGCGGCAGAATGATCCGCGCAAAAACCTGTAGCTGTGGTTCTTTGAGCGCGCAAAACTGGTGGTAGAAACTTTTTAACGCTGCACCCAACGCGGTGTCCTGCCATAGAGTTTGTTGTAAGGCCTCGACGGTGTAGTTACCCGGTTGCGCCGTCAGCGCTTCAAGGTAATACACCTTTAGATCTTCAATCGCGTGTTTAAACCACGCCAGTTCTGTCAACGGCAGTTGCTGGTCGTCCAAAAGCTGGCCCAGCTTAGCCATGTTCGCTTGCGCGCTTTGATCGGAGACGCCAACTGCGGTGCGGCCTTGGCGGCTGCGTTTGGCCAAGTCATACCATGGCTCAAGCGATCCCAATTCCTTTAGCAATTTGCCGCGCCAGCTGGTGTTGTCCGTCGGGCTGGTAAATGAGACCGGACAGCTTGGGGCATCGGTTGGTTGGGCTGCTGGTAGCTCTTCAGGAAAGTCTTCCAGCACCGGTCCAGCGCTGCGGTTAAGCAAGGCTAATGCCGCGGCGATGACGCGGTGTTGCACTGCGCTGTCGCCGGGATTCCCTAAAGGTCTACCGAGAGGGAAGCTGACCCATAACGAACGTGGCGGGCGCATACTGGCGGTGTTTTCACGCACCAAGCTGATGCCCGTGGTCATAATTCCTTGTTTTTCGATGAAATAACTAAGCGCGGCCACGGCGCGCGTGCAGTTTGGTCACACCGGGGTTAAAAAAACGGCCTCAACCCGGTCCTTTTTAAGTAAACCGGCCACTTGGGTAGCGCTTGCGGCATAAGCCTCCGGTTCGAGACCGGCACCCATGAAGCTGTAGTGCACATCGGCCAGCGATGCCACTGTCCCGGCCGCCACTAACTCCTTGAAGCGGTCGATGGGAAAGACCACGTTTGTGTCTTGCACAAAGCCGGATTTATCGTAGTTAACCGAACTGTGCGACATGACTAGATTGTCAGTACTTGCTGCGTTGGAAATTGGCCTGAAGGTGGCGTCCGCAAAACCAAAGTTGGTCGCGTCGCGATAATGTAGTCCGGCGGTGGTGATGGGCGCTATGCCCATGTCGGGTAAAGGTTTACGCTGCGCCACTCACACCGGTGTTCCCAACGGGGGTGAGTTTTTGCTCAACAGGTGTTTGCGCTCAAAGGCCGGTAGATCCGATAGACGTACCATGGCTACTCCTCCAAGGCGTCGCATGTTGACATAGCCGTGAACAAATGTCACTGTTTGTGACATTATTTCGGTGGCGACTGAAAATCATTGAATTCTGAGGTGAGCACAGACGGCAGGGTTGAACGCACGGCGGCCACCCGCCGTAAGATTTTGCAGGCAACACGCGCGTTGCTGCTCGATGGTGTGGGTGAGCCTACCGCGCGGGAAATTGCCGCTGCGGCACAGATCACCACCCGCACCCTGTTTCGCCATTTTGGCGACATGGAAGCGCTTTACGTGGATTTGGGCCGCGACACCGAGCGCCAGGTGATGGCGATATTGGATGAACCGTTCGCCGATGATGTTGATGCGGAGGCGGATTGGCGAGCCTTTTTGGAGGTGGTCATTGAGCGCCGGGTGCGGCTTTACGAATCGCTCTTGCCAGTTTACGTCTCTTCTCTGTGGGGCCGCTATATGGCTGCCAGCTCTAAACAAGCACGCCAAGCCGATCTGCGGCGCGGTAGGCGCAGGCTGAGGGAGATCTTGCCTGCCGAACTGCTCGCCGACGAAGCGCACTTTGAGGCTTTGGTGGCGGTGCTGAGCATTGCCTATTGGAGCTCGCTGCGCCGAGATCAAGGTTTAAATGTTGCCCAGGCGACGCGGGCGTTGCGCTGTGCCGTCACGCAAATGACACAGGAGCTGAGATGATTCAACGCGAGGTCCACTATGTCTGAACTGTTACCCATTCGCGGCGCACCTGGCTCACCCTACACGCGGAAAATGCTAGCGCTGTTGCGTTATCGGCGTATTCCCTACCGTTACATCCAAGGCGCGCGTGACGCCACGGATATGCCGCAACCTAAAGTCAGTCTCATACCCATTTTGTACTTCCCGGATGAGCATGGCGGGTTGACAGCCGAAGTTGACAGTACCCCCATTATTCGACACTTGGAGGATGAGTATCCGGGACGCTCCGTCATCCCAAGTGATCCGGCAGCTGCTTTCCTGAACTACTTGTTGGAAGACTATGGTGACGAATGGCTGACTAAGGCGATGTTCCATTACCGTTGGCATTACCAAGTGGATATCGACATGGCAGGCTCCATTCTGCCCCACTACCATGATGTTTCGTTGTCTGACGAACAAGCTGCCTTGCGTAAAAAGCAGTTTTCCGAACGGCAAATCGCAAGGCTGTACGTGGTGGGTTCTAACGAGACCACGACACCCGTGATTGAAGACAGTTATCGGCGCTATCTGAGCTGTCTCAACGAACACTTAAAGGTTTATCCCTTCATCATGGGGCAACGCCCCGGTTCGGCGGACTTTGCCTGTTTCGGTCAATTGACTCAGTTGGTGCAATTTGACCCCACTCCGGCCGCATTAGCGGCGCGAGAGTTTCCGCGGGTACACGCCTGGGTTAGCAAAACCGAAGATCTTTCTGGGCTGGAGGTGGCCAATGCGGAATTTGTTGAGGTGGATCAGCTTCCGACCACCTTAAAAGCCTTGTTAACTGAAGTGGGGCGCACTTATGTGCCGGTGATGCTGGCCAACGCCGAAGCGCTTGATCAAGGCCTCGAGATGGTGAGTACCGTGGTGGAAGGCAAGACGTGGGAACAGCAGCCGTTTCCTTATCAAGGTAAATGTCTGCAATGGCTGCGGGTGGAATATGCCCGCCTGTCCACGGATGACCGTGCCCGGGTCGATGCCCTGCTGGCCGGTACCGGATGTGAAACCTTGGTCGCGCCTGCGGCTGTCTAGGCGCCGCTTGGCTTTAAGGTTCCGTTAGGTGTGGTGAAACGAGATGGGGAGAGTCATGTCAGCTTCTAAATGGGCTTGGTTAACCTGCGCGATCCTCTACCTGTGCTTCTTCGGTTGGTATACGTCATTTGGCGGACCGCTGACCGAGGCAGAGATTGAACACTACATGGACAAGTTTAGCGCCACCAATCCATCCGTGGACACCGCCGCCATGGCCAATTTGCGCCGCTTTATGGAAGAAGATACAGGTGACGACTTTGCCGTGTTGAACGTCATCGACATGTATGAAACGCCCCTGCAGATTGAAGGTGTGGAGCCGGGGGAGAGCAGCGGCGAGGTGTTAAATAAATACATGGCCTATATGTACCCGGCATTGTTTTCGCGAGCTTGTCATCCGGTGATGATGGGCAGTGCCGCCAACGTCGCCATGGATCTGATGAACGCACCTGGCATGGAAAGTTGGACCAGCGGTGCGCTGATGCGTTATCGCAGCAGGCGGGATATGCTGGAGATATCCAGTAATCTAGCGTTCCAAGGCTCACACGAGTTTAAAGTGGCGGCCATGCAAAAGACCATCGCCTTTCCCTTGGATCCCTGGTTTCACTTTGGTGACCCGCGCCTGTTGCTAGCGCTAATCTTGACCATCATTTGCCTTGCAACGAGTTGGCGTTTAGCGTCACGTAATTAGTTTAAAACCCCGCCAGAAGGAGCACACCTTATGTTGACCTTACACTTTGCACCCAATTCTCGGGCCAGCCGCATTTACTGGTTGCTTAAAGAACTGGATCTGCCTTTTGAATTGAACCGCATGGACTTCTCGCCCCAGGATCTGAAGTCGGACGAACACCGCGCGCGCCACCCGCTGGGACGTGTACCGGTGTTAGACGACGATGACGTGCGTATTTTCGAGTCCGGCGCCATTATCGAGTACATATTGGAGCGTCATGCGCCGGGTCAGTTAAAACCCGCGGTGGACAGTGCGGAGTTTCCCGCCTATTTGCAGTGGTTCCACTATTGCGAAGGTATGGTGATGCCGCCGATCAATACTATCGTGGTGCAAACCATATTGTTGCCGCCGGATCGGCGCGATGAAACCGCGCTTGGCCAGGCACAGCGTTTGCTGGCCAAGGCCCTACAGCCGGTAGAAGAAGCGCTCGAAGGCAAAGATTACTTGATTGGTGAGTTTTCCGCCGCCGATGTGATGTTAGGCCATTCCTGCATTATGTCGAACCGTCTGGGTGTGGTGACCGATGACATGCCAAACCTCAAAGCCTACGCTGAGCGGTTGTTGGCGAGGCCAGCTTGCGCCGAGGCATTTGCCGCTTAGCCGCGGCGTAACAGGGAGCACACAGTATGCTGAACTATTCAGTGCAGGATAACGTCGCGGTTTTGGCCTATGACGACGGCAAGGCGAATGCCGTGGGGCATAGCTTTATCGACGCAGTTAATGAAGGCCTGGACAAAGCACAAGCAGACGCACGGGCGGTGTTGCTGACCGGTCGTGACGGGGTCTTTTCAGCCGGCTTTGATTTGAAAGAAATCCAGCAAGGCCCGCAAGTGGCCGCCGCGTTGGTGGGCAAAGGTGCCGCTTTGATGCTGCGCCTATTTGGCTTGCCAATGCCGGTGGTGGCTGCTGCGTCCGGGCATGCCATTGCAGCGGGTGCGTTCCTGCTGTTGGCATCAGATACACGCTATGGCGCCGCGGGTGACTTTCGCATTGGCTTGAACGAAACCGCCATCGGCATGGCGTTACCTGTATTTGGTTATGAATTGTCGCGTGCGCGGTTGTCCAAACGCCATCAAACTGCCGCCTTTGTGCAAGCACAACTCTACGACCCGGACGGTGCGAAGCAGGCGGGGTTCCTAGATGAAGTGGTGGCGGCAGATCAACTCATGCAGCAGGCCATGGATAAAGCCGTGGCATTGAGCGAGCTACCCACAGAGGCTTATGCGGCAAATAAGAGGATTCTGCGCCAGGCGCAGATCACAGCGATAGAGAACAGTCTGGCTTAGGGGCGGGTCATTCCCGCCACATGGTCGTCTTAACCACCATGTCTTCGTAATCCAAAATCTGCTCGGCGTTATCAGCCACGTCTTCCCAGCTTGCGTCTAAACCTAGGTCGCAGCCGGTGTTGGCAAACACCGCGTCGGAGGCAAAACGGCCGCGGGCGGCTTGGATGACGCGGCCGTTCGGCGCATCTTCAGAGACTAAGTAGATGGCCGCTGGGCTGACTAATTTTGGATGGTTGTCCGGCTGTGGGTCATCCGGGTTCATCTGGGCGCCGGGTACGCTAGCCGTCATACGCGTTTCTGCCCCTGGAGACAGACAATTGACCCGCACATTGTGGGACGCGCCTTCTCGCGAGAGGTTGTTCATCAAACCCAGCATACCCATCTTGGCAGCCCCATAATTGGCTTGGCCGAAGCTGCCGAGAATGCCTGAGACCGATGAAGTAAACAGAATCCGGCCGTAGTTTTTTTCGTACATAATGGGCCAGGCGTGCCAAGTGACATAAGCGCTGCCGTTTAAGTGCACGTTGACGACCGCGTCCCACTCATCCAGTGTCATCTTTTTGAACGACTTGTCGCGCAGAATACCGGCGTTGTTGATGAGGATATCCACCGTACCGAAGGTATCCATGGCGGTTTCTACGATTCGTTTGGCGCCTGCGCGGTCTGCCACAGAGTCTTTGTTGGCCACCGCTTCACCACCGGCGGCGCGGATTTGCTCAACCACTTGGTCGGCGGCATCACCCTGCCCGGAACCGTCGACGCTGCCGCCCAAATCATTAATCACCACCTTGGCGCCAAGACCCGCCAGAATTAGCGCGTGTTCTTTACCCAGACCGCCACCGGCGCCGGTAACGATTGCTACTTTGTCCTCAAAACTCATGATGTCCCCTCCGATTTAATCAGCGCGTGAGTTAGCGCGGCCGGCTTTTGAGCTGACCGCCTTAGTTTATGCCTCGAGGTTTAAGCCTCAAGCTGCAATGGTAATGAACGCAGACGCTGACCGGTAGCGCGGTAAACCGCGTTAGCGACTGCGGGAGCCAGCGGCGGTAAGCCGGGTTCACCGACACCGGTGGGTGCGGTACCGCTGTCGACGATGATCACGTCTACTTCGGGGGCCTCGTTCATACGCAGAATCGGATAGTCGTGGAAATTGCTTTCTTTGACCGCACCGTTTTGCAGCTCAATTTTGCCGTGCAGGGTGGCCGTCAACCCGAACATGACTGCGCTTTCCATCTGTGCCCGCACCACGTCGGGGTTCACCGCGATGCCGCAATCAACCACACAGGTGACTTTATGTACGCGAATACCGCCGTCTTCGATGGAGACTTCGGCAATCTCGGCGACATCGGTGGCAAACGAGTGATGGGATGCAAACCCAAGGGTGTGACCGGCTGCCGGCTGCATGTTGCGCATCGCGTCACCGGCCACCTTGATGACGTTGTGCAGACGCGGCTTGTTGCGCGTGTTCTGCAAACGAAATTCTATCGGGTCGAGGCCGGCTTTTTCGGCCAATTCATCGATCATCGATTCGATGGCAAATGCCGTGTAAGAGTGGCCCACAGCGCGCCAGAACGTCAGCGGAAACTCGTGATCAACGCTGTAATGGGTGACCGCCCGGTTAGGAAAGTCGTAGTCTTCGTAGAGGCCTTCGATGCTCGAATGGTCCACCATCCAACTGCCAAACAAGCTGTCGGTCATATCTCCTAACCACGAGGCCAGGCCGGCCGGCATGTTGGGAAGTAGGGCGGGGACCATGTTGCGCAGGGTTGTGGGTGTAATGTTGCCGCCGGCGCGTTGGGCGTCCCAGGCGGTGATCTGACCATTGCCGTCAATGCCCGCCTTGATGCGCATCAATGATGCGGGGCGATAGACGCTATGACGCATGTCGTCCTCTCGCGACCACAATAGGTGCACGGGTTTGTTGACCGCTTGTGCTATCTCAGCAATTTCAACGATGTGCGTGAGCGTGCCGCGGCGTCCAAAGCCGCCGCCCAGATAAGTGGAGTGGACGCGGATCTTTTCCGCGGGTATCCCCGTCACCCGCTCAATCAAACCCTGAGCGCCAATGGGCCCTTGGGTGCCGGACCACAAGTCGGCCTCGCCATTTTCGAGTTTGAGCACGGCATTCATGGGCTCCAACGGCGCGTGCGCCAGGAAGGGTGCCCAGTATTCCGCGTCCACCACCTGCTCGGCCTGCGCAAAACCAACGGCAAGATCACCCTGTTCCGCTTCAACAACACCGTCACCCGTGGCAAAGGCGTCATCGTAGTCAGCTTTAACCGTTTCGGAGTCGACCTTGGCCAGCGGCACTTCAGCCCAATTGGGTTTGAGTTTTGCGGCGGCAGTTTTGGCTTGCCAGTAAGTATCGGCCACCACGGCCAAACCGGATGAGATTTCCACAACTTGGTGCACCCCGGGCATCTGTTCCGCGGCGGTCGTGTCTACGGATACAAGGGTGGCACCAGCCACCGGTGAGCGGACCACTACCGCGTGGACCATGCCTGGGATGTCTATGTCGATGCCAAATTCAGCGGTGCCGGTGGACTTTGCGATGGAATCCAAGCGAGGCATGGTTTTGCCTATGTATTTGAAGTCCGCGTCGGCTTTCAGCGGCGCTGCCTCCGGTGCCGCTAGCGTCGCCGCGGTAGCGACAAACTGGCCATAAGGGTGGCGTTCACCGTTGGCGATGACATGCCCGGCATCGGTACGGATGTCCTGCACCGCCACACCTAAATCTTGTGCTGCTGCCTGTAGCAAAACGCTAAGCGTGTTGGCCGCTGCTTGGCGCAGGGGCAGATAGTGCGCTTTCAAGGAGTTACTGCCACCGGTGGCCTGGACCATCATATCCGGATTGGCATAGTCGGAATGTACGCCAGCAAAGACGATGTCCAGGGTGTAAGGGTCGACGTCCAGCTCTTCCGCCACCAAGGTGCCTAAACCGGTGGTAATGCCTTGCCCCATTTCGTCGCGAGGGCAATAAAATCGCACCAGATTGTCAGGCGTGATTTGCAGGAACGCATTGGCGGTAAAACCGCCGGGTAGATTCTCGACAGGGATTACAGCGCTTGAGCAACCGCTTAACGAGAAGCCGATGACCAAACCGCCGCCGGCGACTGCGGAACCTCTCAAGAAGTGTCGTCGTGATAGATTCATGGTGCTCATGCGTTCACCTCCGTACGGGTTTTTGCTTCGTAGGCGAGGTTTTCGTCCGCGGCAACGCTGAGAATGGCCTGTTTGATGCGCGGATAACAGCCGCAGCGGCATAGATTACCGCTCATCGCTGCGTCGATGTCGGCTGCGGAAGGATTGGGATTCTGTTCAAGCAGAGCCGCCGCTGACATGATCTGTCCGGATTGACAGTAGCCGCATTGAGGTACGCTATGTGCGTGCCAGGCGGCTTGCAGCGGATGTAAATCGTCAGGAGACCCTAAGCCTTCAATGGTGGTGACGGCCTTGCCAGCCACGGCGCTAACAGGTGTTACGCACGTGCGTATGGCTTGACCGTCGACGTGCATGGTGCACGCGCCGCACAAACCTGCGCCGCAACCGTACTTTGATCCCTTAAGTTTAAACGTGTCCCGCACCACCCAAAGTAAGGGTGTACTGGGATCATCCGTACTGGTGACTTCCTGGTCGTTGAGGGTAAATTTGATCATGTTGCTCTCGTTTGGTCTCTTTTGCTCGGATTTGTAGTTAAAACTGGTTACTGTCCGGCTCGGATCCCACTGAGGATCCGGCAGGCGTTAGTGACAAAAATCTGCTCTGGCTCAAACCACGCCATAAATTCACGAACGTCTTCGGGTAAAGCCTCGTCCGCCAGCACCGGCCCTTTGTCATGTTGTGCTGCCCCCACCAGGAGAGCCGGGAGCGCACGCAACACCTCCTGGCACTGTTTGTCGTCCAACTGCAAGGTCTCGCCTAGGTCGCTGGCTAGTTGCGTTAACTGCGCACGCATCATGCGTTTAGCGTTGACCAACGCATCGATGGATACGTTGTGCTCAACGATGATGTTCAGACGCATCAGAATAGGCAACAACGTAGCGTCGCTATAAGCCGTGCGAAAAAAGGCGGTGCAAAATGTTTGGTCTGATAGGTCGGATGACAGTTGTGCGCGTAACTTGTTTGCCCAGGCGCCAATCTTTTCCTCACTCAGCGCCAAAAAAACTTCTTCACGGGTGTGGAAATAAAGGTACAAGGTGCCTTTGGCAAGCCCCACCGACTTCGCCAGACCCGCCATGGAAAAGGCTTCAAAGCCAACTTCGAGCAGGTGCGCGTCGGCAGCCTCGAGGATGGTTTGACGACGTTCAACCTTTTGGTCCGCGGAACGTGCACGTTTGGTGTGTGCAGATTTTGTGATGGGAGATACGCTCACGTTGTCGAACTAACTGACGGGTGGTCAGTAATATAAGTGACGAGCGGTCAGATAGCAACCTCCAAATCGCCTGGGCGTGGGATTCAAGCGTAGATGTTGCCGCTGGCGGTACAACGTGACCTGTTTCGCTAACGAGATTGCGTACGGGATTTATCATGGTGTGATGGCCCAAGCGTATTCCCCAGACAACCCTAATCTTATTGAAGTGCCCGTGACGGGACTGGTGCCTGGCATGTTTGTGGTTGAACTGGACAGGCCCTGGCTTGAGACCCCGTTTGCCATTCAGGGCTTCCTGATCCGCAACCAGCAAGACGCGGAATACGTCGCACAGCATTGTGATTACGTCTACGTGGACCCGGATCGCAAAGTATCAGCCAGTTCGTTGGCACCCAATCGCAAACGATTGACGGCACCTGATACAGTGTCTGTCAAAGCAGAGTTTGAACGCGTGAAAGTGGACTTTGCTTCGGCAGTCGAAGTCATGGACGGCGTGTTTTCGCGTATTCGCAGCCACCGACAGGTGGACTTGGCGTCGTTGCAGCAAGCCATCAATCCGCTCATAGACAGCGTGTTGCGCAACCGCGAGGCGCTGGCGGCCTTGGTGCGCTTAAAGCGCAAAGACAATTACCTATACAGCCACTCGATTGCCACGGCCGTTTGGGCAGCCATTCTCGGGCGCCATCTCGGCATGGAGAAAAGCGCGCTGCGCCAGCTTGCCCTTGGCGCCTCCATCATGGACGTGGGTATGGTGGATGTGTCCACTGAATTGTTGGAGCAGACCAACAGCCTGACGCCGCAGCAAGTGCTTGAGATACGTGCCCACGTCGCCGCGGGATTGAAAATGGTGGCTGCATCGGATGAGGTTTCCAAGAAGGTGCTAAATATTATTGCCTGCCATCATGAGCGTTTCGACGGCTCCGGATATCCCCAGGGACTTGCCGGCAACGCGATTCCTCCCATGGCACGCATTGCTGGGTTGGTAGACACCTACGACGCGATGCTGACGGCAAGACCTTATTCGGCCGCGCGCAGTTCGTTCGACGCCATACAGGAGTTGGTGGACAGCAAAGATGTATTGTTCCAAGCCTCGCTGGTTGAGCACTTCGTGCAGGCTGTGGGCATGTTCCCCACTGGATGTGTCGTGGAATTGAGTTCTGGTGAAGTGGGGGTTGTGGTAGCGCAGAACCCCACCAGGCGCCTTCGCCCCAAAGTGGTGGTCATTCTTGACGCGGACAAACGCAAGCGGATAGAGCTCAAAGTGCTTGATTTGAGCAAGTACACGGAGACCGGTAGCGGTACTTCAACCCTTTGGATTGCCAGAGAACTGCAGGCGGGTGCTTACGGCATCAGCCCTGACGAGTACTTCCTCTAAGATGAGCACAAGCGCTAACAAACCCTCTCGAAGTGGGCAACGGCACGCTTATGGCGTCATTCGCCTGTTGGGCCTGGATGATGTCATGCACAGCCTCGGTGAACAGAGTTTTGAACTGTACTTGGAAGAGTTTGAATACCGCCTGGGGCAGGCGTTGCGACCGGCTGATAAGTTTACCCAGGCGACGCCTGGTAAATACCGTTTGGCTTTGCACGGTGTTGCTCAGGCCAGCTTGATTGAGCTCGCCGCAGCTAAATTGTTGCGCGAACTGAAACTGCCGGTCGACATCATTGGTGATCGGTTGCAATTCGACTTTTGCATGGGTTTTGCCGCACCGCAGGGTGAGTGCACAAACAAACAAACTGCTCAGGCCGCCGAAGTAGCGCTGAAGACTGCGCTGCAGCAACAAAAGAGCTGTGTCATTGCCGATAGCGATGGTGTTGTACCGAAGCAGGCAGACCCCCATTTGCTACCGCGTTTTGCCGAGGCGCTCGAGCGGGGTGAATTGGTGCTCTACTACCAGGCCAAGGTTGACGCTGCTTTTCAGCGGGTCGTCGGAGCCGAGGGGCTCGTGCGTTGGCATCACCCGGAAGAAAAACGCGTCATCACGCCCGGCGAGTTTATTGAGGCAGTAGAAAACTCCGAACTCGTCAAGCCAATGACCGAGTATTTGCTGCGAGCTGGTATTGCCCGTTGTGTGGAGTGGGCGCCGCCGTTAACGGTGGCCATCAATATCCCCCCCGCGGTGCTGGAAACCGCGGACATACTGCCGGTAGTGGGCGATGCTCTGCAGTTTTTTGGCTTGGATGCAGCACGGCTTATTCTGGAGATCACCGAGCGCGGCGAGTTGCCGGACCAATCGTTACAACAACTGGAGGCGTTGCGTGGTCTCGGCGTCAAGATATCGATTGACGATTTTGGCACCGGCCAGTGCTCATTGTCGTATTTTCGAGACCTTCCAGCAGATCAAGTCAAAATCGACGCTTCATTTGTCATGGCGATGCAGTCTTCTCATAAAGATCGCTCGATCGTGCGTGGTTGTATAGACCTGGCCCACCACTGCGAAATGCAAGTCGTGGCGGAAGGGGTGGAAGACAAACAAACCGCCGCGGATTTAAAAGAGATGGGCTGCGACATGCTGCAAGGTTATTGGATCGGCAAACCACTGCCGTTTGAAGAATTTGAACGTGCGCACTTACTTGGCCAAGCAGCAGAGCAGGAACCGGATTTGTTTGCCGCCTTGCTGAAATGACTCGCTCAGGCTGACCACACACAACGTTATTCAAGTAGCTTGCGCATAAACTGGCTTGAGCGGGAAAAATGTTCAGGGTGAGACTCACTTACTTTTATTTAAAGGCGGCATGGTCGATAACCGTCCGTGCAGACGCATTGGGTCGTTGAATGGAGACTACGAACCACGTGGACGAACAAGAATCGAATGGCGCGCGCCAGTTGTTGCAGCAGCGCATAGAAGACGGTGAACTTGATCTACCGATGTTGCCGCAAGTGGTCACCGAGGTACTTGCCTTGGTGGAAGATCCTGAATCGGAGATGGCAGAACTTGCGGCGTTAATACAAACCGACCAATCCCTGGCCGGGCATGTCATGCGCATTGCTAATTCCGCAGCGTTTAATGCCGCGGTCCCAATTGCTTCTCTGCAACAAGGGATCTCGCGCTTGGGTATGCAAAACATCGCGGAAATTGCGCTCACCGCCACCATGGGTTCAACCGTGTTCAAAGTGGCGGGATATGAAGCCCTGATCAAACATATGTGGCAATTTTCCCTTGCGACAGGTTTATGGGCAAAAGAGATTGCGCGCCTGCGCCGACAAAATGTTGAGAACGCTTTTTTGTGTGGGCTATTGCTGCAGGTCGGCAAACCCGTGGTGTTACAGGCTCTGACCGAGCTAAAAACCGGCATAGCGTCGGAAGATGTGGCGGTGTTGATAGATGAGTTTCAAGCCGGGGTCAGCGCAATGTTGGTAGAAGCCTGGCAGCTTCCACCTTTGGTCGCGGAAACCATCAAGGGCGTCGAAGATCTGCAGCAAGTGGCTGATCCTGCGGCGGGAACCTTGGACAACGTGGCTACCGTCAATGCCGCCTATTTTATGACCCAACAGTTATTGGCGAGCGAACCGCTAGACGCGGAGGCATTACATAGCGAGCAGGTGCTGGTAGAGGTGAATTTCTATCCAGACGACGTTGCTCAACTTGTCCAACATGGACCTGCCATAAGCGACACAATGGAGGTGTTAGCGCTATGAAAAAATACGATCTCATTGTTATCGGCAGTGGGCCGGCTGGACAAAAAGCCGCTGTACAGGCTGCAAAAGCCGGTAAGCGTGTGGCGCTGGTGGAAGGTGACCGTCACCTCGGTGGCGCGTGTGTACATCGGGGCACCATCCCAAGTAAGACGTTGCGTGAAAACGCGCTGCGGGTGGTCGATATGCGTTCACACGCGCAATTGTTTTCTTTTTCCGTACGGCCGGATCTGGAAATGGCGGCGCTCATCGAGAGTATGAGCGATGTGCTCGGTGCACACGATCAGTACATTGGTGCCCAGCTGGAGCGGAACGGTATTGACCGCATTCACGGAAGGGCCAGCTACCTGGATCAGCACAGAATGAAAATCTCCCAACCCGGCGGTGCCGAGCAGGAGATTTATGGCGCAAACTCCATTATTTGCTGTGGTTCGGTACCACGGGATGTGCCGCACATCCCTGTTGATCATGAACATGTTTTTGACAGCGATTCCATTCTCTCCATGATTTATCTGCCGCAATCCCTGACCGTGTTAGGCGGTGGTGTGATTGCCAGTGAATACGCCACGGTGTTTGCCAGCCTTGGGGTGGAAGTGACCATGATTGATCGCTATGACAAACCACTGGGTTTTCTTGATGCCGCCTTAGTGGACTTGTTTGTTGAAGCGTTGGATGAAACCGGGGTGCGCTTTATCGGCGGGGAAACCGTCAAACAGGTGACCTGGGACGGTGTTTCTCAAGTGGTGACAGAAACCGAAAGCGGGCAAGTGATTCGCAGCGAAAAGTTGTTGTTGGCAGCGGGGCGTGTCGCCAACGTGAAAGGCCTCAACATTGAAAACGCCGGATTGCAGTTAAACGAACAAGGGGTGTTGAGCGTAGACGAAAACTGTCGCACCGAGGTGGCCAACATTTTTGCGGCGGGTGATGTTATCGGTCCGCCGTCATTAGCATCCGCTTCCATGGAACAGGGCCGCCGCGCGGCGTGTGCGGCGTTGGACATTGATCTAGGGACATTTTCGGATCTCATTCCTGCGGGTATCTACGCCATTCCGGAATTGTCCACGGTAGGGATGAGCGAAGCCCAGGCGCGCGATGTGTACGGCGACCCGATTGTCGGCGTGGCCCGCTTTGAAGAGATAGCTCGAGGCCACATCTCGGAAATTCAAGACGGGCAACTGCGCATGATTGCGGATCCCAAGGGCGAAAAGGTAGTGGGCATTCAAATCATCGGTGAAGGCGCCACAGAGCTCATTCACATTGGCCAAATGGCGCTGGTGTATGGGCCGCAAATCGACAATTTTGTCGAAAACACCTTTAACTTTCCGACCATGGCGGAAGCCTACCGTGTGGCCGCGCTCAACGTGCTTGGACAGCGGGCGCAAAAAGCCACATATGTTAGCAGCGATTTGAGCCCTAGTTACTCGATGTCTAACGGCCGGTAGTAGTCCTTGCCTTGGGCCACGTATTCGCCCATGAACGTCATAAACTGCTCGCCTGCTGAGCCTTCTTCAGTCAGCGTCAGGTTTTGGCGAAAGAAGTTCACGCTGTCCGGGTTGAGCGCGCGTGCCATTTCCCAGTATTGATCCGCCTTGTCATTTTCGCCGTGGCTGCGGAATAGATTGCCGAGCCGGAATGCCGCGTCTGCCTTAAACTGCTCCGGCGTGTAGTCGCGAATGTTGGCGGTTACCGTAGCGGCCGATTGCACGTGTTTGCTGTCAGCGCCGTTTGCAATCCAGTCTTTTAGCGCCGGCGTATAGACATCGTTACCAAAGGTGATGGTCTGGTCGCCTTCCCCAAACTCGTGGATTTTGGAGTAGGTGCCTTCGTCGATGCGCACAATCCTGCCTTCTTCATCAATCCATGCGGATGACGGTACGTTCACAAAATTGAATGCGCTGCTGATGATGTGATCGGTGTCTATCACTTGCACGTAGGTAGGATCTGCCGCATCAAAAATTGGGCCGGCCACCGCCTCTCCGCCGGTATCTTCGGCCACGCAAATTAGGACAAAATTTGGATCGTTGATTTCTGCATATACTTGTTGCCACACGGGCACGTCGAGGAAGCAGCCTCACCACGATGACCAGGTAACAATGAGGGCTTTTTTGCCTTTTAGATCAGCCATGCGGATGACGTTACCCTGCCGATCACTGATCTTGAAGTCAGGCGCCATAGCGTTGAGCATCATATTTTCGCGCTTGGCGGGCAATTCGGCAAAACTCCATACCCGGGCATCAAGATCCGCGACGTAAGGTTGCCCCATCAAATCCGCAAATGCCGTCAGGTTGAACCACTGCGCACCATTTTGTTCCGCCATGAGGGTATCGTTGAGCGGCACGCACCTGTCTTGGTAACAAGCGCCTTCTGGCTTTAACTCAAAACCGTTGACGCGCGGCAGATCTTGCGGGCGGATCAGCAGGCCGTCACCTTCTCCGGTTTCGCCTAACGTGATGTTATTGCCTTGATACAGCACAGTGGTGCTGCCCGTAGGGTGAATAGGGGTTTTCTCAAACGGATGCCGCAGCTCCGGAAATGCCATCATATTTTCAGCCACGCCCCACCTCGCTTGCGCTTGTTACTCTGTAAAAGTGACATCCTACTGGGTTTTGCCTTGGTGGAGAACTCCTGCCATAGCCGTGCCAGGGGTTAGTCCGGCAGCCCCAGCACGCACTAGCCACAGGCGTGTCATAGACAACTCTTTAGCAGAAAAACCTATGCCTTGCCAACCTATCCCTGGGTGCCGCGAATGCGCATCTGTAATTCAAGTGGGGACTTTACGCATTCAGCTTCGACGTACTTGAAAATTGAAGTGGTGGCCCCGGCGTTTACCTATGCATCGTTAGACGACTTGTTTGCCACCTACTAGCGGCTGCGAGATCCGGCTACCTTACTGCAACGTCCGCGTATCGACCCTGAGCAGGTGTTTGATCAGCTGCCTTGACCCTGGGTGCATCTCTGCTCCATGCACGTGGTAGTCTAGTATCCAGGCCGCAACTGGGAGGACTATCTTGACCTTAGGTGTTGTTAACTATCTGCAAGATGGTGCGGAATCTTCTCTGTACCGCAATGGCAAGGTGCTCATTCGGCGTGACGTGGATGGTAGTGACACCGGTGTGACGGGTGTACAGGCGAGCGCCAAAGAAATTGCGATTGTGAATGCCCGTGAACGGCATGGCGACGCGGCGATGACCTGTGAGACTAACGGGTTTGAGTTGTTGCACGCGCCACTGACAAACCCCACCCTCGATTTTTATGATCACCAGCAAGTGGTGCGGGAGTATTACGCGGACTGTGAACGCTTGCTGGCGGAAGTCACCGGTGCCCGTGTTTACGCGTTTGACCACAACATCCGCTCAGCTGCCGGCAAAGCAACTAAGCAACGCATCAGCAGCGGTCAAGAGGTGCAGGGGCCGGCAAAGATGGTACACGGCGACTACACATTGGTGAGCGCCCCCCAACGCGCGCGAGATTTGGCGCAACCCCCGAAAATCAACGACACTTACGCAGGGCTAGTCGAAAACGGCGCAAGCTTGGTCAGCGAGAGCCAGGTGGAAAGAGCCTTAGCGGGTGGGCGTTTTGCCATCATCAATGTCTGGCGCAACATCGCCGCTGAGCCGGTACATCGGGATGCTCTGGCACTGTGTGATGGGCAGACCGTGGACCCTGAAGAATTGGTGGTGTTTGAGATTCATTACGCGGACCGTGTGGGGGAGAACTACTTTGCCAAACACAGTGGCAACCACACGTTTTACTACTATCCGCACATGACGAGGGACGAAGCCCTGCTCATCAAACAATGGGACTCAGCCGGTGCTCTGGCGCAAAGTGCAGGTCGCTTGGCTGATACCAGTCACCCCGGTGCGCCCTGTACTTTCAGTTTTCACACCGCGTTTGATGAGGTGAGCGCGAAAAATGCGAAAGATGCGGAGAATAGATTAGATGCACCGGCTAACCTGCCTGACCGGCAAAGTATAGAAGTGCGCTGCCTGGTTATTTATGCGTGACAGGCGCGGGGCTCTGACGCCAGCTTGAGGGCATCAGAGGGTAGAGGAATTGTCGGGTGAACCCGTCCGGGACTTCACCACCTAAACCAAACTCCGCCGGCTGCACACCTTTGGGCATGTAAAAGGTGCCAAACAGTAAGTCCCATACCGGTAGATAACTGGCAAAGTTCTTTTCCAACCCTGCCTCGCGGGTGGTGTGGTGCCAGCGATGAAAGATGGGACTGGCTAGCACATAGCGAAAAGGCCCAAAACTGACCCGCACATTACAGTGTATGAATACCGAGTGGAGGGCGAAGAAGGGGGCCCAAACCACCAACGCCATGGGTTGAAAACCCAGCAACAGCACCGGACAGGCGGAAATGATCTGTGCGCCAACTTCGTTGACCGGGTGCATGCGCGTGGCTGCCAGCCAATCTAATTGGTCGGGGGAATGGTGCACTGCGTGAAATGGCCACGCTGCGCGTGAATGGAAAAAGCGATGCGACCAGTACAGCAAAAAGTCGGCGAGCACAAAGGCCAGCAACGCTTGCCATGCAAAGGGTAGCTGCGCGACGGGACCAAAACCGCTGAAAAAGCTGTCTGTCGACATACCTAACGCCAGTGGGACGGGTAGCAGCACAGCAAAGACAACCAAGGGTGACAGCGACCGGGACACCAACGACTGCACGCCGTACCAGATCACATCGCTGAAGAAGCCGCGGCGCAAGATGCGGTAACCGGGTACCGATGGCCACAGCTTCTCTAACAAAATCCACAATGCCGGGAACACAATCACGGCGAACAACAAGGTGATAAGCAGTTCTTGCATGGCTTAAGCATACCCTCTCATTGCAGTAATGCCAGTGACGCCGCCGCCGCTCGCCGCCAGGTGTCTTCCTGTGACCAATGCTGGGCATTGCTGAGATAAATGCGCGCGCGGCTGTCTCCCAACAGTCGCAAGCATTCGCCGAGATGGTAGTTCACCTTCGGCACCCACGGCGCATAGCGGTGTGCGATCCATAGATAGTTCACTGCTAAATCTGCGCGACCGCGATATAAATCCACCAATCCGAGAAGGTAAATCCCTTCTAACTGTTCTGGCTGTTGATCCAAAGCCGCATGTATGAGCTCAGACGCTTCGCGCCAATCTGTGCGACAACTTTGTGAACCGGGTAGCCAGCAATCGTGCATCAGCAGTTTGGCCTGTTGTACCTTGACACCGCTGGAAGCCGGGGCAATTTGTTGTGCCCTAGCCAAGGCGCGCTGCGCAGCGGCGGCATCACCTTCACTCAAATGTGCTTGCGCCAGGCTTAGCCAGCTCTCTGCCGCATCAGGCTGCACTGCCGCCGCGGCCGCATAACGCTCCAGCGCAGCTTCGGGATTGACCCCTTCAGCGGCACGGGCTTGCACGGTGAGGACTTCGTACGGCGTGAGTTGCCGGATGGCGGGCGGCTGGAAGTCGCTATCGAAAGGGACTTCGTGTGTTGGTTTGTTTGAAGTTTTCCGGTAGCGACGAAACTCCCGCTCTAGTTGACGGCGTGAGATGCCCAAGCTGCCGGGCAGATCGGTGGCCCCTTCGAGCAGATACTTTTGTAGGCCGGGGCGTCGGTCCCCGTAACCGCGTTGCTCCCCATACAGCAGGAAGTGCACCAGCTGGCCGCTTAGACCATAAAAACGTTGTACACGTTGGCGTGGCCAATCCAAAAAAGACTGTGTGCCGAGCAGTTGCGCAAGACTTAAACTGTTAGGTGCGCGTAACGGTTCGTCATAACGTTCAAACAGCGCGGCGCTGTCCAGTTGGCTGTGGCCGGTGAGTGTAATGTCGACGTGTTCCAGCAGGCTGGCCATACCTTCGTCGTACCAGGGTGGTAGAAAGAGTTTTTGTTTACGCAGGTAGTAGTGCGCGTATTCATGGCGCAGGTTGGCCAGCAAAGATCTGCGGCTAGATGCAGGTGCCACCATCAGCAAAGTGCTGTCGAAGTCGGGGCGGGCGAACGATACAAAGTGGCGCGGTTTCAGCAAGCGCACGAAGTCGCGTCGTTTGGCGAAGACCAAAACTTCCAGGTCACGGCTGCTGGCGGGTTTGCTGCTTGGTGAGTCCTGCACTGTGGGTAGGTACTCCCCCGCCAATTGTTCTAGAGCTTTTAGCTGCTGGGCCAACGCGACGGCGTCGGATTGTTTGACATCCGTATAGACGACAAAACCGGTTGTTTCGAGCCGCCACCAGGTTTCACTATGGACGTGCGTCGAGCATGCAAGCAATATCAGTGCGAAGATGACATGAAGGAAGGCAGTATGTTGGCATGGGTCATGATGGTGTTGGCGGGTGGTAGCGCCACGCCGGCGGAAAATGTGACGGTGCCTGCTTCGATGGTCTGTACCGCGGTGCAAACCGCAGGTTTCCATGACTTTCCCCATAACGAAGAAGCTTATGAACCGGTGTCCTTCTTTGAAAGCAGTTTTGAGCTGCGCCTGAATCGAGTGCTGATGCGTCATCGCGACCCCAATGCTGCTGCAGACGTTTACTTAACGGTAAGGGACGAAGAGACGAGGGCGGAGTTGGAGTGCCGCACCATACGTGGGGCGGATAGGGCGACCGGCTTAAGTTGCAGCAATTTGCCGCCGTCTGAGTTGTTGCTGTTGAACACGGAGAACCTGCGCTTCACCCGTACTTCCATTGGTGGATGGGCGTTTGCGTCGGCCACCGAAAACATGGCCGGCGACTCAATCTATGTGGAGTATGGCACCTGCGAGGTGCGCTGAGTGCCTGTTCCGGAAATGCCTATTTCAGAAATGCCTATTCCGGATCAGCCGCCACCGGCGCTGGGGTCGCGTGGGTATCAAGTTGTTCAGCTTCGTCCAACAGTGCAGCCACTGCTGCCGTGGAAGGGGTTTCCGCTACTTGCCGGGTTTCGGCTGACACATTAATTTGATCAATGGTGCGAATCCGGTCTTTCACTTCCAAACTGGCGACTGGGACCACGTCATCTGCCCAAACTGCGGTGGTGCAAAGCACCGCACCAGTGGCAAGCAGTGATCGAACGAAATAATTGCTGCTGTGTTTCTGTTTCATGGCTGAGATTTCCCTACGGCCGATAGCCTTCATTATGAACCGCAGCTTGTGTCTTTGTCATGCCCTCAGGGGCGCAAATAGTCGTCGCGATGGTCCCATACAAAGTACTCGTTCATGGCGTAAATAAAGCCGTAACCGCGGTGGGAGCGTTTGCGGATGCGGTTATCGGAATCAAGCAACCAGACCGTACCATCCGGACGCTTCACGGCTAATACGGCGTGCACACCACCCAATTCCCGGGAGCGGGCAACCACCACGCGTAAATCTTCGGCGGGGTGGCCAAGTTCGCGCAGCATAAAGTACTTAGAGGAGGCGTAATCTTCGCAATCGCCGCCCTTGATTAAGAAGGTATAGAGCGAAGACCAGTGATTACGTTGCCAGCCGATCCGAACACCTGAGCCGTTTTCAATTCTGCGGCGATGATCGTCATCGTAGCGGCTGCGGTTGATGTAATAGTTCACCAACTCAATTTGCTCCTCAGCGGACAACGTGTCGGCTTTTTCCAGCATACGATTAAACGAGCGTAAGCGGCCCCGGCACGCACTTTTGTCTTGCGCGCAGGCATACAGCTGATTGCGGCTGTTGGCATGCTCCACCACGGCACTGTGCCATGAGGTAAACAATTCCGCTTGGGTCAGCAGATCTTCCTCAGCATCAAAGGGATAGGCATAGCGTTGCCCGGCGTGCACAAAGGGTGATGCGCAAAGGACAAACAGGCAGATACCCAGACCCACGGTCAAGACTGCGCCATACCGTGCCAGGGGACGGATTTGGTTTAGCGGGGTTGCTGTGCCTGCCATGACTGCATCATAAACCAAACTGAACCTGCCGTGGCTGCGCTAGCGCGCGGCTGCTAATGCTGGCAATCTTAACGGTTACGCATGACAGGAAGTTGAGATGACCCAGATCTATTTGCAGAGTAGTGATGAAGAGCGTAAGCGCTTAGTGGAACGCACCCGCGGTGGTGACATGACGGTTTCAAACAAGGAAGTTGCTGAGGCGTTTGCGATTGATCCGCACTATGACCCATACCGTATTCCCTTAGATAAAGTTGATCCCTCGCACCCGGCTTTGTTTTTGAACGAGACTTTTGCCCCGCACTTTGAGCGTCTGCGCGCAGAGGACCCGGTGCACTACCACGAAGAAAGTATGTTCGGACCGTACTGGTCGATCACCAAATACAAAGACTGTATGTACGTGGATACCCACCACGATCTGTTTTCCTCGCAACAGCAAAAAGGCGGCATTGCCTTAGGCGGGGTACCGGATCGCGAAGATCAATATGCACTGCCGATGTTCATTCAAGAGGACCCGCCCAAACACGATGCGCAGCGTAAAGTGGTGACACCCCTGTTTACGCCGACCCAGCTGTCCGATCTGGAACCTCTGATCCGCGAGCGCGCGAGCCACATATTGGACAATCTGCCGCGCAATGAAGAGTTTAATTGGGTACGTCACGTGTCGGTTGAGCTCACCGCACAAATGCTAGCGACGCTGTTTGACGTGCCTCAAGAAGATCGCATGAAGCTGATCGAATGGTCCGATACCATCCAAAACCTGGGAGACCCGGACGCGTTCGATTCACCGGAAGAGGGTTTTAAGGTGCTGTTTGAGTGCCTGGCCTATTTCCAGGAGTACTACGAGGCGCGCAAAAAACAACCGCCGAAGTTCGACTTAATCTCTATGTTGGCGCATGACCCATCCACCAACAACATGGATCCGCAGGAGTTGCTAGGCAACATCATGTTGTTGATTGTTGGCGGTAACGACACCACGCGCAACTCTATCTCCGGCGGTGTTTTGGCGTTGAACCAAAATCCCGACCAATATCAGAAGTTACTGCAAAATCCCGGGTTAATTCCGAAGATGGTGCCGGAGATTATCCGTTGGCAGTCGCCGGTGGCGCACATGGCCAGAACTGCAACACAGGATACCGAAATAGGCGGCAAGCAAATTAAGAAGAACGATCGCGTCGTTATGTGGTACATCTCCGGTAATCGCGATGAAGAAGCCATAGAGCGTGCTAACGAATTTATTATTGACCGCGATAACCCCAGGCAACACACGGCTTTCGGTTACGGCATCCACCGCTGTGTGGGCAATCGCTTGGCGGAAATGCAGCTGCGTGTGATGTGGGAAGAGATTATGCAGCGTTTCCCCAAACTAGAGGTTACCGGCGAGCCGCTGGGATTGGCATCCAACTTCATTCACGGTATTCGCGACCTACCGGTCACCATCCGGGATTAAGTCCGAGACGTTTGCATCAGCACTAGGTCAGCGAAACACACACAACACGCGGACTTCAATGCTGCATCGCTGTGATGCATCAGCGGGTGTGTTGGGGTCCGCAAAAGACGTGTGTAGGGGTACCTGCATCGGCACCTCGGCGGAGTCATAACCTTTCCACAGCAGCACCTCATCTGGCGTCATTTCAGGGTAGTAGTACCACTTGTGCGCCGGGTCGTAGTGGGCGCTATAGACGTCGATGCCTCCGCGGGGCTGTCCGCTTGGGCGTTTGCCAATCAGGTTGGCGCGTAGGCAATCGTGTGAAACGCTGCGACGGTCTGCCACCGCCAACGGGAAACGGCGTAGCGGCTCCGGCCCCACCGAGCGCCAGGTGTTGATCACCATCAGCCGGCTTCGGCGTAACTCGTCAGCGCTCAGCCCGGCTTGGATCAGCGGTTCGGTTAGTCCAAAGGTCTGGGTGTGGGGTACACCACCGTGTTCCACCGTTTTGATCAGCCCTTCGCCATAACTTTCGGCGAAGTCATTGTGCGCCGTCAGCACCGGGCCGCGAGACTGCGACATCAGTTTGGCGAGTGGGCCATTGCCGCCTTGCTCCGGTTCGGATTGCCGAACCAAGTGGTTGTTGGTGAACGTATACGTCGCGCCGGTCACTGCCTTTACCAGGGCGGTGATTTCTGCATAGTAGTGGTGTGCGACCTGCTCGCCGTCCTGCCAATTGGTGACACCAGAGGTGTGTTGTTCGAGTTGAAATCCGCTGGTGTCGAGACTGGCATCCTCGAGTATGCGAGCGTTGTGGATGGTCACGTCCGCTGAGAACCGCGTCAGCGCCTGTAACTCCTGTTGCGCTTCTAGGGCCGCTTGCAACTCAACCAGGGCTGCGGGTATTTCATTTAGCTCGCGTATCACCTGGCTCACACTGTCTTCGCTGCTGCGATTGATGTCGGTAAAAACGTTGCGGATTTTCCCGTTGGCGTCGATTAAACCCGGGGAGCAACGGTGCCGCCAGCGTTGCAAAATGGGCGCAACCGCAGCTCGTGCGGCCAGCCTCGCCATCTGGGGGTCCGTGCTTGTCTGCTGCGGCTGCGGCAGGTAGTTAATGGTGCCTCTTGTATCGTGTGTATCGGTGTGCATGTTACCGGCCAACTAACAGCAGTGTGCCTCAGACCTCTTGCGCGCGCCGCGCGTAGTAAGCCTCGCGCGGCTCAAAGCTGGGTTCGCTGGCAAACTCCGCCTCCACCCAAGCCAATGCTTCAGCTTCAGCCAACGCAGGATCCCACGTCTTGCCTTGGGGTTGGGCCACGTGCCAGGGTGTGTCCCAGAATACTTCGATGCCGTTGCCTTCCGGGTCATTGAAGTACAACGACAGGGTGTTGCCGTGGGACAAAGGATTGATACGAATGGCCGGAAGGTCCTGCAGTCGTGCGTGGAGGATTTTGAGTTCGTCAAATCGCTCGATACGAAAAGCGAAATGATTGACGCTGTTAGACGGGTCTTGATCCTTGCGCACTTCCACCATGGCAAGCTGGTGGTGCTCAGTTGGGTCCTGACTTATGAACACGATATCCGGCGCATTTTCACCCATGGGGCCGCGGTCTGTGACGGCAAAGCCCAGCACGTTGATATAAAAATCCAGCATTACATCTTGATCGCGGACGTAAATGACCGCGTGGGACCAGCTCAGGTTCATCTTGTTGCCCTCTCTTTACCCTCTTTGTTCCCTCTTTATTCCCTTAAAACAGAGAGGAAAAACTATACCTGAGGCGGCCTTTGTCTGGCCAGGAGGGCTGAAGGTTGGGGGGAGGCGCAGCGTTTATGCCGCAAACGCCTCCATGCTCTCAGCCATCAATTCTTCGTAGTCCTCTAACTCGTTGGATTCCATGTCTGGATCCAAGCCAAGGTTGTTAAAGGCGTGGATGTCGCTCCAGTCTAACTGCGCGTAGGGATGATCGGAGTCATTCAAGGTCTGTAGATTGGCCACCATCACCACGTCAATATAATCCGCTTCCGCCACGGCACGCTTAAATTCAGTGTATTGCGACGGCACCATGGCAATCTCCTCGGGAAAGTCCCAGCTGTTTAAGATCATGGTGCCCAGCGAGCCATGGATGTGGTCGATCACTGTATCCAACGTCAGACTGTCGCGTATCAATTCGGGGTGCTCTTCTGCCCAGGCGAGGATCGGCAATACGCCGATGACGTGGGTCAAACCAGCTAAAGCGGCTTGGTCAGGCCGTAAACGGGTAAATGAACGGGCTAGCACGCTGCTGATGCCCGCTACTTCGGTAGCATGGGTCCAGACCGCCCGCAGCTTACGGTCGATCACATCTGAAGTGGCTTGGAACATTTGCTCCATGGCCATACCGGTGGCTAGGTTCGCGGCAAACTCGATACCGATCCGACCCAGCGCCATGCCTAGGTCTTCTATGGGCTTGGCTGCCCGATAAACCGGAGAATTGGCGATCTTAATCATCTGACCCGAAAGACCGGGATCTTCAGCAATCACATCCGCCAGGGAGGCCAACGAGACGTTTTGATCTTGTGCGGCATCGCGAATGCGTAGCGCCACTTCGGGCAAGCTGGGTAATTCCAGTTCATCATTGGCTACGGCACTGGTCAGCTCGTCACGGACCTGGGTGGCGAGATTCGACATATTGATTTCCCTAACAATTTGTACCACGCGTGCACGTATCAGTGACATGCAACCGCGAATGGGAGTAAGCGCGGCTTTACGGTATCGCTCCCAGACATGCCTTGCTTACCGCGCAGTATAGACAGTCAACCCAACCTGCTTCTGAGATCTGATTCTCTGTTGCCGGCACCCGCATGGAGAGTGGCAAAAATGGTGTCCGCAGAGACGCAGTAAAGGAGCGGCAAGAAGAAATAGAACGTGCGACCTAATCTCAGTGCCGATCTGGTGCAAGAAGCGCCTTCTCGGCCCCTAAACCACGCCATCTTCCCTGGAATTGTGACGTACTTCCGGAATTACGCCGGTGACTGACCGAAACTGCGCGTGTCCCCCGTATAGGGAAGGATCCTCAATGGTTGAACAGTCAAAGGAGTTGACTCAAATGCAGAAGCCGATATTGCAGAAGCAAAATGGTTTTACCCTTATGGAGATGATCGGGGTGATGGCGGTGATTGCCATCCTGGTATCCGTAGCCACGCCCCTCATCTTTGATGCCATTCGCAACGCGAAAGTCACCGCGTTTGTGGAAGACGTCAACATGATCAAAGGTGCCATCGCGCAGTACTATGAAGACACGGGTGATTTTCCGACCCACATCCCCACGGATAACCGGGATCGCAACAAGAACCTGATGAAAGACAACCCCGCGCGCCCGATTGGCGGCTGGGACGGTCCCTACATCGAAAAAGAACTGGACAATCCATTCCAGGAAGGCGGTTACCGAGCCATACTGACCAGCACCAATGCCAACTTCCAGTTTGATCTGGACGGTGACGGCACGGTGGACACCACCAGTGTCGCGGTGATTCGCATCGATAACGTGTCCGATGAAGAAGCCCGCGCCATCAGCAATATTCTCGACGGTGATGGTGATGTCGACAATGGCAACGGTGCTTGGAATGCAGCAGGTCGCGTGAAGCGTTATGGGGTCAACAGCGACCACCCGAACCGCCTGCTGATTTACATCGCTCGCGTATAGGTCTAACTCCAATGCGTTCCGAAGCGGCGGTTACCAACGATTGCGGCCGGAATGAGGCTGCCGCTGCACCGAAGCCAAAACTGCTGGGTGCACGGCTACTCGATGCCGGCCTGATCGACGAACAACAGCTGGATCTGGCGCTGCGTGAGCAGAAGCGCCAGGGTTTACGGCTTGGTGAAGTACTCATCGAGCTCGGCTTTGTCGATCCCAGCGTCATTACCGAGGCACTGGCCGGCGAAGCCAAAGCCCAGGTGGTGGATGTTCTGCACGCCGGTATCGATCCGGAAGTTCTGCAGCTCATCGATTATGAAACGGCCAAACGTAACCGGCTGATTCCCCTGTCTTTAGACAACGGACGGCTCACTGTTGCGCTGGCCGATGCGTTGGATGTGGTGGTGATCGACCAGATCGAGAAATCCACCGGTTACGTTGTAGACGTTGTTACCGCTGCGGAAACTGACATTTTAGAAGCCCTCACCCTGCATTTTGCTGAGGGCCAATCGATCAACGAAACCATTGACCGGGTGTTACGCGAAGGCAACGTCGCAGGGGAAGACGATGACTTGGAAGAAGGCTCACTTATGGTGCGCCTGGTCGACCAGATCATCGGCCTGGGTATTCGTCAGAAAGCCACCGACATCCATGTTGAGCCGGACGATAAAATCCTTCGTATCCGCCTACGTGTGGACGGCTTGTTGCACCAGGAGGTGCTCATTCCAAAGCCGATACAGGCAGCGTTAACAGCACGCCTGAAGCTCATGGCCGGGCTGGACATTACCGAAAAGCGAGCCCCGCAAGACGGTCGCATACGCTTTGCACATGGCCACTCGGAAGTTGATCTCCGGGTATCCACGCTGCCCACCAATCATGGTGAAAGTGTGGTCATGCGGATCTTGAATACCGCAGGTGTGTCGATGTCTTTGTCACATTTAGGCTTCAGCGAAAATGATCGCGAGCGTTTCTTACAAACCATGGAGCGCCCCTACGGCATGGTGCTGGTGACCGGTCCGACGGGTAGCGGTAAGACCACCACCTTGTATACCGCGCTATCGCAAATTGATGCGGATGCACGGAGTGTTTTTACCCTTGAGGATCCCATCGAATATTCGATGCACAAAATCCGTCAGACGCAGATTCGACCAGAAGTGGGTATGGGTTTTGCGGCGGGGCTGCGGGCCCTGTTGCGTCAAGACCCTGACGTTATTCTGGTGGGTGAGATACGCGACACAGAAACGGCGCAGTTGGCCACACGTGCAGCGCTGACCGGGCACTTAGTGTTGTCGACGTTGCATACCAACAACGCTGCGGGTGTGATTCCGCGCCTCATCGATATGGGGGTGGAACGTTATCTGCTGCCTGCCGCCCTGTCTGCGGTGATTGGCCAGCGTCTGGTCAGACGCATTTGTGAACACTGTAAAGAGCCGATTGCAGAACCCGAGCGCGAACTTGAACGCCTAGGACTAAGCGCGATGGTGGACGGGCCGGTTGAGCTCTATCGCGGCGCCGGCTGTGACGCTTGCCGTCACACCGGTTATCGCGGCCGTCAAGCAATCTACGAAGTGATGATGATTGACGAGACGTTCCACGCCGCCATCGTTGACGAGGCGCCCACCACGGAGTTGGAAGAAATAGCCCGACGAGCCGGCATGAAAACCATGTTAGAAGATGGTTTGGCGAAATCACTGGCAGGCATCACCACGGTAGAGGAGGTCATCCGCACCGTGCGGTGATGTGCAGATGCCGGAATACTCCTACCGAGCTGTTGATGCCCAAGGCCACACCACCCGTGGCGTGATGGCGGCGGACAATGAATCCGCGTTGGAAGCACGCCTGCGCGAAGTGGGTTACTGGCTAATTGATGCCAGCAGCAGCGTCAGTCGCACCCGCAAAGTGTCCTCCAATGTGAGCCGGGCGGAGCTTATTGAGTTTTTGCATGGTATGGCGTCGTTGTTGTCGGCCGGTGTGAGCGCGGCGGAAGCGCTCGACGCCATGGCGGAGGAGACGGAAAACGACAGTTTTAAGGTGATCTTGGACGATGTTGGAGTGAACTTGAATGCCGGTTCTACGATGCATGATGCGTTTGCTTTGTATCCCCGCGTATTCACTTCCCAGAGCCTACATTTGATTCAAGCCGGAGAGTTCAGCGGTAACTTGGCAGTGGCGTTTAAAGATTTGGCTGAGCATATGGAATGGACCCAACGGCTCATGTCGGACATCAAGCAGGCGACCTTGTATCCCGCCATGATTGTGACCGCGGTGATTGCCTTGATCGCTCTAATGATTACGGTGGTGGTGCCCAGCTTTGCAGAGATTTTTAACGATCTGGATATGGATTTACCGCTGCTCACGCGAGGAGTGATTGCCCTCGGCGATTGGGGCCAGAGTTATGGTCTGCTGGTGCTGATCACCATTGTCATGGCGGTAGTTGGCATTCGTTTCAGTTACAAAAACATGCGTGACGTCCGATTGGCGGTGGACGACATGCTGTTCCGCGTGCCGGTGTTCGGTGAGATCAATCGCATGCTGGTGTTATCACGTTTTGTGCACAACTTATCTCTGCTGTTGGCATCTGGCGTGCCCATCATTCAGGCGCTGGAGCTGTGCCGCGGGGTGGTGGGTAACAGCGTGATGGAAAACGCGGTGCACGATGCCGAACAGGCGGTCAACGGTGGTCACAAAGTCAGTGACGCGCTGCGCGATCACAGCATCATTACACCCTTGGTGCTGAGGATGTTGGTGGTGGGAGAAGAAACCGGCCGTCTGGATCAATCTCTGGAGCACGCGGCAGCGCGGCTTGACGATGAAATTCCGCGCCGCATCAAGGCCGCTTTCGGGGTGCTGGAACCCGCCATCATGCTGACTCTGATTGGCATCGTTGGCCTCATTGGTGGCGCTGTTTTCCTGCCGATGTTCAGTCTCATGTCTGGGTTGAGTTAAGGATGACGATGCAAGGCAAAACAACTCGGCTGAAGCAAACTGGCTTCACGTTGATGGAACTCATCGGCGCGATGGCCATTATCGGTATTCTGGCCGCGGTGTTGGCGCCGGCGCTAACCGACGCCATCGATCGTGCCTACGGCTCAGCGGAAGAAGAAAATGTGCAGATGCTGGTTGAAGCATTGGAACAGCACATTTTGGAAAACAAGACGATCCCGAATCAGGCGTTTGCCAATTGGGTTCCGGCCATTGCCGTGTTTGCGGATCTGGCAGAAGACGATGTACGGTTTAATGCGCGCGGTTTCTCCCGCCGGCTCTATGTAGATCCGCGTTTTTTTACCAATACGGACACAAATTTTGGCGGGTATACCCAGACCACCGGGTTAACCGCGCGTCCGGTGTCGCCGCGCATTATGCTGGTATCAGATCTCACCGGCGATGCACCTGCGCCGCCCACTACCTCTGCCGACTTTAATGCCATCTGGGATCAAAACGCAGGTGTGGGTGTGGTTGAAGGTGATCAAGTTAAAGTACAACGCCTAAATCTCGCTGGGCGCTTCCACCGTGTGCTGCTGGTGAATTCGGATGTGCAGCAAGCGTCTTTTGCGCTGGAAGCAGCGGGTGCGGTGCCGGTCCCCGGTGCGGTTGGCGGTGTGGATGGTAGCGTGACCCGGTATTTGATCGAAAACACACGCCTAAGCGTCAACTTCAGTCCATTCCCCAGCGGCGGATTGAACACTGTCACCATCGTTAGCCGCGAGGTGGCCATGCACTACACCACCGACGGCAGCAGTTGGTTTTGGGAGCGGTCATGAACACGCGGTTTGGCATTGAATGGATCTACGGTGAGTTTCTTATCTCACGCTTTTCCGGTGGCAAGAGCGTTGAGCACTGGCAGGCGCCGTACCCGGTCTTTGACTTAGAAACCCTTAGTCGCGCCATGCACGAGGCGAGCACGCAGATTGACCTGCCGCGCGGCGGTGATGTGGCCATCGCTTATGAAGACGATCTGCATACGCATGAATTTATTGAAGTGCCGAAGCTGTCCAAACGGGACCTGGAGAAACATCTAGCCCGACGGGTGGAGGCCAGTAAACCATTTGAAGGCCAAGCTGCGTGGTGTTTTCATCCCGCCAAGCCCGGACAACAAATGGACGGTGTTTTGCTGCACTTAATGCCGAAGCGCATTGTTGATGCGGTGGTGCGTATCTGCGGTGAATATTACCTCACCCCTAAACGTTTGGTGCCCTTAAGCGAAATCATCTCCGAACACGTACCTAAACTGGGGGCAGAAGCAGAGGACGTTCTGTTGCTGATTGCCATGTTCTCGGAGCGTGTGCAGCTAGTGGTCGCACACGGCGACGGGGAAGTGCTGTTTGTCCGTGAGTTGCAGTATTCCTGGCAGGACAACAATCTCGATCGTCTGGTGCTAGACATCAATCGCACCATTGGTTACGCCAAGCAGCGTATCGGTGTGCGTGCCGAACGCGCATGGGTCATGGGTGAACATGCCGAGCGTGTTATCGAGGCTTTTAAAGCAGATCTCGAATGTCCTGTAGAAATTGACCAAACCGCCACCGACGCCGATTTTTGGATCGCCGAAGTGGCCGGTTTGCCGCAACGGCTCGACAGTAATCTTATTCCGCGCTTAGCACGCCGCGCCATCAGCCGCAAAAGTGTGATGCGTGCTGCGGTGTTGACCTGTTTTGCACTGGTAAGCGCTGCGGTGTTGACCAGCGGTTGGGTTGAGTGGATGTTGACAACCAAGCGGGTCGACGCCGCGCAACTGCAAACTGAGATTCTCACCCTGGAAGAGGACATTGTGGCTTTGGAAGAAGAGCTGCGAGTGTTTGATTTAGAGCAGCTGCGGCTCAACCATCTGATGGCTGATGCCTCTAATGTGCCGGCGCTGTTCTTTTCGCAGCTCGGCGACATGACACCTGACGGCATGGTGATCCTCAGTGCTGATGTCACCCGCACCAATGAGATGTGGCAAATCGAGTTGTCCGGCACCTCGCAGCTGCCGTTTGATCAGGCCCCCCAGGAGTTTGCGTTGTTGGAAGCGCGTTTGTCGGGTGAACCTTGGCATGCGGAAGTCACAGAAAGCTGGCGCAGCACTTGGATGCAACAGCTTAAAGGCGGGGGCGCTGCCACAAATGGTGAAGTGGGTTTCCGCATTAGGGGAGTGCTCCGATGATTGTTGAAGAGCTTGAGTTAGTCCCTACCGACGAACCCGAACGCCGCCGCGCACCGCGGCCAAAACCGCCGCAACCCGCAGCCATGGCCCCCAGAATGCGGCAGTTGGTGGATTGGCTGGTGGAGTGGGTTGAGTCCGGCTGGCTTGGTTGGGCGGTGTATGCCTTGCTGTGTATCGCCAGTGTCGCCGCCATTGTTTACAGCATGGGTTATCGACTCGACCGCTTAGATGAAAATTACGCGCTGGTCGCTGAACGCCAGATGCTGCAGCGTGAATTTGAAGAGTTAGCGGAACACTATTCCCAGGATGAGCTGCGCGCCTTAATGGATCGCATTCATTCGGCAGAAAGCACAATCTTCCAGGATTATGAAGCGCTGGCGGCATGGATTACCGAACAAGCGGAAGCGGCGAGTCAGGAAGGGCTTTTGTTGACCTATGTGATGCATGAAAAAAGCCCGTCACAAATCAAGAATGTGGGAACTTTGCCGATTACTTTAAACGTGCGCCCCGGTGAAGGCGGGCAAGAACGCGTCTACTACCGTTTGTTAGGTTTTTTGCGCGCGGTGATAGACACACCGTGGCATCTGAAAATTTCTGATGCGGCCATCCGTAGTGACGGTGTGGAAGTTTTGAGTCTAGACATCACTTTCAACGTCTGGGTGGAGATGTCGTCATGATACGGCAGTTGTTCAACAACAAATGGTTCATTGTCGGCTTGGCTGTCGGCTCCGTGCTGTTGATGGGCCGCTCGATATTGGTCGAAGTGTGGGATAGCTCCGATATTGCGCAAGTGGTTATCGAAGACCCTTACGTGGGCTTGGACATAGACGAAGATTTTACTGATGGGCTCGATGAGATTGGCAACGCCGCGGGTGAGTTTTTTGATCAGCTGACCGCGAGTCCGGCTGATACTTCAGGGTCTAGGCGTACTGTGCATCATCGTCGTTTGACCTGGAACGATGAGCCGCGCCGGGATCCGTTTAAGGCCCAGATGGAAACGGAATTGCCGTTGTTGGCTAGCTTGACACCGGTAACGACGGAAGTTATGCCTGCCGGACCGCCTCGTTTGGAAGCTTTGGTGGCGGGGCCGGAATCATCGTTTGCCGTGTTTGGTGACCAAGTTGTCACCGAAGGTGATCGCGTCGCAGGCTATCGCATTGTTCGTATCACACCGGAAGGGGTGAGTGTCGCTTCCAACACAGGCAGTGCTTGGTTGCCGCGGCCTCGCAGAGCGGACGCAAATCGCAGTGCCCCCCCCGGGAAAGATCCGGACGTGCCTGACTAGAGGAAACAATAATGAAAAGGATTTCAAAAATTGGTCTGTTGGGTTTGTTAGCCCTCAGCAGCGGGTGCGCCACCTTCGGCAAAGACAACAAAGCGGAGCCGCTGTCTGCCAACACCACACCTCAGGCTCAGCCTTTTGTAGCACCGCCCCCCATGGCCTTGCAGGATCGAATTGCTTGGCCGGCATTGCAAACCATCATTCCTGAAGCGGCGCGGGAAAAACTGTATACCTTCGCCGGTGAAGAATTGGAGTTGCGCCAGGCGCTGGAGTTGTTTGGCGAAGCTTATGCACTAAACATCGTCATCGATGAAGAAATAGTCGGCACCGTTAACGTGGATTTTCGCGACCTGCCATTTAGTCAGGCCATGTCTGCACTGCTCGACAGCCGCGGTTATTACTTCACCCGCGAAGGGGATTTGATTCACGTCCGCTCCACCGAAACCCGCAGTTTCACCATCGACTATATCCGCTTGGTACGTAGTGGTTCCGGCAGCAGTACGGCGCAAGTTAACTCTGGCGCGGACAGCAGCGGATCTTCCGGCTCCGGCGGTGGCTCCGGCGCCGGCTCGGACGCAATGGCTGGCGCCATTACCATCGAACAAGTCGACAAAGTGGATTTCTGGGATGAGCTGGAAGACCAGCTTACCGCCATGGTCTCGGAAACCGGACGCCTGACCATAAACCGGCTTGCTGGCATGGTGCAGATCACCGACCAGCATCGGCGTGTCGACGAAATTGCCCGTTTCATCGATCAGGTCAACCGCTCTATCCACCGCCAAGTCGACATCGAGGTGCGTATTGTGGAAGTGGCGTTAGGTGACGATCAGTCGCTCGGGATTGATTGGTCGCGCCTGGTCAGTAACGTCGAAGACGGCACCAATTGGGATTTTAACATCAACAACACCGTGTCCAGCCCGGCGGGCGGTTTTGATCCGTTGTCGCCGGTGGTGAACCTGGTGTTTTCTGATACCGGCCGCAATGGCGAAAACGAACTCACCGCGGTTATCACTGCCTTAGAAGAGCAGGGTGAGGTTGAAGTGGTGTCGCAACCGCGCATACGTACGCTGAACAACCAATCTGCGTTAATCAAGGTCGGTACTGACCGCACTTTTTTCCGCCGTGAACAGCTCACCGACAGTACTTCCGCCGGTTCGCAGGTGTTCTCAACCGACATACCTCAAGTGGTGACGGAAGGGGTGGTGTTGGCGATTACGCCGCAGATTTCTTTAGACGGCTGGATCACCATGGATGTATCTCCGGTGGTGACCCGAGTTTCCAGCGTCACTGAACGTACCGACGATCGCGGCAACGTTGTGTCCTCCGCACCAAACCTGGATGTCAGCCAATCTTCCTCCCTGGTGCGCACCCGCAGTGGGAACACCATTGTGATAGGTGGCTTGATCCAAGACATCAACAGTGAAACCGACCGCGGCATCATTGGCTTGTCCAGAGTGCCGGGTGTGGGTGGCTTGTTTAAGGGGACGTACGACACCACGCAACGCCGCGAGCTGGTGATGTTTGTGACGCCACGATTGATAGAAGATCCGGAAACTCCGGCGGCTGAATAGGCAGCTGAACTAGAGGAACTTGCTGATGAAATTCAACATACAAAACATCTGCGCTACTGCGCTGCTGTGGACCATGACCACTGCTGTGCAGGCATCCGAGTCTTTTCCCGCGGCTGAGATCGAAACCGCACGCCAAGCCCTGCAGGCGGGTGAGGTCAGCACAGCCATCGTACAGCTGGAAAACATACCGGCAGACGCGGAATCTTGGGAACAACACTTCTGGTTAGGTACTGCCTACTTGTTGGATGGGCAACTGAATCACGCCGCAGATGCGTTGGACCGCGCTTTGGCGCAACAAGGTAACAGCGCCGCTCTGTGGGTGCAGCGTGCTGTGGTGGAGCAAGAACAAGGCCGTTACCCGGTGGCGTTACAGTTTCTCGAGGTGGCATCCCAGGTGGAGCCGGGCTTTCCCATGACTTACCTCAATGCGGCGCATGCTTATGAAAGTATGGGGCGCTGGGATAACGCGCGCAGTGCCTATGGTCAATTTCTCAAACACAGCGCCCAGCAAGGTCATAGCGCACGGATGCTGCGCTTACGCCGCGAAGTACTGGAGCGGGTGGTTGCGACGGACGCTGCCGCGCGGTAAAACACGGTTCGCAACCATTTGAGGGAGCAGATGGGACTTGTTTAGCTGCTCCCTAAGCCAGCGCCGGAATGCATTACCGCGGATGTGCAGGCAAATGATTTGGAATGGGTGGAAGTAGCGGATGGTTTTTACTTCGAAGCGCTCACCGTACATGTTCCCACCAATACCGTAGCCTACGCCTTGCTGCAAAACCATGTTGCGGCAGACCCCCACAGTGAAATCATTGGTTACCTGACGGTGCAGGACTTCATAGACATTGCCAGTTCGTCAACACACATTGTGCACGCGGATGGAAAAATCAGCGGCGATCCGCACTTCAAAAACGACTTTTCGGAAGGCATCAACGTACTGTAGAGGCAAAGCGATCGGGCGGCGCCAAGGATGCTAGCGGGCGTTCTCAATTAAGCCATATCATGGTGGCGGCTAAACTCAGCATGGCCATGTAAGTGCTGGCCACCCGTAAGCAGCAAGCGCACTGGATATCCCAAAGCATCCACTGCCACATGAATCTTAGTGCTCAATCCGCCCCGAGACTGACCCATCGCCTCTGATGCCTGGCGTTTTTTTTTGCGGCACCCTGCTGGTGAACCCGAACGATGCTGCCATCGGTCATTAAGTATTCAAGGTCCGGGTCACCGGCCAAGGCTTCGAAGATCCGCACCCAAACGCCTTTATGTGCCCAACGG
>JANQKS010000053.1 GCA_028281005.1 Pseudomonadales bacterium
GGCTTTGAACTCTTTGATGAGGTGTCCAGGAGCAACGTATGCACTCATGTGATCGATCTGGATCAGTTCCCCAGGTTGGGAAGCTTTCATTTTGTACTGTCAACGCTTCGTACTGCTCCACCGCCCAGCCGAGGACAATCAGTCCCAGCAGCCAAAAGATTTATCTCTGCGCCATCGTATACCAAGTTTGGTTCGTTCAGCGCAAAGATCCAGCGCAAGATCCAGCGAAAAGATCCAGTGCAAGGATCCAAGTCGACGAACCAGGCGCCGTAAAAAACCGGTAGTCTAGCCAGCGGACGTTTCGTGGGGCCCTTACGAGAGAGCAGGCCGAGCCAAGACTACCGGAATAAACATGTCAGAACACACGACCGATCAACCCAGCCCCAGCCGCATCAGCCACTTCCTAAAGACGGTGGAATGGCTGGGCAACGCGCTGCCTCATCCCGTGACTTTGTTTGCGCTGTTTGCGGTATTTGTGGTGCTGCTCTCGGGAGTGCTCGGCTACCTTGATGTCGCTGTGACCGACCCGCGCCCCGAAGGTGCCAAGGGTCGCGCCGACAATGGCCTGATTGAGGTGGTATCGCTCATGAATGCCGAAGGGCTGCGTATGATTGTGCTGAATCTGGTGAAGAATTTTGTCGAATTTGCGCCGCTAGGCACGGTATTGGTAGCCATGCTTGGGGTTGGGATCGCCGAGCGATCCGGGTGGCTAACGGCGGTCATTCGTGGCATGGTGCTGAGTGCTTCACCACGCCTGGTCACGGTGATCATTGTGTTCTCCGGCGTGTTATCCAATACCGCGTCTGAAATGGGTTATGTGGTACTGGTGCCGTTGGCGGCAGTGGTGTTTCATTCGTTGGGGCGGCATCCGTTAGCCGGTTTGGCCGCGGCGTTTGCGGGTGTGTCGGGCGGCTACAGCGCCAATCTGCTGATTGGTACGGTTGATCCGCTGCTGTCCGGAATTTCTACCGAAGCCGCTCGGTTAATTGACCCCGGCTATGAAGTGGATGTCAGCGCCAACTGGTTTTTTATGATCGCCAGCACGTTTCTTATTACCTTGATTGGCAGTTTTATCAGCTTAAAAATTGTGGAGCCTTCATTGGGGCCTTATACCGGTACGCCGGAGGGTGTGGACGAAGAGGCCGAGCGTATGGCGCCTTTGTCTGCCCAGGAGCGACAGGGTTTATGGAACTCGCTGTGGGCCACGCTAATTTTTGCGGGTCTGGTTGCGGCCATGGTGGTGCCGGAAACCGGCATCCTGCGCAATCAAGCCACGGGCGACATTGCCGGGTCCCCGTTCTTAAAGGGTATTGTGGCGCTCATCTTCGTCTACTTTGTGCTGGTGGGAGTGGTGTACGGACGCACGGTGGGCACCATTCGCTCAGACCGGGATGTGATCAACGCCATGGCCCATGCGATGAGCACGTTGGGTTTATACATCGCGTTGGTGTTTTTTGCGTCTCAGTTTGTGAAATTTTTCGCCTGGACCAACCTCGGCTCGATCACCGCCGTCACCGGGGCAAACTTCTTGCAAAGCGTTGGCATGACCGGGCCGCTGCTGTTTTTTCTGTTTATTCTGGTTTGTGCGTTCATCAACCTGATGTTGGGTTCTGCGTCGGCCCAGTGGGCGGTGACGGCACCCATTTTTGTGCCCATGCTGATGTTGTTGGGTTATTCGCCAGAGGTGATCCAAGCCGCTTATCGCATTGGCGATTCCAGCACCAACATCATCACACCCATGATGAGTTACTTCGGCTTGATCATGGCGTTTGTTGCTAAGTATGAACCCAAAGCCGGGGTTGGCACTTTGATTGCGATGATGCTGCCGTACTCTATCGCCTTTCTGTTGTTGTGGTCGCTGTTCTTCTTCTTGTGGACGTTTGTGCTGGGCTTACCGGTAGGACCCGCGACGCCAACCTACTACAGCGCGGGTTGACCTACTCAGTCGTATCGTCTTGTCCGATCTGATAAAGGCAATCGCCGCGCTGCACGCGCCCGGGAATACGTTTACACAGCAGCGTACCCGAGATGGGGAAAAACTTTTCGTCGGGCGCCTCCCACGGGGTTTCGGGGTGATGAATCCAACCCGCAACCTGGCCTTCTTCTATGTCTTCACCGATCTCAGCGGCGGGCTCAAACAGGCCTTCGTGGCGTGCGTAAAGGTAATTGTGCTGGCCGGTTAAGCGCAGGATGCGGGTTGCCCCGGGCGTGCCTAGATTGGGCAGATTGGATTCGGTGAGAATGCCAAACTCGGCCATAACCCGTTCAATACCTTGTTGCGTGACCTGTAGGGCGGTAGGCGTGACTGTGCCGGAGCCCCCCATTTCTACCGTTACCGCAATGGTGCGTTGCCGCCTTGCCGCCGCTGAGGAAACGATCTCGCTGGATCTGCGGAAATGCAGTGCAAAGGGGGCGGCAAACGCGCGCATCATGCGCAGCACTTGCTCCATTTCGCTGTTGTCCTCCCGGTCTCCATACAGCACGGTTGGCACATAGTGCAGTGAGCTACCGCCGGAGTGGAGATCGATGGCATAGTCCGCCATACGCATGAGCACCGTCTCGATGTAGTCGGCGATGATCTGAGTGATGGTGCCGTTTGGATCTCCGGGAAAGGAGCGATTGAGGTTACCTCCGTCGATGGGAGAAGTGCGGTGGCCAGCTTGGGCGGCAGGATAGTTGGCCATGGGCAGCAACAGCACGCGCCCGCGGATTTGTTCCGGTTGCAGTTCTCTCACCAAACGCGTCACCGCAACTTGTCCCTCGTATTCATCGCCGTGGTTCCCCGCCATCAGTAGGATGGTTGGTCCATCGCCGTTTTTGATTTGCACCAGCGGAATTGGAATCCAGCCGTAGGCGGAGCGATGTACGGAATGTGGCAAACGCAGATACCCCGTCTGTTTGCCGTCCGCTTTGAAGTCTATTTCAGAGGTAATGGGTGAGGCCATCGTCAAGTTCCGTCATTGCTTGCGCGAGAGATAAGCTGGGAAAGGGTTTCGTGGAGTTCATTTAGCCGATGGTTGTATGAGTAAGGCAGATGGCTGTCTAAGACAAACTCATGCAGTAGTGCCTGACCCGCGCGGGCAAGCAAGGCGGCTTTGAGATCGGCGTCTTTTTGCTTTACACCGCTGCTTTGAAAATGTTGCGACAACGTCTGTTCTAACAAGTCATCAAAAGCCTTTAAGCTCGCTCGCAACGGTGCGGGGCGAGGCGCTTCGGCATACAAGAAGTGGTGCAACTGCGGATTGGCTCGATGCAGGGTGAGCGCTTCTTCAAGCACAATTTTGATTTGTTGGTGTATGTCTAGCTCCGAGCTTTCGGCGAGACGAGTGAGGATCACCGATGTTGCCTGATGGACGTGTCGCTCGGCCACTGCGGTGAGCACTTCCTCTTTGTTCCTAAACCACTCGTAGAGGCCGCCAATAGAGACACCCGCTTGTTCAGCGAGTGCGTTCATGCTGCTGCGATCGTAGCCGCGATCATTAAACAGAGCTTCTGCTGTGTCCAAAATACGGTCTCGCGTGGCCTCAGCACGTTGTTGGCGTGGGCGTTTCATCACATTACTTCTGTAGCAGCTTGGAAGAACAATGGAAGGACCATGGCAAGGAATCATCTTAGCGGAAGAAACCGAGCAATGCTCGTTTTTCTTGTAAACCGAGTAGTGCTCGGTTATAGTGCCGCCACTTTGTTAAAGGAGCTATGCATACATTGGAACGCCGCTACGAAATGTCATCTACCCTTCAAGGCGTGTCGGTAGATCGCGTATGGAACCGCGTCAATTCGTGGGAAGGGGTGAATGACGAACTTGGTCCCCTCGTGCAGATGTCTGTACCCCATCAATACCCCCAAGTCAGCGATATTCCTGCCGATGGCGAGTGCCACTTTTCTTCCAAGGTACTTTTGTTGGGTGTGATCCCTATCGACGTTCATAGCTTCAGTTTGCGCGATATTGAGCCCCCACACTTTTTTGATGAGTGTTCGGAAAACAAAATGATGCGTGTTTGGGAACATAAGCGGACCGTTATGCCTGTTGAAGGTGGTGTCACGGTCACGGACTATTGTGGGTTTGAGCCGCGTATAGCCATCCTTGGCGGTCTGTTGCTGAGCGTTTACCGCTTTATTTTTCGCACCCGGCACCGACGGCTGCGCAAACATTTTGCAGACAACGTATGACTGCGGAGCACCTGAGTTTCCGCTCGAATTATGTTTCCTTGAGTGACGGTCAACAGATCCACGTTCTGCAAGGCGGCAGCGGGCCAGCCATGGTGTTTGTGCATGGCCTGCCGGGTCTAGGGTGTGATTTTTTGCCGTTGGCCAAACGCTTAGCGACGCGATTCAGGTGTGTGCTGCTGGATCGGGTGGGCTATGGTGGGTCTGTCTTGCATCACAATTCTCGGCCGATGACCATTGAACAATCCGTAGCCGATGTGCAGGAACTTCTCGATCTGCTTGAGCTGACCGATGTTGTTCTTATAGGGTGGTCTTATGGCAGTGATATTGTCATGCGCGTATCGAGTACAAGGCCTGATCTGGTGAATGCGCTCGTTTTGCTGGGGCCACCGGGTCCAACGCTGAATTGGCCATTAGACACCTTGGACAAATTGCTGTTCTACAGCGGATTTGGCGCGATGCTCCTCAAGGGCGCAACACGCCTGGTGCCTGGGGTCATAAGAAGTGGATTAAGTCAGGCTGTGGGTCGGGAAGTGTCTGATGAGTTGTTTGAAATTTTTATGTCCAGTTTGAATCAACCCGGAACGATCGAAAATTGGCTTGGCGAAGGTCGAAACTGGCAGCCATCGACGATGCATCCCGAGGCGGTAAACCACCGTTGTTTAATTTTGCACGGCGAACAGGATGCCCGCATCCCAATCGCTGTTGCACGTGAGCTGGGTGAGCGCATCCCTGCTGCGCGTTTTTGTGCTGTTTCAGACGCAGGTCACTGGCCGTTCTTGACCCACTCTCAGTTGGTTGAGGAAGAGATTGTCTCGTTTGTAAATTCTGCGCCTGAGCGCGCATCCGGCAACTGCGTTTGAGCTAAATACGAGATTAATCCCAAGACGCGTTCGGCTTGGTGTGGTGTTTGAGGAAATCCCAAATCACCCGGTTTGCTTCGAAATCCCTGCTGACTGGCCCTGTTCTGGCGATGCGTTCCGCGGGGATATCTCTGTTGTAGCCGTGCCAGTGGTGGCCGCCGTTGTTCACGCGATAAAGTTTTACCGCAGCGTTTTCCCTGCAATTGTTCCAGCTAAATTCTGTCACCGTGGTGTTGTCTTCTTTGTTGGTGTCTGCCAGTTCTCGTTTACTGACCGTATCTGCGCAACCATTGATCTCGCGCCAGCGGTGGATGGTTTCATCAACCGCAATGCTGACGCCGCCATTGATGTTGCCTGCCACCGGTCCGCCGTTGTACGGGATGAGACGGTCGTGTGTGCCATTGATCATCAACAGGGGCACCGGCTGTTCCGGCTGGCAGTTGTCGATGAAGCCTTCAGCTAACGAAGCGATTTGTGGGGCAATTGCGGCAAGCGGCAATTCGCAGGCGAGACGGAAACTCATAAAGCCTCCGTTGGAGACACCGGTAACATAGATTCTTGCAGGGTCCGCTATTCCCTCATTTATGAGTTCTTTTATGACTGCGCGCAGGAAACCGACGTCGTTGGCGCCTGCAGTGCGCCGCAGGATCCTTGCGCCTTGGCGACCGTCCGCCCAGCCGCTCCACCCTTGCGGGTACACCAACACAATACCCGCGTCATCCGCTACCGGTTCGAAACCGAAGCGGCGCATGTGCCGCGCCTTTCCGTTCCCGCCGTGCAGAGTTAGTAAGAGGGGTAGAGGGTAGTTGTGTTCACCCTTTGGTGTGTACACAAAGTACTCCCGCTCGCGGTCATCCCGATGCATTGTTCTGCGTTCCAGGTCTGCCATGCCGCTGGCCGCGGGGATGGCCGCTTGCGCACGAACCTGATCGGGGAAACCCGTGCTCAAGAGGGAAACGAAGATAAGTAGTACAGTGTTACGGAGCATAATGACAGGCACTCAAAGATTTGCGTGAGAATCGCCCAGCGAAACCCGCCGGCGAGCGGACCAAATAAACTCTCGGGTTGCGGCAAATTCGGGTGGGATGGGGCGCCGGTCTTTCGCCAAGGTCAGCCAAATCCTCAAGCAATGCCGTTTCAAATCAGGCTCATCATAGTCTTCGAATGCATCTCGTGCGTGCAGCACAGCATAGTTGTTGGCGAGTTCGAGGTCGCCGGGTTCGAGCTGAAAATCGAGAAAGTTGTCGCGGTTAGTGAGCACCTCGTCTAGACAGTCCATTGCCTCTATCTGTTGCGCCGTGAGTCGCGGGACATCGTCTAAGCGTTGCGCAAATTGGATGTAGCCGCGTTTGTACATGACATACAGCCGCTCTTCGAACCATTTAAATATAGGCAACACCTGCACTCTGCGGCCGTCTGGGTGTTGGCCGCGGGTGTCGAAATAGAAAGGTTCTTGCAGCGTTTTTGCAAGATCGGGGTAGTCCGTCACAATCTTGTTGAACACCGAGACGCCGCTGATGACCCGCGATCGTCCTCCACTTTTAGCACTGCGCCGAAACAAGAACATCAACGCATCAGAACCATCGCTGTGAAAATTTGCTTCAACGTTGGTTTCGAACGCGCGCAGATTTGGGTTGCCGGCGAAATCTGCTTTCTTGTCCGCGCGTACGTGGTGTAACAAGTTGCCTCGTTGATCTTGAGGTTCCGGATAACCCATATGCGCGGCGATACCGAAAAACAGCATGGCGAGTTCGTCAGGGTCATAGTCGTCTACGGGAATACCTCTGACTAATGCAAATCCGCGGCCACCTTCAAGTTGATCGAACGCCGCTGTTCTGAGCCGGGTCGCTAATTCCGGTAAGGGGAAGTCATCTGCGCTAAGGGCTTCTCTGTCTAGATCACTGGACATTGCCCAACCCACGGCGGCACGCACCTCGGCATGGTCCTCAGCGCGTAAAGACAGGCTGAAATCATCCAAACTCTGGAAGTCGGAGCGTGTCCAGGCAAGAGGGCCTTCGACAGGTTCAAGCCGGTAAGTCATAGCTATTTTACCCAAGGGTTCGGTAAGCCTTGGAAGCCTACCACGATCCGTCATGGTGCGAAGGGGTGTTGCGCGCAATCCTCAGAGGAGAATGATAACTATTTGCATTGAAATTGATGTTGACGGTAAGTTAGGACCGTTTTGTTGATTGAAACAGTAACAAAGGAGCAGTTTTGCCGCGCCCGGTCCGTGGATAACGCTTTTCCGCAGTTCGGACACTTAACTTTGGAATAATGTTGTCCCGCTACGCGGGACCACTTCTGTTTGTAGATTTAGCGAGGCAGGCAAACGCTGTTGAGCACTCAAAAAATCAGAGGACTACCCGTATGGATTGGAAAACACTGGCCATCGTCTTCGGCACTGTCTTTTTGGCGGAACTCGGCGATAAGACCCAGTTGGCCACCGTTCTATTCGCGACGGACAAGGAAGTGAGTAAGTGGCTGGTGTTTGTCGGCGCCTCCTTGGCGCTGATTGCGACGTCCGCCGTTGGCGTCCTCGGCGGTGGTCTAATTGGGCAATATGTGGATGAGCGCGCTTTGCGCACGGTTGCGGGCATTGGATTTATTGTCATCGGTATCTGGACCCTGTTGCGTTAACGTGGCGCTTGTGTCCAGGGCATCAGGGAATCTAAGCCCTGGGGCTTAGCCGGTGATTTGCCATGGTGTCACCATCACCATCACCGCACAGCGCTGGACGTAGGCGGTTAGTGGGTGGCAAGTGGCCGAATCTCCGTCTCGCGTGCTATTGCAGACTGAAGCCGGAGAAGGGCTTTGGGTCGATGTGGGGTAGACCGAACTGGAATTGAAAGGCTTGCGGATCGATGCGTCAGGGCTCTTTGAGCGTACCGTCGATGGCAATAGAATTTGATTGAGGCGATTTGCCTTAGAGTTCTACGATACGTTCAAATACAAACTCGTTGGGCAGGTAAGACGTGCCATGTTCCGTACCCGGCTGCAATGGATAAGGTGCTGGGGATTGGATCAAAAACCAGCCGTCTTCCAGGGCCGCCACACCCGTGGAGTAGGGAGGTTGGCCGTCAGGCAAGGCCGGTCCGGCGCCGCTGGCGCCGTCAAAAAATGCCCAGCCTACCGTGGCGGTATCCAGTGCACCTTCGCCCAGCCAAAGATAAAGGACTTGTTGTCGCGTCATGGCTATCCCTGGGTGACCGCTGGGTTGGCGCGCGACCTGGCTTCCATGCGGGTGTGGTAAAAATCCACGTCAAAAGCCTCATCACCGCTTAGGTAGCGCCACAATCTCGCGCGTTCCATTTGTTCATAACGCAGCTCGTGGCCTTTTTGCCAGGGCAGCATGGTGCGCAGTGTGTTGGCCACGCTGTCAGAACGCATATGCGCAAAGGTATGGTCGCGGGCATCGTTGTGGACTGCGTCAAAATCGTCTGTGTTCCATAGGCGCACCTGGGGGATCTGTGGATTCAGTCGGATCTTATACATCCAACGATCGCTTGCGGTCGCATTGGGTTGACCGGCATGCCATAGACCCTGATGAAAAACTAGGATCGTACCGGCGCTGCCGCTGTATTGCTGTTCGCCCAAGATGTGTTGATAGCGCGCCACACCTTCGGCGCGGGTATGGCGCAGATGGGTGCCCGGCACAAATCGAGTACCGCCGGCGCCGGCGGCCACATTCGTGGGAAAATAAAACAACTGGATGTCAAAACTAGGGTGGCGGTTGTCGATGACGGCATCCACATGCAGATGTTGCCCGGTGGAGTTTTCCGCCGGGATGTAGTGCACGAAGTCGTGATCAAACAGCGGGTTGGATCCCACCAGAGATTTGATGATGCCTTGCACTTGTGGCAACCGCAGCATTTCGCCAATAACGGACGGCGGCGGATAACAATCTGCCAGGGGGGTCAGACTTTCCGGGCGTGCCACTTCCTCTTCGGGGGCTGGGACAACGTCGTCTGGATTGCCGCCCATGGAACCGACAATTTGGCGCATTTTTACGGCGTACAGTTTTCCCAGTTCCGCTATGACACGCTCATTGATCTCGCTGGGTACTAATTCATCGAAGCGTAAGTACCCCTGCACAACAAACTGTGCCATCTCTCGTGTGGTCAGTCGATAATCTTCAGCCGGCATTGAGATGCTCTCCTTAAATGACGCTGTGAAGATACACTGACAAGCGCGGCGGCCATAGCCCAAATAGAGTTGGACTATCCTGTTTTTACTAGGCCCAAATCTGGCATCCGGAGAAGAGCTCAATCTAAAGATGGTAGGCAATGTCGAACGTTTTGAGCTGCACGCCGTCCAAAGCCAAGTGTATCCGGGGGCGACCCACGTCACCGTTATACCGTCCGCGCTGACTCAGGCGTTGAAGTTTCTGTTCGCCAAGCAGAAGGTTCGAACTGTAGGTTCGATCGAAAAGTTGATTCTTTGGGGGACGCTTCCCCCCCCCTCCATGAAATGCGCAAATATTGGCGCAATTACGTCTTTTTGGCTCAAAATAAGTAACTAATTACTCATAATCGGATCAGAGATTCGTATATACTTAATGCGCTAGTATTTGCGCGAAATTATCGAATGGCAAATTTTTGAGACAATTATGACGCAAAAAGTTGACTACCGTATTGCGCCGCCTGAAGCGCTGGCATCGGACATGGGCCAGCGCCTGGAGCGGTTGCGCGTGGCGCAAAACATCACCCAAGCCACGCTTGCAGACCACGCCGGCGTTTCGCGTCGGACCATCACACGCATGGAAAACGGTGAAGGCGTTACGCTGGATACGCTGATTCGCGTGCTGCGCGCGCTTGGGGTCGTCGAGCGTCTCGAGGTGTTGATCCCGGATGCCGCCGTGCGCCCCATCGAGCGGGTAAGAAGGCAGGGGCGTGAACGAAAATACGCCCGTGAAAAGCACGCAGACGCAGTACACACCCCTTGGCGTTGGGATGACGGAGCCAGCACGGAATGACCGATGCCCGGGTGATTCTGTGGGGTCGAGACATCGGTGCGGTGTCCTGGTTGCCAGACCGTGAAGTGGGTGTGTTCCAGTATGCGCCCGAGTTTGTCGGCAGCGGTATCGAGGTTGCACCGGCCATGATGCCGCTGCGTGCCGCACCCTATGAATTTACCAACTTGCCGCCCGAGGCATTTAAAGGTTTACCCGGTTTGCTGGCAGACTCATTGCCAGATAAGTTTGGTAATGCCCTCATAGACGCTTGGCTCGCCAGTCAGGGTCGCACCCCAGAGAGTTTTAATCCCGTAGAGCGCCTGTGTTACATCGGTGTGCGTGGCATGGGCGCGCTGGAGTTTAAGCCAGCGATCCTTCCGGACTTGGCGCCACGGCGGCGTCAACTTGAAGTGTCTGAGTTGGTAGCGTTGGCCAACAAAGTATTGGATGAACGCACTGCGTTGGCTGGCAAGTTTTCCGGGGTAGATGATGCGCAAGTCATAGAAGACATTATCCGCGTGGGCACTTCCGCGGGCGGTGCGCGGGCCAAAGCCATCCTCGCTTGGAATGCCGTGACCGGTGAGTTTCGTTCCGGTCAGGTCCCGCAAGACGCCGAGTTCTCCTACTGGCTGATGAAGTTTGACGGTGTCAGCGGTAATCGCGACAAAGAAATTGCCGACCCACAAGGGTATGGCCTGATTGAGTATGCATACCACCTCATGGCGGTGGATGCCGGCATTACCATGACCGAATGCCGGCTGCATCGGGAAGGCGGACGCGCACATTTCATGACCAAACGCTTCGACCGCACCAACAGTGGGGAGAAACTGCACATGCAGTCTCTCTGTGCCTTGATGCATTTTGATTTTAATCGCCCGGATGCGTATGCCTACGAACAGGCGCTACAGGCCATGCTGCGGATTGGCACGCCACTGACGGATGTGGAGCAGCAGTTTCGGCGCGCAGTGTTCAACGTCATGGGGCGTAACCACGATGACCATGTGAAAAACATTGCCTACTTAATGGACAAAGCCGGGCGTTGGCGGCTCTCACCGGCTTTCGATGTGGCTTATGCGTTTAATCCAGCCGGGGCATGGACCAGCCGCCATCAGATGAGTATCGCCGGCAAGCGGGACAATTTTGAGCGCGAAGATCTGCTGACGTTGGCCCAAGTGGGTGGCATCAAGCGTGCGAAAGCCCAAGGTGTGATTGATGAGGTGGCCGCAGCGGTGCAGAAGTGGTTGGAATTTGCAGACAAAGCCGGTGTCAAAGCTTCTGTAGCGCGGAACATTGGGCGCACACACCGGCAGTTAGCGTAGAACCCGATGGTTCGGTTAAACCTAACTGTTAGCTCGGAACATCAGAGTAGATTATGTACGTTTAGGCCCCACTGTACGTATTTGGTAGAGAAACGATCGTACTTTTAACTTCAACTTAACCTCACATTCAGTGACCTAAGGACACTCATGAGAATTGCCCTATTTCTAGCCACCAACCTGGCTGTGTTACTCCTCGCCAGCTTAACCTTCCGCGTGCTCGGCTTTGAGTCCATCCTTATGAACAACGGCGTAGACCTCGACGTGAATGCGCTGTTGGTATTCTGTGCCTTGTTTGGCTTTGGCGGCGCGTTCATTTCTTTGTTGATGTCCAAGTGGATCGCCAAACGCAGCACCGGCGCGGTGGTGATCACCGAGCCGCGGAATACCACGGAACGCTGGTTACTGGACACCGTTGCGGCCCAGGCAGAAAAAGCCGGCATCGGCATGCCTGAAGTGGCGATATTCGATTCGTCGCAGCCAAACGCGTTCGCGACCGGGGCAAACCGCAACAACGCCCTGGTGGCGGTGAGCACCGGGTTGTTAAACAACATGAGCCAAGGTGAGGTCGAAGCGGTACTGGGCCACGAAGTCGGTCATGTGGCCAACGGCGATATGATCACGCTCACCTTAATCCAGGGTGTGGTGAATACATTTGTGATGTTCTTAGCCCGTCTAATCGGCTTTTTTGTCGACCGGGTGGTGTTACGCAATGAACGCGGGCTAGGCATCGGTTATTACCTGACCTCGATTGTTGCGGAAATAGTATTGGGTATTTTGGCCACTACCATTGTCATGTGGTTTTCCCGGCGGCGGGAGTTCCGTGCTGACGAAGCCGGCGCCCAGCTGGCAGGCAAGGCCAACATGATTGCAGCCTTGCAGCGCCTGCAACGGCATTCCGAACAGCCTGACCAAATGCCCGATTCCATGGCGGCGTTTGGCATCAGTGCGGGCCAACGTGCAGGGTTGAAGGCGTTGTTTATGTCGCATCCGCCCTTGGAGACGCGCATTGCCGCCTTGCAGGCCGCTGGGGAGTCCCGCTAATCTGCGTTCGCTTTGCGGCCTATCTCACTGAAAATTCAATAGTTTTGTATGGCGTGGTGCGCCCCAAACCCCTAATATTGTGCGCTGTAGCACACAATGGACAGGTTAGGGATACGTTCGTAGTTGTAATCAGTGATCCGCGACAACGCGGACCACACCGACAAGCAATACCATCCGCGGCATGCACACAGACTCCCAAACATCGATGCAGATCCAGCACCGTGCGCAGTTAGCCGCTGCGGCTGCGGTGGTGTTGTGCGTGGTGGTTGCCGGCTACGTATTCAACCAAGCGCCGCCATCGATGCCCCAGGCACCGCCGCCGCCGGTTAACCTCGCCGAGCTAAAACCTCCCATGGTCATCACTGTGCGGCGTGATGCAGACTGGTATGCGGTGCAAAGTATTCCGGCGCCGCAAGTGACCCCTTCCCTCGATGTGGCGGCACCGGTGCTGTCCGATCTTGTTGTGGTGTCCAGCGAAACCGAAGAAGGTGAAGCGGCCACCGAGGCGGCCGATGCACCAAGCGCATTGTTGGCAGCAGACGACCAGACCGCGGAAACCCCTGCCGGCGGCGATGTCGGCGTGCAGGACTTTGTTGACGCGGAAGTGCCCCCGGGTACGCTCATGCAAACCACTTGGACCGCCGGAGAGGCTTTGCACGGTGCACAGATCCCCACGCCCGTGTTGGTGGCACAAGGAAAAAAACCAGGCCCTCGCTTGTGTGTGACGGCTGCGGTGCATGGCGATGAGCTAAACGGCATTGAGTCTGTACGCCGCTTAATGTACTCGTTGAATCCCGCCAAGCTGACCGGCTCCGTGGTTGGGGTGCCGATCGTGAATCTACAAGGTTTTCAACGGCAATCTCGTTATCTGTCCGACCGTCGCGATCTAAACCGCTTCTTCCCTGGTAACCCACGCGGCAGCTCCGCGTCGCGCATGGCTTACAGCTTCTTTAATGACATTATTACCACCTGTGACGGTCTGGTGGATTTACATACCGGTTCATTTCACCGCACTAACTTGCCGCAGCTGCGCGCAGATTTGCAAAACGAGGCGGTGCTTGAGTTGACGCGTGGCTTTGGCGCCACGGTGATCTTGCACAGCACCGGTGGGGAAGGGACCTTGCGGCGAGCCGCAGTTAACGCCGGAATTCCCGCGGTGACGCTAGAGGCCGGCGAGCCACTGCGCCTGCAGGAAGATGCGGTTGATCACACCGTCAAAGCGTTGTTTACCTTGTTAGATACGCTGCAGATGTATAACAAACGCAGCTTATGGGGTAATCCAGAGCCAACCTACTACAGCTCTGCTTGGATACGTGCGGATCAGGGCGGCATTCTCATGTCCGACGTGAAGCTTGGCAACAAGGTACGAGAGGGTGATGCCTTGGGTACCGTGACCAACCCCATCTCCAACGAACAAATGATCATCAAAGCGCCTTATTCAGGGCGCGTCATAGGCATGGCCTTGAATCAATTTGTGATGCCTGGTTTTGCCACTTTCCATCTCGCCACTGAAGGGGATCCCAGCCAATTGGATGGAGGGGATCACCTGCACGGGAGCGGCATGGATGTGGCCGTGACCGATTCACTGGATGCGGAGGAATCTGAATAAACCATGGCAGTCGCCAAACGTAAGATAGGACCTTTTGAAGTGCATCCGGTGGGCCTCGGTTGTATGAACCTGAGCCACGCCTACGGCCCCGCTCAAGATCACGATCAAGCGGTGGCGTTTTTGCGCCAGGCGCTGGATTTAGGTTACGACTTTCTGGATACCGCCACCATTTACGGCATGGGCAACAACGAAAAGCTGATTGGCGCTGCGTTGGCAGACCGCCGTGATGAGTTTGTGTTGGCCAGCAAATGTGTGATGGGGTTTAAGGACGGCAAACGGTTTCTGGACGCCCGGCCTGCCACCATCAAAGCCGCGTGCGATGCCAGTCTCACTCGTTTGAAGACAGAAGTAATCGATCTGTATTACATGCATCGTCCGGACCCGGACGTGCCGATAGAAGACTCGGTTCGCGCGCTGGCAGACTTAGTGCAGGCCGGCGAAATTCGCATGATTGGCTTGTCGGAAATGTCGGCAGACATGTTACGCCGCGCCCACGCGGTGCACCCCATTGCCGCCATGCAATCCGAATATTCACTCATGACCCGCAATCCTGAAATTGCGGTGCTGGACGCTTGCCGAGAGCTCGGGGTGACCTTTGTGCCTTTTTCTCCGGTAGGTCGGGGCTATCTGGCAGATCAGCCGCTGGACCCGAACGGTTATCATGACAGTGACCTGCGTCGGACCTTCCCGCGCTTCACTGATCCGCATCACTCAGCAAATTTGGAACTGCTGCAGTTTGCCTACGACCATGCCCAGGCTTTGGGGTGTAGCGTTGCGCAGCTCGCGCTTGCTTGGACCCTGGCCCAGGATCCAGGCTGTGTGCCGATTCCCGGCACCACTAACCTGCAACATTTGCAGGATAATTTTGCAGCGGCCCAGGTGGAGATTCCCGCTGACGTGCTCACGGCCCTCAATGCAGCATTTGCGCCAGAAGCGATTTCGGGCGCGCGGTACTCACCGGCTGCACAAGCCACGGTGACTACTGAACAATTTGCGTTTGAGCAAAACTGAAATTCCCGGGGTGGCGCCGCGCGCCATTGAATCTTTAGACCTGCTCCTGTCCCGCTTTGTTTTGCTATCCTATTAGGCAATCCATAAACACATAGCGGAGTTCACCATGACGCAGGACGTCAATGTTTTCCGGGAAGAAGCCAAAGCCTGGCTTGCCGATAGCTTCCCGACCAGCCTTAAAGGCCAACTTCCTCCGGGAATTGCCGGATTTGGCGCAAAGTTCACCGGGGATTGGAAGCTTTGGCAGGAACGTCTCGGTGAAAAAGGCTGGTCTACGCCGACCTGGCCGGCGGAGTATGGTGGCGGCGGCTTGTCGCCGGAACAGGCAGCGGTGCTGCGAGAAGAGATGAAGCTGGCCGGGGCGATCAATCCCATTGGGGGGTTTGGCACCATGATGTGGGGCCCCACGTTGCTCGACTATGGTACCGATGAGCAAAAGCAACGTTATTTACCGGACATCATCAGAGGCAACATTCACTGGTGTCAGGGTTACTCGGAGCCCGGCGCGGGTTCCGACCTGGCTAGCCTTCAAAGTTTTGCCGAAGACAGAGGCGACCATTTCATCATCAACGGATCTAAGATCTGGACTTCAGGCGCCAAGGAAGCCGATTGGATGTATGGCATCTTCCGCACCGACAAGAGCAACAAATACGAAGGCATCAGTTTCATCACCCTGGACATGAAATCGCCAGGCGTTGAAGTCAAACCCATCAAATTAATCTCCGGAAATTCACCCTTTAATGAAGTGTTTTTTACCGACGTGGTGGTGCCAAAAGACAACCTCATCGGTGAAAAGAATAAAGGTTGGGCTATCGGCAAACACCTGCTGCTGCATGAACGTTCGGGGATTGCCGGCGAAGGCGGTGGAGATGTGAACGGAGGTGGTGGCTACTCGTTGGAAGACGCCGCTCGGGACCACCTTGGCTTGCAAGACGGTGTGCTGGCTGATGGCGGCATGCGTGAGCGCATTGCGGACAACAAAATGTTCTCCCACGCGTTTAGCTTAACCGCCCGGCGCATGAGCGCGGAGGCGGCGGTAAACGGACCCACGCCGGCAATTGGTATCCTGAAATTAGCCTGGGCTAAGTTCAATCAGGATCGCGAGGAGTTGATGATTGAAATCATGGGGAACCGTGGTGTGGGCTGGGAAGGTGACGGTTTTGCACCGCAAGAGCTTGCGCATACCCGCGCCATGCTGCGTTCAAAAGCCAACTCCATTGAAGGCGGCTCGAATGAGGTCAACTTGAATCTGGTGGCGAAACGCGTGTTGGGATTAAAAGGATACTAAGCCATGGCGGTACTCACAGAAGAACAAGTTATTCTGCAAGACCAGGCGAAATCCTGGGTCAACGATGCATCATCGGTCACTCACTTTCGCGCCATGCGCGATGCCGGCCATGCCAATGGCTATGCCCCGGACACCTGGCAGGCGGTGTGTGAGCTGGGCTGGGCCGGTATATTAATCCCTGAGGAATACGGCGGCTCCGGCATGGACTTTCGCACCTTTGGTGTGGTCTTGGAGGAGACCGGCCGTGGTCTGACTGCAAGCCCATTGCTGGCCTCCGGCCTGGTGGGCGCCTCTGCCATTTTGTTAGGGGGCACGGACGCGCAGAAAAAACAGTATCTGCCCAGCATCGCAGACGGTTCGGTCATCGCCACGCTGGCGGTGGATGAATCTTCCCAACACGACCCCTCAATGATTGCGTTAGCCGCCAACGCGGTGGGTGATGGTTATGAGCTTTCGGGTACCAAGTTTTTTGTCGTGGAAGGTGCTGCAGCAGATGTGCTGGTGGTAGCCGCAAGAACCAGCGGTGACGCTGCCGACGTGGATGGCGTGACGTTGTTTTTGGTGGATACAGCCGCTAACGGTGTTACTCGCACTCCGCTGTCGACGGTGGATTCGCGCGGCTACGCGGACATCACCTTCGAGCGGGTGGCAGTGGGCGCGGATGCTGTTCTCGGTACGGTGGACAACGGTCGCGGCTTGTTGGAAGCCGTGCTGGACCGGGGCCGTGCGGGTCTTGCCGCGGAGATGTTGGGTACGGGTACCGAAGCGTTTGATCGCACACTGGAGTATCTGAAAACTCGGGTTCAGTTTGATCAAGTCATAGGATCTTTTCAGTCCCTTGGGCATCGCCAGGCCACACACTTCATGAACATGGAGTTTGCGCGCTCTTGTGTTGAGGCTGCCCTCACCGCGATAGATCAGGACGGTGAGGATGTGGCGCAACTGTGTTCACTGGCGAAGAGCCAGATGGGCGAGTTTCTGCACGCCATGACCAACGACATGATTCAGATGCACGGTGGTATTGGTATGACAGATGAATTTGATGCCGGCTTTTTCTTAAAGCGCGCGCGGGCAACAGAAGCACTGTTTGGCAACCGTGCGTTTCATAAAAAACGATACATTGGTTTTTCGGGGATTTAGATGTCGGGATTAATAGATTTTGCAGGAAAACGCGTTGTCATCACTGGGGCCTATTCGGGTATCGGCGCCGCCCTGGTGGAGCTGCTGCGCGAGGCAGGGGCGGACCATATTGTTGTCCTGGACCTTAAACAACCTGAAGTCAACGTGGAGGCGTTTATAGAAACAGACATGGGTAACCCTGTGTCCATCGATGCGGCGGTTGCGCAAATCAACGCAGAGGGTGCGCCCGCGGTGGATGTGTTGTTTAACAATGCAGGCGTTGCCGCCACGCTTCCGGCGGATACGGTCATGCGCGTTAACACGCTTGGCCTAAAACGCTTGACCGAACACCTGTTGCCGACGATGAATTCAGGCGGTGCCATCGTCAACACCGCGTCCGTGGCAGGCAATCGTTGGCCGGAGCATCTGCAGCAGATCAACGGTTTACTGGAGATCAATGGCTGGGATGAAGGTGTGTCCTGGGTCGCAGGCAATGCCGAAGTGGTGGCTGACGGCTACTCCTTTTCCAAAGAGTGTGTGCAGGTATACACCATGCGTATGGCAAAAACCGCCACTCAACATGGCCTGCGCATCAACAGTGTGTGCCCTTCGCCGGTAGATACGCCGCTGCTGCCCGCGTTTCGGGAAACCATGACCGATGAGATCATCGATTGGGCGATAGATGCAGGTGCTGGCCGAGTGGCAACCCCGGAAGATCAAGCCCGTGCGCTGCTCTTTTTAGCCTCTGATCTCGCCAGCTACGTGAACGGGATAAATCTCATGGTGGACGGTGGTTTCGGCGCGGCGATTCAGATGGGGCAGGTGGCGCTGCCGGGTTAGTTGCCGGTGAACGTGGGTTTGCGTTTTTCAAAGAAGGCCTTGCGCGCTTCTTTGCCATCTTTGCTGGCGAGGCCATTAATGCGTGCCCTTGTGTTGCTTCTAGGAGCACGGGTTCTTCTTCACTAGCGGCGGTGTTCATGTGATGGGTTTCCTTGCGAGGGGGCTGCTACAGCGGTCATCGGCTACCTCCCTGGCGGACGATAAACGCTGATCGGACGCGTTTGTGTTATCCATGACGCCTGGCGGGTCCAAGATCTACCAACGGAGACGCCGCCGTCTACCACTTGCGCATGACCGGTGATAAAAGACGCACTGTCCGAGGCGAGGAAAGCTGCCGCTTCGGCAATGTCGCGCGGATCGCCCGCCCGCTTTACAGGTTGTGCGCCGGCGGCAAATTCACGAAAACGCATCATTTGCTCTTCGTCAGCGTCTAGCCCCGCGGCCAGCGGTGTGACGATAAAACCCGGGCAGATACAGTTTACGCGGATCTGCCAGTGCGCCAATTCCAAGGCGGTGGTTTGGGTGAGCTGAATCACCGCCGCCTTGGCTACGGCATACAGATGGGGCGAATAACCCGCCATCAAACCGGCCACCGACGCCGTGCTGAGGATGTTGCCGGCGTTGCGCGGCTTCATCACCCGTGCGGCGTGTTTGATGCCAAAAAACACCCCCTTCAACAGCACATCCATGGTGATGTCGTAATCTTCTTCGGAAGTTTCGTCGATGGGTCCCAGCGCACCGCCAAAGCCGGCGTTGTTAAACATGCAGTCGAGCTGACCATATTGCTCTACCGCGGCATCGACGGCGGCTTGTACATCAGCTTCTTTGGTGACGTCGACGCGCACAAACGTACCCTCTATGTCGTTGGCCAGGTCTGCTCCCATCTCTTCCTGTAGATCTGCGATGACCACGTGTGCGCCTCGTTCGGCAAATAACCGCGCAGTGGCAGCGCCGATACCGCTCGCACCGCCAGTGATGAGAGCTACTTGATTCTGTAAGTCCGCCATGCCGCGTGTTTCCTCTTGTTGGTGTATGTCCTGTGATTTGAGGCGTCTTGATGCTGCTTGGGTCGCCGCCAGTTTACTTCGAAGTATGCATTAACTAGGATACTAATTCGCTTTGGGGGTGCAATAGAGTACGTCGATCCCGCCTCAGAACAATCTGTCAAGTAAGGAGATGCATCGATGGACTCATCTGATGATCAGCAAGATCCATCGCGGATGGTGAAATGGTCACCCCCCTATCGTCGCGAAAACGTTGAGATGCCAGAGTTTGATCTGGTTGAAATCGAGCGCGATGCACCCATTGGTCGCATAGTTCTCAACTCTCCGGAGAAGCGAAATCCCTTGGGTTATGAGCGGCTGCTGCAAATAGAAATGGCGGCAAAACTGCTCGAGTTGGATGACACCATCCGCGTCATCATCATTAAGGGGCAGGGGCCAAGCTTCTCTGCCGGGTATGACATCACACCGGTAAAAAAGGGTGAACGTCAACGTAACATGCCGCCCGGCGGCTACATTAATCCCAAACGTGACCGTCTTTGGCAGTCTTACGACTTGGAACATGCCCGTGTTTACATGACGTTGTTCGACTTGCAAAAGCCGGTGATTGCGCAGATCCACGGTGCCTGCTTGGCCGGCGGTACTGAGTTGGCTGGTTTTTGTGACCTTAGAATTGTGGCGGAAGACGCCAAGATCGGCTGGCCGGTAGGGCGTAACTGGTCCCCGGGCAACCTGCAGTACATTCCTTGGCTGGTGGGTATGACCAAGGCGAAATACTACATGTTTACTTGCGAGCCAATGTCCGGTCTTGAAGCTGTGCAGTGTCAGTGGGCATCTGAGGCCGTGCCTGAGGACAAACTTGAGGAACGTACCGAAGAACTGGCGCATTTGATTGCGCTCACTCCCACCGATCTCATCATGATGACCAAACGCAGTATCAATCGGCAGTTTGAAGTGATGGGGTTTAAAACCGGGATAGCCACCAGTGTCGATCTGTTAGCGCTTTCAAGTTTTCGTGATCAGGGGATTTACGCCTCCAGGTCGGAAGAGGGCGAAATGGGAGACGAATTTATGCGCAGAGCCGAACGTGATGGTTTAAAGGCTGCGCTAAAGTGGCGAGAAGAGACTTTTGGCAATGCCTATCGAGATTCAGAACGCGAAGCAGACAAGGGTGATGCTGCGCAGAACTCTCCTGACTCTGACTAGCTGAATCATAGTCAACGCGAAGGGACGCGAAGGCACGCCAAAGGAAGAGAACAATGATGCGACTTGGAGCGCAAAGGAGTTGTAATGCAAGAAGAAGTAGTTGAGTTAATGCTCGGTGAGTTGGATTTTGATCCGGACGCGCTAAAAGCGAAATATCTTGAGGAGCGGGACAAACGCCTGCGCGATGACGCAAACGATCAGTACATAGAGGTCACCGGGGACTTTTCCAATTATGTGGATGATCCCTATGCTGAGGTGGCCGCACGCGAAGCCCTGAACGATACGGTTGAGATAGTGATTATCGGCGGCGGTTTTGGCGGTTTGCTGCTTGGTGGTAGATTGCGTGAAGCCGGTTTTGACGACATCCGTGTGATTGAAAAAGGTGGAGACTTCGGCGGCACTTGGTATTGGAATCGCTATCCAGGCGCTATGTGTGATGTGGAATCTTACTGTTACCTGCCCATGCTTGAAGAGCTCAATTACATTCCCAAGCACAAATATTCTTTTGCGCCGGAAATCATGGCGCACACCCAGAACATCGCAAAACACTATGGGTTGTATGAAAACGCATGCCTTTCGACTGAGGTCACAGACCTCACTTGGGATGCGGAAGAGCAGCATTGGATCGTCTCCACCAACCGTGGGGATCACATGCGGGCGCGCTACGTGGCCATGGCCAACGGGCCGTTAAACAGGCCGAAGTTGCCGGGCATTCCCGGTATCGACGAGTTTCAAGGGCATACCTTCCACACCAGCAGATGGGATTACGCCTACACGGGTGGTGATCCCAGCGGCAACTTAACCAATCTGCAGGACAAGCGGGTGGGCATCATCGGCACCGGCGCGACCGCGGTGCAGTGTATCCCGCATCTTGGCGAGTGGTCGCGCGAGCTAAAAGTATTCCAACGCACTCCTTCATCTGTGGATGTGCGCAACAACCGTCCCACGGATCCCGAGTGGGCGGCCGGCCTGCACAGCGGATGGCAATACGAACGCATGGATAACTTCAACACGCTGGTCAGCGGCGGGGATCAGGATGAAGACCTGGTTGCCGACGGCTGGACGGATATCTTTCGCAACCTAACCGGTATCGCCGCGAAACAGGCATCGCGCAAGCTGGGTCGGCGGCTCACCAGCCGTGAAAAGGGCATGCTCATGGAGATGTCCGACTATCAGAAAATGAACACGGTGCGCGAGCGCGTCGATGCCATTGTGGAAGACAAAGAAACCGCGGAGGCGCTAAAACCCTGGTATCGACAATTCTGTAAACGCCCGTGTTTTCACGACGAGTACTTGCCTACTTTTAATCGCGACAATGTGCACCTGATTGATACCCAGGGCAAAGGGGTGGAGCGCATAACGCCGAAAGGTGTGGTAGTGGACGGCGTTGAACATGAGCTCGATTGCCTGATTTTTGCGACCGGTTTTGAAGTAGGGACGAGTTATACCCGTCGCGCAGGTTACGATGTCACCGGCCGTGCGTCAGAAAAGCTCAGTGACAAGTGGGCCAACGGACTAAAAACACTGCATGGCTTTACCACCCATGGCTTTCCGAATTGCTTCTTCCTGGGCTTCACTCAAGCCGCGGTTACCGTCAATGTGCCCCACGCGTTAAATGCCCAGGCGGTGCATATTGCGCACATCATGCAAGAAGCCCGGGATAGAGGTGCAACCACCATCGAGGCGACGGCGGCGGGGGAGCAGGGCTGGCTGGATGAAATTAAGCGCACCGCCAGATTCGGCGAGCGTTTCCGCGCCGAATGTACGCCAGGCTACTACAACAACGAAGGTAAGCTGGACAATCCCAACGGCTTTTTTACCAGCGGCTACGGCGGCGGGCCGGTGAAGTTTTTCCGCATCCTCGAGCAATGGCGGGCAGCAGGCGATTTCGACGGCATCTCATTTTCATAAATCAAAGGATTGTACGGGAGGGGACCGATGGAGAAAGCGGACTTTTATCGCAATGCGCGAACCGATCTAGCGGGCCCCTAGTCGGTGTGCGGGTGCTTGAAGCCACCACAACCTGGGCGGGCCCCATGTGCGCAGCGGTGTTGGCAGACTTTGGTGCTGATGTCATCAAAGTTGAAATCCCCACTGGGGATGTGAGCCGCACCGTGCAGCCGAAACTGCCTGGCAGCGATGTGAGTTTTATGCATGCCACGGTAAATCGTAACAAGCGCGCTCTGTCACTGGACGTGCGTACGCAACAAGGGCGGGAGATATTTCTACAACTCAGCGCCGGCGTAGACGTGATCGTGGAAAACTTTAAATCCGGCACCATGGCCGGTTATGGGCTCGGCTACGAGCAGGTGTGTGAAGTAAAACCAGACATTGTGTACGTCTCGATTACCGGTTGGGGGCAGTTTGGCCCCAACCATAAGGCCGCGGGTTACGATCCCCTCGCGCAAGCATCGTCGGGGTTCATGTCGGTCACGGGTGCGCCCGACGGACCACCCACAAAGGCCGGCACTTATCTGGCGGATGACTTAGGTGGTTTACATGGCGCACTGGGCGCCATGGCGGCTTTACGCCACCGCGACCAGACCGGTGAAGGCCAGCATGTTGATGTTGCCTTGCAGGATGCGCTGCTGTTCCAAAGCAACGGCCTGCCAACGCTGGGGGCAATGGGTGTGGAACCTGAGCGCATGGGCAATGAGTTTGGGGGAACGGTGCCGGCCAACGTTTATGATTGTAAAGATGGTGCGGTGTTTGCCGGTGTGTTGCTGGATACACATTGGCGCCTGCTTGCACCGATTATTGGGGAGGCGGATCTTGCGGATCACGAAAGTTTTGCCTCCCGGGAGGAACGCAGTGCAAATCGGGAACTGTGTAACGTGCTGATGGCCAACTGGTGTGCTGCCCGTACTCAGCAAGAAGCCGTCGCTGAATTGCGTGCCGCGGGTCTGCCGATTGCGCCTGTTAACACCTATCCTCAAGCGGCGCAGGATCCGCATGTACTTGAACGTGACATGTTGCAACCCACCAAACTCCAAGACGGCACTATGGCCCCTATTACAGGCCCGGCGGTGAAGTTTTCCCGCACACCCACGCGGGTTCGGCACTGCGCGCCGGAGATTGGCGAACATAACGTGGAAATTTTGACCGCTATCGGCATTGATGCCGATACTCAACAAGCGCTGGCGGCGTCGGGAATCATCGGCGAACCACAGCAGTGAGTGGCCGAACCTATTATAGGTTCGCGATGAGCTGATTAGCCTGTCCGGCGTGCTATGTGTGCAAGCAGTGTCGGTTTAGCTGGCGATCCAAGATACCGGCGTGTCCAGCAGTTCCGGCGCGTTTTTCTCCCAATAACGTTTGGCGGCGGCGTGCATCTTGGAGGAGATGGCATAAGCCTTCTCGGCATCACCTGCTTCAATCGCTTGTAAAATGCGTTCTGAATCTCTGGCGTTTGCCTGGCGGTGATCCAAATCGTATTCGATGCCGGAACCCTGGGACATACGGTGTAGTGCGTTCACCATAAATCCCAGTACCAGATTGTTCGAAGCTGTTGCGACCATCTCATAAAAGCGTCGAGCTTCCCGCGCGGTTTCACCGGAGTTGTTGGTGGCTGCGTGCAGACGCTGAACACACTGCCGTAAGGCGGCAATGTCTTGGTGGGTCGCCTGTTGCGCGGCCTCCGCGACCAGTACCGGGTAGATTGAACGCCTGGCGTCGAGCACAGACTGGAAGGTGGCATTGGCAAACTGCAACTGCAGTGAGATGGCGCTGGTGAGATGATCTATGTCGGGCACGCTGACCACCGGCCCGCCGCCGGGACCTGCTTTGATGCGCAACGCGCCTTGTAATTCTAAAAACCGCAAAGCTTCACGTATGGTGGCCCGCGCCACACCAAATTTCTGGATCATCACGTGTTCCGGATCCAGTTTGGTACCCGGTCGCAGGCCGCGAACCTGGATTTCATTCACTATCTGGCGAGCAACCCGGGTTGCAGCGCGTTCGTTGGGTAAAACCGTTTCAGCCATTAAATTGTAGTCGTTCTTATCGGAATCGCGGGCAAGCAAATCCAAGGGATTGGCGCTCAGGCAAGAATACCATTTCATGGTTTGGCCTGCCTGCTCCATCAGTGCCCGTGCAAAAGTTCAAAATAGGATAATAGATTATACGCAATTGCGTGTAAGTGACAGGTGCGGTGGGTGCGCGACTGTATCTGGATGGTTTTTCTTAATGCGTTGGAATAAGCCGAAAACAACTGAAATGCGTGTGCGCTAGTCGTCCACAGCAAAATAGGTTTACTTGAAAATAGCGGTTATCTAGTATTAGGAATAGCATCAAGTTAGGGAGAAGCTGTTATGCCGAGCGTCGAAACAACCATGTCCAGGCGTCTGCAGACACCGGGCCACAACGGTTGGCGCCGCACCGCTCAGCCGGACGATCCGAACAAGTTTTTTATGGTGTCTGCGGATTGTCACGCCAACGAACCCAAGGACTGGGTGAAGTCTCGTATCGCGCCAGAATATCGTAAACGGTTGCCACGCTTGGAAATGCGTGACGGTCAGGCCTTCATCATCACGGAAGGTAACCGTCCTTGGAAAATCAAAACCGATACCACGGATTGGGGTCCGGAAGACATCGAGCGTAACAAAACCGGCCGCAATCCAGCCGAACGCCTGGCGGATATGGACCGTGACGGCATGGATGCGGAAATTGTTTTCGGTAACAAAGGTATCCACGCATTTGGCACAAATGACCCCGGTTTTTCCATGGCCATGTGTCAGGCTTGGAACGATTGGGCGCACGAAGAATTTGGTGCATATCAAGATCGTATCCTGCCGATGGCGCAGATCCCCACGCTGGATGTAGAAGCAGCGGTTCAAGAAGTAGAGCGGGTGGCCAAGCTTGGCTTTAAAGGCGTCACCATACCGGTGAAACCGGAGTATGGTCCCACGGGGATGGACCAACGCAACTACAATCAAGCGGAGTTTGAACCGTTGTGGTCTGCCATTGAAGATGTGGGCCTGCCGCTGACGATTCACGTTTCCACCGGCCGGGACCCTAGAGCATCTTCCGGTCCAGGCGGGGCGGTCATCAATTATGCCGTGCATTGCTGTGCCGCAAGCCAAGAACCGGTGGCCAACCTGTGTGCCTCAGGCGTGTTGGAGCGCCATCCAAAACTACGTTTTGCCACCATAGAAGCAGGCATCGGCTGGGTGTCCTGGCTGCTGGAAGTTATGGATGAAGCGTTTTAAAAACACCGCATGTGGGTCTCGCCCGAGCTCAAAGAACCGCCAAGTTATTATTATCGCCGCCAGGGATTTGCCAGCTTTGGCGAAGACCGCTCCGGGCTCGATTTGGGGGTGGCGCACAACCTGATCGACAATTTCTTGTGGGCCAACGACTATCCCCACCATGAAGGGACTTGGCCTCATTCTGCAGCAGCGATTGAGCGCACCATGGGTGCGCTGACGGAAGAGCAGCGTGCCAAGGTGTTGGGTTTAAACGCGGCTCGCCTATGGAATATTGAAGTGCCCGCAAAATATCAAACTGCCGAGGTGCTCTGATGTCGCTGCGCGGGGCCGCGGCGGTAGTAGGGGTGGCGGAGAAAGCGCCACAACGTTATACGGGTGAAGAAACCATCCTTGAGCTGTTGAGCGAAGCGGCCAACGATGCCATTGCCGACGCGGGGTTTCAGCACAATCAGGTAGATGGTTTGATCGTACATCCCATCGGGGGATTGCCCGGTTTTGTGCCCGCCACGGTGGCGGAGTTTCTTGGCTTACAACCGACCTTTGCCGAGGTGGTGGATTTAGGTGGTGCTACCGGCGCCGGCATGGTGTGGCGGGCTGCTGCCGCCATTCAGTCCGGCATGTGTACATCTTGTTTATGCCTAACGGGTACGCGCAGACGCCGCAGAACACCGCGACCCGCTGCCAAAACAGACGATATCAAAACAGACGATATCAAAACAGACGATTTCAAAACAGACAAGGGAGCGTCACCCGAGCGGCGTCAACCGCGCTCCATACAACCCAGCCGCGACCGCTCTCCCTTAGCGGAGTTTGATTCCCCCTACGGTATGGTGGGCGCCAATGTCGGCTACGCCATGTTGGCCACGCGTTACACCCATGAATATGGGTTGACCGACGAACAGCGCGCCAAGGTGGCGGTGGATCAGCGTAAAAACGCCAACGTAAACCCCGCCGCCATATTTCACGATCAGCCGCTGACCATAGAAGAGGTGCTTGCCTCGGAGATCATTTGTGAACCGCTGCATATGCTGGAGATTGTCATGCCCGCCGCAGGTGCGGCCGCGTTGCTGGTGACCTCTGCAAACCGTGTAGCGGATGCCCGGCAAGCGCCGGCCTGGGTACTAGGGGCGGGTGAGTCGGTGACTCATTCGTCCCTGGCGCAGGCGCCCGGATTAGACACCACCGGTATTGGCATCGCCGCGCACGCCGCTTTTTCACAGGCGGGCGTACAGCCTTCTGACGTTGGCTTGGCCTCATTGTACGACTGCTACACCATCATGGTGTTGCTCACTTTGGAAGCCGCGGGATTCTGCGGACGGGGAGAAGCGGGGGCTTTTGTTCAATCCCACGACATGACTTACGCCGGTGACTTTCCGCTCAATACCCACGGCGGCCAGCTGTCGTTCGGTCAGGCCGGTATGGCGGGTGGCATGAGTCATGTCACGGAAGCAGTTCGCCAGATACAAGGGCGCGCTGGAGACCGGCAGATTACAGGGTTGGAGTTGGCTTATGCCCACGGTAATGGCGGCATCATTGCTGAACAGGCCGGCTTAGTGTTCGGAGCGCAGCGTTGAGCGCGCGCCTAATTCCGCCCGTTTCCGAATTAACGCGACCCTATTGGGACGCGGCGTCACAGCATACATTGGTGCTGCAACACTGCGAGGCCGAGGACAAATACGTATTTCCACCACGCGCACATAGTCCCTGGGGTGGTGGGCCGTTGACGTGGAAACCCGTTTCCGGCAAAGGCACCGTGTACACCTACACCGTTGCCCACCGCCCGCCGCATCCGGTGTTTGCGGATTCGTGCCCCATGGCCATCGCCATCGTCGAGTTGGCGGAAGGTCCGCGCATGATGAGCAACATCGTGCACTGTGATCCCGCTGATCTGCAGGTGGGAATGGCAGTGCAAGTCGCCTTTGAGGCGATTGACGACAGCGACATCACGCTGCCGGTGTTTGAGCCGGCTTGAGCCGCGTCGATGGCAGACGCCGCGCCATATCCGCTTGAAGGCATTCGCGTGCTGGATTTTTCCCGCATTGTTGCCGGACCTTTCGCTGGACGATTGCTCACCGACCTCGGCGCGGATGTGGTGAAGATTGAACCGCCGGAAGGAGACGATACCCGCCTACAAGGCAAGAAGGTGCTGGGTATATCCGGCTTTTTAACCAGCAGAACGCGGGCAAACGCAACATTAGCCTGAACCTGCGCGCCGGGTGCTACGGAACTGGTAAAAGAACTGGTGGCTGTAGCGGACGTTGTCATCGAAAACTATCGGCCGGGTGTCATGCACCGCCTCAGGATTGATTACGACACCCTCAAAACGGTGAACCCCAAGCTCATCATGCTCTCCATACCGGTTTTGGTCAGGAGGGGCCTGCATCCAAGCGACCTTCGGATGCACCGGTGGTGCATGCCGAGGTGGGGTTGATGCATCGTTTGGGGGAGCGCAATCAGACAGCGCCGGGTGATTTGTCGCTGTCCGTGGCGGACACCAACGCTTCGCTACATGGGGTGATCAGTGTGTTGGCGGCTTTGCGCTTGCGCGACCAGACAGGTGTCGGCCAATACATAGACATGTCGATGATGGATGCCACCTTTGCCGCCGACGACCGCAATCACTTTGAGATGGAAGCGCACCCGGACACGATCGTGGTTGGGCCCATTTTGGACCTGTCCTGCGGCCGCGTGTTTATCGCCTCAGACCCGGAAATGAAGCTGGTGTTCAAGAACCTCGTCAAACGCGGCGTGATTGAAGACCCAACACCCCCCGGTGCAGACCTGCAAACCAAAATCACGCGGCGTTGAGATGATTTCACCGAACCGGGCCAATCGCAAGAAACGCACTCAAGATGGACGACAGCTGCGCCGGTACAAACGACGCTGGAAAGTGGAGCGGTTGTTTGCATGGCTTCAGAACTATCGGCGACTAGTGACTCGCTACGAGAGATACGCCGAGAACTTTCTCGGCTTC
>JANQKS010000126.1 GCA_028281005.1 Pseudomonadales bacterium
CTCGGAGTATCGTACGATCCATGGCTCTCCTACGCGGAAAGATCATACAATACAGCTTCTTAACTCACTTTGTTAAGACCAATTGAGAACGGCCCCTAGCAATAAGGGTCCTTTTTGACCGGAGCATAGATTCAGTGATGGCTGCAAACTTTTCTTCACATTCCGCATACCACTGTATTCAGAACCTTGTCTTTTCCATCTGTGCAGTACTGCTTGTCGTCTCGGCTCCCGCCTCTGCACAAAGCGATGCGGTGCAGGTTTCAGAGGATGATCCGCTGAGCTATGCCAAGGAAGCGCGGCTGTGCCGACAGGTGCATGATCCGGAATGGGTGGCCGGGCGAAGCACGCCGACACGCGGGCGAGAGATGTCGGAGACGTATAACGCCTGGGATGACGCTCTTAAGCGCGGGGTGTGGTGGAGTGTGGCTTACGGATATTCACTCTTCACCCTGGATGACGGGTTGCCGCACCCGACACGAGGCTTTTTTGGGACAGGCGAGCGCTTTATCCCGCAGGCGACCAAAGATAAATGCGTCTTCGATCCTGCGCGCCACTCTCCACAAGCTCTGAGCGCGCAGGACCGGCATTACGCCCCGCATTGGCAGGCAGAGCGGGCAAAGAATTATCCCCCGAAGACTATGGTTCCGGCCACCAGTGATCTGGGTAAAGCGCGTGAGGCGGGCTGGTGCATGAGTGCGGCAACACTCACGCTGTCTTTTTTGCAGGACACACCGACACTCACTGGTATGCGTAAAGCCAATCCCGGATTCTTCCGGATTGATCCATCGACCGAGAACGGGCGGACTACTTTGAACAACGAGATCACAAAATACACCCGTGTCAAAGAGTGGTGGAATGCGCGGCGCGAGAGTCTTCGCTCTGAGAACAGAGCCCATGACAAGCTGCTTGAACAATCGACACGCTTTAACGCAATTTTTGCCTGGCTTAATCGCAGCGATCAGTCGGGGCGTGATGCCCGCGCCATTCAGCTGCTTTATGTGCAGGGTGAAAACCGCCGGTGTGACATCCTGATGGGGATCATCGCACGGCAATGATTAGATCGACGCTCATTCTACTCGCGATTACGCTCTTGAACGCCTGCGCCTCCACGGATGAGCCGAAGCCGACAGACATCATTCAACAGGGGTGTTTTGAGTTGCCGATTGGCACACATCCTGACGGCTCAGCCTCGATTGCGTGCAGTAGTGTAGGCACCGAAGAACCCAACGACGAAAGTGATCCCCCATGACGACACCACACACCCCTGATCCGCTATCCACCCAGGAAGCTCTGCACATGGCGAGTTTTTTGATGCGCAGTGTGGATGCCGAGCTGATGGAACATCCGGCCATCACAGAGCATGCGGACTGGCTGGCTTTGGTAAGAACAGCCCATCAGGCGCTGTTTGATCTGTACCAGGCGCTTGGTGCGAGCGCGGCTGCTGAGAAGTAACACGGCGTTGTCACTGTCGCGAGCGGAGTATCTCTTTCATGACATGTCTCGGTGTATCTCCCCCTCAGAAAAACGGGCCTCCGCCCCTGGCGCTGTATCTGTCGAACTTGGGTGATGACGCGTTAGCCGCAACGTTGCTTAAGGCCGCGCGGGTTGGTTTTCATGCCTTCTATACGGATGAGATGGCGGACACGCTGGCGATCTATCGCGCCAGTGTGCTGCTGGCTGGGATCACCGGCACATGGAACACCGCGAAACGCGCACGGCTCTTCGGATTGGATCGGCTTACTTATGAGCGCGCGTTAGAGGCCGGACGACGAGAGGCGATACTCGGCGAGGCGCATCCGTTCAGTGAAGCCTGCGCTCTGATGATGGATATTCTGCATGATGACTGCCGCCGTTCACGACTTTAACGGGTTGTAGCTGCAGCCGAAACAGCGCGGCGACCTGTACTTGACCGTTAGTCGGCGTCCACGATAAAAGAAGATGGATCGGAAGACGAGGCTCACAGCTCAGGGAGTGTTTAGGACGATCATGATGCTCTTACTAGGGGGCGTTCTCAATTAAGCCATATCATGGTGGCGGCTAAACTCAGCATGGCCATGTAAGAGGCTCCCTAGCTGGAGTGTTAGATAGGGCGCTAGATAGAGGGTATCAGCCGAGGCAAGCCTCGGCGAATTCAGCCAGCAATTGGTTAAACACCTTGGGTGTTTCCAGGTGTGGGGTGTGTCCTACATCCGCCAGCACTTGTACACCGTCCCGCCATAGACCTGGCAGCTTAAGCTGCTCGATGTAGTCAAGACTCACCAATTGTTCGCCGGCGCCGTGCACGATGGCCAGCGGCATGTCCAACTGCCTCGCCAGTGACACTTCGTCAGTGAACGTGTTAGTCGGCTGCATCAGGCCTATACGAGCAAGACCGTGAGTCGCCAATACGTCTGCCACCATTTCGGCGGTGTCTAAAGTTGAAGCGGGATGTAGGCAGGCCTGGGCAAAACCGCGCGCTTCCTCGGCGTTTACCGCCTCTTGGTAAATGACCGATGCCGGGTGTGGCAAAAAGGCTTGCAACACATCTTCCATTTTGCCCAGCGGCGGGGTGCCGATCAGCATTAAACCTTTTGTCTGGGGCAAATATTGTGTCGCTTGCAACAGCACATGCCCGCCCAAGCTCCAACCGACCAACAGGACCTTGGGTAACGCCAATGCTTCGATGACTGCGCTCACCAGTTTGGCGTATGCAGGCAAGTTGTAGTCGTCGAGCGTCGCCGCGTGGGACTGACCGTGGCCCGGCAAATCCATGGCCACAAGCTGATAACGTTGCGCAAGATCGCTGCACAGCTGTGGGATGAAACAGCGCCCGGACATGGAGTTACCATGTAACAAAAACAGGCTAGGGTGTGTGGGGTCTCCGGAGCGGTGATAGTGGATGCTGCGACCCGCTATGTCGACTGTGCCGTCCTGCATGTGTCCCACACCCCAACCCGCTGACAAACAAGCATGGTAACACACGGGTTAAGCCGGGTTGTTTAGACCTTGTTAGCATCTAACGCATTGTAGCCAAACAAGCTGGCCATGGAACGGGCGCCAGCTTGATTGGCGGCCCGGTTACGTAACCAGGCTTTGACGCCGGTCATGTGGAACACCGTAGCGTTGCGGCGCGAACCCGTCTGGATTTTTGCCGTACGCGGGCGCCGTAGGGTTTCGTAGCGCTGCAGGTCTGCGGCAACATGGGCGCTCGACGTAAGACATACGCTTAACACCGCAGCGTCTTCGATCGCCATGGCGGCGCCCTGAGCCATAAACGGCAGGGTAGGATGGCAGGCATCCCCCAGCAGGGTAACACGTCCTTTACCCCACTGGCGCATGGGTGGCCGATCAAATAGTGCCCACTTGTATAACGAATCGCGATCCACGCGTTCGATCAGTGTCTGTATGTCTGCATGCCACCCTGCGAAATCGCGCAGCAACTCTGCGTGCTCGCCAGGTTCGGTCCAAGACTCCACTTCCCAGCCGGTTTTTTCCACCACACAAACGCAGTTCACCAAGGTGCCGCCGCGTAGGTAGTAGTGCACAAAGTGTTTGTGGGGTCCCCACCACACGCTGGACATCGGCCGTATCAGCCCGGCGGGCAAACGTTCGCTGGGCACCACAGCACGCCACGCTACGTTGCCCGTAAACTCCGGCTGCGAATTCCCCCACAACTGTTCCCGGATGACCGAATGGATGCCATCTGCGCCGACCAACACATCTCCCTCAAATGAGGTGTTTTCTAGGTTTAGGCGCACACCGGCGGCATCTTGAGCAAAGCCGACGGCACGTGCTGCGGTGTGCAGTTGTATATTCGAGTGCTGATCGGCGGCTTCGACCAATACGCGCAGCAAGTCACCACGGTGCATGTGGTAGTAGGGATAGCCGTACTGTTGCAGCACCGTGTGCCCCAAAGGTTGATGGGTAATCACGCGGCCGGACTTCCAATCTCGAAACTCGCTGCCTTCAGGTAAAAACCCGCATTCGTCTAAGGCTTGCTCTAAACCCAGATGGTGAAGGACGCGAGAGCAATTAGGCGACAGTTGTAAGCCGGCACCGATCTCGCCAAATGCGTCAGCCTGTTCAAACAGGTCCACCTCATGGCCGGCTGTGGCCAGACACAGGGCCGTGGTAAGGCCGCCGATGCCGCCACCGGCAATTAGAATTTTCATCTGGGGTGTCTACTCGAGCCAAAACAGTGAGAGGTTAACCAACCTCCGGGTAAAACGCTTGCATTGAAGACGAGCTGGTCTTCTAGAACAAGTTAGGTCGTTGACATAATAGGCTATTGACCTAATAGGTTGCTGACCTAATAATGACTCGCCCTCGATAGACCCGGAGATTGATGTGGACACGTTTACCAGCGAAGCAGAGCGCGATGCCTTTCTCGCCGCGCCGCGATTGGCGATCCTGATCACCAACCGCACTTCCGGCGTACCTATGGGTGTACCCGTTTGGTTTGCGTGGGATGGCCAAAACGTCGAGATATTTGCTGCGAAAGACAGTATCAAAATCAAACGCTTAGAACGTGATTCTAAGATTTCTGTGCTCGTCACAAATGACGTCGGTGAACGTGAAGCCTGGGTCGCTTTTGACGGCAACTGCGAGATCCTCGAACACGGCGCCGGTGCGTTGATTACGCAAGTGGCGCCCAAGTACTGGGATATGAAAAACCCCGAATTGCGCGCCACCATCGATGACTGGGTGGCCGCCGAGGACAATTTTGTGCGCATACGCCTGACCCCAGAGGTGGTCCGCAGCGGTCAATAAGCACACAACGGAGATTCAACAGATCCACTCATGTAGGAGACAACCATGGAGCTTGTTAGAGCAGACGAACAACTAGCGCAGCAATTTGCCGCGGACATACCGGAGCTGGTGTATGCCACGGGCCCGGTGTCGTATGACTATCATTTTGACCAACGTTCGGTGTTTGATGCCTTGGTGCTGCGTTCCTGGCAGACACCGGGCAGCTTGTTCGGCGCGGATGCTGCCACCCTGGCGGTGGAGGGGGATGAACTGTTGGGTTTGCTGATTTCTTTCCATGGCCCGCAGTTTCGCGAACGCGTCGCTGCTTTAGGTGCGGTGTGGCCGGAGATGTTAGCCGCAGGCGAGGCGAGTGAAGCTGACCTAGGCGGTATCCTCGAACGTTCGGAGCTGGCGCATTGGTTGAATCCTGAAGTGCGCAAGCATGTTTACTATGTCCACGCGCTGTCCGTTAAACCGGAACACCGAGGCAAACAAATTGGCGTGGCGTTGCTCAGCTGGGCCATGCAAGAAGGCCAGCGCAACGGTTTGAAAGTGCTGGAACTGGATGTGTTATCGGACAATCCGGCGGTACATTTCTACAGCTCCATGGGATTGGAGCTGTTGGTGGAATCCAAAGCCCCGCAGCCGCAAGCGTATGGTGTCCCGCCGGAGTGGCGTATGGGTAAAGCCCTCTAAACCCTGGAAGGGTGTTGTAGCGTTCTACGGCTACAACACCCGCCTGCTAGTTTAAGTGCCAGTCCAGTTGGGTGCGCGTTTCTCGGCAAACGCGGCTGGACCTTCCTTGGCGTCGTTGGAAGAGAACACGGTTTTTGACAGCGGTTCTTGCATCTTCCACAGGCTGTCTTCATCCACGCCCTGTGCGGCTGCGCGTACTAAGGTCTTTGACGCGGCCACCGCCAGCGGCGCGTTTTCCGCAATACGTTCTGCCCAGCCGATGGCTGCATCGAGTGCACCACCCGCTTCGGTCAGTTCACTGAGCATACCCACCTCCATGGCGGTTTCAGCGGTAATGGGTTCACCGGTGATGGCCATTTCCATGGCCTTGGTATAACCCACCCGAGCGGGGAGGCGAAACACCCCACCGGCGGCCGCAAATAGGCCTACCTTCACTTCACGGATGCCGATCTTGGAGCCCTTAGAGGCCACCAATAAATCGCACGTCAAGGCAATCTCACAACCACCTGCCAAGGCGAAACCTTCGATGGCGGCAATCAGCGGCTTTTTGCTGCCCGCACGTATAAACGTGGTCAGCGGGCCGATGTCTTCGCCGCGTGCAAACGCTTTAAGATCCATGCCGGAACAGAAGGCGCGGCCAGCGCCGGTGATGACGCCAGCGGTCAAAGTATCGTCTGCATCAAGTTCTTGTATGGCGTTCCACAACCCATTAGACAGCGCGCCGTTAATCGCATTCATGGCTTCCGGTCGATTCAAAGTGATCACCATCACCCGACCCCGCCGTTCGACTAAGACGGCCTCTTCTGTTGCATCACTCATTATTGTTCGTCTCCTATGGTTTTGAGTAGCAAGTGAACTTCCCTTTATACGACATTTGCGCCTGCGGTTCCGCAGCTTTAGCAGCGCTCTCGGCATCAGCCGGGCCAAATGCGGGCCAAATGTATGACCGTACGCACAAGCCATTGCTATGCCCGGTTGGGCTAGGTTTAATGCCGCTACAACAACATTTGGCAGCGAACAGCGGAGATTATGAGTCAATTCAAACTGACGGTGAACGGACAAAGCCATGAGGTGGATGTGAACCCCAACATGCCGCTGCTGTGGGTATTGCGAGACAAGCTGAAACTCACCGGTACTAAGTACGGGTGCGGAATTGCGCAATGTGGGGCTTGTACAGTACATGTCGATGGGGCACCCGTGCGCGCTTGTGTGCTGCCGGTGTCCGCCGTTGCGGGGGCGGTTACCACGATCGAAGGTTTGGCAGCAGATGGTGAACTGCATGCGTTGCAGGCCGCGTGGATTGAACATGACGTGCCGCAATGTGGCTACTGTCAGGCGGGTCAAATTATGAGTGCCGCGGCTTTGTTGGCAGCGAAAGCCGAACCCTCGGATGCGGACATCGACACCGCATTGGCGGGCAACTACTGCCGCTGTGGTACCTATGTGCGCATTCGCAAAGCGGTACATAGCGCGGCGATTGCCTATAACGCGGCCAAATCTGCCAAAGGAGCTTAAGCTGTGAGTCGTTTTACACTGAACCGGCGCGACCTGCTCAAAGCCTCCAGCCTGGCCGGCGGGGGCTTACTACTGCAAATGACCTTACCCACATCGGTTTTAGCTGCCGAAGAACGCGCCCTGGTGCGCTCCAAAGAGCTAAACGTCTATGTAGAGATAAATCCGGATGGACAAATCACAATCTATTCCAGCATTCCAGAGATGGGACAAGGGATCAAAACTGCCCTGCCCATGGTCATTGCTGAGGAAATGGGGGCGCGTTGGGAAGACGTGAAGGTGCTCGAAGCGCCCCTGGATCAAAAGAAGTATGGTTTGCAGGGTGCCGGAGGGTCCACGTCTATTCCCCGGAATTTCGACACGATGCGCCGCATGGGCGCTTCGGCTCGGGAGATGCTCATCGGCGCTGCGGCGTTGTTGATGGAAGTTGAGCGTGAGGATCTGGAAGCGCGGGAAAGCCAGGTGTTCCACACCTCCGGTGAAAGCCGCACTTTTGGCCAACTGGCCGCCCTGGCCGCCGAACAACCGGTACCCGACCCTGAGTACCTCACCTATAAAGACCCGCGTGCTTACACCATCATCGGCACCACCGTCAGTAGTGTGGACAATCTTGTTATCTCCACCGGTCAATCCAAGTTTGGCATCGACGTTGATGTCCCGGGTATGCAATACGCCAGCTACACCCGTTGCCCCAGGGTGGGTGGTAAAGCCGTCAGCTTTAACGCCAGCGACATTAAAGCCTTACCCGGCGTGACCGATGCATTCATTTTGCAGCCGGATGACCGGGCCGGCAAAGCAGCCATGGTGTTTTTGGAGGGTATGGCCGTGTTGCGCGGCGGGGTAGCCATCATCGGCGAAGACACCTGGTCGGTGCTTGATGCCAAGCGTCAGCTGCAAGTGGAATGGGACTATAGCGATGCATCGGAAGACAGCTGGACACAAATGATGGCGGATGCGAAACGTATCGCTGCCGCAGGCGGCGGTGAGGTGCTTCTTGGCGAAGATGGGGACGATGGCGTCGATGCTGCTCTGGCGGACGCCAGCCACCAATCTCTCGAAGCGTTTTATCAGTTTCCCTACGTCGCCCATGTGTGTATGGAGCCGATGAACTGCACCGCGGATTTCCGCAAAGGCAGTAACGGTGAAGCAGATACCCTGGAGATTTGGCTCGGCAGCCAGTTTCCCGGGCAGGTCAAGGAGATTGCGCAGAACATGTTGGGCGTGGCGCCGCAAAACGTCAAAGTTCACGCCTTGCGTATGGGCGGCGGCTTCGGACGGCGGGCAATCCACGATTTTGCCACTGAAGCGATGGCCATTTCTCATCACGCAGACGTACCGGTAAAGCTGACGTGGACACGCACCGACGACATCCATAACGACTTCTTCAGGGTCGGCGGCTTCCAAAACATGCGAGCGGCGGTGAGTGCTGACGGCAAACTGGCGGCTTGGGATCAACACTACATTGGTTTCAAATACCCAGACCGCTTCACCGTGGGTTCGGGCCTGCGCGGCAACGAATTACCGTTTGTGGCCATGGATAATGCTAGGGTGAGCCAAACCATGATGGACTTGGCCACCCCGTGTGGTGCATGGCGAGCCCCGGGCTCCAACACCAATGCCTTTGTAGAGCAGAGTTTTATACATGAACTGGCGGAGCTGGCCGGACGTGACCACGTAGAGTTTTTATTGGAGATAATGGGTTCACCGCGCTGGGTCAAACCAGGCGACGTGAATGCGCTAAATACTGGCCGTGCTGCAGATGTCATCAAGTTGGCCGCGTCGAAATCCGGCTGGGGACGGCAAATGCCTGCGGGCAAAGGGTTGGGTTTGGCGTTCTATTTCTGTCATGCCGCCCACGTTGCCGAGGTGGCGGAAGTCACAGTCAACGCAGACCGCACGTTTAGCGTCGACAAGGTGACCGTGGCGGTGGACGTTGGCCCCATCATCAATCGCAGCGGCGCCATCAGTCAGGTACAAGGCTCCATTGTGGACGGCTTAAGCACCATGGCCTTGCAGATCATCACCATGGAAGGGGGTGTGATCGAGCAGGATAACTTCCACGAGTACGAGGTCATGCGCATAGCCGCGACGCCGGAGATCGATGTGCACTTCATCGAAAGTGACAACCCGTCCACCGGCCTCGGCGAACCGGCGTTGCCGCCGTTGGCACCGGCGGTGACCAACGCAATTTATGCGGCCACGGGTGAGCGTATACGATCTATGCCGTTGAGTGACGAAGGCTTCAAGTTGGTGTAAGCCTCAGCGACACCCAGCCGTCAGGCGCTGGCTTGCGCAAAAACGCGTGCGGCTTCTTTGTTGGCGGCGGCAATGGTCGCCATGCCACCCTGTACGTGGTTCACATCACCAATGAGAGACCAGATGGCGTGTGCCTCGTCGTGGTAGGGCAACTCGCCCATGTTTTGCAGCCAGGCGCGGATGTGGGGATATGGGCGGTAGTCGGTGCAATTTGCAAACCTGGCTTGGTTTTGTCCGAGTTCTTCGTACGCCACGATGTCGGCAATGGTAAGGTGATCCCCGCTCAGGAAGTCTGTGTCGGCCAGCATGTTGTCGACAATCTGCAGAGCTTGCGCAACAATTTGCGCGTTGTTTTCCATACCTGGGAACGTATTGCGTTTGATCCAACCGGCGTCGGGTTGCTGCACGCCAAATACCGAGGGCCACAAAGCGCGACTCCACTGCACGACTATTTCGCGGGTGTTGCGGTGATGAAAGTGTAGATACTGATTCACTTTGGCGCGTGCCACCAAAGCATCCGGCCACAGATCCTGCCAGCCATGTTTTTCACACAAATAAATAAGGATCGCATGGCTTTCCCACAACACAACACCTTCATCATCTATGGCAGGAATGGTGCCTCGCGGATTAACGCTGGCCAGGTATTCCGGCGCTTTGGCAGCCTTGTTTTGGCTGGTCATGACAAATTCAAACGGTAAACGTTTCATCAGGCATACCCATACCACCGCACGTACGGGTTGGGAGTTTGGCACCCCGTAAATCTTAAGCATGGAATATCTCCTACCTGGCAGAGCCGCTCGTTTATCGAGACCCAGCCGGGAAACCCTCGAGCCCAGGCTCACGTTCTACACCGAGAGAATTGAGGGCCATGGATACGAGGTTGTATTGCCCCACGGTGAAGATGAAATCGATCAGCTGCTGCACGCTGTATTCGGCGCTTAATGCTGCCCAGGTCGCGTCTGCGATCAGCGCTTCGGCATGTAATTCATCCACCGCTTGCAACAGCTGGCTTTCGAATGGTGTCCAAATGGGATCGCTTGGACCGGCGGTGATGGCCAAAATCTCCGCGTCGGTCATGCCGATATCCCGCGCAATCCGCGCGTGCTGACCAAACTCGTAGTCCGATTGGCACAGCCACCCGATGCGCAGCATGGCCATTTCCCGGTGTCGCGGTGGCAGGGTGGAATTTGCCAGGATGTAGCTACCGAAGCTGCTCCACGCTTGCATCAGTTCAGGGTGATGTTGCAGCGTGCGGAAAATATTGAGTACAGGGCCTTGTTGTGCCGCCGGTACATCGCCTGCGATGTCATCCATGATTTGACGGGCTGCTGCTTCCGGCAGCGGCATGACCCGTGGTCCATCCAAGCGACCCCCGGCTGGGCCTTCGTCCGCGCTGTCACCTGCACTATCACCCGGACTAACATCCGCAAAAGCTAAGGTGCTGGAGCCGATGCTGACCAGTGTGGCGATGAGTGCCGGCGCGATCCAATGTGTTTTCCAATGTGCTTTCCAATCTGCCAAAGTTTTTCTCCCCAATTGGTTTTTCAAATGGCCGCTTGGTTGATCACCCATGCGAGTACAACAATTTGCGGCAGGCTAATTAGAGGTAAGAATAGGGCGGTTTTTAGAGAACCGGTGGTGTCTTTTAGCACCATAATTTCGGTGTAATCTGTTGCCACCCCGCCCATGAGAAACGCAAAACTGTTACCAGGGGCACCGGCGGTGTTAAAAATTTCTGCCGCCAACGGTGCCGAACCTTCCGAACAAACCTCGATGACGGTGGCAGCGGTAACGGTCACCGCCAAGCCCAGCAACGTCGGTCCAAGGTAGTTGCTGAACACCTCGACGGGGACAAAGGCGCGCAGCAGGCTCGCCAACACCACGCCAAACAGGATCCAGCGCACCACCATGCGGGACTCTTTGAGTCCCGCGCGAAGGGTCTCAGCAAAAAACGCCCGATTAAACTCCACCGCGGCAAGTTGGGTTTTGGCCTCGCTCCAGAACCGAAAATCCGGTGGTAGGCTGGCTTGATGGCGGTTAGCCGCCAACACGCCGTGACTCACTAATTTGTCAAAGACGACGCCGGTAACGACGGCAATGGCCATGGACAGCACAATAAACCCAAGCGTCCACGGCACGCCGATGAGCGTTACCAGCAGCACGGTCAGGGAAAAGGAATTCCACGGACTGGCCATCAGAAAGGCCATCACCTGCCCGGTGCTGGCGCCGCGTTCGTAGAGTTTTGCACCCACCATGAGGATGCCGTGGTTGCACAAGTCCAGCAACACACCGCCAAGGGTGGCGCGCAGCACACCTCGCAAACCGCTTTTGGTGCCCAGCACGCTCATGACAAATTGCCGCGGCACACGGCCGAGGATTGAGATCATCAGCACACCCAGCGCTACCCCCCACCAAACGGTATTCACTAACTCAAAACAGGAATGGCTGAAGGTGTGGAGCCAGTGCGGCATGCTGGCGTCGGCAAAAAGTAAATGGGTCAGATAACCCGCGGCAATCGCGGTACCACTTCCCCACAACAGCCGGTCGACTTTGCGTGGGGAAGCGTGACTGTGTGTTGCCGCGATTAGGACTCTCCTAACGATGGTGCAGGCATTTACACGGGCGTGTTGGTGTTTAGCCTGCCAAAATGGCGTTCAATGTCGCACTAGGACGCATGGCGGCGTCAGCTTTTTCCGTATCGGGGTGGTAATAGCCGCCGATATCTACCGGATCCCCTTGGATATCCACCAGTTCCTTGATGATCTGCTCTTCGTTGTCTGCCAGGGATTTGGCGAGTGGTGCGAACTCTTGTTTCAGCGCCAGATCTTTGTCTTGGGCGGCTAGTGCTTCGGCCCAGTACATTCCCAAATAGTAGTGGCTGGCGCGGTTGTCCGGCTCGCCGGTTTTGCGCGAAGGCGATTTGTTGTTTTCCAACAGCTTTGCGGTGGCCGCATCTAAAGCGTCCGCCAATACCTTGGCGCGCGCATTACCGGTCTTCTCAGCAATGTCTTCCAAAGACACGGTGAGCGCTAAGAACTCACCTAGGGAATCCCAGCGTAAGTGGTTTTCAGCTTCAAATTGCTGGACGTGCTTCGGCGCGGAGCCGCCGGCGCCGGTTTCGTACAAGCCTCCGCCTGCCATAAGCGGCACGATAGAGTACATTTTAGCGCTGGTACCGAGCTCCATGATGGGGAATAAATCGGTCAGGTAGTCGCGCAACACGTTGCCGGTTGCGGCGATGGTGTCTTCGCTGTGACGCACACGCTCCAAGGTATGGCGCATGGCCAGGGACAATTTCATGATACGAATGTCCATGCCTTCGGTGTTGTGGTCTTTGAGGTACTTCTCCACCTTCTTGATGATCTGCAAATCATGGCCACGCTGCTGCCGGTCGCCGCGATATTTGTCGAGCCAGAAGATGACCGGAATACCCGAAGTGCGGCCTCGGTTGACTGCCAGTTTCACCCAATCGCGAATGGCCACGTCCTTGGTCTGACACATGCGCCAGATGTCGCCTTTAGACAGGCCAGTGTGTTCAATCAGCACATTGCCAGCTTCATCGGTGACGCGCACAGTGCCGCCCGCCGGTAATTCAAAAGTTTTGTCGTGAGAGCCATACTCTTCGGCTTTCTGCGCCATCAAGCCGACGTTTTGCACGGTGCCCATGGTGGTGGGATCAAACGCGTCGTGGTGTTTGCAGAAGTTAATCACCTCCAAGTAGATAGTGGCGTAACACGTGTCCGGAATGATTGCTTTGGTGTCACGCAGATTGCCGTCCGCACTCCACATCTTACCGCCCACTCTAATCATGGCCGGCATGGAGGCATCGATGATGATGTCGCTGGGCACATGCAAGTTGGAAATACCTTTGTCGGAATCCACCATGGCCAGTCCCGGGCGGTTTTCGTGGCATTTACGCAGGTCGGCTTCAATCTCAGTACGCGGAGAAAAAGATAGAGAACGTACTTTCTCGAGTACGCTGCCTAAGCCCAGGTTTGGGTTCACACCGAGTTGTTCAAACGTTTCACGGTGTTTGTCGAATGCCTCCTGATAGTACACCTCTACCGCGTGGCCGAAGATGATGGGGTCTGAAACTTTCATCATGGTGGCTTTCATGTGTAGCGACGCCAGCAGACCAGCGCGGCGCGCGCCTTCATATTCTTCGTCAAGAAAGGTACGCAGCGCTTGCACATCCATGTACATGCCGTCGACCACCTCGCCATCATCCACTGACACAGCCTCACGCAAGACTGTGACCGTACCGTCTTCCTGCACCAACTCAATTTTGAGGTTGCCGGCCTTCTCAATGGTGACGGATTTTTCGCTGTGGTAGAAATCACCGGTGCGCATATGGGCGACATGGGTGCTGGAGGCCTGGCTCCACTTGTCCATGGGATGTGGGTGGTTGCGTGCGTAAGCTTTCACCGACGCCGGTGCGCGGCGGTCCGAGTTACCTTCGCGCAGGACCGGGTTGACCGAACTGCCCAGCACGTTCGAATAGCGGTCGGCAATGGCTTGTTCCTCTGCGTTGGCAGGTTCCTCCGGATAGTTAGGAATGTCGTAGCCTTGAGATTGCAACTCGGTGATGGCTTCAATTAACTGTGGGACGGATGCGCTGATGTTGGGCAGTTTGATGATATTGGCGCCGGGTTCCTGGGTCAGCTCACCGAGTTCGGCCAGTGTATCCGGGACTTGTTGCTCTTCGGTCAGTTTTTCCGGAAACGCGGCCAGGATGCGGGCTGCGACCGAAATATCAGACAACTCGACGTCCACGTCCGCAGCTTCGGTGTATTTTTTGATAAAAGGCAACAGCGAATAGGTGGCCAGCGCCGGTGCTTCATCAGTCAGGGTGTAGACGATTTTTAGTTTCTTGTCAGTGTTGTTGGCTGTCATTGCTTTTCTATATGTTCTCTTAATACTTCTCTTAGTGCCTTTCGGGGCGAGGACGCTATGCAGCGCCAAGCGCTAATAGGCGTAGCGTGAAAACCGCGCATTATACCCAGATTACGCTATGTGGTGGATGCTTCGGTGGGCTGCGTGACAACGGCGCGGTGTCTTATCCATGGCACGGCTGGCAGAGTGGTGAGGATACAGACGCGACGCAGCAGTATGGCTTTGTGGCTGCGTTTGAGATCAATCCGACATTGATTGAAGCCTCCTGGTAAGCGGACGTAGTCCGCTGTCGTAGAGATGTCGGGCCTTGCATGCAAAAAAGGCGGCCGATTGGCCGCCTTTAACTGCCGTTGGACAGTGTGTTAGAAGCTGAAACGATACTGGAAGGTAATCGTTCTGCCCAACTGGGTGTTGATGCCCTGGTCCAAGTCGTTCTGAGAAGACGGGTTGATTGCAATACGTCCCGGAATCGATTGACCGGAGACACCATAAATCTCGTCGCTCAGGTTACGAGCTATGAGGTTGAACGAATGGCGCTCGTCCGGTGTGTAAACACTGATAGAAGTATCAACCAACCAAAAGCTCTCCTGTGTGTACGGGTTCAGCGTATCTGTTAGTGAATAGTCGTCGCTGTAGCGAGCGTCGGCAGACACGGACATGCGCAGCGCATCGCTGAGCACAAAATCAAACGTAGCGCCGATGTATCCCGTCACCTCCGCGTTGTTCCGCAGATCTTCACCATCAAGGTTCTGTCGGAAAGGATCCGTCTCGTTGAGCGAAGTGAAGAAATCGTCGGTGTACTCAGTATCTGTAAATGCCCATGCACCGCGTAAGCTTAAACCCTCAATTGGAGTTTGATACAACATATCAAACTCCAGCCCTCTAGTTCTTAGAGAAGAAGCGTTAAACGTTGAGAACTGGATGTCGGTGGAGTTGAACAACTGCACCTGCAAATCGTCATAATCGTAGTCGAAGATGGTGGCGTTTAAACGCATGGCGCCATCCAGCAAATTAGCCTTCATACCAATTTCAAAACCACTTGCCTCTTCAGAGTCGTATTCGAGGAAGCTGAAGTCACCGCCGTTTACAGCTGGATTCAGTGCTGCGGTGGGTAGTGCGCTGTTATCGATGCCACCGGACTTGAAGCCCTCTTTGTATGCAGCGAACACGCTGATGTCGTCATTGATGTAATAGTTGATGGCAACTTCTGGAGAGATGTTGTCATCGTCGAATTCCAATCCGTCTATGCGCGGCGGTCCACCAAAGCCAAACACTCCAGCTCCTGCGTGGACATAAGGAATCAGGATATAGCCGTCCTTCTCTTCCTCGGTATATCTAGCACCAAAAGTGAGCTCGGTACGTTCGTTGATGTCCCAATACACCGCTAGGAAAGCTGAGACGACATCAGTATCGAGAAAATGGTGCTTGTTATAGTCATATTCGTTACCGGTAAATGGATCAGGTCCAACCAGGCCACCAGCAATGTCAACTGGGGCCACGATGGTTCTGCCTGTGCTAGCGGCAACGTTGTCTACAAAGTCCGCGTATGAAGGGGCCAGTCCGAACAGTGATGCGAGAAAATCGGCGGTTCCCAAGGGAACCAGGGAGGCATTGAATGCGTATTGATAGGCATCAAACTCCTGCTCGATTTCCTGCCAGAACAAACCTGCCTGAATATTCACCGGTCCGTCAAAATTGGTTGCTAGTCGAAATTCCTGTGACAAGCTCTGGTAAATATTGTTGTGCAAGCCTCCATATACGCTAGCACCACCGCTGTAGTCGTCTAGTTCCCAATGGTCTAGGTCGACCCATCCCGTAACCGATGTCAAGGTTAGCGATTCGTTGATGTCCCATACGCCTTGTAGAGAAACAAAGTCTGTTTCTTGTTCGAGACCTTGCTCGCCGTCACTGAAACCTTGAGGCAGCCCAGCGCGTAACCCTGGATTTAGGAAAATCCGGTTGTTGTTGCCGTTGAGTTGGCAATCATCTACGGCTTGGAACTGGCTCGGTGCGGTCGGTGAGCCATTTGGTACGCCGGTTGCCTGCGGAGAGCCGTCAGGGCAGAGCCCTTCACTCCACATAATTCCGCCGTCACTTTCATAATCGGAATAGTTGTACTTCAGCTTGAAGCTCAATGTATCGGTAGGGTCCCATGTGAGCGTCAGCCTTGCGTTCAGCGACTCATCGCCAAACCAATCGTTTGCACCGAAGCTCGATGCTAGTGGATTGCGGCCTACCGAAAGGTTCTTTACGAGTTCGTCATTTTCTATGTAACCGACAGCCAGCCTGGCACCAAAGGTATCCGTAATCGGAGCAGAAATAATCATTTCCGTGGTCAACCCTTCGTGTTCGGTTTCGAGTCCGGCAGCCAACTGGAATTCAAACTCATCACCCGGGTCGTTGGTGGTAATGGAAACCACACCGGCGGTAGCACTTTTACCGAAGTAAAGTGACTGCGGGCCTTTGAGGATTTCCAACTGACCCATATCCAGATAAGAGTTGTGGATGAAGCGGCCGCGGTTAACCACGACGCCGTCTAAGTTGATGGCAACTGATTGGTCAAAAGCCGCCGAGATTGAGCTTGAGCCCACACCGCGTAGACGCAGGTTGGTGCCGTTACCCGAACCACCCTGGGCAACCAGCATGTTGGGAACCATCTTGCCGGCATCCACCAGGTTGGTGATGTTGTAACGGTCAAGGTCATCTTCGGTGAAAGCTGCGATGGTGACCGGGACGTCCTGCAGGGTTTCAGCCTGCTGGCGCGCGGTGACCACAATCTCTTCAATAACAGATTCGGCCGCATAAACAGCAGCGCTGCTCATGCCAACCCCCACGGCCAGCGAAACAGCGGCCGCTTTACTTATTGGTCTTTTCAATTTTCTCTCCAAGCGTGTTTGGTGATACGCGCGCCGGAATCTATAAGCCTGGAGGCTGCAGGTCAAGTAATTGTAGAACGAGTTCTATTATCGGTCTTGGGGCGGCGTGAACGCCATCGTCCGCTCGCCGGGCTGGCTATGGCTCCAGGGTAATCACCACCAGTTTGCCGTTCAGCCAGTCGGGCAGCCAGGCGGGTACCGTTGGCCGCAAACGGCTGAAGACATCCGCCACATAGTCAGGGTTATCGAGCACGGTTTTGGCGTGCCCCTTGTAGTCTGCGCCTTGAATATGCATGGATACCGGTTGTCCTTGATCAACAAACTCTCGCCACCACAAGCCGTCAATACCCATGAACACCAGGTTGTTTTCGCGCAGATAGTTCACCGGATACATGGTTCCGTCCGCCAGGGTCACGAGCATGGTGCGTGCGGCGCGTTCACCGTCTGGAAACTGACGAATTTCTTCAGCTACCTGGGCATTGGTGGTGTCGATAGTGGCGGTGCGATACACCAATATCGCCACCACAAACAGAATCAGACCCAACGCAATCCACTTGAACATACTTTCCCGCTCCTTGCCGCCATGGGTGAGTGCTTGAGGCAGTAGTGTAGCGCGAGAGGGGCTATACCGTGGTTGTAATTTTTAAATAAACAATTAGAGTAATACTCTAGTTTTTTCGCGGTTAAACATCAGCCGATTACTTGGGTGATTTACTTGGGCCATTTACTTGGGCCATTTACTTGGGAATGTGTGCTCCTGATGCACAGGAAACAAACACAGGCTGCAAAACCAGCCAAAGGCCAGGCCAAGGCACGCTCAAGTTCACAAACGAAGGCGGCAGCGCAAGCATCCAACACCAGCGCGGACGCAGTCATGAGTGCCAAACTAACGCGCACCCGAACACAACTGGTCGCTGCCATCCGCATGGAAATAGCCGCTTCCGGTGGGTTTACCGCAGAGTTGATTGCGCAAAGAACCAACACTTCCGTCGCCACCTTCTACAATCATTTTGCAACCAAGGACGACGCGTTGATTGCGGCTTATGCTGAAGTGATGCAAGAGCTGCAACAGCTGGTGGCACACCATTGCCACATTGAAAAATTGTTGGACCTTGGGTTACGCAAACTGGTGGCAGATTGGCTGCTTGATGCGTCCGCTTTTTTTGCCGCCAATGCGGTGTTGTTTCGTTTGGCCCAGGCCACGCTTGAGCGCTCCAAGCCGATGCGTGATTTGTTTCGGCAGCATGAAGAACACATACAGAAAATCTATCAGCGCTTTATCGAGCTTGGGCAGGCTGCCAAGTTGCTGCGGCAGGGAGGCTCGCACGCCATGGCTCAAGTGTTGGTGGTCATCACTGAAGGTTGGTACCACCCACTGATACAAAAAGTAAAAAGCGGTTCTCCCCTGCATCAGGAGATGACCGCGGTAGTGACCCGCGCACTCAGCGTAGAAATCACTTGAAATAACAAGCAACCGAGGACCAGAAAATGCCACATCCGCACATGTCTCATGAGGATCTGCTGTCCGCGGCCGAACAATTGAGCGGTGAGTTTTACGCAAAGGCTGACGACATCGAGCAGCAGCGTCGTATCCCCGCGGAAATCTCCCAGCAAATGGCCGCAGCTGGCTTTTACCGTTTGGCGGTGCCCGCCGCCATTGGCGGGTTGGAAGCACCGCCCGCGGTCAGCAGCCAGGTATTCGAAACTTTGGCGCGTGGGGATGCCTCGTGTGCTTGGGTGGCATTTATCGGCGCGACCTCAGGCAGCGCGTTGTCCGGGATCCCCGCGTCTGCGGCGCAAGAGATCTTTAACCGTCCGGACAGCATGGTCACCGGTGTGTTTGCGCCAACGGGGCAAGCGCATCGAGTAGCAGGTGGCTTTCGAGTCTCCGGCCGTTGGCAGTGGGGTTCCGGCAGTCAGAATGCCGATTGGGTGTTGGGTGGCTGTATGTTGTTGGAAAACGAAGAACCCATGCTGGATAGTCATGGACGCCCGCGCAATCACATGGTGTTGTTGCCCGCAGCTGAGATCGAGCACCTCGATACCTGGCATGTGTCTGGGTTGTGTGGCACCGGCAGTCTCGATTACCAAGTGAACGACGTATTTGTGCCGCAAGAGCGCGTGGTGGGGTTTTTGCGTGAAGGTCGTGTACCGGCTTCGCCACTCTATAGTTTTCCCAATTTCACTTTTTTGGCCCTCGGGGTCGGTGCGGTGTGTATGGGTTTGGCGCGGGCGGCGATAGACGAGCTAATAGCCTTAGGTACACAGAAAAAACGGGTCGGGTCCAGCAAATCCATTGCGTATAAATCGACCGCGCAAGTGAAGGTGGCCCAGGCGGAGGCGTCCCTGCGCAGCGCTCGGTTGTTTTACTACGACGCCTTGGAGCAGGCTTGGCAACAGGCACTGCAGGAAAGCTCGGTCAGCGTTGAGTTACGCAGGGATGTACGTCTTGCCACCACCCACGCGGTGATGACTTGCGCACAGGTAGTGGATGAAATGTATACCCTGGGCGGGGGTACCTCGGTGTACAAAACGTCGCGCCTGCAGCGTTACTTCCGCGATGTGCATGTCGCCACACAACACATTATGGTGGCGCCGTCTACGCTGGAAACCATTGGTGGGCACTTGTTCGGCCTGGAAGCAAACGTCGCCACCCTGTAAACGTTACTCAGGGTGTGACATGGTCACCCCAGTCCGCGGTGAGGACACGCTTAAAAGCGGTGAAGTCCTGCTTGCCCACTCGTTCTGCCAGCACTTCTTCTATTTGTTGCAGCGCTTCGTAGGCCGCCTTTTACTCGGGATGGAACCAGCCTCACCTGTTTAAGGCGTAGGGGTTAGACCCTTTCCGTGGGTGCTAGCAACGAGGGTCTAAAAGAACACAAACGAGCGCACCACAACGTTTTTGCGGCAGCGCGCGTCTTGCGGCGCGGTCGGGTCGATACAAGCGGTGTGGAATGACCAACGCGACACCGAGCCGTCGGTGACGGAGTCGTAACACTTCAACATCGATACTTCGTTCGGTTGCTGTTGGGGAATCCAATACCATTCGTGTTCCGGCCGGTAGGTGAAGCGTGTGGTTTCTCCCACCCGGTCATCGTAGATGCGATAGTTGTTGATGTAAGGCTGATCCGCAAAAGATGGCCACGCACACAATACAAAGGGGTTCTGTTCAACGGTCTCCATCGGTTTGGCCAAATTGATGGACATGAACCGCTTGGACATTTTCGCGTCGGCTTGCGCCTCGGTGTAGTCTTGCTCGCGGCCAAAATTGCGTAAGTTTTTGGTCAGCAGCTCGCGGCAACGCACCCGGCCGCTGTTGTCGTTGAGGTCGTTGTGCACCAGGTTAGCGTAGGCTGCGTTCACGCCCGGGTTTTTGTTGGCCTGGTCCTCGGTGCGGTCGCCTTCATAGTCCTTGTCGAAGACGTCGTGGTTATATACCAGCGCGTCGGTAGCACCCGGGAAAAAGTCCAGCAGCAGCTGTTCAATTTCCGGGTAGAACACCCGTTCTACCTCGGCGGCGTCATAAAAGTTTTGGCACTTTGATTCGCAATGGGCCAACGAAACGCCAAGTTTATCCATACTCTGGGGCGTGTAGGGGTCTAGGCCCGGGTAGTACTCGCCGATGCGTCGCGCGTCGCGCAGAATTTGAGGAAAATACAAACAGCGGCGCACGTTGTCGTGTTCGTCTTTGCGCAGGGCTTGGGCGTCAGCCTCGCGTGTCGGGTCGTGCCACAAGGCGTTCGAAGACACCACCGAGTATGAAGGCGCTTCGTAGACGGTGTAGCGCAGTGGCAGCGCCAGCCCCCCTTCGGGTGCTGTAATTTGGTTGTCCCTGATGTATTGCAGACATTCGGCGTAGCGGCGAAAGCCTAACCCCCATTGGGTTTGAATGGGTCCGGGTGGCGCGTTGTCGATCATATCGATGACCGCTTGGCCTTCGCCGGTGGCAATCTGTGCAAGCGCGTCAGCGGTAGCCTTGGTAGTACCGGCGTCACCGTCTTGATCAAACGCCATGTAGGACAGGCCACCGTGGGCCGCTATCGGCTCGGGTTGGCCGACGGTTAATTCAAGGGGGGGTACATAAGCTGCCATCACCTTTCTCCAATTTGTCTCCAATTTGCCCTGAACGCGATACGAATGCGGTTTGAAAAAGCGTTGCGTATTTCTCAAGAGGCTAATGCTGGCATAAATCAGCCGCGAAAGGTAAGCGCTTACCTGCACCTTTGCCAAGACGGATGTGCGTTGTTGCAACGAAGTGATGTGCTATTGGCGCTGCAAGCGGCTTACTGGGAGAATGATCGGTTGCACAAACATCACCTTCATCAGAGGGAAAGACTAAGGGGAACGCTAAATGAATGTCATCGATGCCATGGAAACCTGTACCGCCATGCGGTACTTCAAACCCGACCCGGTACCCAAGGAAGAGCTGGAAAAACTCATCTACGCTGCCACGCGGGCGTCAAACCCCGGCAACAGCCAGGGCTGGGAGTTTTTGATCATTGATGACCCGGCGATAAAGGGACCCGTGGGTGAGACGGTACTGCAGGGCATGGCGCCGTTTTTTGCCAATCGTCCCCAAGGTCAAGACGGTGTTGAAGAGCGTATGCTGCAAGGTGCCGAGCATCTGGCGCGTACATTTGCTGAGGTGCCCGCTTGGATCGTGTGTATGGCACGGCAGGTGTATCCACCGCACGATCCCCAGGAGAGTTTTATGCACTCCACCATTTATCCCGCGGCGCAGAATCTTATTGTTGCTGCTCGTGAGCTGGGTATCGGTACGTGTTTTACCACCTTCCCCGGGGCGGCCGAACCGCAAATACGGCAGTTGTGTAATATCCCTGACGACTTGCATCTATTTGTGTATGTTGCGGTGGGTTATCCAGCCAAAGAGTTTCGGCCGGTAAGACGCAAACCCGTGGCTGAAGTGCTGACCTGGAACAGATACTGATGACTGCGTGATTTGATTGGCTCGTCAGGAAGTTTGTTAACATGCCAATCACCACAAGGTAGGAGAGCAGGATGTATCCAGGTCGATACGCGCAGATGCACCCAGAGCGGCCGGCCGTCATCATGGCGGGGTCTGGGCAGGTCATCACTTATCAAGACTTTGAAGCTAGGGCGAACCAGCTAGCGCATTTGCTGCGCGGTCAGGGTTTGCAGCGCCTGGATCACTACTCCATTTTTATGGAAAACAACGCCGCCTATCTGGAAACCTGTGCTGCCGGGGAGCGCGCAGGGGTCTACTACACCTGCATCAACTCCTATTTGCAGGCGGACGAGTTGGCCTACATCCTTAACAATAGCGAATCCAAGCTATTGATCACCTCGGTCGCCAAACTGGCAGTGGCGCAAGAGGCGTTGCAGCAGTGTCCGGCGGTGAGCTGCGTGTTAGTTGTGGACGGTGAAGACCGGGATGCCAACATACGCAACTACGCAAGCGCCATTGCGGCCTTTCCGACCAGCCCCCTTGCCGATGAACAATTGGGGACGTCCATGCTGTATTCATCCGGCACGACCGGGCGTCCCAAGGGGATATTGCGCCCACTGCCGGACAACAAACCCGACGATCCGTTGCCGTTGTTCACTTTCCTTGATCAGTTGTGGCAGTACGGGGACGACATGGTGTATCTGTCACCGGCGCCGCTATACCACTCAGCGCCACAAGCTGCGACGGGTTTAACCATCCGCCGCGGCGGCACGGTTGTGGTGATGGAACGTTTTGATCCGGAAACTTATCTCGACCTGATTAGCCAATATCAGGTCACCCACAGCCAGCTGGTGCCCACCATGTTCTCACGCATGCTGAAATTGCCGGAGGACGTGCGCGTGAGCAAAGACCTGAGTTCGCTGGAAATTGCCATACACGCCGCCGCACCCTGTCCGGTGGCGGTTAAGCAGCAGATGATCGAGTGGTGGGGGCCCATTATCCACGAGTATTACGGGGCCACTGAGGGGCTCGGATTTGCCGCCTGTGATTCACAGGAGTGGCTGGCGCACAAAGGCACCGTGGGCAAGATCATTCTCGGCGAACTCCACATCCTCGACGAAGATGGACAACCGGCGCCACCGGGAGAGCCAGGGGAAATCTGGTTTGAAACCGCCACGGAGTTTTCTTATTTCAACAACGATGAAAAAACCCGTGAAGCGATGTCGGCGGACGGCAAAATGAGCACGGTTGGAGATGTCGGCTACTTACAGGACGGCTATCTATTTCTAACAGACCGCTCCACGTTCATGATCATCTCGGGTGGGGTAAACGTATATCCACAAGAAACCGAAGATTTGCTGATTACCCATCCCAAAGTAATGGATGCGGCGGTGTTTGGTGTACCCAACGAAGACCTTGGTGAAGAAGTCAAAGCGGTAGTACAGCTGATGGAGGGTGTGCCGCAAGATGACGCCACCACGGAAGAGTTAATGGCCCACTGCGCGGATAATTTAGCGCGACATAAGTGTCCGCGCTCCATCGACTTTGAGGCGGAGCTGCCGCGCCTGCCCACCGGCAAGCTGTATAAGCGGCTGCTTAAAGACCGCTATTGGGGCGAACACCAAAGTCGCATTCTGTGATTGCGGCCTTTGCTGGGTCGCGGTTGATGAAAAGATGACGAAAATGGAGTCATCTCCCGCCCCCATTGAATTTGGGGCCAAACACCGGCTGTCCGCCTTCACTATTTTAACCTTAGTGCTGTTTTCCGCGCTGGCTGCCTTTGATCTGGACCTCGCCAACACCACCACCATGGGGTTACGCGATTGGGTGACAGGGTACTTTGACTGGTTGCTGGCCGGTACCGTCAGCATTGTCTTGTTGCTGGCCTTGGGTCTGGCGTTCCATCCAATGGCGCGCCGTCGTATCGGGCCTACGGATGAACCCCCGGAGTTTTCCAGGTGGTCGTGGTTTGCCATGTTGTTCAGTGCGGGTTTAGGTTCAGGCTTAATTTATTGGGGAGCGGCGGAGCCTATTACCCATTTTGGCTCTAACCCCTTCGTTGAGGATCATGCCGGCAGCCTGGAAGCCGCCGGGAAGGCGGTGACCTTGACCATTTTCCACTGGGGTCTGCATGGCTGGGGGCTGTATGCCATCGGGGGGTTGGCCATTGGCTTGTCCGCCTACCGGCATGGCAGACCGTTAACCTTCAGTGCTGCGCTCGAACCGTTGTTGGGTCCGGAGCGGGTACAAGGGGCGGTAGGTCGTGGGGTGGATCTGTTAGCGCTGTACGGCACGGTGTTTGGCGTGGCGACATCCATTGGCCTTGCCGTCGGTAGTATGAACGCGGCCATTGAACCGTTGAGTGGCTTACCCTTTAACTTGTTTTCGCAGCTGCTCATGGTGTTTGTGGTGTGCACACTGGGTATTTTTTCCGTCTTGTCCGGTGTGGCTAAAGGTATCCGCCGCTTAAGCGAAATTAACGTGTGGTTTAGTTTGTTGCTGTTGCTGGTTGTGTTAGCAATTGGACCTTCCGCGTGGCTGCTGCAATCCATTCCCCAGAATGCTTGGGACTATCTGGTGAATGTGGTGCCGATGGGTTTTTGGCTGGCGGACAACGAGGCGGAACAAAACTGGCAGACCGCGTGGACAGTATTCTATTGGGGGTGGTGGCTGGCATGGACACCGTTTGTCGCCATGTTTATTGCGCGCATTTCCAAAGGCAGAACAGTACGTGAGTTCATTCTCGGGGTATTGTTGGTGCCCTCGCTGATGGTGATCATATGGATGAGCATTTTTGGTGGTGCGGCGATCCATGAAGAGCTTGCCGTAGCCGGGGTCATCAGCGAGGCGGTGGCGGTGGATTACAGCCTGGGTTTGGTTGCCACCGTCGAGCAACTCGCGGACCCAACGTTGCAGACAGCCTTATTGTTGGTGATCGGGTTTTTGTTGTTCACCTGGCTGATTACCTCGCTGGACTCGGCCACCTTGGTGATCTGTCACATCCTGCATGTAGACCATCTCGGCAGCATGAAAATTTTGTGGGGTTTTGTCCTCGGCGGCGTCACCGGCACGCTCATGTTGATTGGCGGGCTACAAGCGCTGCAGGCGGCTTCAATCATCATCGGGCTGCCCTTGGCAATCTTGATGATATTAATGAGCGTGGCGGCATTTAAGCTGGTGGCCGCCAAAGACGTCCAGCCCCTAGTGCATGAAGCGTAGTGCCTGGTGAGTAGTGCCTGGTGAATAGTGGTTGAAGAAAGGCTCGAAGTTTCTGGCATCGAACGTAGCGCCGCTCGCAGCCGCTACCTGCAATTGACGGTCTTGGTGCTTGCGTCCGGCGTGATCTACCCGTTGCTGTATTTGCGCCAAAACTTTGAAGTATCTATGTTGGAGGCGTTTAATATCTCCAATACCCAGCTGGGCCAGTGTTACAGCCTGTTGGGCGTTTTGTTTTTTGTTAGTTACCTTCCGTCCGGATGGTTGGCCGACCGTTTCAGCCCGCGTGTGTTGCTGACCTTTTCGTTGGCGGCGACTGGCTTGCTCGGTGTGTGGTACTGGACACTGCCACCGTTTTGGGCAATGCAAGTCATCTTTGCCGCCTGGGGCATCACCACTGGTTTAACCTTTTGGGCTGCACTCATTAAAGAAACCAACTTGCTTGCCGGTGCAGATCAACAAGGACGTTTTTTCGGCATTCTCGAAGGCGGCCGTGGCGTTGTCGAAGCGCTGCTGGGGTCTATCGTCGTGGCTTGGTTTGCTTGGTCTTTAAGTCAACTTGATGCAGATACGCCCACGGCATTGCAGCAAGTGATTGCCATTTATGTGACGGTCCTGTTGGTGATGGCGCCGGTGATCTGGTTCAGCTTAGGTGAAGCAGAAGATTCTGCTGATGCCGTGGAGGCTGATCAGTCCAGCAGCATTATGGCTGATCTTAAACTGGTGTTTGGCAAGGAGGCGGTATGGCTGGCATCAATATGTATTCTCTGCGGCTACGCGCTGTTTTACGCCACCTATTCTTTTGCCGGATACCTGCAAACCGAGCTTGGCATGACCGCAGTGATGGCGGGATGGATTACCGTGGGTCGATTGTGGATGCGCCCCATTGGCGGGGTGATTGCTGGATTTATAGGGGATCACTTCCGCGTCGACCGCGTGTTGGCTGTATTGTTATTGGCCAGCGGCTTGGGGCTGGCCGGCATGATCGCGATGCCGGCCCAAGGCGGTGTGGTTTTGTCCCTGCTGGTGGTGTTGGGTGTCAGTGTGCTGGTGTTCGCCGTACGGGGTATTTACTGGGGTACGTTGGAAACCTGCCAGGTCCCCGCGCGGGCTAGGGGTTTGGCCATTGGCGTCATTTCCTTGTTGGGGTACTCGCCGGAAATTTGGGTGCCGCTCTTAAACGGATATCTCTTAGACACCTACCCCGGGCGGAGCGGCTATGCCTACTACTACGGCAGCATTGCTCTGCTGGGTGTGCTGGGAGCGGGTGCCGCGTACCGCTTGTACCGCGTTAGTCTCAAACCAGCCTGACCCGCATCCTCGTTAGAGGTGTCATTCCATCGCCATTCGGGTGTGGTAGAGTCCGCGCCCCATTTGTACGGCTCAACAAGCTACGGATTATCGTTAGCGGGAGGAGGGGGCACCGCCTATGAGGTGGCATTTGGTGACGGGGCTGATGCTCGTCTTTTACACAACCTCAGCCAGTACCAGTCACGCACAACAACCCTGGCGGCTCAACGAAAGCCTAGGTGCGCCGTCTTGGTTGACGGTACAAGGTGAAACCCGGGCGCGCTTTGAGACCTTGGACGGCCAATTCCGGGCAGGCGGTGAAGGGGGTGATCAGCTGTTGTTGTACCGCACCTTGCTGTTGATCGAAGCTGACTTTGGCCCGTTGGCTATTGGCTTTGAACTGCAGGACAGTCGTACCTACCTTGGTGACAGCGGCACTCCGCTCACCAATAGCATCACCAACCCGCTGGACTTTCTGCAGTTGTACGCCAAAGTGGAAGACCTGCCGGGGTTGATAGGCTCCGGCAGCAGCACGCTCAAGCTCGGCCGCCAAACCGTCTCCATTGGCTCAAAGCGACAAATAGAGCGGGTTGATTTCGCCAACGTGATTAAAAGTTATACTGGTGCCCACTTCACCTCGTTAAATCGAAGCGGCGACGCGCTCCACCTTTTTCTGGTTGTACCGACCGCACGCTTTCCTAATCAACGCGACAAACTGGAAGACAACGACCTCGCCGCAGATGAGGAGCAATGGGGGCGACGTATCTGGGGTGTTCACTACCGGAAAGCAGAGCTCCTACCGCGTCGTGCCCCGGGCTTAAGCGGCGAACTGTTTGTGTACGGGCTGCGGGAAAAGGACAGCGGTTCGTTTGAGACGCCCGACCGCTCACACTATGCCCCGGGTTTTCGGTTGTATCGGAAACCGCTGCCCGGCCGCTGGGACATCGATTTGGAAGGGGCGTTGCGCAAAGGTGAGCGCTCACCGAGTGCCGCGCAAGGTGCACAGCCGGTGTTGGATGTGGATGCAAGCATGTTGTTTGCGGCGCTGGGTTATACCTTCAATGTGGCTTGGCAGCCGCGTTTTGCCTTCGAGTATTATTACGCCAGCGGTGATGACAATCCGGATGACCGTCAGTTTGGTCAGCACGAACGGTTGTTTGGCTCGCGGCGCAGTGACTTGAATAACACGTCGATCCATGGACCGCTAACGCCGGCTAACCTCAACGCGCCTGGGTTTCGTCTTGAAGTGAAGCCGCATCCACGTTGGGATGCGCGTTTTTATTACCACGCAGCCTATCTCGCTTCCGACACGGATGCGTGGGTCATTGCCAAACGACGTGATGTGAGCGGGCAGTCCGGGGACTTCCTCGGCCACGTGTTGGATGCACGTGCGCGTTTTTGGGTGTGGCCGGACAGCTTACGTTTTGAAATCGGTGCATCCGCGTTGCTCGGCGGCGAGTTTGTTGAAAAGGCGCCGGATCAAGCAGCAGCCAAAGATACCTATTTCGGCTACACCATGTTTACCCTGACGTTCTAACGGTGATTTGGCTTTTCGCTGGCGACCGCCCCACGCTAAGGCGCAGCGGGCGGTACATTCAGTGACTCTAGATTTGCCACCAGGTTTTCCCCGGCCGAGCGTGGGTTGACGTTTTTATCGATTTTTACGATGACCCCTTCAGGATCTATGTAGAACGTCCAACGATTGGCAAAGCCGTGGCCGCCCAGAACACCGTACGCCTGTGCGGTTTGTTTGGACGGATCGGCAAGAATTGGAAAACTGGCGTTGTTCTTTTTGGCAAAGCCGGTGTTGTCTTCCAAGCTGTCAACGCTGGCCATGAAGTACTCGACGTTGTATTTGCGAATTTCTTGGTCACTGTCACGCAGCGCCTTACATTCGAGGGTTCAGCCGGAGGTGTAAGCCTTTGGAAAGAAGGCCACCACAACATATTTGCCGCGCAGATCTACCAGGCGATGGAGCTGACCATCTGAACCGGGTAACTCCCAAGCGGGTGCAGCATCACCCACGCCGGGCGTTGCATAAGTGTGGCTGGCCATAAGCAGTGATACGGCGCAGATGAGAAAACGTTTGATCATTTGGTAGCCCTCACGCACTGTAACGGGTTGAACTAAACCGGGCACGGCTAAAGTGCCTTCATCGCAATATACTGCAAGCCAACTCTGAGAGGTAGCGTTGCCTACGTCATCGTCGGACACCTTTGATCAGGCCTACGCCAAACGCACTTTATTGGTGTCGCTGGTGAGCGTCGGTATGGGCTTCACCGTGTTGTTTCCTGTGTTAGCACCCTTGGGGCGTGAGATGGGCTTGTCGGAAGTGCAAATCACCACCATCATTGCCGCTTCGGGCTTGATGGTGTTTCTGTTCAGTCCGATCTGGGGCCGACGCAGCGATCGTTGGGGCCGCAAAACGGTGTTGCTGATTGGACTGTTTGGGTTCAGCGCCGGCACGGTGCTATTCAATTCGGTGTTATATGCCGGTTTGGAAGGTTGGCTGTCGGGCACCGCTTTGTTTATTGCCCTGGTTTTGGCGCGCATGACCCACGCCACCATGATGTCTGCCTCCATGCCGGCGGCCAATGCTTACATGGCGGACATCACCGATGTGGCTAATCGTACGCGCGGAATGGGAGCCGCGGGTGCTGCCAACAACATTGGTTCCATCATGGGCCCGGCGGTGGCGAGCCTGGCGGTGTTTTCCTTGTTAACACCACTGTGGGTGATGGCGGCCGTGGCCTTCTTAAACGGCCTGTTTGTGTGGCGGTTTCTGCCGGAACCGCCGCGACCGGAATTGCGCCCGCCGCCCACCAAACGCATGTCCTATGCCGATCCGCGCATCCTGCCCTTTGTGATTGTGGGTGTGGCGATGTTTACCGGCATGGGTTTGGTACAGCAGACCATGGGTTTTCGTTTTCAGGATGTGCTTGGTTTGAGTGCGGCGGATACCGCCAAATACTTTGGCTTGGCGATGATGTTGTCGGGGTTGGGTGCTCTGTTTTCGCAGATGGTGATTGTGCAACGGCTGCGCGTGGCCCCGTTTACCTTGCTGCGTCTGGCCATGCCTTTGCTGGTGGTGGCGTTTGTGATGATGGCTATGCTGCAATCGCAGTTTTGGTTGACCGCGGCGATGATTATTCTGGGGCTTGGTACCGGGCTTGCTGGGCCAGGTTTCACCGCCGGGGCATCGCTGGCGGTCTCCCCCTCTGAGCAAGGCGCGGTGGCCGGGGTGGCGGGTTCCTGTGGTCCCCTCGGCTTTACGCTTGGGCCGGCCATCGGCGGCTTCATGTATCAATATTCACCGACACTGCCGTATGCCTTTGCCGCGGGGCTATTTATAGTGCTGCTGGCCTCCACCCAATGGCTGGCCCGCCGGGTGGTTGTGCATAAAGAAACAGCCTAGGTCAGTTGCGTGTGCCGGTGAAGGGTACCTCGCCGCGCGGGTTTTGCACCAAACCCTGCATCTCATCACCGCTGATGCGGCCTCTGTAGTTGACCTCAATTTTGCCGATGGGCACCTCGATCACCAGCGGGAAAGAGAAGCTGTTGCCGTCAAATTCGATGGCTTCGATGGCCAGTGGGCCGCGCCGGCTGTGATACACACCGCTTAAACCGTCCCCGTTTTGCTCGACCACGAGGCGCGGATTTTGCACACCGCGCGGCGAATCAATGGCTAAAGTCCATTCACCCACCAGACCGGCTTCGGCCAAAGCGACGCCAGGCCAGCTCAAAAGCAGGATGGTTGGAAGTAAAAGGAGTTTGATGGTGTTTGGCATGTTGTTATCCGTTTACAGTGCTTCCACTTAACTTGTTTGTTGTGCGCCGCTAGTGTCCTGTTTGGTTAATTTGTTGAATTATGACGCGTTCCATAAGTGCTGTGGCTAGGCGCGGTCCGACGGACAGCGTCGGGTCACGATCTGAAGGATCGTGACCTTTCCTAGGGCCGCAACAACACCACAGGGCTTATGGGACACGCCCTTCGGGTGGCCCAGAATCGCCA
>JANQKS010000074.1 GCA_028281005.1 Pseudomonadales bacterium
ATTGCTCGTCGCAATATCCGGATATTACTCCTCACTCTTCCTTGCCAGCCCAAAGCTGGCGAACTCTGATCCTAAGTTATAAAGTGGTTTGAGCACTAGCTTAAAACAAATCCACCCGGGGAGACACGTCATGGACGTACGCACGTTGATGCGACGCGCCGCTGAGCATTACAGCGAACTAACGGCCATTGTTCACAACGAGGATCGTTTGACGTTTGCGCAAGCCTGGCGCCGCGGTATTCAACTGGCCAACGGCTTACGCAGCATGGGAGTGCAGCCCGGCGATCGTGTGGGTGTACTGGAGGACAATTCCGTCCACGCGGCAGATTTGTTCCAGGGTGCCACTATTGCCAATGCGGTACGTGTGCCTTTATACCCACGCAACGGTCGCCCGGCGCACCTACACATGCTGGGACACACTAACTGCAAAGTGTTGCTGGTCAGCGCAAACCACGCGCACGAAGTAGAAGGCATGTTGGACGAATTGCCGGATCTACAACACATCCTGGTGCGCGACGACAGCTACGAAGACTGGTTGGCCGTACAATCGGATGTTGACCCGGATATCGACATTGACCCGAACGACTACTTTATCATCCGCCACACCGGCGGCACCACGGGCCTGTCTAAAGGTGTAGCCTACACCCACAAAGCCTGGTTGGCCGCGGGTCGCGATTGGTTTTACGCCTTTCCACCCGTGGAACCCGGCGACAAATGCCTGCACCTGGGCCCCATCTCGCATGGCTCCGGTTACCAGTATCTGCCCATCTGGCTGTCCGGCGGCTGCAACGTCATGGTGGACCACTTTGATACCGCCGAAACCTTGGAACTGATGGAACGGGAGCATGTGAACTATGCCTTTATGGTACCCACCATGGTTAACGCCGTGGTGCACGACAACACCGCGCGCGGCCGCGACTTCAGCAGCCTCAAGTGTCTGCTGATTGCCGCTGCGCCGATCCAAGACGCCACCGCCTTGGCCGCCCGGGAAGTGTTTGGCGATTGTCTCTACCAAGGTTATGGTCAAACCGAAGTCCTACCCGTTTCCATGATGAACTCCAAACAGTGGTTTGCCGAATTGGAGGGTTCAAATCCGCTGCGCGCCTGCGGTCTGGCACTGCCGTTTGCCGAGGTGGAAATCTGGGACGAAGACGACCAGCCGTTGCCGGCCAACGAAGTCGGCGAAATTGTCGCGCGTTCAGACGGCATGATGAGCGAATTCTGGAACAACCCGGAAGCCACCGCCGAACGTATCGTGCGCGGTTGGATCAAAACCGGTGACCTAGGCAAGCTAGACAACAATGGTTACCTTTACATCGTCGATCGGGCGGACGACATGATCATTTCCGGTGGTTTCAATATCTGGCCGGCGGAATTGGAGAACGTCATCGCCGGACACCCCGACGTCATCGAAGTGGCTGTGTTTGGTGTACCACACCCGCGCTGGGGGGAGACCCCACATGCGGTGTGTGTGGTGGAAGACGGCGCCACTGTGACTGCCGAAGCGATCACCGATATGGTGGCCGACGACCTCGGGTCTTACAAAAAGCCGGGCGGCGTGACCATCACCACAGATCCCTTGCCGAAATCACCCGTGGGCAAAATCAAACGGAAGGATCTACGGGAGCCGTACTGGGAGGGGGTAGACCGCCGGGTGTCCGGTAGCTAAACCTGCAAAACGGATTGGGTCACTGATCGGGTTTTTCACGGCCGCCGTCGGCCGGAGGCTTATCGCCTTGCGGGTCGCTTTTATCTGTGCGTGATTCGCGCGGCGTAAAGCTCGATTCAAACGCCTGGCGCATGACGTTGAGCGGATTCAGCGCGTTAAACTGCCGCATGCGATTGCGATACAAATCCTGGTGTTCTAAGAAGGCAGAGATCGCTTCTTCGATGTAACGGCTCACCACCCGCCCCACACTATCGCCATAAAAACGTATGAGTTGCTCAATGGTACGGTTGGTCAGCACCGTTCCATGCCCACCCTGTTCCTGCTCGGCGAGGATCTGTAGCAGTACAGAGCGGGTTAAGTCACTGTCGTCTCGGCTGTCCACCACCTCAATACTTTCGCCCCGCACAATAAGCTTGCGCACGTCATCCACAGTGACGTACTTGCTGTCTGTCATGTCGTAGAGACGACGATTTGGGTACTTTTTCAACTTATGCATGGCGCTGAGTGTCGCGGGAATACCCGGTGCGGTCAACTTTTATGTTGCAATGCAAAAAAACACCCCCACAATAAGATTTCGCTGCAAAACCACGGCCCTTCGAGTATGCCCACACGCCGCACGCAAGAATTTCTACGCCTCGCCGAATTACCCCGCGCAGGCTTTGAAATTGCTTCGTTAATGGCAGCAGCCCCGTGGCTGAACCTCGCTCCCCGGGGCGATCGGCACCCCGTAGTGGTGATACCCGGGTTCCTTGCCGATGATGATTCCACCCGCATCTTGCGGCGCTATCTGCGCCACCTGGGTTACCGAGTGTATCCCTGGGGCCAGGGGCGCAACCTGGGCGCTGCGCGCATGGGCGGCTACGATGCTCTGGTGAATCATGTACTCAACATCCACCGTCAAAGCGGCGATTTGGTGAGTTTGGTGGGTTGGAGTCTGGGTGGAGTGCACGCAGTGGCGGTGGCCGATCAGGCCGATCACGCCATTCGTCAAGTGGTCACCCTAGGTAGCCCACTTTTGTATAGCGATCACACCACCGCCATGTTTCGGGCTTTGCGCAGTACCGCGCGCAGTTTAAACGGGCAGGTATATAACGCACCCAGCGGTGCCGCTCGCGGGATGCACGAACCCATGGCGCGCATCTCGGCACCCATCACATCCGTGTTCAGCCGCACCGACGGGGTGGTGCCCTGGCAACGCTCGCTGTTGCCCAGCACCCACCAACGAGACAACATCGAGGTCCATTCCAGTCACGTTGGTTTGGGTTTTAATCCTGCGGTGCTCTACGCAGTGGCTGATCGCTTGGCACTAAACCACGGTCAATTTGAGCGTTTCCACCGCCGCGGTTGGCGCGCCTTCACCTACCCTAGCGTAGATAGGCAGCAACACAACTAAACTTTCCCGTCAGTGCAGTGGACGCCTGAGCCGCCTGACGTGGGGTTTCTCTGGTCCTTTCTCCTCTTCCTTACCTTTTCATAAACAGTTCACATAAGCGGGTCACACTGCGCGCCGCCAGTACGCACCAGCCGGTACGCACCATAATGTGCCAGCAACGCGGCATAAAACGGTGCCGGTGCACCACGGTGGGTAGAGTAGTTTGTGTTGCTGTCCACTGAGGCCCAAAAAACCGTGGGACTCGGCCCATATTGCAAGCTGGCACGGAAATTGTTTGTACCAAAGCCAAATAGTGCTCAATGCTGCTGATCCCAAGAATTCAAGTGGATTGAGCACTAGGTCATCAACCCCAACTGGAGCTAAGCCGCCGTGACAACTTTGAGCGCCACAGACGCCACTTTTCTCTATGCCGAAACCGATGATTGCCCCATGAGTATTGCCTCGCTGCAATACATGCAGTTACCCGCCGATGTAGACATCGATGCTTTTGTGGCTGCGCTAAAAGAATTTACCGTGGCCCGCCTCGATTGGGTGCCCTACCTCACGAACAAAGTGCAATTCAGCAGTGGTCTGTTAGGCCACCCGAACTGGATCAAAGACCCTGCATTCGACATCAATAATCACGTTTACACCGTGGCGGTTCCCGCACCGGGTGGCCGCAAGCAAGTAGAGCAGACTGTTGCTCGTTTGCACGAAACACCCTTGGACCGCAACCGGCCGCTGTGGGATCTGGTGGTTTTAACCGGCTTGCCGGATCACCAGGTGGCGTACTACAACCGCGTGCATCACGCCTGCTTAGACGGCATGGCCGCCCAGGCATCCACACAACTGTTGATGGATACCGACCCAAACACTGCAACAGCAAAGCAGCCCCTGCCGCAAACAGGCGGCGCACCAATCAATGTTGCCGCGCACTTGCAGCAGCTGTTTGAAGACATGCTCACCCAGTCGATCGACAACGTCTACAACGCACCGGCGCGCAGCACCACCTTTAGCAAACTGTGGCAGCGCGCCTTGGACCCGGCGCAAGAGATGGGTGCCGCGCTGACGCCGTGTCCGAGTACCCCCTTTAACCGCAACATTGACCGCGCCCGTGTGTACGCCACCGGGGAAATACCATTGGATGCCATCCGGCACATGGCCAAACACCTCAAATGCACCATCAATGATGTCTTCATGGCCATCTGCGGCGATGCGCTCAAGGCCTATCTGGAACGTAAAGGCGTATTGCCGGAACAGTCGCTCATCGCCGGTTGTCCGGTATCAATGCGCAAAAACGGCGACCGCGCCAATAACAACCAGGTCTCCATGGTACGTATCGCGTTGGGCACGCACATTTCCGACCCGGTGGAACGACTTCGCTATGTGCGGCGTTCCGCCGACCAAGCCAAACGCCTGCTGATCGAAAGCAAACCCATGCTCCGCGACAACATCACAGCACCGGCACTTGGGCTCGGTGTACGCGGCGCACAGTTGGCCACCGGTTTACTGCGCAGCGCAGATCAACTGCCGCCGCCGGTGAACGTGGTGATCTCCAACGTGCCAGGACCGCGCCAGACTCTGTATTCCAACGGTGCACGCATGCTCAGCCACTATCCAATCTCCATACCGAATCATGGCGTGGGCTTAAATATCACTGTACAGAGCTATGTAGACACCTTGTTTGTCGGCGTCACCGCTGCACGACGCGCAGCGCCAGACGCAGATCTGTTGCGCTGCGATATCGACGACGCCTACAAAGCATTGTACCATGCTTTATCCGCACAAATATTCGACCTTCCGCAAGTCAACAGAGTAGTTCCAGGTGACAAAACGGCGGCTGAAAATGGGCCTGAAGAGCAAAAATACGCCGCAGTGTACGACGCCTTGAACCCAGAAAACGCCCTTGTGACGGGCGCTAGCGAGAAAGTAGCCTAGCAATGCGAGGCTCAGACGCCAGATCATCGCACAGCGTGAAAAATATCCCTAAAAAGTTGTTGCATTGCACAATTGTGTGGTGCACAATTGCCCTCATTGTGCAGCGCAGCAAGCGCCGCAGATCCGAGAATAAGCAACGGCAACACGCATTAGCACCGCAGTTCGGATCACTAGTTGAAAACAATTGAGGATCAAACGATGAGCGTAATTGAAAACCAAATGAAGCTGGGGCGTGAGCTGTTCGAAATCAACACCCACGTCGCGCGCCGCATGACTGAAATCACCGGCGATGGCATCAAGCAGTACTTCGAAACCAACCAAGATTTCGCCAAGCGCTTGGCGGAAGTCCGCGATGTCACCGCTTTTATGGAACTGCAGCGCGAATACGGTGAAAGCCTGTACAACGGCGTCACCGAGCGTATGCAAACTCGCGGCGAAGTTCTGAAAGAAGCTGTTGAGCGTGGTGGTGAAGCCATGCGCAGCGCATTCAACATGGCTGATGAAGCCACAGAGACTGTTGTCGAAGAAGCAGCAGCGTAAACAACGGTTCTTAACGAATCGGCATTCGTAAGAATGCAGTGAGCGGGTCCCGCTCACAACACTAAAGCTGGGGCAGGCCTGATTTCTCTCCCCTCTCCCCATTCAGGCCTGCCCTTCGCTATTTTTAGTCAGTGGTCACTGTCGCAGGAAAACGATGCAGCAGCTCAGCCCCCAAGACGCATCCTTTATCTACCTTGAATCTCCTTCTGCGCCCATGCATGTCGGTTCTTTGTGTGTTTACGATGGCGCCGGGGTAGCTCCGCAACAACTCACTGAAGAATCGGTGCTGCGCAACATCGATACCCGCCTACACTTAAATCCCACCATGCGGCGATGTTTGGCGCGGGTGCCCTTTGAGGCGGATTACCCGTATTGGATCGAGGACGGTAATTTTGACCTTGAGTACCACGTGCGGCGCATCGCCTTGCCCCGCCCTGGTGATCGTGCCGCCCTCATGAAAACCGTAGCGCGCATTTTCTCCCGACCGTTGGACATGACCAAGCCGCTGTGGGAACTGTATGTCATCGAAGGCTTGGACAACGTTGCCGACTTGCCGCCCCAGAGTTTTGCCGTGCTAACCAAAACCCATCACGCGGCGGTAGACGGCGCTTCTGGATTACATTTCCTCGAGCAACTACACGATTTGCAACCCGAAGCAGGGCCAGTGCCGCCACCGCAACAAGCCTGGCGCCCCGATCCTTATCCAACCGACGCGGAGCTGATGTTTCGCACCGGCGTCAACAACATGACGCAACCTCTGCGCTTTGCGCAAACACTAGCGCGGCAGTTTGCGCAACAAACACCACAACGCGCAGCCGCTCTGCGCATGTCGTCTTCACCGGCGGTGAGTGCGCCGCGACGGGTACCAAAAACCAGGTTCAATGGCGCAGTTTCCGCCCACCGGGTGATGGGCGCCATTGATGTCACCCTGGCGGAGATCAAAGCCATACGCAAAGCGGTGGCCGGCAGCACCGTTAACGATGTGGTGTTGACCGTTTGCGGCGGTGCGCTGCGCGAGTATTTGCAGTCGAAAAACGAACTGGACGAAGATTCGCTGATTGCCATGGCGCCGGTTAATCTACGCAGCGGCGATGAATCCGCTGCCGGCGGCGGCAATCGTGTGTCCGCCCTGTTCCTCCCCGTCGGTACAGACATAGCGGACCCTCTGCAACGACTGCAAGCGGTGTATTCCCTCACCAGTGTCGGCAAGGCAACACACTCAGCGGTCAACGCAGGTTCTCTGCACGAGTACGGCAAGTACGTACCGGCTTATAGCGCGGCGATGGTCTCCCGCTTCTTCACCGAAACAGCGGCCAGCGCACCCATGCCGCCCTACAATGTTTCCATTACCAACGTGCCGGGGCCGCAACAGCCGCTATATTTCTGCGGCGCACCCATGCGCGCGGCCATTGGCATCGGCCCCATCGCCCCGGGGATGGGGATCATTTTCCCGGTACTCAGTTACTGCGGGCATCTGAACATCGCGTTTACCAGCTGCCGCGAAATTGTGCCGGACCCGGAAGATTTTGAAGCCGCCTTGCAGGGGTCTTTTCAAAGCCTCGTGAGCGCGGCACAGTCAGTGACTCAATAACACGCGGAAAAAATGCGGTAAAGAGCACTAGCACGCAATAGCAAATAGCACGCAGTCAATAGACGGAGGACACGCATGGAAGATCAACAGCCGCCTGCAGACAAGCAGCGACCTGATATCGAGCGTAACGCCAGCGGGCAACAGCGCGATCGCGGCGTACCTCTCAGCACCGCACTTGGCGTCGACCGACAGGCATTTTTAGATACCTGGGGCGATATCGTCGAGACTTCCATGCAACAGCCCACCGCGTTGTGGAACGTAGCTTCCACCTTTGCTCGGGAATGTGCTGAGATTGTACTCGGCAACAGTGATCTGCAGCCCGACGCCAACGACAAACGTTTTCAAGACCCGGCTTGGGAAGAAAACCCGTTTTACCACCGCCTCGGCCAGGCTTATGTCGCCTGGTCGCAAGCTTTAGACGGCTGGCTGGAAGAATCCCGGCTCGAAGGTATGGACCGCGAGCGGGCTCGTTACGTACTGGATGCCGCCAAAGACATCCTCGCACCGGTTAATACGCTACCGGGCAATCCCGAAGCCATGCGCATCGCGCGCGACACCCGCGGGCGCAGTATCGTCAATGGTTTCAAAAACTTGCTGGACGACGTGCAGCACAATCACGGTTATCCCGCTTGTGCCGATCGTCATGCGTTTAAGGTTGGCCAGGACGTCGCAGCAACCGAGGGCGCGGTCATCTACCGCTCCGAGCTGCTCGAACTGATTCAATACCAACCCGCCACCGATACGGTGGTGGATGCCCCCTTGCTGTACGTATTCAGCCAGGTCAATCGCTTCTATCTGGGCGATCTGACCCCGGACCGCAGCCTGTTTCAACGCCTGCTAAAGGCCGGCATACCGGTATTTGCCATCAGTTGGCGCAACCCCACCACAGAACACCGCAACTGGAATCTAGACGCTTACGCCGATGGCGTTATCCAAGCCATCAGTGTGATACGAGAAGTCACCGGGTCCGAGCATGTCAATCTGATGGGATTGTGCGCCGGCGGTTTGGCGGCCGCAGCTGCAGCAGGGGCATTGCAGGCTCGAGGCGATGAATGGATAAACAGCTTATCTCTATTTGTTAACGTGTTAGACAACCGTCCGGAAGACAGCGACTTCGGTCTATTTGTCAGCGACCGTTCGGTACAAGCCCAGAAGCAGATGACACGTATGCGTGGCTTGTTTGAAGAGAAAAACGTCTTTGAGATGTTTGCCATGCTGCGCTTCGAGGAGAACATCATGAGTTTCCTGCGCAGCAACTACCTGAAAGGCGAAGATCCGCTACAACATCCGCTGTTGTTTTGGTCCATCGACTACACCCGACTCCCGGCAGGGCTGCACGCCGACTTCCTCGATTTGAGCCTCGAAAACAAATTGGCAAAACGGGAGATGAAGGTGCTGGGCAAACGGGTGGATCTTTCAAAGATCAACTATCCGATCTACATCATGGCCGGCTCAACCGACCACATCACCCCTTGGAAAGCGTGTTATCGCAGCACCCAGATGTTCAAGAAAAAGAACATGCGATTTGTGCTAACCAACCAAAACCACACCCAAACCATATCCAGCCGCGACGACAACCGCCATTTAAAACACTGGATTGCCGGCAGCCATCCGCAAGACCCCGAAGAGTGGCTGAAGAAAGTGAAGGAATATGACGGCAGCTGGGTGCCAAATTGGATTGAGTGGCTAAAGAAAAATAGCCCCACAGAGCAAGTGCCTGCGCCAACCATCTACGGCAACGACAGCTACCCAGAGATTGACGCCGCGCCGGGACGATACGTACTGGAAAGCTAACCAACGCTGTCGTCGCGCTCTCTCGCGCCCTCCATAGTAGCGACATACGCGCGCAATGTCTGTGTGTTCATATACCTGTGTCTGCACTAAAGTAATCTTCGTCACGAGTAGGGGAACGAGGATAGGGAGAGGTCATGGCGACATATATCATGCTCAGCACGCTCACGGACGAAGGACGCAAAACCCTCAAGGAGCGGCCCGACCGATTAAAAAGTGTAAATAAGGAAGTAGAAGAAATGGGCGCGCGTGTCCGCGCCCAATACGCTGTGTTAGGCGGCTATGACTTTGTGAATGTCATCGACGCACCCAGCAACGAAGTCATGGCGCGCATCTCCATGGAGTTAGGGTCACGCGGTACCATTAAAATTACCACTCTACCGGGCATGCCCATCGAGGAGTTCCTCAACAACATGCTGGCGAATCCGCCGCGCAAGGACAATTCCGACGACTCGGACGATTGATTCAGCATCGTGGGCACCTACGTTTTATTGCTGAAGTACCACTCCAGCGGCTTGGTGGAAGCCAAAAAAGACCCCAAATTTCTACTGGGCGTAAACGAATCCATCGAGCGCTGGGAAGCCAAAGTGCTCGACAGCTTTCATCTGTTGGGCGAATACGATCAATGTACGATCATAGAAGCGCCCGACAACTTCAAAGCGTATCGCGCCACATTAGCCCAGGAGCTATCCACCACCGCACAAACCGAAATCTTACCGGCTATTGATCTTCCGCTGTTTGAGCGGCTGATCAGCCAAAGCCTAAAAACCGGCGGCCCTCACACCTGGCAGATTCAGGGTTGGGCACGCTGGGCGCGACGTATGATGCGCTGGTACGCGTTCACGCGTTGGGAAAAAGAATACTTCCAGCCGTTTAACGTCACCGGTCAGGAGAAAATCCAAAATATAGATGGCCCCTGCATTGTGGTGGGTAACCACGCCAGCCATTTAGACCAATACGCACTGCTCGCAGCGTTGCCGGAACACATCCGCTCCAACATCTATTTTGGGGCAGCCGCTGATCGCTGGTTTCTGAAAGGGCGCAAAGAAATAACGCTGCAACCTTGGTATCAATCCCTGGTGATGGGGTTGTACCCCATCCAACGGGGCGGAGGATCCAAAACGTTAGACTACCCTAAGTGGTTGTTGGACCAAGGCTGCAACCTCATGCTGTTTCCGGAAGGGACCCGATCGCGCGGTAAACAGCTGGCCAAGTTTAAACATGGCGTCTCCATCCTCGCTTTAGAGAAAAAAGTCCCGGTGATTCCGATATATATGACGGGACTCAAAGCGATACGTCCACCCGGCACCAAAGAAATGGTGCCCGGACCGGTAACCTCGCACATCTTGGACCCCATCTTTTTTGACTACTACACGGAAGTACCAGAAGCCACTAACACCATTTTCCAGGCGATGAACGCCAAGCATCAGCGGGTGCTTGAGCACGGCGATGACAGCTAAGGCAGACGCCCTTCGCGCAAAACGATCTCTACAGCCTGAGCCACACCATCTTCGTAATTTGGCGCGGAGACGTAGTCCGCCGCCTGTTTAACTTCATCATGGGCTTGCCCCATGGCGACGCTGGCGCCGGCCAAGCGGAACATTGCCAAATCATTTTCCGCATCGCCAAACGCAATCACCTGTTTGGGGTCGATCTCCAAGTGATCACACGCAGCTTGCAAAGCGGCACCCTTGCTCGCAGCTTTGCCGGTAATGGTGAGCACCAGTTTGCCGGTCGGACCAATTGAGTCAAAGATGTTGACTGTGTCGGCGTACTTGTCTTTGAGATCGTTTTTGATGATTTCACAAACCTTGGAACCTTGAATGGCTGCGATACGCGGTAGGTCCTGCTCATGCAGCACCAATTTCGGCACCCACTGCATGACCTCCTCCATGGCTTCGGGGTCCGGCTCGCCATCGAGCTTCAATAACACCCGCTCAGACACGGTCACGGTAGCGATGCAGCGGTTGTGGTTGCACACCTCAAACAGTTCTTCAGCAAAGTCCGTGGGCAGACGTACATCAAAAATGTCTTCTGCTTCCAAGGAATCGTGGACCTGGGCGCCGGAACAAGCAATGGCCACGGAATGCCGACAAATTTGATTCGCCACACGCTGCGCCATGGGTAACCAACGGGCAGTGGCAACGATAATCTCATACCCGGCCTGTGAGGCGCGCTGCAGCGCAAGCTTGTTTGCCTGCGGCAGGTCATCTCCCACCAAGGTGGTGCCGTCGAGGTCCAAGGCCAGAGCTTTGTATCGCATGTGGTGTTGTCGCGGTGCTCGAAAAGCGCGTAGCATGCGTGCACGCGCAAGCGAATACAACCAGCGGGGAGAACCTCTTTGATCGACGTACACTACTGGCCTACGCCAAACGGGTGGAAGGTCACCATCATGTTGGAAGAATGTGGTTTGGACTACAACATTGTGCCGGTTGATATCGGTGGCGGTGATCAGTTTACGCCGGAGTTTTTACGCATCAGCCCCAACAACCGCATGCCGGCTATTGTTGATCATGCCCCGCTCGGCGGCGGCGAACCCCTGGCAATCTTTGAGTCGGGCGCCATTCTCGAGTATTTGGCTGAGAAAACCGGTAAGTTTTTGCCCACTGATACCGCGAAAAAATACCAGGTTCTGCAATGGGTTCATTGGCAGATGGCAAACCTCGGACCGATGATGGGTAACGCCAATCATTTCAAGAACTACGGCAAAAACATCGCCGCGGACCCCAAACAACTGGAATACGGCACCAAGAGGTTTGTCGGTGAAGTCGACCGGCTGTCAGGCGTCATGGATGCCCAGCTGTCCGTCAACCAATATCTGGCCGGCGATCATTACTCCATCGCCGACATCATCACCTGGCCATGGGCGTTCCTCATTGGACGCCTGATTGATGATTCCTCGTGGGAGACATTCCCCCATCTCAAACGTTGGGTGGATGAAGTGGGTCAGCGGCCAGCCATTGATCGAGGCCGCAAAGTAGGCCTTGAGCTACGCGACCAACAGTTGACCGAAGAACAGGAAAAAGCGCGGCGTGAGCTGCTGTTTAACCAAACCAACGAAAAAGTACGTGCCGCGCGAGAGCAAGCGGCCCAGGCAAACTCCTAACCGGGCTAGCAACTAGGCTCGTAGGCTCGACGCGTCAACGACCCATCGCATAAAACTCGTCGTTGGGTCGCATACCGGACAGATTAGCCATGCGATTGCTCATGGCAAAAAACGCCGCTATGGCACCTATGTCCCAAATATCTTCTTCGGTGAAACCATGTTCGGCGAGGCGCGCAATATCGGCGTCTTCAATCGTGGCGGATTCAAGCGCCACCTGCATGGCAAAATCCAGCATCGCTTGTTGGCGCGGATCGATGTCCGCTTTTAAGTAGTTGACCGCAATTTGATCCGCCAACAGCGGTTGCTTGGCACGGATGCGCAAGATCGCACCGTGGGCGATCACACAGTACTGACAGGAATTGGCCGCCGAAGTGGCCACCACAATCATCTCCCGCTCCGCCTTACTTAAGCCACTGTCTTTTTCCATCAGCGCATCATGATGGGCAAAAAACGCGCGAAACTCCTCGGGTCGCCGGGCCAGCACCATAAATACGTTGGGGACAAAACCCGATTTCTCCTGCACCGCCTGCACGCGCGTACGGATGTCGTCAGGCAGGTCAGCGAGCTCAGGTAGACTGAATCGGCTGATCGGCGGCTCACTCACTGTTGTCGCCCTCTTTGCTATCACCCTCTTTGTCACCACGCTCTTCGCCTCCCATATCACCCTGCTCGCCTTCATTGGCAATACCTATCTGCAGGGATTGACCAAGGAACCCTTCTAAAGGGATATCGCCAAAATTCAATTGACGGGCAACCGCGATGGCGTCTGCAACCGGCACATCCAGCTGGCGAATGAGGTAGGCGGTCCATAGATGACTGGCGCGCCATGCCACGGTGCAGTGCAACAATACGTTACCTTCTGCCTGTTCTATGGCCTGGGCCAGCTCTGTAACTGCCTCAGGGTTGTAGGGTGTATCGAGGCCACCCAGGGGGATATGAACATAACCCAGACCTTGTTCCTTGAGTGCTGCCGCTTCATCAAACGGCACTACCTCGCGGTTATCCATCTCGTAAGACGTACGTAAGCTAATCACCGTGGTGACACCTAGATCCGGCAGCTTGGACAGTGCGGTTTGTGAAGGCTGCCCCGCCATATAGACGTTGGGTGCTACCTGGGCAAAAAAGTCTTGATAGTCATCTGCGGCCAAGCTTTTGGGTTCACTGAAGTAAGTCTGTTGCGCTTGATCTGCGTGACTCAATGCCACTAAACCGACCAAGCTCAGCGCACAAACGAATGCTGGAAACTGTTGTCTATACTTCATAGTTATTTGAGACCTGTTAATCCTTAACTAGCGGCGAATTTGTGTTAACGTTCGCAACTTAATTATGCCTAAGCCAGCCAAAAACCATCCGTGGAAGCTGGGGCTCTCCGGCCCGGTGTCGTATGCCAATCGCTCCAACAGTAACTGGCGCGGGTTCTATCGTCCACCTGAAGAAGCCAGCCCCGTGCGCACCTTGTCTGAGTCAGAGATCGAAGCACTCGGCCTCCAACTGGTGTTGCCCGTGCATGAAATTATGGAAGCCCGCCGCATGTGCCAAGAGCACCACCCAGATCGCGGCGGTGACCCCGAAGTGTTCCAATATTGGAAGGAAAAGCTCGACCGTTTGAAGCGCCGCGTGCGACGCTAACCGCTTGTACGTTATGCTTGCCTGAGTTTTTCAGGCATCGCGGAGAGGACGGTGGCATTAAATTCTAAAGGCTCGCTATCGCGCTCGCTTTTTCTTTTTTGGCTCAGCACCGCTGCAACGTGGCTCGCAGGCACAGCTCACGCAGACCCATTCAGCAACAGTGCTAGCAGCCAAGCGCAATACACCGCTACACCGATCAGCGCTGCTTTGCGCTGCGGTGATCTAATTGCCACCAGCAATTTCGAATACAGCGTCATCGCCAGCGTGGAGATACCCGCCAGCGAAAGCGCACCGGCGCATTGCCGCATCAGCGGGATTATCCCCACCGAAATTCGTTTCGAAGTCAATTTGCCGCTGGCTTGGAATGGCCGTTTGTACATGTACGGCAACGGCGGCCTGGCAGGTACACCCGCCATAGACCCGACCCGGCAATACACTCGCGACCAGGCGTTACGCCAGGGTTTCGCCACCGCCTACACCGATACCGGACATGACAAGCGGGTCCACAGCGGCGGCACGTTTGCCCACCGTAACTTCCACAAACTGGTGGACTATGGCTTTCGTGCCGTACACCTGACCGTGACCAGTGCAAAATCCCTCGCCCAACACCTGTACGGCCAAGCGCCGGACTACAGCTATTTCAACGGCTGCTCCACCGGCGGACGCCAGGCGCTGTTGGCGGCACAGCGGTTCCCGCAGGATTTCGACGGCATTATTGCCGGTGCGCCGGCCGCGGACTACTCCGGTCTAAAGTTCTCACAGGCATGGCGTGTGGCGGCGATCAGCAAATCGGGCTTACAAGAAGCGGAAGTGCTGCAGCTGGCCAACCACATATATACAGCCTGTGACGCCAAAGACGGCGTGACTGACGGCTTGATTTCCGATCCGCGGCGCTGTGATTTTGACCCGGCGCGCGATCTGCCGCAATGTAAAGGTGCGGATACAGAGAGTTGCTTCGACGCCGGCGAGATTGCGGCCCTGCAACAATACTACGCGCCGGTCACCCTGGCCGGTGAGGTGGTCTATCCGCCCATGCCGGTTGGCAGCGAAGTGCTTGGCACTACTTACGGCGGGACACAACGCAGCGGTTGGTACCCGTGGCTCATCAACCCCGACGGACCTGTGCTGTTAGACCTGTTAGGTTCCGACTTTTTCCGCTACATGGTGTTTGTCGAAGATCGGCCCGAATTTGAATGGACCGAGTTCGATTTTCAAACTGAACCCGACAACCTTGAGGAGTTTCGCTTGATCGTCGACGCGGTAAACCCCGACCTGTCTGCATTTAAAGCCGCCGGTGGTAAGTTGCTCAGCTACTTCGGCTGGGCCGATCCGGATATAAACCCTTTAACGCTGCTTGAGTATCGTGAAGCCGTGGCCACGCTGGATGCAGATGTCGACGATTACTTTCGTACATTTATGATCCCCGGTATGTTCCACTGTCGCGGCGGCGCCGGACCCGATCGTTTCGACGCCATGACGCTGTTGGTGGATTGGGTAGAAAAAGGGGTGGCGCCGCGGCAGATGATGACCTGGCGCATGACGGAACAAGGCGCACGAGTTGATGAGCGGCCAAGCTGCAGCTACCCGGCGGAGGCCTTGCCCGACCGCCGTGGTCGTTTGCAATGTGCTGTACCCAGCGACTTAAATTGATGATGATTAAGCAAAATTTGAGGCATAGAAGACCCCACCATGTTCACCCACAATAGGATAATCAGGCGTACGGCCCGCCACCGCCAAAGACGTCGGCCCACACTGATCGCAAGTCTAGCGGCTTGGCTGCTGTGTACATCAAGTGCAGCTACGTACGCTAACCTGTTAGACGAAGTCGAGTATGGTTTTGCGGACAACAACGGCGTCAAGATCCACTACGCCAGCGTCGGCGAAGGGCCTCTGGTAGTCATGATCCATGGCTTTCCGGATTACTGGTACAGCTGGCGCGAACAAATGGCAGGACTAAAGGACCACTTCCAAGTGGTCGCCATCGACCAGCGTGGCTACAACTTGAGCGGCCAACCGCAAGGGGTGGAAAACTACGCCATGCCACACCTTGTCGCTGACGTCGCCAGTGTGATCAAACACTTAGGCAGAGACCAAGCCACCATTGTTGGCCACGATTGGGGTGGCGCGGTCGCTTGGCAATTTGCTTTCGCGTTACCACAAATGACCGAACGACTCATTGTCCTCAACCTGCCGCACCCCAACGGTATGGGCCGGGAAATGGCCACCAACCCCGAGCAGCAGCAGAACTCTGACTATGCGCGCAAATTCCGCGAGGGTTCACATACGGATGCAGATATCATGTTCGGCGGGCCGATGAACGTCGACACACTATCCGGTTGGGTAAGTGACCCCGAAGCGCGTGACCTGTACAAGGCTGCGTTCGCCAAATCAGATTTTGCCGGCATGCTGAACTACTACAAAGCCAATTACCCATCGCTGCCTGAACCGGGGGCAGCGCCACCACCTGCACCGCCGCAACTGAACATGCCGGTGTTGGTGTTCCATGGCTTGCAGGACACCGCTTTACACTCAGACGGTCTCAACAACACATGGGATTGGATCGACGCTGACACCACCATCGTCACCGCACCTGAGGCCGGGCACTTTGTACAACAGGATGCAGCAGAGCTGGTCACCCAAACCATGCGTTGGTGGTTACTGGCCCGCCTGGAGAAATAGCTAACCAACGCGCTGTTTAACAAGTAGCACTCACAACTTAAGTCTTTCATTAGAGCACAGAGGAACAAATAAGGAGCACATTATGAAACTAGGTATTCTCGGTGGCGGAATAGGCGCCCGCGTCAACATCAATCTAGAGGCCATCAAACATGCTGAAGCCCTCGGCTACGATTCAGTTTGGACGGCGGAAGCCTACGGCGGCGACGCAGTCACACCCGCCGCTTGGATTCTCGCGCAAACTGAAAAGATCAAGGTAGGCACCGCAATTATGCAAATGCCGGCACGCAGCCCGGCCATGACCGCCATGACCGCCATGAGCCTCGCGGAGCTTTCCGGCGGTCGCTTCATTGTCGGTTTGGGTGCGTCCGGCCCACAAGTGGTGGAAGGCTGGCACGGTGTGCCTTACGGCAAGCCTGTAACGCGTTTGAAAGAATACGTGCAGATCATGCGCCAGATATTTGCGCGTGAAGCACCTGCCACATTTGAAGGAGAAATGTACCAACTGCCCTACGCCGGCCCTGGCGCAACCGGTTTAGGCAAACCGCTGAAAAGCATCCTGCATTGCGAAGAAGACATCCCAATATTTGCCGCCAACATCACACCGCGCGGTGTCGAGGCAGCTGCGGAAGTCTGCGACGGCTTTTTCCCCATTTGGATGGACCCGGAAAAATACTCAGTTTTTGAAGAACCTATCAACCGTGGGTTTGCCAACGCAGGTGACAAAAACCTCACCCAGTTTGACGTTTCCCCCTTTGTCACTGTGATCATGGGTGATGACGTGGAGCAATGTATGATGCCGATCCGCGGCAACATGGCGCTGTATATCGGTGGCATGGGCGCGCGTGACAAGAACTTTTACAACAATTACGCCAAAGCGCTGGGCTTCGAAGATGCCGCGGTCAAAATCCAAGACTTGTTCCTGTCGGGTAAAAGAGACGAAGCTGCCGCGGCGGTACCCGCGGAGTTGATCGATGCCTGCCATTTGGTCGGCCCTGCGGAACGCATCAAAGAACGCCTGGCACGCTGGAAAACCGCCGCTGCAAAAGGTCACGTCGGCGCCATGATGTTAGGTTGCCAACAACCCGAGGCGTTGGAGTTAATTGCGAGTGAAATGCTCTAGCTGAGATGCTTAGAAGGTGCTGAGGAAGTGCTGAAGGTTTGATGTTCGCGGTGGGATCTTCTAAAGGAGAACCAGTTCACGGAGTTGCCATCGCGATGACCTAATATCCGCCACACAGGAAGTAATTAAACCCAAGGAATAGGGAACAGATATGGACGATCTACGCGAAAGCATGGAGCTGGAGGCTCTCGAAGAATACCTGGCGGAAGAGTTTAATCCGGACCTCTTCTACAAGGCACTGAGTAACGCCTTACAGCAACTGGAGCAAATCGACGCACAAGAAGCGGCGTAAGCTCAAACGTTCAGCCAGACAAAGCCCCGCACGCGGGGCTTTTTTTGTGCACGGTTGGTTGTGGGGCGTTATGATCACCGCTTTTAAGGGGGAGCGTATATGTATCCAGGTTACTGGGCCACGGTAAAGCCAGACGCAGAAGCCGTTACCAACACTGCCAGCGGAGACGTTTTAACCTGGGCGCAATTGGACGCGCGCAGTAATCAGGTTGCACAGCTGTTGTATGCACGGGGATTGCGCCCGGGCGACCATGTCGCGCTGTATATGCAAAACCACTTGGAGTACTTCACCATCGCCTGGGGAACATTCCGTTGCGGCCTCTACCTCACCTGTATCAACCGCTACTTAACCGCCGAAGAAGCGGCCTACATCATCAACGATTCAGGCAGCCAAGCGCTGTTTACCTCCGCAAGCATGACCCAGGCCACGGCGCTGCTAACGCAGATTCCCGGGTGCCAACACCGCTTAAGCCTTGGCCAACTGGAGGGATTTGAGGAACTCGATGCAGCGTTAGCTGCACAGCCGACGTCCGCCTTGGCGAAGCAGCCCATGGGTGATTCTATGCTGTATAGCTCAGGTACCACCGGGCATCCAAAAGGTATCAAGCGCCCGCTCACCGGCAAGTCCGTGGAGGAAGGCATTCCCGGCCTCGAACGCACCAATCCGTACGGGATGGACGAACACACGCGCTACCTATCACCTGCACCGCTCTATCACGCAGCCCCATTTGGCTACTGTATGCGTACACTGGCGTTAGGCGGATCGGTGTACATGATGGAACGCTTCGACCCGGAAGCCTCCCTGCAGCACATTCAAGACTACCGCATCAGCCACAGTCAGTGGGTGCCGACCATGTTCATACGCATGTTGAAGCTGGACCCCGCGCTGCGCTCCCGCTACGACCTGTCTAGCCATCAGTGTGCAATACACGCTGCAGCACCCTGCCCGGTGGAAGTTAAACACCAAATGATGGACTGGTGGGGCCCTATCTTGTGGGAATACTACGCCGGTACGGAACGCAACGGACACACCGTGATCAGTCCGCAAGAATGGCTAGCGCATCCCGGCTCGGTGGGCAAAGCCATGAGCGGTGTGATACACATTTGTGATGAACAGGGTCACGAGCTACCCACCGGTGAGGCGGGCATGATTTACTTCGAACAACCCAGCCGCACGTTCGAATACCATAACGCCCCTGACAAAACGTCCAACGCGACCCATCCCGAACACGACAACTGGACATCGTTGGGTGATGTCGGCTACCTCGATACCGAAGGCTACCTTTACCTCACCGACCGCAAAGCGTTCATGATCATCTCTGGAGGGGTAAATATTTATCCCCAAGAGATAGAGGACGTACTCATTCTTCACGACAAGGTGGCGGACGTCGCCGTATTTGGCGTGCCGAACGCGGAATTTGGGGAGGAAGTGAAAGCCGTGGTGCAACCTCTACCGGAAATACCACCGGGACCGGAGTTAGCGGCTGAGCTGGATGCGTTTGCTCGCGAGCACGTAGCCGGTTACAAAGTGCCGCGCTCCATCGATTTTATGGAGGCGTTACCGAGGCTGCCTACCGGCAAACTATATAAGCGGTTGTTAAAGGACCAGTACTGGTCTGAATCAAAACCCAGTTAGCACTGAGAGACACGTTAGGTTTTCTCAGTTTGCGGTATGAGACGCTCATTGGCCCATACTGGTACGCTGTCTACTTCACCGGCCGACATACCTAACACACTGGCCAACACACTGCCGGATAAACCATGGCCAATGGCGGCGCATGACACAATGTAAAAGCCGCGCCGAACGTCTGCCGCTTGCTGCGGCTCCAGCGACTCTGTCGCAGAAGCCATGAGGCGGTCGAACAGAGCTGACAATGCTGCCGAGTCTTTACGTTGCCACGAACCATCCACTTTACGCCAGGCCAGCAGAGTCGCATGCCCCCCTTCGCTCAACGTGCTAAATAAACGTTGAGTGATTTTGTCGGGCGATTCTCTGGCGCCTACCGCATCCACGATGTCTTTGATAAGCGACAAAAACATCTGATCAGCGAGTGCCTCGCGCATACCGTCAACCGAACCAAAATGGTGTAACAAAGTAGCGTGACTGATGCCGGCTTCTTTTGCCACTGCAGTCACGTTTAATCCTTCCAGACCATACTCGCGCAGACGTTTCTCTGCCGCCTCCAGAATATTTGCTTTGGCTTCTTCCGGTGTACGGCGAACCCTAGTGACCAAAATGCTCTCCCTCACGCGCAAACGACGCGCATTTAAAAGTGACTTCGGTTACAAATCTAGTTGATTTTTATTGACAAACAGGTCGACATTTCTACTATCTACATCATTGTTGATAGCAGGATGGGCCATGCGGTACAACCGAATACAACCACTTGTCGCGCTTCGCGCCATTCGGCGTCTCATTGCTGACCCGGAGCAGACTCACGAAGTATTCACCATCATTCGTGCTCTATCCGGCAATGCACTAGAAAATGCCTACCAGCGGTTTGTGACGACCGAAGTAGGGCAACGGGTGCTGCGTAACAAGATTGAACTGCTCGATACGCTGCAAGACCGAGATCACTTACAGACCTTCCCGCGTGACAGCTTAGGGGGCCACTACCTCCAGTTTGTCACCAGCGAAAACCTGTCTGCCGAAGGTTTGGTAGACGCCAGCGATAGTGCAGAGATCAACCAATTGGAAGGTGATCTTGCGCGCTTCGCCATGCGCCAGCGGGATATGCACGATCTTTGGCACACCCTTACCGGCTACGGCCGCGACACCTTGGGTGAACTGTGTTTGTTATGTTTCACCTACGCGCAAACAAAAAACCGCGGCATCGGTTTTATCTGCTTGGTGGGCGCTAACAAGTTAAGTCACGAGTATGGGCGCGGCGTCTACCGCGCCGCCTGGCGTGCTTATCAAGACGGTAGACGCGCCGCTTGGTTACCGGCGCAAGATTGGGAAGCCCTGCTCAGCGTGCCTATCTCCCCACTGCGCACCCAACTGGGTATTCACGCACCGCAGGACTATTTGCAGCTCCGCCAATCTTTAGCAGTCGCCTGATCTCAACTACTTTTCCAGCACCTGGTACCGGCGGTCCGCAGATCGTCCGATAAAGGCAGAGTCGCCCCAAGGAATTGCGTCATGATCTGGATGTCGCCGTTGGCAGACAACACACGCATTTGTGCAAAGCGCGCGCTCCGGAATGGGCGTCTGCTTGTGCGCGTCCGCAAATCCACATTGTCCCGACAAAAAATGTTTGCCGCCGACCTGCACCTGCCATTCGATACCGCTGTATTTCTGGGCGGCAACGTAACCGTTGGCAATGTCTGCAAGTAAATCCGCGCGACTCATGCGGATTCGCCCACCTGCTTTGCCCGGGTGTAACTTGCGCGACTGTAGCACGCATCACGCCAACGTTGCACATGCGGCCACGCAGAGGTATCAAACTCAACCATGTTAAGCAGATCCATAACCCCCGCCAGGCTTAAGTCAGCAAGACTAAATTCATTACCAAGTAAATAATCTCGCTGCGCAAGGTGCGTATCGAGTACCTTGAGCGGCCGTTCCAATCCGCGAGCCGTCCTGGCCATCACGGCTTCGTCCTTTTTGTCATCCGGAGTAAAAAACTTCTGAACGACAATCTGCGTTTGCAACGGCTCAATTTCACTGATCGCCCACACGCTCCACTGCAGTGCCTGCGCCTCACCCTGCAGGCCGTCGGGTATCAGGTGCGGGGCGTACTTTTTCGCCAGGTAAAAATTGATCGCCATGGACTCAAACAACTTCATATCGCCATCTACCAAGGCGGGGATGCGGCCGTTCGGGTTCACCGCAAGGTACTCTTCACTTTGCGCATCTCCCATAAACGAGGTGGGCACGTGCTCATAGTCGATGCCGGTCTCTTCGATGGCCCAAATAGATCGGAAAGCGCGGGACGTGCTGATGCCGTAGATGACGGGTTTACTCATTGTTTCTCCTCGGGTTTCTCTGATTAAGTTCTATGTGCTCCGCGTATCATACGGCTTTTGTGGGGCGCGCGTTCCAGCAGCAATGCAGTCACCTCAAGCGCAAGGGGTTGGTGTATAAATTCATCAAAGACGTAGAACTTTTTTGCAGCCTCCGCGACTTCACTTGGGTAAGCTCAACGGGTCGAAAAGGAGCCTTTCATGTATTTACCAACACCGTCATCGCTGGTTCGCGCCGGGATCGCCTTGGTTTTGACCGCCGCCGCCGGCAGCATCAAGGCGGAGACCTTTGAAGTTGAGGAGTTCAGCGCCATTCGCTACTCCCTACCCTTTAATGTCGAACTCGTCGCCGCGGATGAACCGTTTGTGACCTTGGAAGGTGACCAAGACACAATCGATGAAATCATCGTTGAAGTGGATGGCGACACACTTAAGATTCGCAAGGAAAACCGCTGGTTCGATTGGTCCGACGAAGAAATCCACGTCACCGTGGGTTACACGGAGCTTGAGGCGCTATACATGAACGGCAGCGGCGATGCCTACGCTGAAGAATTGGACACCGATGATCTGTTCATCAAAATCTCCGGCTCCGCCGGGGTTGAGATCGATCAACTGGTCAGCAACGACCTCACCATCACCATTTCCGGCTCCGGCAATGTCAACGTTAATGATCTGGAGGCAGACTCCATGACCACCAGCATCTCCGGATCCGGTGATGTGGAAGTCAGCGGCAGCGTGATCACACAAACCATCTCCATTGCCGGCAGCGGTGATCACAACGCCCGCGAGCTACGCTCCCAGGAAGCTGACGTGGACATTAAAGGCTCAGGCGACGTCGAGGTGTGGGCGCTGGCGAGTTTAAACGCCAGGGTCATGGGCTCAGGCGACATTGAATACTACGGCGAGCCCCAACTGCGCGAGCGCATTATGGGCTCAGGCGACATCAAACACCGCGGGCAAGAACCTTAGTCCCGCGGTGTTCACGCATAGGCCAACGACGCCTATTCCACTAGGGCTTGATAGGTCAGGTGCTTAAACTCTGATCGTAAACGGGTGCGGTGTGGCAGACTCTGCACCATAAACAGGCCAATTAAGTCTTCCTGCGGATCTATCCAAAAGGTAGTACCTGCGGCACCGCCCCAGTTGTACTCGCCCGCCGAGCTGACCTCACCGACCTCACCGGGGTCCAGCACCAAACCAAAACCCAGGCCAAATCCGGCACCGCGGCGGTTAAATCCCATGGGTAAATCGCCGAGATGGTTGCTGGTCATGAGTTCTATTGTCTTCGGCGACAATATGCGGACACCGTCCAACTCGCCGCCATTCAGTAACATCTGCGCAAAGCGCATGTAGTCACGCGCGGTGGACAGCAAACCTCCGCCCCCACTTTCAAACGCACCACCTTCCAGGTAGCGAATACTGGCTTCAGGCGCAGCCACCTCTAGGCCGGCGCCTGTTGCGGGCGCAAAGAAGCCTCGACCGGCGGTGCCTTTCGGAGAGTACATCTGCGCCAGACGCGGAATGTTATCCGCCTCTATGGTGAAACTGGTATCGGGCATGTCGAGCGGCGTAAACAGGCGTTGGTCTAAAAACTCGCCAAATGACATACCGGACAACACTTCCACCAGGCGGCCTTGGACATCTACGGAGACGCTGTAGTGCCAGCGTGAACCCGGTTCGTACTGCAACGGGATTTGCCCCAGATCACTCACAAACTCTTGAAGCGTTTTGTCGTTGCGCAAAATCCCGGCCGCACGGTACATCTGATCCACTTCAGTGTTGCCAAATATCCCATAGGTAAAACCTGCGGTGTGGGTGAGGAGGTCGCGTACCGTCGGTTGGCGCAGCGGTTTGCGGGTTTGTCCCACCAGCGACTTGTCCCCGGTACCGATCCCTTGGCTGGCAGTACCGTCGGACACCATGCCGGTGTCACCGTCCGCGGTCGACAGCGCCAGCTCTACGTCGGCCAATTCCGGTATGTAGCGGGCGACGGGATCGTTTAAGAAAAATTTGCCTTCTTCGTAGAGGATCATCAGCGCCACCGCGGTGATGGGTTTGGTCATTGAATAGATGCGGAAGATGGCGTCGTCCTGCATGTCACGACCTGCTTCACGATCGGCTTGGCCGTAAGTTTCGGCGTACACCACTTTGCCGTTGCGGGCGATCATGCCTAAGCCACCGACCATGGTGCCGTCGTCCACCCGGCCCTGCATAAACTCCGTCAGCCGATCCAGGCGCTCTGATGACAGCCCCTCCCGCTCCGGCTTAGCAGTAGGTAACTCTTTGGCCACGACCGTTGCGCTCAGCAACGTGACCAACACCGCCATCACCCAACCCTTAAACTGTGCCCTCATACCTTCTCCTCCAACTCATCCCACAGTAGAATCGCTTTTCAATGAATACTCGCATAACTAGTCCGTCTCCAAAATACCCAGTATTTTGTAGACGGACTAGTAAGGGCAGGGATGCCCGGAGCGAAAACCGAAGGTTTTCGGGAGGATTGCGTAGCAATCCGTGGGAAGATAAAGACTCCCGATGCAAGCATCGGGCGACGGTCTTTTCTGGACAACTAAAGATAGCCACTCGAGTTACACGCGAGTTGCATGGCTAATCTACTGTTCTTTGTCAGTTCCATGGAAAGCGGCGGCGCTGAGCGTATCGCCGCGCTGCTGGCCAACACTTGGGCCAGCCGAGGTCACAGCGTCACCCTCGTGCCCACCTACTCCCAACGCGGCGAATGCCATCACCACCTCGCATCCGGGGTGAAGCTGGTGTTTTTAGCCGACATCGTTGACACCACCCAGCGTTCCATCCGTAGCCGTGTGCGGCGCTTGCAGGGCATACGTCAACTGATGAAACAGTCGCAGCCGGACGCGGTGGTGTCCTTTCTGAGCAACGTCAACACCGCCGTGCTGCTGTCGGCCATCGGTCTCGGTGTACGCGTGGTTGTTTCCGAACGTATCTATCCACCGTTACACCCCCTGAGCGGCCTGCAAACATGGCTACGCAAACGTATGTACCCCAGAGCGGCAGCCGTGGTCATGCAATCCGAGCGTGGCATTGAGTGGCTCAAACAAACCATACCCGGCAGCCACGGCGTTGTGCTCTATAATCCGGTGCAATTTCCCTTGCCGGATTCCAACGCTCCGTGGTGCCCAGTACAGAGCATCCCCAGCGAGGCCAAGCTTATGTTGGCCGTTGGGCGCCTGGATCCGCAAAAAGGATTTGATCAGCTGTTACACGCCTTTACCCAAGCAGCAACACATCATCCCGAATGGCACCTGGCGGTCTTAGGAGAAGGTGCGGAGCGCGCCACCTTGGAAAACATCATCGCGCAGTCTACTTGCGCCGACCGAATTCATTTAATGGGGCAGGTAGGTAACCTTGGGGACTGGTATGAGCGCGCGGACCTGTTTGTCCTCAGCTCACGTTATGAAGGCTTTCCTAACGCTTTGCTTGAGGCGATGAGTTATGGTGTGGCTGCAATCAGTACAGCCTGTGCCACCGGCCCCGATGAAATCATCGAACACGGGGTGAATGGCTGGTTATTGGAGGATGTCGACCTAAATAGCGATTTTTACGACAGCCTGGCGCAAGCATTGGCGCACCTGATGGGAGATGCCCAACTGCGCACGCAACTGGGCCTCGAAGCCCAGGAGATTAAGCAAAACCTTACGCCCCAACACATAGCGGAACAGTGGGAGCAACTGCTTATGGTCGACAGCCCGGCTACTGGCCCACACTGAGGATGTGCGGCATTGCAGGCATCGTCGACCCGCTAGGGCATCAGCCTGACGAAACCAACCGGCGTCTGGCGCAAAACATGACTCGCCGGCTACGCCACCGTGGCCCGGATGACCACGGGTTGTGGCAACAAGACAACGTCACTCTGGCCCATCAACGCCTCTCCATTGTGGACTTAAGCGCCGCTGGCCACCAACCGATGATATCTGCCGACGGCCGCTGGGTCTTAAGTTACAACGGTGAGATATACAACACTGAGCAACTACGTAGCCAACTAAAGCACTCGATCTGGCGAGGCACTTCCGATTCCGAGGTGCTGCTGCAGGCCATTGCGGAGTTGGGCGTGTCAGCCGCAGTTGAGCAACTGGTGGGTATGTTTGCTTTTGCGGTGTACGACACCCAGCAACGACAACTGTGGTTGTGCCGTGACCGTCTTGGCATCAAACCTTTGTACTATGGTTGGGTCGGTGAGCGTCTTGTTTTTGCGTCCGAGCTGCACGCCTTTGCCGAGTGCCGCGAACACCTGAGCATCAACCCCGCAGCGGTTACGACCTTCTTACGTCACAGTTTTATCCCCGCACCCGCCAGTATTTATAAGGAAATACAAAAACTCACCCCCGGCACGCTGCTGTGCATCCACACCGCACGGGGCGCAGACCAAACATCTGCAGCTGAGGTGTACTGGTCATTAAAGGATCATGTCGGCATCGATCCAGACGCTGATTTAGATACAACCCAACACCAATTGCTTGCACTGCTGCGTGACGCGGTGAAAGACCGCCTGGTAGCCGACGTTCCGCTCGGTGCATTTCTTTCTGGCGGTTATGACTCATCATTGATCTGCGCGCTGATGCAGGAACAAGCCGATACAGCGGTGCGCACTTTTACCATCGGCTTTGACGACCCACGCTACAACGAAGCCGAACATGCCAGCAAAGTTGCGCAGCACCTGGGCTGCCTGCACACAGAGCTCTACGTCAGTGAACAGGATATGCTCGACAGCGTGGCGCAGTTACCACGGCTGTGTGACGAACCGTTCGCGGACGCCTCAATCCTGCCAACCTTCTTGGTCAGCCAGTTAGCGCGCAGTGCGGTGACCGTCGCCCTCAGCGGTGACGGGGGTGATGAGTTGTTTTGGGGTTATCATCGCTACCACACGGCGGAACAGCTTTGGCGGCGTGTACAAAACGTGCCGCTTACGGCGCGCAAAGTCGCCTCGCACGTGCTGCAACATCCGTTTACCCAAACGATCACCAGGCCTTTTCCCGGCGGTGATTTGGGAGGGCGTCAAGGTCCGTTGAATCAAAAACTACGCACCGCCGGTGAGCTTTTGGCCAGCCCCGATCAAGCTACCCTCTATCAGGGCCTGATGTCTCACTGGCGCTCTCCGCACGAAGTTTGTCGATCTGCGGCGGAGTTGGAGACGGCTTACAATGACAGCTCACATTGGTCGCGCGGCTTTCCCAGCCTGCAGCGCATGGCTATCCAAGACACGCTCACCTATCTACCCGATGCCATTCTCACCAAGGTCGACCGCGCCAGTATGCTGGTTTCCCTGGAGGCGCGCGTTCCTTTGCTCGACCATCGCGTGGTCGAGTTTGTCAGCCACCTACCGGCGGAACTACGCAGGCAGCCCGGCGCACCAAAATACCTACTTAAGCGCATCCTGAATCAATACGTGCCAGCTGCCATCACCGACCGGCCCAAACGAGGCTTTGGTGTGCCGTTGGACACATGGTTACGCGGTCCGCTACGCGAATGGGCAGAGCAGCTGTTGGACAAAAACACCATCACCGACCAAGGATTGCTGCATCCGCAGCCGATCCAACAGTTATGGCAGGCTCACCTCAGCGGGAAAGTCAATAACAGCGCGCGTTTGTGGTCGGTTCTCATGTTGCAGGCCTGGCTCCAACAACAACGTGCGTAACGGCGCTCCTCTGGTCCACGCACCCCGCCCTCCCCATCCTCCCCACCCCGTTGGGGAGGAAGCTTGAAGGTATTACCCGTTCGGAAGTTTCCCAGCCTATTTGCCTGCACCATCCCGCGGCCTTAACATCAGGGGAACACACACGCACAGGGGAGCCACAACACATGACAATCAGCGCATCCAACACCGATGAATTGCTGGTGGAACAAGACGGCCACGTCGTTACCATCACCCTCAACCGGCCCGAACGTCTAAATGCCATCAGCCGCGACATGCTCGATGAGCTGTCGGCGAAAATGGTCGAAGCAGACAAAGACCCGGACGTACGCTGCATCATTCTCACCGGTGCCGGCCGGGGTTTCTGCAGCGGCTTGGATCTCATCGATACCAGCGACCGCATGGAGGCCACCGGCGAAGCCAGCTCCCGCGGCGGCTCTAACCGCCCGCGCCAGCTATTTGACCTGCGCGATGCGCCCATTAACGTCATGTGGCACACAGACACGCCGATCATCTGCGCCATCAACGGTGCGGCGGCCGGCTACGGCATGGACATGACGCTGTTGTGTGACATGCGCATCATGGCGGACAACGCCAAGCTGGCCGCGGTCACGGCAAAACGTAACGTTGTGCCGGAAAGCGGCGGTACCTGGCTATTGCCGCGCTTGGTGGGTTGGGCCAAGGCTGCGGAGCTGTACTATCGCGGTCGCACCATCGGCGCTGAAGAGAGCTTAGAGATTGGCATTGTGAACGCGGTGGTCCCTAAAGATGAGTTGATGGACACCGCACGTACCTGGGCGCAGGAAGTCGCGGAAAATGCACCGATGGCCGTACAAACCACCAAACGCATGATGCGCATGGGGCTGGAAGAATCCTACGACACAGCGGTGGATCATCTGATGGTGCATCTGGCCGGGATGTTCCAAAGCGAGGACTTCCAAGAAGGTCTGCGCGCCTTTGCCGAAAAACGTCCACCCAAGTTTACCGGGAGGTAATCTAGGGAGCCTCTGCTGCAGGTCGAACCTGAAAGTCCACTTTCCCGTCACTGAAGGCGTGGTGATCAGCCGCCAGGTCGGCTCGGTTAAAGCAGTGGGAGGTGTGAGCTTCAAGCTTGCCCCAGGCGAAATCTTAAGCCTGGTGGGCGAATCGGGCTGCGGTAAGTCCACAACCGCGCTGGCGGTGCTGCGCATGTTGCAGGTGACCGACGGCTGTATCCGCTTTAACGGCGAAGACATCACTCACCTTACGGCCAAACAGATGCAGCCATTTCGTTCGCGAACTGCTGGATCTGGTGGGCCTGCTGCCCGCCATGGCCGACCGTTATCCGCATGAATTTTCCGGCGGCCAACGACAACGCATCGGCATTGCTCGGGCCCTGGCGTTAGAACCTGACTTACTTATTCATTTCCCACGACTTGTCCGTGGTGCGCCACGTCAGCGAGCGTATTGCGGTGATATTCTTAGGCCAGATTGTTGAAACCCTTCCCCTGGATGCCGCTTTCATCCGCGCTGCACGCGTATCGACGACACAGGGGACGCCAATCCATGCCGCCAGCACGTGCCCCTACGTCAACCCCGGGGCGCGGGAGAAGTAGCCTGCCACCTGTATCAGTGATAAATTGAACCGTGATACAAAATGTGCGCGGAACAACATGATTGTAGGTATACATCACGTCGCCATCGGGGTACCGGACTTCGCTGCCGGACTACGCTTCTATACTGAAGTGCTGGGTTTTGAGCAGGTTGAGCAAGCTTCTTTTGCCGGCGCCAACCCCCAGGTTGAAGCAGCCATCGGGCTACGCGAACCGGCGGCACAGATGGCCATGCTGCGCGGCGGTAACGCTCACATAGAGCTGTGGCAGTATGCAGAGCCTGAACCGCAAGACTTGCGCTCACGCCCGTGCGATTTTGGTTATCCGCACTTTGCGTTGGAGGTCAAAGACATTGAAGCCGAACATGCGCGCTTGAGTGCCGCGGGCATGAACTTTGTCGGGCCGCCGGTGGATTTTGGCGACAGTGCGGCCGTATACGGCAGTGACCCATTCGGTAATGTCATTGAAATCTACGAAATCCGCAATCCCGAACGCGCCCAACTGGCCAATACCCCCATGGCGCAAGGCCAGTTCCCGAGACAAGGTGATTCACAGTAAGGGGCATCTCATGAGCGACACTGGACAAATTCCATCTATGCAAGAGATGGCCAACCGCATGGCCATTGAAGATGTACTGAACAAACACAGCCGCGGCGTGGACCGCGCCGATGGCGATCTGTTGAAAAGCGCTTACTGGCCTGAGGCGGAAGTGGCCTACGGTGGCTTTAACGGACCGGCCCACAGATTTTGCGAAACCCTGCCTACCGCCATTAAACGATATGCCGCCACCGCCCATCGCGTCACTAACGTCAGCATCGATTTTTACGACGACGATGCGGTGGTGGAGTCCTACGTCACCGCCTATCACTATTTGGCGCTCGACGACGCACAAGACACCGAAATGACCTATGTCGGACGTTATGTAGATCACATACAACGCCGTGGTGACCAATGGAAAATCATGTTCCGCCGTGTGGTGATGGAGTGGAACCAGAATCTCACTGCCACCGCACAATTTGACGGACCAACCTTCAGCGGTCTGGCGCGTGGTGGTCGTGCGCCAACGGATCCTTTGTATGAAATGCAACAAAAAGTCAGTGGAGGTAGTTAAGTGAATCAGAAGCTTTTAGAGATGCGGCTGGACGCGGTCGAAAACATGCGCGCCGACATTTTGGCCAGCGGCGACCAGGCCCAGGAAATGCGGCGCCTGCCTGACAACATCGTCGAGCAGTTAATTGACGAGGGCTTTTTCCGCTTCACCTTGCCGCCGGAACTTGGCGGTGAAGATGCAAGCTCCTTAGACACCATCAAGGTGCTGGAAGCCATAGCGGCCATCGATGCCTCCGTGGCCTGGAACGTGATGCTTGGCTCGGAGATTAACGCCATGGCGGCTGGCGGCATGGACCCGGAGTTGGCCAAAGAGGTCTATGTCGATAATCCGCGGGTGGTGATGTGTGGCGGCGGCGGACCAGGCACCACACCACCGCGCGCCGAACGCACCGAAGACGGGGGTGTACGTGTTTGGGGCCAATCGACCTTCATCAGCGGCTGCCACAACGCCACCTGGTGTTTTATGGCCGCCCCACTCATGCGCGGCGATGAACCTGAACTCAACGAACAAGGCCAGCCCACGTTTAAGCTGTGGATGCTGCACCGTGATCAGTGGGAAATTTTGGACACGTGGGATGTCGCAGGTTTACGCGGTTCCGGCAGCCACGACGTCAAAGCTGACGGCGCCTACGTAGAACCGCGCTTTGTTGGCGTCGACTTAATGACCACACCGGCGCACTACGACAATCCCGTATTTCGTATGCCGGTACCTTTACGCCTGTCTTTCAACAAGGTGGCCATAGCGCTCGGTGTGGCCAAAGGTGCCTTAGAAACGTTCGCCGATCTGGCGCAAAACAAAATCCCCATGATGTCGACCAGTACGTTGAATCAGCGCCCAATTGCGCAATACCGCATGGGCGAAGCCATGGCTAAATATCGCGCGGTGCGTACCTATGTGCTGCAAGCCATGCAGGATGTAGAAGATGAGTTGGCCGCCGGCGCGCCGGCCCCGGGCGCGGACACCACCATCAACGCTCGGCTGGCCTGCACCCACGGCGCCAACGTCTGTATGGAAGTGGTGGACAGCTTACACAACACCGCCGGTACCAGCGGCATGCGCATGCACAGCCCGCTGGAGCGCAAGCTGCGTGACGCCCACGGATGCGCAACCCATCGCTGGGTATCACATCCGCTGTATCAAGATTTAGGCAGCATCTTCCTGGGTAACGAACCCGATCCGGAATTTGCCGGTACCGGCGGACCGGCGCCAAAGTAGGCCGCTGGCAAGCGGCGGCTACTGCGGCGGCGGGGAAATGCGAGTGCCGCGGCTGACCAGTTCGTGACGCACAATTTTCCAACCGCCGTCAGCCTGACGACGCATTTTGGTGAGATAGGTCGCCCACAAGGTGAGGATCGCACCCTCCTGCTCCCTCATATAATGTAGCGCCTGCACATCGGTGCGGGCATCTGCGTCATCGCCGTCAATGGTGGCATACACCGGCGACAGCATGTGTTGGGTCGCATCAAATGCTTCCAGCGCGCCGCGCACATAGTCCGTCCACGCATCACCGCCGTTAACCGTCTCCTGACCGAAGCCGACCACCTCAACATCGTCGGCAAAACAACTGCGGTATAGATCCAAATCCCGGTCGTCCACGCCGGCGGCGTAACGCTGCATTACATCCTGCACAGCAAGCCGATCTTCTGCCCAACTACTCATAGTTTCTCCCTCTGACTCATCTCTGGTTGTAATGTGTTCTGACTAACGCTGTCTAAGTCCGTCTTACCCGACGCAGAAAGGCGCAGTCTAGCGGTCACCCCACCGGTTCCAATAAGTCACTTCTTGCGCCGACCGGCGCTCGGCACGCCTCAACACCGCACCCTTGGTATAGCCAACCGGCAACATCACCGTCTGTAGCGTGCCTGCCGGCATATCCAGGACCGCAGCCACTTCTTGTTGGCGCGACGATAACAAGGTGGTCCACGTAGAACCGATGTCACGCGCGCGCAGTGCCAACATCAGCGACCAAGCGGCAGGCAAAATCGAACCGTAATAGGCGACGTTCGAAGAGACTTGGTCGTCCAGCGGCTCACCTTCAACACACACAAAAACCATCGCCGGTATTTCGTGCAGGCGTTCGATCAGCGCCTTATGTGTGGGTTTCAGCGGCATATTGCGCTGCTCCAGCAAGCCCAAGAGAACTTCGCGGTAGAGCTCGGCGATGGCAGCCTTCTGCGCGGCTTCATCGACCACAACAAAACGCCAGGATTCACCGGCAATGCCGGTGGGCGCCTGTACCGCAACATCAATGCAGTCGAACAATACCTGGCGCGGTAGCGGGCGTTCAAAGTCCAGCTTCCGGCGTACCGAGCGCGCTGTACTCAATACCTCATCTATGAGCGCCAAATCCAAGGCTTCAGCCATCTGTGTGGTTCCTGTTTTATACGGCGCGGCCGCCAAGCGTTTCGGCTGTTATAACGGCGAGACTCGCCACTGCTTTAGAGCCTACAATGAAAGGCTTGGAGAAGTAAGTAAGCAACACCATGACCACACTTTCTGTTCTGGATTTATCGCCTATCGTGGAAGGCGGCAGCACCAGCGAGGCGTTGGCAAACACCCTGAGCTTAGCCCAAGCCGCAGAGCGTCTCGGTTACCACCGCTATTGGCTCGCGGAACACCACAACATGCGCGGCATCGCCAGCGCGGCTACCGCCGTGGTCATTTCGCATGTGGCCGCTGGCACGCAACACATTCGTGTTGGCGCCGGCGGTATCATGTTGCCCAACCACGCGCCGCTGATGGTGGCGGAGCAATTCGGCACGCTCGAAGCTCTGTTTCCGGGGCGCATCGACTTAGGGCTCGGCCGCGCTCCGGGCACCGACGGCATGACCGCACACGCCTTGCGGCGCACGTTACACAGCGATCCGAACAAGTTTCCCCAGGACGTCATTGAGTTACGCGAGTATTTGAAAGACGCACCGCCTGAACAAAAGGTGACCGCGGTCCCAGGGCATGGCTCCCATGTGCCGTTGTACATCTTGGGTTCAAGTTTGTTTGGCGCGCAACTGGCGGCCATTCTCGGCCTACCGTTTGCGTTTGCTTCACACTTTGCGCCCCAAGCCATGATGCAGGCCATTGATATTTACCGCAGTGAGTTTGACCCCTCGGATCAACTGCAGGCACCTCACGTCATCCTTGGCTTCAACATCTGCGCTGCGGACACCGAGGCGGAAGCCAAATATCACCGCACCTCAAGTTTGCAGGCATTTCTGAATTTACGCTTCGGTAACCCGGGCAAGCTACCCAAACCTGTGGAAGGTTTCGAAGAACAACTTTCAGAGCAACAACAGCAGGTGTTGGCGCAAGTCAGCTCCGCTTCAGCGGTCGGCACCGGGGAACAGGTGCGCGCGCAAGTGCGTACGTTTCTTGAGCAAACCCAGGCGGATGAGCTCATTGTTGTTGGTCAGATTTACGACCATGCCGCCCGCGTCAAAAGTTATGAGATTGCAGCAGCCGCGTGCGCCGATTTGTGATGTGGCTAGGGCGTATACCAAATCGGTGAACTCCACGCCCGATCCTGGATCGTGGCGTGCATGTCAGGCCGCGGTGACACGCCGGCACGTACGGCATCCCAGGTAGACCATCGACAGCTGGGGTTCTCCAGCACGCGCACGTAATAAAACGCTCGTTGGGCCGGGTCAAAGTTAGGGTCCTGCCATACTGCAATGAGCTCTGCATCACCCACGTCCGGCGTCACCGAGCAGTCGCTTACATCCACTGCGGCACCGTTATCCGGGCAGCGTTGGGTTTGCGGATCCACCGCTAAACCATCAGAACAGGCGATGTCGATCACCGCTTCCTTGGTTTCGCCGTCTTCGATCCACCCCTTTACGATCTGCAGACGCTGCAAACTTTGCGTGTCTGGGTCACGGCTGGCCCAGGCGTAAAAATGCGGCGCTTGATCCGCTTGACGCATCAAATCCCCTCCCATGGGTACCCCGCCGGCATAAGCTTGGGCGATGGCGTCACTTGCCGCGGCAATCTCTTGGTCAAAGCCGAAGCCGCCAAAAAAACGAACCTTGATGTGCGGGCCGCTGGTGGCAAAGGTCTCTTTGCGTCGAAAGCCATCAAAAATTGCGTCGCGGGTATTGGATTCCGCCCACACACCGGCCAAACCTGACGCACCCCAATACTGCGAGGCGCCTTGCGCATATTCCGGATTGTTCGGCGTGGAATCAGGCAGCGGCACCGAACCGCGCATGTAGGGTTCTATGTCCATCAACCCGGTTTTGCTCCAGTAGTTGTCTTCTTCGAAAGACCCCGCCGCGTTGTGGGTGTCGGAAGCGCCAATCACGCCAAATTTAAAAGGATTAAAGCCCTGCTCGGCCTCCATCAGCATGCCGTTGAGGTACGCTTCACGCACGTAGCTACCGGGTACGCTGGATTCCAACTGGCTGGCAACCCGCAACGGCATAATTTCAAAGTCCGCCCACTCATCATTGGGAGACAGCAGCGGATGGGTGTCCGACGTGCCTTTCACCTGGGTGTTTTCCACCAAGGGTTCGTTGCGCATACGCTGCTCTGCATAGGCGGCGTCTAGAGGTTCATCGCTGTTGTACTTAGTGCGAGAAAACATCCACCCGTCGGAGCCGTTGGGGTTATGCGGGATGGCAATACTCTCCTGGCCTTCGGCGCGAATGTCATCCATCCAATCCCACAAGCCTTCGGGGTCCGCTGAATCCAAACGTGTGAAAGGCTGTATCGGTACGTCAGCGCCACGAAAGATCACGTTGCGGTGCAGATTCTCGAACTGCGGGCCTGAGGTGGTGTACTCGTAGGCAACAAAGGTGGTGAAGTTGCCCGGGTCATTGTGGCGTTCCGCCGCTTCAATCACCTCCTGCCAGGCACTGCGCGCCACGTCCCGATCATCCAGATCATCCGGGGCGTTTGGATCACGCCCCACCAAATGTTGAATGACGCCTTGAAACGCCGCGGTGGAACCTTCCGCACTGGTTGCTCCCGCCACCAACGGCGCCAGACGATGATCCTGCACCGGACCTTGCGGATCTCCCAAGGCACGCATCATGCCGAGGTAAAAACCATGGTCGGACACGGCTAGAAAATCGAGCGGCTTTTTCATCTGCATCATAAAGCCCGAGGCATGTTCGATGGCCGCGCCTTTGGCAAACTCATAGGCGTCATTCGGCGTGCGGCGCGTACCCATCAGATACGCGTCAAACGATAAAATCGTGTGGATGTGGGTGTCGCCAAAGTAGGCGTTTTTGAGCGGATTTACCGCAATGTCCGGCGCAGCTGCGGTGTTTGCCTCCGCTAACTCGGAATCGCCAGCGGGCGCTGCAGTGTTTGTGGTGGCTGGTTGCTCCCCACAACCCCAAGCCAGGCTCAATAAGGTCAGTGCCAACAGCTTTTTCATGACCAGGTTCCCCTCTACCGTTTCTTGATCTTACCCTCTACTCTTCCCCCCGCAGTCCATCACGCGTGTGGATTGATCAGGTACTTTTCACCCGTGGCCTTCTTTTCGTAAGTCTGTAAAGTCTCCGGTAACAAGGCATTAGCCAAGGAAATTTCCGCGGCGTAACTGCTGGCGAAGGTGGTACGCACCTCGTCAGCAACCCGCTGACGCAACTCATCCGCGCGCTCGCGGCCAACCTTCTGCAGGAACGGTGTCAGCAACCAGCCGCCAATCCCCCAATACATGCCGTAGCTGCGGCGCAGCACGGTGGGTGAAGTATTCAGCCCGCCGTATATATAGACCTGTTTGTGTTGCGTAGAGCCATAACGGCTGTACTCCCCACCGGCAGCGTTGGCCGCTTTTTCCATGGCGGTGAGAATCTGATTGGTGAGTTCACCGCCGCCGGTGGCGTCAAAGGCCAAATAGGCGCCCGTGGCGCTGATGGCTGCCACCAGATCATCCGCAAACGATCCCTGTGAAGAGTCACATACATATTGTGCGCCGATATCTCGCAGCAGCTGGGCTTGCTCGGGTTTGCGCACGATATTAACCAAGGGCACATCGTCCGCCAGACAAATCTTCTGCAGCATCTGCCCCAAATTGGAAGCCGCCGCGGTGTGAATCAGACCGCTGTAACCTTCCATACGCATGGTATCCACCATGCCCAGCGCGGTGAGTGGGTTCACAAAACAAGAGGCGCTTTCCGCCGGGGTGACCCCTTCGTGCATCAATAAACACTGATGCACGTTCAACGTGCGATACTGTGTATACATGGCGCCGCCCAACACGGCGACAGTACGGCCCATCAGCGCTTGCGCTTCAGCCGACGCGCCCGCCGCAACAACCACGCCGGCACCTTCATTACCTACCGGCATGGCTTGATCCAGGCGTCCACCCAGATGTTTCATGAGACCGGCGGGAATGTCCGCAGTCACGCTGGGCTGCTCCGGCGTGCCGCTTTGCACCGCCGTTGTGACATCTGCCATACCGAGTAACAAACCCAGATCCGACGGGTTGATGGGTGCCGCTTCCACCCTGACTACCACCTCATTGTCATTCGGCGCTGCAACGCCAATATCCACCAGGTCTAGCTTGAGTTGACCGGCACTGGTGACTGTGGACTGCAGTTGCAGGTTACTGCTGGGTAATTCGCTCATGATTTTCTCCCCTCAAGACAAATATCCGTGGTCTTATTGAAACCACTTTCCATTCCTCTACCTTCCACTCTTCGGCCGCGGATGGCAATAGCCCGCCAGGCAGGTAAACTTGTTTGCGCGAGCCACAGTTGAGATTTGTTTTATCGAACCCATCACTTTCGATCAGCTGCGTGAGGTGTTTCCTGCCGCGCGCTCGGCTAACCTCGGCGCACCCAACTTAGAACAGGTGGACTGGGGTGTATTAGATTACCTCGGCTGGATCCACCCCAGCGGTCATCAAGGGTTTGTGATTGTCCCCATCCAGGGTGAGCTGCGCGGCCTTACGCTACGGCGCATGATGAATCACAGCGCACGTCCACGCAGTCATATGTGTTCGTGGTGCCACCATGTCTACCGTGGCCGCGGCACCGCCATGTTTAGCACTGAAGTGGCAGGCTCAGATGGTCGCCGCCGGATCGGCAACTACATCTGCAGCAATTTGGATTGCAGTTTACGCATCCGTAATCTCAGCAGCGACCCACCCACCTATATGCCCGAAACCATTGAGTTGAAACACAAAGTGTGGCGATTGCAAAACTCGATCAACGCCTTCATGGCGCGGGCTAATTTACTGGCAGACCTGCTCTAGCCTGGGACTCCCGCAGCTGCGTTATACTGTGCGCTGCAATTTGTTGTGGAGCACACATGAGCCTTGATGCTTTCCGTGAAGAAGTAAAAGACTGGGTTGAGAGCCACTGTCCGCAGAGCATGCGCTTGGGTGCTGTGCATTTCGAAGATGCTTACGAGCTCTATCAGACTGACGATGCCCACAAATGGCGTGATGCCGCCGCGGCACGTGGCTGGACTGCACCCACCTGGCCAACGGAATATGGCGGTGGCGGTCTATCCAAGGCTGAGGCCGGCATCCTCAACCAGGAAATGGCGCGCATCAAAGCGCTGCCACCCGCCAGCGGCATGGGTCTGGCTATGATTGGTCCTACGCTGTTGGAATTTGGTACGGAGGAACAAAAACAACGCCACATTCCAAAAATTGTCTCTGGGGACGTGCAATGGTGTCAGGGTTACTCGGAACCCGGTGCCGGCTCAGACCTGGCCGGTTTGCAAACCAAGGCCGTGTTGCAGGGTGATAAGTTTATCCTCAACGGCCAGAAGATCTGGACTTCCGGTGCCCAGCACGCCGACTGGATGTTTGCCTTGGTGCGCACCGATCCAGCTGTGCCAAAACACGACGGCATCAGTTTTGTGCTGCTTCCGATGGACCAACCCGGTGTCACCATCAAACCCATTAAGCTTATCTCCGGCTCGTCCCCCTTTTGTGAAACGTTCTTCGATAATGCCGAAGCGGATCGCGCCGATCTGGTGGGTGAGCTCAACAAAGGTTGGACTGTGGGCAAAAGGCTGCTGCAGTACGAACGTAATGGCGCCACTCGACGCGCACCAAAGTCTAAAAAAGCCAAACCCGCTCTTAATCCTTATGCCGCCATCGCCAAACAATACCTCGGCGAAGACGCCGCGGGTCGCATCGCCGAACCGAGCGCGCGGGAGCAGGTGCTATCCCAGATAATCCAGGAGCGGGCATTGGCGCTCACCACCCAACGCGTCTTGGATGAAAGCAAAGAAACCGGCGCACCCGGCGCGGCCACCTCTATCTTCAAATTAGTCGGCTCTACGCTGGCCAAGGAGGGTTCGCAGCTTCGTTCAACCCTACGCGGGACCGCGGGCTTGGTCTGGGACAGCGACGCATTTAGTGAAGATGAACTGGAATCGACACGAGCTTGGTTACGCGACCGCGCGGTGACCATCTACGGCGGCACCAACGAAGTGCAAATGAACATCATTGCAAAAAGGGTGTTGGGTTTACCTGATTAGAAAGGCGGCCGAGCACAGCTGATGACAATAGTTATTTAGGCAACACACTTAAGTAATACATTCAGGCAAGACATTTAGGCAACAAGAGGGGGGATTGCCATGGATCTATCGGAATACGCCGATTACGACGGCTTGGGACTGGCAAAGTTGGTGGCGGACGGTGAGGTCTCCGCATCGGAGCTGGCCGCGTGCGCCCGCCAAGCCATTGAGGCACACAACCCAACGCTGAATGCAGTGCTATCAACACTGGACGACCAGCCGTATAACAAGGCTGGACCGTTTGCCGGTGTGCCGTTCCTCATCAAAGAACTGGTGTTACAAGCTGAAGGCGCATTGTGCCGAGCTGGGAGTCGCGCCACACCGGCCGTACCCGCGCCCGCGGACTCCTCGTTAATGCAACGTTTTCGCGCAGCCGGTCTCAATCTGGTTGGCACCACCCAAACGCCGGAAATGGGTTACAACGCCACCACCGAAACGGTGGCCTTTGGGCCGGTGCACAATCCCTGGAAAGCGGGCCACAGCGCCGGTGGTTCCAGCGGCGGTTCAGGCGCGGCCGTAGCAGCAGGCGTAGTCCCCATTGCGCATGCCAACGACGGCGGGGGCAGTATCCGTGTGCCGGCATCCTGTAATGGTCTGGTCGGACTAAAACCCACGCGCGATCGTACCCCGACCGGACCTGGCGCGTCCGATCCTTTGTTTGCGCACGCGATAGAGTTTGTTGTGAGCCGCAGCGTGCGCGACAGCGCTACTTTACTGGACTGTGTGGCGGGGCCTGACCAGGGCACCCCACACATCATTGCCCCACCGCCCAACAGCTTCGCGGCGGCCGCCGCGGCGGCGCCGGGTACGCTGAAAGTGGGTGTGTTGCACGGCTCCATGTTAGGTACCGACGTACACGAGGAAAACCAAAAGGCGGTCGAGCGTACCGCCCAGCGTTTAGAAGCGCTGGGGCACACCCTGGTGGAATGTGACTATCGCCTGGACTTCGAAGAATTTGCCCAGCAAATCAACGTCATCTGGTGCGCGTTTGCCGCGCAATTTGTTGACCAGGTGTCCACGCTGACCGGCTGCGCCGCGGATCAAGACAACTTCGAAGCGGTGACGTTAACCTGCGCGAAATTTGGCATGAACACCAACGCCGTGCAGATCATCAACGCATTGGACTACGTCAATCGCATCACCCGCGAAACGGCCGGGGTGTTCGAAGAATTTGATTGTTTGATGAGCACCACTTTGGCTACCCCTCCACCGCCACATGGCGAATTGGATCAAAACGACAGCACTATTTCCGCCATGGACTGGACCCGCAATACGTTTAAGTACGCCACCAATACACCGCTGTTTAACAGCACCGGCCAACCGGCCATTTCACTACCCCTACACTGGACGGCGGACAACTTACCGGTGGGGGTGCAGTTTGCCGGCAAAATGGGGGAAGAAGGATTACTGCTGAGCCTGGCGGGACAGCTGGAGGCGGACTACAACTGGCGGGACAAACAACGGGAAGTTTGGTCCTCACCCTGATAGCCAACCTCGCCCTGCTGTCACATTTGCCCACGCGTCCAAACTGCCTCATTGTCTTATCAGACCTCGTTCAAGTCGCCTGACACTGAGGACAGAAGTAGAGCCGGCGTGAACCCACCGTGGTGCGCTCTATTTTTGTGCCACACACCAAGCACGCTTTGCCGGCACGGCTGAACACGGCAAATCGGTAACCGCCGCGCTTGAGACCTTCGTGTTTCAGCTGTGCCACTCTACGCGGCGGGTTGGTGAGGCCGCCGGTGCGATAGGCGCGTCGGCTTAACAGCAACGTTTGTTTTGCCAGCTTACGTATCTGAGCGTCGCTCAATTCGCGCGGGCGCAGATGGGGCGCAAGTTCTGCGGCAAATAAAATTTCACTGCGCAGATAGTTGCCAATACCAGCGAGAAAGTGCTGATCTAAGTACAGCGCCCCCAGACTGCGCCCACGCCAGGACTCGTCCTGCAAACGCTCGGCCAGGTCTTGCCAGCACAGCGTAGCGTCTAGTACGTCTGGGCCTAGACGCAGCAAGAAGGGGTGTGAAGCCAACGCGGCTTCGTCAAGTACATCAATGTTAGAAGCGCTGTAGAGCAACGCGCTGTTCTCTTCGGTGTGTAGCGCAACCCGCAGCGAACGGCGCGTGGGAGGCGCCTTACCGCGACGACACACAACCCACTTTCCATATAGCTGATTGTGGGAGAAGAGCGTCAGGCCATTGTCGAAAAACACCAACATCGCCTTGCCCCGGCTGGTGACCTCAGACACGCGGCTGTGCTGCAGCGTGGCGGCGAAGCGCTTAAGCTTTGGCAACCCAAACTCCACCCGCTGCAGCTGCTGCCCGCTCAGCACCGCACCGATCTGATCTGCCTCTCGCCTAACCTCTGGGCCTTCCGGCACGATAGGGTCTCCTCATGGCGTGCACTCTACGTTCGTCGTTCGCGCGTACGTTGTCACGATCCGTAATGTTCCGCCAGCGCTACAATTTCTTCGTCGGCGAGGGATGCCGCCATACCGTTCATAACAGAGTTAACGCGCTGACCGTCGCGGTAAGCAATCAGCTGTAAGCGCAGGTAGCGCTCCCACTGGCCGTTTAGATTCGGATAACTCGGCACCGAAGCCTTGCCGTCGATACCATGGCACCCCACACAACCTTTCTGTTGGGCCAAAACTTCGCCGTCTAGAGATTCACCGCCACACGCAGTCAACGATACAACAGACAGACACAAAGCGATCGATTTGAGTATTTTCATGACAACCCTAAAATAGTTTGCTGTAGTAGTCGGCCAGCCGCTCTATTTCTGCGTCCCTGAGCGGTGCTGCCTGGGCATTCATTTGATTGCCGGGTTCAATACCGTCGCGGAAATAGCGCAGTCGACTGACCAGGTAGGCGGTGTTTTGGCCGGCTAGATTCGGATAGCGGTCGGAATTGGCAATGCCGTTTTGACCGTGGCAGGTGACGCAGTGATATTTCCAGGCAAGGGCTGCGCCATCCGCCTCTGTCGCCAGCGCCGCCGAAGTGAATAGCGCCACTAAAACGCTCGCGGCAACCGTCCCCCGTCTAAGAAAAGCACACATACCATGCACTCCGTCCATTTAAAGTCCGAAAATATTACGGTATTAGGTCCTTAAATCGAACTTTATATTGGACATATCCTAATATTTCGAGAGATTATCCGATAGATTTACTTGTTGTCGAATATTTGTCTAAAAAGGGTTTTATCGGCCAGTATATACCGGGTCGCGTTTTTCAATAAACGCGCGCATTCCTTCTTTTGCATCCTCAGTGCCGGAACAAAGTATCTGATTGCGATTTTCAATCGCCATGGCCGACTCCAGGCTATTGGCGTCGATCGCCATATTTAGCCCTTCCTTGGTCAAACGCAGGCCCATGGGGGACGTGGTTAACATTTCCTGAAGGTAAGGTTGCGCCGCATTTTTCAGCTGATCATCGGGCACAACTTCGGACACCAAGCCGCTGGTCAAGGCACGCTGGGCGTTGATAAAACGGCCGGTGAGCATCAGCTCGCTGGCCAGCGATGTGCCCACCAAACGCGGCAAGAAATAAGAAGTGCCCATGTCGCAAGCCGACAAACCGATCCGGATAAACGCCGCGTTCATGCGTGCACTTTCCGCGGCAACACGGATATCAGAAGCCAGCACAAAGGCAAAGCCACCCCCGCAAGCAGGACCTTGAATGAGGCTGATGATGGGTTGAGGGCAGCGCCGCATGGCGATGTAAACATCCGCCAGGTAACCCTGAAAACCCCAACCATAACCAACCGGACGGTGACCGTCGCTATCGACCATGTCACCCGCTTGCTTAATGTCCAAACCGGCGCAGAACGCCCTACCCTCACCGCGCATGACCACCACCCGGGTGTCGGTGTTCTCCGCCAAACCGCCAAAATAGTCCCGCAAATCGGTGACCATTTGTGTGTTGATCGCGTTTAGCGCTTCAGGGCGGTTGAGGATTAACCAGTCTACCGCGCCGTCCTGCTCGATGCGGATCGTCTCGTATTGTTTGGCTGTCATAAGTCTCTCCAACTTGCATACGTCACAATTAAACCGCTGAGTATATCGTTTCCATCGCCATTTACGCCGCTTTTCGCTACCGTTCGATAAGCGCCTCCATTGAGCGGTGGTTGATAGGTGGTTGAGCGATGTTGACACGGGTGTTTGCAGGAGTGTGTGTGGTTATGGGGCTGCTGCTGCCCGGCTGCGGTGGTGGCGGCGGCGGTAGCAATCAAGCACCACAAAACCCTCCTCCGGCCGCTAATCCGCCACCCGCCGACCCTTTTGGGCTCACAGAGCGAAAATCGCTGGTTTCTCTAAATCTGCCGCTGGCGGGCACCACGCCCGGCACGTTTACGTTACAAAACGCCTTCTCAAACTTAAGCTTCAACGCAGCCCTTTTTGTCGCAGGGGTCCCGGGCGAAAACCGTTTGGTCGTGGTTGAGCAAGGCGGCCGCATCTTAGCCTTTGACGACGATGCCTCCACCACCACAACCCGGGCCGTGCTGAATATCAGCGGCCAGGTGGTGTTCAGCGGTGAACAAGGCCTGCTGGGGCTGGCCTTTGATCCAGATTTCACCCTCAACCGCTACATCTACCTGCACTACATTGGGGGCAGCCCGCGCCGCTCTGTCATCGCCCGTATGACCTGGGATGCCGGTACAGACAACATCGACCCCGCCAGCGAAAAGATCATTCTCGAAGTGGGCCAACCCTACAGCAACCATAATGCCGGCATGCTGGCATTTGGACCCGATGGCTACCTCTACATCGCCATGGGCGACGGCGGCAGCGGCGGTGATCCGCAGAACTACGCACAAAATATGGACTCGCTGCTGGGCAAAATATTGCGCGTCGATGTACACCCGGCAAACCCCAGTGATCCTTACGACATTCCCGCGGACAACCCATTTGTCGGCCAAGCCGGCGTACGCCCGGAAATTTGCGCCAGCGGTCTCCGCAACCCCTTTCGCTTTTCTTTCGACCGGCAAACGGGTGAGCTCTGGGCTGGGGACGTCGGCCAGGGTGACCGCGAAGAAATTGACCTGATCGAGTGTGGTAATAACTACGGCTGGCGGGTGTTCGAAGGCACCGAGCGCTTCAACGATTCGCTCAACACACTGCCGGATTCTGCGTTCACCCCGCCGGTGTACGAGTACAACCATTCCCTCGGCTTTTCTATTACCGGCGGCTACGTTTACCGCGGCAACCGCATCGCCTCTTTGGTGGGACGGTACCTCTACACCGACTTTGGCAGCGGCACAGTGTGGGCGTTAGAGTGGGACGGCAGCCGAGTGTTGTCTAACATCGAATTAGCCACTGCCTCCTCCCCCACCAGTTTCGGCGAAAAGAACAACGCCGAGCTGCTCATCGTGTCACGCAATAACGGCTTGTTTGAGCTGGTAGAAACCAGCGGCGGTGGCGGCGCGCTGCCCAACCTGCTGTCGGACACCGGTATCTTTGCCAATCTTGCCAACCTCACTGCGGCAGACGGCTTTATCGAATATACGCCGCAAGTGCCGTTCTGGTCCGACGGTGTCAGCAAACGCCGTTGGGTGGGGATCCCGGACAGTGCAACCGTCACCTTTGCGGAGGATGACTTAGCTTTCCCAGTGGGGACGGTCACCGTCAAACATTTTGAAGTTGAGCTGCAGACCGGTGATCCAAGTTCGCTGCGGCGCTTGGAGACACGTGTTTTTATCCATACCGCCAACCAAGGCTGGCAAGGTTTCACTTACCGTTGGAATGGTGCAGGTACCGACGCCACGCTGCTCAGCGCTCGCGAAACCGAAATGCTCTCCATTACGACCGGCGGCTCCACCCAGCAGCAGATGTACGAATACCCCAGCCGCACCGACTGCCTGCTGTGCCACACTGATGTAGCGGGACTTACGCTGGGCTTAAAGACAGCGCAACTCAACAGTACCTTCGACTACAGCGGTGTGGTTGATAATCAACTGCGCAGCTGGAACAACATTGGCTTGTTTAACCAAGACATCGGCGCACCGGATCAATACGCCACCCTACCGAATCTCGAGGATGTCAACGCATCAACCGCGCTCCGCGCACGGGCCTATCTGGACGTCAACTGCAGCAACTGCCACCGCAGCGGTGGACCCACCCCAAGCTCTTTAGACTTACGTTTTGAGGTCAGTGACGCCAATCTAAATGCCATTGACGTTGCGCCCTTAAACGGCGACTTAGGCATCGGCAACGCCCTACTGATTGCCCGTGGGGAGAAAGAGCGCAGCGTATTGTGGCAGCGTCTACGGCGGTTAGACGGCGAACGTATGCCGCCGCTCTCCAGCCACGTGGTGGACCAATCCGCGGTAGATCTGATCGGCGCATGGATCGATAATCTATAGGCACAAGCCACAGCAAAAGAACTATGGGGGGAGGTATGCAACAGGCCCTGGCGGGAATCCGCATCTGCGACTTCACGGGGCAACTGGCGGGGGCCGGTGCGACCAAGTGGTTGGCCGCGTTCGGCGCCGAAGTGATCCGCATCGAAGATCCCGTGCGTGAAGGCCGCTGGGATATCTTGCGCGGCGGCGAACCCTTTAAGCCCGGCCAGCGCGGCTTAGAATACGGCGGCGGATTTAACAACCACAACACCGACAAACTGGGTATCACGCTTAACCTCCGTACCGACAAAGCCAAACAAATCCTTACCGAATTGATCAAAATCTCCGACGCGGTGACGGAGAATTTTGCTGCCGGGGTGCTGGACAAATGGGGATTTGGCTACGAGCAGTTAAAGGCTATCAAACCGGACATTGTCTACGTCTCAAACTGCGGCTTCGGCCACGTTGGCCCTTACCATCAATACAAAACCTGGGGGCCGATCGTACAGGCGGTGTCTGGCCTCACTTTCAGCTCCAGCTTGCCGGACCAAGAACCGGCAGGCTGGGGTTACAGCTACATGGACCACACCGGTGGCTACTACATGGCCATGGCCATCATGTTGGCCTTGCTGCACCGCCAACGCAGCGGCGAAGGCCAATGGGTGGACCTGGCGTGCACCGAAGCTGCGGTCACCTTAAACGGTCCAGCCCTGCTGGACTGGAGCGTCAACCAGAATCCCATGCGTGGTGAAACGGCACCCCATTCGAATCGCAGCCAATATGCCCCCATGGCGCCTCACGGGATCTACCCTTGTGCCGGAGAAGACGAATGGATCGCCATCAGTTGCCGCGACCAACAAGATTGGCAACACCTCGCCGCTATCATCGCAGCTGATTGGACCGCCACATTTGATGCGCAGCAGCACCGACTGGCACGGCAGGACAAACTCGATACCTACATGAGCCGCTGGACGCTCGAGCACAATAAGTTTGAGTTGCAGGAGCGCTTGCAGGCGCTGCCGATACCCGCCGCGGCGGTGCAGAAACCGGCGGAACGTATTGAGCAGGATCCGACCACCGGTAACTTCGGGTTATGGCCAACCATCCAGCACAGTGCCATGGGTGAAGTACAAGTGGACGGTATGCCGGTGCACTTTTCTGAGACCGACTGGCAAATGCACCATGGTGCGCCGTGTTTGGGTGAACACAACGAGCACGTCCTCACCACCCTGCTAGGACTGTCTGCGCAGGAAGTGCAAGCGTTAGCAGAAGAAGGTGTGTTATGAGCGCGCTACAGGGAATCCGCGTGGTGGAATTGGCCAACGAGCGCATCGCGTTTGCCGGCAAGCTAATGGCTGACATGGGGGCCGAGGTCATCCTCATCGAGCCGCCCGGCGGCGACAACAGCCGTAACTATCCGCCGTTTTTGGACAATCAGCCGGGTGCAAACCGCAGCCTGTACTTCTGGCACTACAACACCAGCAAACGCAGCGTTGTGCTGGATCTAAACCTCGAGCAAGACCAAGACACCTTCAAACAACTGATCAGCACGGCGGATGTGTTGCTCGAATCTGAACCAACCCAGCGGCTGGCTGGTCTGGGTCTAGACTATGCGGATCTGAAACCCCTACAACCAGGTCTGATCCACGTGGCCATGACCCCGTATGGCCGTGATGAACCCAAAAGTGACCTGCCGTTCACCGACTTAACGCTGATGGCGGCGGGTGGGCCGCCCTGGAGTTGTGGCTACGACGACCACAGTCTGCCGCCGGTACGCGGCTGGGGTAACCAGGGTTACCACACTGGCTGTCACTATGTGTTTTTGAGCGTGCTCACCGCCCTGTTACACCGTGGCATGCAAGGCAATGGTGACAAAGGTCAGTTCATTGATGTCTCGATGACCGCGGCGTTAAACGTTACCACCGAAGCCGCCAGCTACGGCTGGCTGGTCAACAACAGCACCGTACAACGGCAAACCGGCCGCCACGCCGCACCCAAACCCACCGGAGAAACACAAATGCAGTGTGCGGACGGCCGCTACGTCAACACCGGTGTGCCGCCGCGCTTCCCACATGAGTTTGCCAAGCTGCTGGGTTGGCTGCGCGAGTTACAGCTGGAAGAACAACTCCCAGAAGCAGTGTTTTTGGAAATGGGTGCGCAGTGGCAAGGACCTTTTGATCTGTCATTGTTGGGTAGCGACGATACCATCACTGCTATTTTTAGCGCTGGACGCGAAGCGCTGAAGCTCATTGCCCGCTCTGTCTCCGCCCGCGACTTTTTTATCGGCTGCCAAAACGCGGGCTTAGCCGTGGGCGCCATCAATAGCCCAGAGGAAGCGTTTGAAGATCCGCACTTCATAGCAAGGGGATTTCAAGTACCGGTGCATCACGACGATTTTGACGCAACCTACACTTACCCAGGCGCGCCGTACAAACTACCAGCCAGCCCCTGGCAAATCTCGCGGCGTGCGCCTCACTTGGGGGAACACACGGATGAGGTGCTGGCTGAGCTTGCGTAGATCTCGCGACCTGCAACCAAGGTTAGATTAACGTTTACCGCGCCGATGTCTTCGTACGCTTGGCCCAGCGAGCGATCCAGCAGACACAAATCTGCCGGCGCGCCGGGACTGATGCGCCTGGCCTCACCACCCGGCCGCTCCGGCGACGCCAGATAGCCGCGGAGCGCTTCCGACGGCGGCACACACTCCCGTCGGCCGAGACTTTGCTCAGCTTCGGTGCGGCGTTCCACCGCAGCGCGCATGTTATGCCAGGGATTAAGCGGTCCATAAGGTGCATCTGAGCTGGCCGCAACAGGCACACCCGCAGCCAACAGCGACGCATAAGGGTATAACGCGTCTAAATCTTGCGGCGCCGCCTGACGCCGAAAACGCTCCCCTCGCTGGGCAATGAACCCAGGTTGTGTGACCACCGTTGCGCCGCATTCCAACAGCTGCGGTATCACCTCCGAGTGGATCACACCGCCGTGTTCAATGCGCACGCCGGATCTCACCTCGGCCAGCTGCAGCGCGTTTAAGGCAAACAGCAGTTCGATGTGGCTGATACAGTGAAACGCCACCACGCGACCCTTCCGATGGGCTCGGGCAAGTCTAGCAGCGAGCTTCTCCAAGTCCGGCAAATCATCTTCGTCTAACATGATCTTTAAGCCGCCAACGCGTAAACCGTCATCCCCCAACAGGCGCACATGCTGCTGCAGCTCGCCACGTTGCCGGGCTTGTTCAAACGCCACGGCTGTTGCCTCGGAATTGTTATAAGACGTATCGGTGACCCCGGTTATGCCAAAACTTGCCAGTTGTTGTGACAAGTCTTGCAAACCGCCATCCACGGCAGGCACACGCTGGCCTAGCCAGTCATCCATACGCCACAGACGCCCGGTTGGGCGACCGTGAGCATCCCGCTCGACACCTGGCTGGTCGCGCACGCCGGCCAATCCGAGCGCCCGCATGGCCGATGTGTTTAAGGTCCACAGTTTACCGCTGGCGTGTTGCACCCGTACTGGCCGCCCTGCACACAGAGCATCCAGCGCTGCGGCGTCCAAATCTCCGGCAATCGATTCGTGATAGCCGACGACGCGAATCCAACTGTCACCGACAACTTGGCTCAACGCGGTTTGTAGCGCGGTACTTTGTCCCGGTGCAAATTCTGAACAATCCAGCGAACGCAACGCCGCCGCCGTCGCGCGCAAGTGAATATGGTGGTCATGTAGTCCGGGCAGTAGAGCAGCACCCTGAGCGTCGACGACTTGAACATCTCCCGCGGGGACAGGTAATGAGGGTGCAACCGCCTCTACGACCGTGGAGCAATTCACGTCCACGTGCTGCCCTGCCACTTCGGCGTTTTTTATCAGCACACCGTGCCCGGATGTTATATTTCCAGCTATGTCAGCCACCCTATCTGCCTCAGAACTGCAGGCCATCACCACGTCCGCTTATGCAGCGGAACAACATTCTGTCGTGATGGGTTGCAACTATCTAGTGGTGGACGGCCGCACTTCTGATGTGTTGTCTTTCACGCCGGCGCACTGGCCTAACTGTGTGGTCGTCAGCCTGGGGCAGATGACCACAGCAGCTGACGTTTGTATTGGCGACGAAGCACAGCTAGACCAGGTAACAGCCGCCATCAACGCCCACCCTGAGGCAGCCGCCACGCTGGTACAACTGCTCCGCCACAACGCAGACAGCAGCATCCTCCAGGGTTTGTTTGCCGAATCTCTGGCTTACTCCACCCTGCAGCAGAGCCAAGGTTTCCAAAGCTGGCTCCAAAACGCTGAAAAACCCAGCCCTCAAGCGGACAGCGACGCGCCGCTCCTGATCGAGCGCGCACCCTGTGAAGACGGCGAACAGCTGCACCTCATTTTCAACCGCCCGAAGGTGCACAATGCCTACAGCGAGGCACTCAAGGACGCCCTCTGCGAAGCCCTGCAGCTGGCCCATGCAGACCCGCAGCTGAAGCGGGTTTGCCTGCGCGGCAACGGCGCTTCCTTCAGCGCGGGTGGTGACTTGTCGGAATTTGGCTCGGTGCAAGACGCAGCTCTTGCCCATTTGAGTCGCACCACGCGAACCGCAGGCTATCTATTGGCGACTTTGCGCTGCCAGACACGTACTGAATTACACGGAGCATGTATCGGCGCCGGTATAGAGTTACCGGCATTTACCGATCACATCAAAGCTAAGCGCGACAGTTTCTTTCAGTTGCCAGAAGTTGGTATGGGTCTGGTCCCCGGCGCCGGCGGTACGGTGAGTATAAGCCGGCGCATTGGACGTCAACGCACCGCGTGGATGGCGCTCACCGGGGCGCGCGTCGACGCTGACACTGCGCTTGAGTGGGGGCTAATTGATGAATTCGACTGAGGCTATTTAGATGCAAGCAAGCGAATTTCCCGCTGTAGCGTCAATACTACATCCAACCGACTTCTCACACGCAGGAGACCATGCGTTCCGGTGTGCGCTTTCGTAGACCTTAGCTTACAAGTTCCAAAGTTTGAAAGTTTGAAAGTTTGAAAGTCACAAAATAGCCGGGGTCGCTCAGGTGGCTGGGGTCTGAGGACCCGCCATCTGGAACTTAATCCCATCCGGATCAAAGAAAAATACGATGCCAATTTCAGGACTGCCGCCAATGGGCCCGAGCTGCTCAAAACCAAGCTCATTCATGGTTTTTACCGACGCGGTTAGGTCTTTCACGTAAAAATTAATACGATCGATGCCGAGATGGTTCACCGGCGGCGGATACGGCGGGGCATCATCGTAGGGTTGTTTCCACTGTCGTAACTGAATGGTTGCCCCATCAGTGCCTTCTCCCAGGCTGACGTCCACCCCCTCAAACTCGATTGGACCATCAAATCCATGGGCGGCCGCAAACTCACCGGAACCCGCTTGGGAGGCAGGCTGGGACTCGGTGAATCCCAGCAACCGGTAAAACTCACGCGAACGCTCTAAGTCGGTGACGTTCATGTTGGTGTTAACCAGCCGTACCAGGTTTGCACCCGGCGCCGCACCTTCACTTTCGCCTTCGCCTTCATCCGCTTGGATCAATTTCAGAAAGGCGCCATCCTGTTCTCTAAAAAACGCAAAACGTTCACCATTGGGAGCAGTTGTCGGAGGCGAGACGAACGCCACCCCATTGGATTGTAAAAAACGATAGGCACCGTCGAGATCAGTAGTGGAATAGGTGGCGTACGCCATACCAATATGGTTTAGGTTTGCATACGGCGGCTCGGAGCGATAAGACTCCCCTCTAAACTGCACCGTATCCACAAACGGCATCACCGGCGGGTTCTGCAGACTGTGCAGGGACACATAGATCAGGTAGTTGTCCTCAAAACCGAGCGAGCGCGCAAAGGTTGTGCTCGTTTCCGGCCCGGCGGGATAGATCTCCCCCTTAAATCCCAACATCTCATAAAAGGCGCGCTGGCGTTCAATGTCACTGGTATTTAAGCCAAAGTAACCCTGATGTAATAGACCAAGGTCGGCTTGGGTAATTTGCGTCACCCGTATGTCTAGAGAGCCATCGACGCCGCTGGGAATGCTCACATCGATCGCGTTGTCGCTTTGCAAACTGATGTCGAGGACGGTATCACCTTCTCCGACTGGCATGGTCTGATCGTTAATCTTGATGTGTGCACCAACCACGTCGTTATTGTGCAAGACCAGTTTTGCAGGGCCGTCTATCGCTTTGAACGAGGCAGAGTGTGGTCCACTGTTTTCACCGGTAAATAACTTTGGCCCAAATCGGATCAAATTGGCTTCGTTCATCGCAAGGCCTCCAAGTACAACAAGCTGACGCAGACACACTGTGTGGCATTCAACACGCCAGCGTAGTTATACCTGTCTGACGCACTGAGGCCAAGCCAGCTCTTGCGCCACAGGGCCCAGTGGCAGCGCAACTCATATCAGGTCAATATGCGTGCTGCGGTCAACACAGCTAAACCGATGCACGAGCCAACTCAATATCGAATCCTTGCCCGCCATCATTTTGTAATCGCCATGATTGCGCTGATCTGTCCGCTGGCTGTCGGCGTTTGGTTGGGATTGGATCAATTGGACAGCTACCTGGCCAAGCTGGAACAGCTCGCAGCGACAGCGCCGAACGAAGCCGGGCTAAAACTCAAACAGTTTGGAGAGAGTATCGCCATTGCCAACGCGGTCGTGCTTACCCTATTTGCCGCCCTCATCATCCGTCATGGCTGGCGCGGCTGGCAGTCTCAAGCGATGCCACCGCGGGGTAGCTGGATTATCGAGGGACAAAGGACTTGGGCCGGAGAACACGCGGTGCGTATTGCCCAATTTACCGTGGCTGTCGGTGTCATTTTGATGATTCTAGGTGTCGCCAGTTCAGCGCTGTTGTGGGATTTAGGCCGCTCAATCAGCGTGACCCAATAGCCAAGACAAACTGAAATGTCCCTTCGAAAAAAGCATTTTGAAGTGCTTCAATCGCATCTCTACGCTCAATGATATCAATCCAAGAAGAGTTGGTGAGGCAAAACATGGACAACGCAGACCACCCCGCAAGCGATACCAGGGTTCATCAAAAGGAACGCCGCCGTAACCCTACCCCGCCTGCTGAACGCTCTGGGCTGGGCCCAACGCTCATCATGCTTGGGGTATTGTCCGCCCTGGCGGTCACAGCCACGTAGGCAAGCATTTGAGTCTTTGATAGCGAGCCGCAACGTCTGCGGCGCGGTCGTCCCTCAACCCATTTCTGCGCGAGAGAAAAAGGTGCGCAGCGTGGGCGTCACTTGCGCCGCACCATTCATCATCGCACCTACATGATCCCCGTCCGTTGAAAGGTACTGCAGCCCGTGCAGCCGAGACACCGTAAGCATTGGGTCGTGATAAGGGTCTTCTTGACCATTCCAGAGCATCACCGGCACTTTCAGATTCAACACGGCTTGTTGCGACCCTTCAAGGTCGTAAAGCTGCATAAAGCAGGGACCCAGTGAATCTTCAACCGCAGCGGTGACCCACTCGGTCAGTTCCGGCGCAGTTGCTTTGGCCATTGCCAAAAAGGCATCAAATTCGATGCGATCTGAGCCGATGGCACTTGTCACACCATCCACAAAATCCCAACCGGCAACCACCAGGGAGCGCAAGCGCTCAGGGTAGAACCGGGCAACACCCACCGACAGCCAGCCCCCCATGGAATAGCCTAGGAGGTGTGCATGGTCGGCGCCAAGGTCATCTATCACCGCCACGATGTCACCGGCACGTTCTTGGATACGGTAGCGATCCGGTTCAGTGGGTTGGTCACTTTGCCCATGGCCCAACGAGTCGACGGTGGCGACGGTGAACTGGTCCTTCAGGCCATCCACATAACCCATCAGTTTCCAACTCGACTGGTTGTCGAGAAAACCATGCTGCAGTACCACCAGCGGACCTTCACCTTCAACTTCGTAGTGAATTCGGCAACCTCGATTCGTGGCAACAGGCATGGTTTTTCCCCTATCCCTATCCGAATGGTTACGCTTTAAGCGGTATTAAGACACCACCGCTTCAGCCAGCTTAGCTTTAACAACTCGCCGCAGCAGCTTACCTGTTTCGTTGTAAGGCAGTTCATCCCAGACTTCCATAAGCTGGGGAACCCGCGAGCTACGCATGTGTTCGTTGACGTAGGCTTGCAACTCCGCCACATCAATGGCGGCACCTTTACGCGGCACCACCGCCGCGGCCACCCCTTCACCCCACTGTTCATCCGGCACACCGACCACTGCGGCATCCAGCACCGTGGGGTGGGTCAGCAGGACGTCTTCTATCTCTCCCGGGGAGAGGTTTTCCCCACCGCGCACGATCACGTCATCGGCGCGGCCTTCGAGAAACAGATAACCCTCCGTATCCATACTGCCGGCATCGCGGGTCGGAAACCAACCATCAGCGTCGGTAACTGAGCCTCGCCCCTCGTACTCGCCCGAAACCTGTTCGCCCCTTACGTAAATCTCGCCGCGCTCACCCGGGCCAAGTACGCGTCCTTCGTCATCTCGAATTTCGATCTCCACCCCGGGTAACGCTTGGCCAACGGAAACCAGGCGCCGGCGGATGTTTTCGTCGCTGGCCGCTTCCGCTTCGCGATGTTCATCCGGGCCCAAAACGGCAATGGTGGAACTGGTTTCAGTCAGTCCATAGGCGTTAGAAAAGTCAGTGTCCGGGAACAGCTTCATGGCTCTTTCTATGACCGACAGCGGCATCTTGCCGCCGCCATAAGACAGGCTGCGCAAATGTGACATGTCGGCGGAAGTTTCACCTTCCAAGGCGTCGACAATACGCGCCAGCATGGTGGGCACCACAAAGGCGGTGGAAATCTCATGGCTGCGAGCCAGGTCTATCCAAGCTTCCGCGCTGAAATTCGGCAGCTGCACCACATGGCGACCGGAGTACACCGAGCTTAAGATCGCAGCGATTCCGGCAATGTGATAAGGCGGCACACACACCAAGGCAGCTTCATTGTCATCGGCGCTGGCAAATTCGACCGAAGTGAGAATGTACGACACCAGGTGTTTGTGGCGCAGCACCGCGGCTTTCGGTACCCCGGTAGTGCCGCTGGTAAACAGCAGCACCGCCACCTCTTCCGGGTCCATAGACCAGGTGTCTTCCAAACTGTCCGCGTGGCTGGCGTCGTCCACAAACGCGCCGGTATGTATGGGTGCAACGTCAGGCAGGGCGCCTAGCCGCGGAATACGTTTCTCTTCCGTAACCAGGTAAGCCGGTGTCACCCGCTGCAACAAAGCCTCGATTTCTTCGTCGGTGAGACGGTAGTTCAGCGGCACATAGGGCACACCCGCCCAGGCACTGGTAAACAGACTGATTGGAGTACCCAGGTTTGAAACGTCGAGCTTCACCAAACGCTGCGCTTCACTCGCTCTTACGGTGGCCGCTCGGGACTTGGCGGCTTCAAACAACTGCGCGTAGGTCAGCGACGCACCGGAGCTGCCGTCAGTGAAAGCGGGTCTATCCGGAAATGCACCGCTGGTCATTTCCAGTAACATCATTATGTTCATGTGTTTCCCTGGGCTGGGGCTATTGCAAGCGAGCTAGTCCGTCTTCGGCAGCTTTTTGGTGTCTTTTTGTAGCAGCAGGTTGCCGTCCACCGCGAGGCTGCCTTCGCCAGCCTTCACGCACAACACTTCCAGGCTCTCTGCTTCGTTGATGTAGCGTTTGCCGATGACAATGCCAACCGCGTGATCAGGGTTGATGTCAACACGGTCTGCGTCCGCCCCGGCATCCACCATGGGCGCACCGCCACAAGTCAGATCTATGTCACCACCGGGTGTGGTAACCACCATGATTTCACCATCACATACGGTGCTTTTCAGACGCGCACCTGTTTTTAGTTCCGGCATCAGTTTCCCCTCAACTTCTGGTACAAAGAACCAAGATTCTAGGGACATTACCCGCAGTTGACAAAGGCTTCGAGCTGCCCGTCTACTACAAGCAGCCGCAAAACCAAAATCAAATAAAACGACGAGAACAAGGGAGGCATCGGGCATGAAAGTATCAATCGGGATCGGTTCGGCGTATTACAACGGAGAAGACTGGGATCAACTGGTCGACTACACCATGGCGGCGGACAAAATGGGGGTTGCCCAAGCGTGGTCCGCGGAAGCATGGGGCATGGATGCGATTGTGCCGTTGGCCTATCTGGCGGCAAAAACAGAAAACATCCAGCTCGGCACGGGTATCTTACAGATCAGTTCGCGGGTGCCTTCGATGATCGCCATGACCGCGCAAAGCCTGGATACCGTATCCAAAGGACGATTTATCCTGGGTCTCGGCGTCAGCGGTCCACAGGTGGTGGAAGGACTACACGGCGCAGCATTCGCCAAACCTCTTTCTCGCTTACGCGAATGTGTAGAAGTACTGCACATCGCGCTGGCTGGGGAAAAGCTGGCTTACGAAGGGGAGCACTACGTGCTACCGCGTCCAGGTGGTGAAGGTAAACCGATCCGACTGTCGCAACCGCCGCGCCCCAACCTACCGATCTACTTGGCTACCCTCGGTCCCAAATCTCTGGAAATGACCGGCGAGCTCGCCAACGGCTGGCTGGGTACTTCATTTATCCCCGAACATGCCGATGTGTTTTTTGATCACTTGCGCGCCGGCGCGGCCAAAGCCGGTCGCAGTCTGCAAGACCTCGACATTCAAGCCGGAGGTTATTTTGAAGTTGGTGAAAACGTCGAAGAACTCATTGCCGCGCGCAAGCCCGCCCTGGCTTTTACCCTCGGCGCCATGGGCAGTGCAAAAACCAACTTCTACAACGATGCCTTCTGTCGCGCGGGTTATGAAGACACCGCCAAAGAGGTGCAGAGCCTGTGGGTGGAGGGTAAGCGGGATCAAGCCATTCAAAGCGTACCGGACGAAATGGTACTGCTGACCAATCTCATTGGCACCGAAGACATGGTGAAGGAGCGTCTCAACGCGTTTGCGAACGCTGGCGTAAACACCCTGCGTATTTCCACCGGCGGGGACACCTGGCCTGAGCGCACCGCCGCACTCGATGCTGCTATGGACATGATCAATCGCGCCAGCGCCTAACCGATCACTTGAGTATGGCAAATGAGTATGAACCGCGGCAGGCGGTGCGCGCCTTATTGGTGGCGCAATCGGAGCAGGAGGTCCTGCTGATTCATACGCTTATCCCAGACACCGACACCCTAATTTGGCTGGCGCCCGGCGGCGGCTTGGAGGGTGACGAAGATCCGCTCGCGGGTTTAAAACGCGAAGTGCATGAAGAAACCGGCTTGCAGATCTCCAGCGCAGAAGGGCCGGTGTGGCAACGGCGCATGAAATTTCGCCTGCACGGCAAAGGCTGGGATCAGTCTGAGCTGTTCTACTACGTCCCGGTCACCAAATTTGAGCCGGACAATTCCCACAACCCCGCCGCTGATGAGCAAGACATCTTCCGCGGTTTTCGCTGGTGGTCTCCCGACGATATCGCCGCTGCGAGAGAGGAAATATTTGTCCCGCTAAAGTTTGCCGAGCACTTCCAGCGTTTGATTACCCAAGGTGTGCCCGCGACTGCTTGGGAAGTCGGAAGATAGAGAGATAAAGAGACAAAAAAGTCGGCCGCTCAGCGGCTTGTCATCCTTTCGCATCCTGCACCGCCCAACAAACCGCCTCCAGCTTTGCAGGTGCCGCCAGGTAGGGTAACTTGTTACCGGCCGTGGCGGCGGTTTGGCATAACGCACACCAAGCGGATATGGCCAACATCAGCGTTGGCTCACCCACTGCCTTGGAACGGTAAATGGTTGCTTTGGTATTGGGCGCATCGCACAGCACCCAGCATTCCCTGGGGCCCGCCGAAACCGCGAAATGCCGCGTGCGGCACGTCATTTAGGCGACGGTGATGCGGGCGTATGCGTGCGTCTGGAAACCAGTAGGCATTAGTGGCGTGGTACATCGCGCGGTCCACAATGCCGCTGGAGAGATCTGGTGAGTGACCGCAATCTGCGTCCAGGACAATGTCCGCTCCTTGCAGCATACCCTGCTGATCAAAGCTGACGCTGTACGCCCATTGAAATGGATGACGTTTGCCGGTTTGAATCATGTCGGCGTTACGCGGCATACGGTATTTCACCGGCCGCTGCTGACGCATCGCCATCGACCGTCAGCACCGCAACACATCCAGTAGACTGCACCCCAGTTGGGACTCGTCCAAACTGTACGCCACCTGATTGATGCGGATGTTACCCGTCAACGCCGACTCCGAGTTATGTTCAGCAAAATACCTGCACACGTCTTATCGCTTCCACTTATATAGGGAAGCCATACGGAAGCAGGCAGCAAGAATTGTGCCTACCGCCAAAAAGCGATGCAGAAAAGTAGCTTCAGGGTGCAGTCGCGCCGAAGTGGGTGCTCATGGCTGACACAATTTGCGGCACCACCGCTTCCGGCAGGTCATGTCCCATACCTTCATACACGACGTATTTGGAGCCGTTGATCAGCTCATGGGTGTGGGCACCATGCGGGGGCGGCAGTAGCGTGTCGTTTTCACCGTGGACCACTAACGTGGGCACGCTAATGCCGCGCACCTGTTCGGAACGATCTCCGGCAGCCACAATAGCCATCATCTGGCGCGGCATGGCTTCCGGATAGATACCAATGGCATTGAGTTGCGCCGCGACATCCCCTTCACTGCCGGCAATGTCCATCAAGCCGTCTTGCGCTTCGGGTTCACCCTGCGGTAAGTGTGGCGCTCCGGTGGTCGACATGATCGATACCAAGGAAGCGGTGCGCTCGGGATACTCCGCAGCAATGATCTGCGCAATCATCCCACCCATGGACGCACCAACGATGTGCGCGCGCTGCACACCCAACAGATCCAACAACGCCACACCGTCATCCGCCATGTCTTTGAGGCTGTAGGGTGCATTAACGTCAAAACCGAGCATGTTTTTGACCATTTCCCACCATAGCGTGGGGGTACCCAATTCATCCAGCCGGGCTGAGTCGCCGGTGTCGCGGTTGTCAAACAACACCACACGATAGCCGTTATCCACCAGGCCGTTGACAATGTCTTCACCCCACAAACGGTGAGAGCCGGTTAACCCCATCACCATCAGCACCGCCGGTGCTTGCTCCTCACCAACCGTGGTATAGGCCAAATCGATGCCGTTCACTTGCGCCACCGTCATCGGCTGCTCCAAGGTATAGCGCGCTTGAGCGGTGGTGCTTAAGCCGATACTGATTAGCCCGACAGCCACCAGACAGTACAAGTGGGTTTTAGCTCTGATTCTGATCACTGCATTCCTCATAGATGATTATTCTGATCATTTGTCCCAATTGGCGAGATTTTAGCAGGCGCTTGCAAGCAGGCTGCAACCGTCTAGCGCAGCAACACTGGCAATGAGGTGTAGCGATGCCACAGAGGCATAGCCGCCACCTGCAATGAATCGCCAGGCACCGCCAGGCGCAAATCGGGACAACGTTCTAACAATACTCGCAACGCGGTTTTGGTCTCCATCCGCGCAAGAAAAGCGCCGAGGCAAAAGTGATTACCCTGGGAGAAACTCAAATGTTTATTTGGGTCCCGGGTGATATCAAACACATCCGGATTAGCAAACACTGACCCGTCTCGATTAGCAGAGCCCAACAAAGGCACCGCCACTTCGCCTTTAGCGATGGTGACCCCGGCAATATCTACATCCTCGCGGGCGTAGTTCATCTTGGTACCGTGCACCGGCGGCAGGTAGCGCAGAATTTCCTCTACCGCAGACCCCATCAAGTCCATGTCGGCACGCAGCCGTGCCAGCTCATCCGGATGCTGCAACAGCGTCAGCACGCCGTTGGTAATAAGGTGTACGGTGGTTTCATAACCGGCAATGATGAGCAAAAACAACATGCTGATAAGTTCATCTTCGCTGAGACGGTCACCATCTTCCTCCGCCTCAATGAGCTGACTGAGGATGTCCTCACCGGGTTGCTGGCGTTTGCGTTCGATGAGTTCACGCACATACTCCACGGTTTTACGCAAATCCCAGAACATGGTGCGCAAGATATTCCAACCGGTCAGCCCGTTGTTAAGCACTCTCAAACTGTTTTGAAAGCGCGGCAGCTCGTTCCGATCGATACCCACCATACGCGCGATCACCGCACTGGGAATCTGCAGCGCATAGTCAGCTTGTAAGTCCGTCTGGCCTTTGGCCATGGCGGTGTCGAGCAGTTGATGCGCCATCTGCTCCATGTCGTCCTGCAGATACGCCAGCGATTTCGGGGCAAAGGCTTTCTGCACCAGCGTCCGTAAGCGTTTGTGCTCGGGGTCGTCTTCAACAATCATGGACAGGGCCAGCATTTCGATCGACTTTGGCACCGGAAACGGAATGCGGCTGCCACCGGTAATGTTGCTGCGATTGCGCCCAAAGCGGGGGTCTTTAACCAGGGCCAGACAATCTTCGTAGCGTGACACCAGGTTCACTTTTAGCATCGCTACCCGGCCCGGGGCCACCGGCAGGTGTTCGCGCAGGTAAGTGTAGTAGTCGTATTTGTGGTCAGCGAAGTCTTGACTGGCAATGTTGAGGCGTTTGTTCGGATCAACAAAGCGACCTGCCTCTAGGGCAGCCTGGACATGTGCACTCACGTTTCTCTCCCGAGGCGGTGCCGCCCCACAACGCTGGATTCCACATTGTAACGCCGGCACCATGGACATCGTCAAACCAGCTGGGAGAGCAGATGAGTTTACTCACCGATGAACACAAAGCTTGGATCGGTCAAACCGAAGCGCCGATCACAGTGGAAATTAGCCGGCGAGACATACAGAAGTACGCAGCCGCCACCGAGCAACTGCAAGATAAGTACCTGCAGGGTGACGAAGCGCCGCCCATGTTCGTTTTTAATCTGTTCAGTGAAATCCCGCGCATGGATCAACTGCGTGCTGATGGTTTGGCGCGCAGTGGCGCATCCGGACCAAAACTACCATTGAAACGTATCATGGCGGGTGGCACGGAAATCCACCAACATCGCGTCATTAAACCCGGAGATGTTTTGACGGGGACCCGCCGCTTGGTGGACATGTATGAAAAAGAAGGCGCCAGCGGACCCCTCATCTTCATGGTCCGGGAGCTGGCGATCACCAATCAGGCTGGAGAGGCGGTGATGGAAGAAATCCAAACCAGCATCGCGCGCTGAGCTCATCCATTTCATCCCGCCCTTCGAGTTAACGCAAAGGAATTAACATGGACATTAACGCGCTTCGTGCAGGTGATGTACTACCCAGTCGCGAACACACCGCCACCAACGTCAGCCTGTTTATGTACAACGCTGCGGTTTGGAACCATCACCGTATTCACTACGATGAAACCTACACCACCGAGGTTGAGCAGCACCCCGGCATAGTCATCGATGGACCACTGCAAGGTGACTGGCTGAGCCAAGTTGCGCTGAATTGGCTGGGTGACAAGGGCCAGCTGCTTAAGTTTGACTACAGCAATCGGCGCGCCGCTTATCTCGGCGAAACGCTGACCAGCGGCGGCAGCATCACAGCGGTCGACGCACACAGCGGCACTGTCGAATTGGAGCTATACATTAAAAACGCGCAGGGTGATGTGATCACGCCAGGCCATGCGGTGGTGCAAATCCAACGCTGAGCATGTTTCTTTGCTGCAGGTTTACCGCAAAGTTCAAGAAGCCCCGTGCGCGGTCAGATTTTTACCATGCCGCCATCCACCATTAAGGTTTGCCCGGTGATGTTTTTAGCCGCTTCAGAGGCTAGAAACACCACCGCGTTGCCAATGTCCTCAACGGTCTGCTCACGACGCAGCGGCGTGCGATCAAAAATCTCCGGATAGTCGCCGCGCGGGATACCTTCGAACCACTCGCGCGCGTCCATGCCTTTAAACGCGTCGATGGTCTGCACCGCCCGCTCGGCATTTCCCGCCCAGGCATCGGTGTAGACAATCCCAGGGGCGACCGCGTTGACATTGATGTTGTGTGGCCCCAACAACTCTGCCTGGGTTTGAGTGTAATTCACCAAAGCTGCCTTCATGGCGCCATAAGAGGGATGGACAAAGTGCTGCAGCATTTTATCTGACAAAGACGCGCGCCCGGCGATTGAGGTAATCATGATGATCTTTCCGCAACCGCGCTCACGCATGTGTGGAATCACCGCCTCGGTCATCAACACCACCGGTTTTAGGTTTTGCGCATACAAGGCATCCCACAAGCCCGCCACCATACCAAGTTCATGATCCTCTGGAGCAGGCGCTTGCTTCGGCCCAGCACCCACGTTGTTGATTAGAATGTCGATCTGGCCAAACTCACTGAGCGCTAAATCCCGCAACGCCAACATCTGCTGGGGATCGGTGATGTCCCCCGCCAGGCTGGCCGCTTTGACACCTTTGCTGCGCACCGCCTCGGCGGTGGCTGCCGTGGTATCCGCCGAATAAGAGTTGACCACCACATTGGCCCCTTGCACCGCCAACGCTTCGGCAATGCCTTTGCCGATACCCCGACCGGCGGCAGTGACGATGGCAACTTTACCCTGCAATGACATATTCCTCTCCTACTGCGCTCAAGTTCGACGCTACACCAAACTGTTGGGATCAATGTTGGCGGCACGCTGCTTCAAGCGACGCAGCCAGGCCGCCATCATGTTGGCACCGCGTTCGTTGGAAAAATCTACATCCCCGGTGCTGGCAAGCCCGGCTAAGACAATGAGCACCGCGCGCTGGTAATCTCGCTTAAACGCCTCGAACGAATATTCTGGCATATCCAGTGCGGTGTGATAGTGCTCCAACAGGGCCTCTTCCTCCGCGGCGCTGGCATCTTCTTGCAGCGCGCTGGACAAAAAGTAAGCCACGTCATAAGCCGCCGGCCCCCGGCGCACCAGTTGGAAATCAATAAACGCGCAGTTCTCCCCGTCAAATACCACGTTGTCCAGACGCAGATCACAGTGCAGCAACGTCACCGGCGCTTCTTGTACCAGCCGGTGCATCAGATCTTCTCCATGTTCACGCATCCAGCTCAATTGAGAGGCCACATCTTCCCCCATAGTCTGCCCGTACTGGTCGGCATGTTGCAAAAACATGCCGTGACGGATACGCGCGTCAACATCTAAGGCCAGCAACCAAAAGTGGTCTTTCAACTCGGCACTCTGCCAGTATTGCCGGTGCAGCGGCGCTATGGCGCTCAACACTTGCCGGCACTGCTCAGCTTGTAGCCCGACCAGCTGATCCCCAGGCTGCATGTCACCAAAGTACTCGATCAGCAGCATGTAGCGGCGTTTCTTAGCCGCCGCAATGGCAGTGCCGAGCACACTGATCACCTTGTTGAGAAACTTCGGCAGCTTGTCCAGTGAACGTAAAATCTCTTCTTGGTTCTCCGACCCTTTATCTCGATCAAAATCGCTGAAGTACAATTGCGGGATGTGGATGGGGACTTTCTCGCCAAACTCACGGAAAAACATAATTTCCCGCTCGTATACACCCAGCAGCTCACCCATCACCCGGTTGGCCTTTTTGGGTAACTTCGCCACCAACGAGCGCGGCAGCGCTGTATCGTTAGATTCGATGTCGAGCTTTAGAATGTCACCCATAAACCCCTGGCCATCTCCCAAGGGCGTTTGGCTTACCGCGGTTACTTCACGTCCGAGTACGGTACTCAGCCATGCCGCGGTTAATTCTTGCGGGGTTTCGGGTAGGTACTCGCGTTTAGCGGCCATCATTCTGCTCGACAATCTCTATGAGATCGGTGAGGTGCTTAATGATGTAGGTCGGCTCCGCGGTGATTTCCAAGCCGTGGGTCAACGGCGTCTCTATGCCTTCTTCGACGATACGCGCTGAACGCATGCCAATGGCGGCCGCCCCCGCCACGTCATGGTGCAAAGAATCACCGACAAACAACACTTCTTCAGTGCGAAGACCACTTTTCTTTAGCGCGTAGTGAAATATTTCGGTGTCCGGCTTACACGAACGCGCCTCTTCAGAGCTGGTGCAATGATCAAACAAAGGCTCCAACTCGTGTTTGTCCAACAGTGGATACAGATAGTCGTCGTCAATGTTGGAGACGATAGATAAGTAAACGCCGCGTGCCTTGAGGTCTTGGAGGGCAGTGCGGCAATCTTCCCTTATGGGTAGGTTCTCCACCATGGCGTCGCGCTGGCGCAGGTGAAATTCGTCCAACAGGTCATCACTCGGCGTTTTACCGAAATCCGCCAAGAAGTGATGCATGGTGTCGCGGAACAGATCGCGATGCAGGAAGAAGCTTTCACGCCCATAACGCTGGCCCACATGCCGGTTGGCTTCACCCCAGGAGGCGCCAATGTCCGCTGGGTCAGCTTCGATACCCAACTCGCGCAGGACAAATCCCAGGCCGCCGCCCATACGCTTTGGCGCGCTGGACGCTGGCTTGGACGATTTGTCACGCGGTCCGTAGTTGTAGCTGAACAGCGTACCGCCGAGGTCGAAGAAGATCCCTTTGATCTGCATGAGTCTAACCCCGCTTCCTAATTGGACTATTTACGAATGCACACGATGCGGTCAGCACCCTCATTGCGCCGTCATACCCGCATCAACCACAAATTCCGCACCGGTCACGTAGTTGGATTCATCCGACGCCAGATACAAAATGCAATTGGCAATATCGAGGGGCTCACCGGCACGGCCGAGCGGTATACGCATGACGCTAGCGTCAACATCGTCGGCGCTATTGGCACCGGTGGCTTGGGCTTGCATGTTGGTCCAGATCACCCCGGGGTGCACTGAGTTACAACGGATGTTGTACTTGGCCGCTTCCACCGCCACGGCTTTACCCATGATGCGTACACCCCCTTTGGCGGCTGCGTATGCGGTGCAGGTTTGCAACCCCACCAGTCCAGCCACCGAAGACAGGTTAATGATGCTGCCGCCGCCACGGTTTTTCATCGCCGCTATGGCTGCCCGACAACCCAGAAATACGCTGGTGAGGTTTACCTCAATCTGGCGGTTCCACTGCGCTAGTGTCATCTCTTCAATCGGCACCAGCACCGCTATGCCGGCGTTATTCACGCATATGTCTAAACCGCCGTAGGCCTCCGTGACAGCGGCCATCACCTCTTCCCAGCCCGCTTCATCCGTGACGTCCTGGCGCATAGCGGTGGCGTCGCCGCCGGCATCACGTATGGCTTGGGCAGTGGCTCCCACACCTACCGCATCCACGTCGGTGACAAATACTTTTGCCCCTTCCTCCGCAAACCGCAGTGCGGTGGAATGGCCAAGTCCAGGATTGGAGGCGCCGCCGGTGATGAGCGCCACTTTGCCGTCTAAACGTCCCATGAATTACCCCTTACTTCTCAATAAAATACTCAGCGCGCTAGATTAGGACAAGGCGCCTGCATATGACAGCTGCCTAGACTGTGGTATCAACCGTGATTCCACGATTTGGCTTCGTGCAGCGCAGCACGGTAGTGTTTCAAACAAAGCAGCAAACACACGATGGCTACGGAATAGTTAATCACCGCCAGAATGGAAATGGACTTCCCCAAGGCCAGTTCGCTGGCGAATACAAAATCACTGATCAGAGCGGGCAACGAAGGCGCAAACGTATAGGCCAAAAAGTTCACCGCTATCAGGTAAAACGCCACCATCTGTCCGCGTAATTCATTGGGCGCAATCGCTTGCAAAGTCGCCATGATCAACCCCGACGGCATAGCCATACAAAAGGTCACCGGCACCAACAACGCCACCGCCAGCCAAGGGTCCGGCAGGATGGTGAGCACGGTTGCCGTGGGGAGTAACACGATGGTCCCATACAGCACCAAACGCAACGTGGCGTCCGGGACCCTGCGGCGCAACAAAACGCCCGCCCTAAAGCCCGCCCATACACTGCCGCTGATTCCCACCAGCATGGCAATACTGCCGTATACCAGGCCTATTTCGGTCCTGCTCCAGCCATGGTTGCGCACGTAATACTCCACCAGCCAGCTGAACAAGGACCAGCCTTGGGTGGCGAGGCACAAATAGGCGGTGAACACCAAGAAGAAAAACTTCCGCCGCGTCTCCACGAAGCGCCATACTTCAGCAAAGGACACACCGGAACTGGCTGTGTTAATACGGCCGCGCCGTCCCGGTTCGCGCAGCCCCAACATCATCGCAGCGACCAAGATGCCCGGCGCACCCACCACAATAAACACCATCTGCCAGGAGAACACTTCGCCGATCAGCGGCAGCACATAGTTTGGTGTGGCTTCTAAATAGTCGATCAGCGGGCCGCCGGCCATGTTGGCCAACCCCTGCCCAATGAAGGGTGCTGCCGACACCACACCGATAGCCAGCGGTAATCGCTCCGACGGAAAGTAGTCCGCCAACGCCGAATTTGCGGCCGGACCCAAGGTCGCTTCACCCACTCCCACACCCATGCGCGCTAAAAACAGATGCCAGTATTGGCTCACCATCCCACACACTACGGTCAGCAAGCTCCAGCTGAAGATACCCGCCGCCATCAGGTTACGACGGTTGTAACGATCCGCAATCCATCCGGCGGGATAGGAGAAAATGCTGTATAGGAAGGTGAAGGCAAAACCCATGATCAGCGACACCTGGAAATCAGAGATCCCGCCCAGGTCACGTTTCACCGGACCGATCATGACATTAAGAATCTGCCGATCGATGATGGAAAAGGTCGAGGCCAATGTGAACACAAACACCACGTACCACAAATAGGCATTCCCGAACTTGCCTTCACTCCCCTGCATGTCTCGTACCTTGGTGTACAAAGATCGGTGATGCTAATCTCACAGGCTCAAGAGATCCATCAGCGATATGGGGAGGGATAATGATTCGATTGGTATTTGTGTTGCGGCGCAAGCCCGGCCTGTCCTTGGCAGAGTTTCACGACTATTGGAAAAACACTCACGGCCCGCTAGTCGCGAGTTTCACCGACGACCTCAAGATTCTGCGTTATGTGCAGACCCACACACTGGAGGATCCAGCCAACGAAGCCGCGCAACAAGCACGCGGCAACATGGAGCCACACTACGACGGGGTGGCGGAGTTATGGTGGTCCACGGAAGCCGAGCTGGAGGCCGCCATGGCCAGCGAAGCCGGCCAGGCAGCCGGGGCGGCGCTGCTGGAAGACGAAGCAAAGTTCATAGATTTGCCCCAATCACCTCTGTGGATGGCCTACGAATACCCGCAAATTAACCCCTGCCCCGAAAACATCGTCGCCAAGGAAAAAAGTAACGTCGTGCGGGTCTTTTTCCCCTTGCGGCATCAGAGCCACCTGAGTGAAGAAGCCGCGCGTCACTACTGGCTCACCCAGCACGGTCCCATTGTGCGTTCCCACGGCGAAGCTGCAGGCACCTTGTGTTATCGCCAAGTGCATCGCGCCAACTCCGCCATCGATGCAGGTATACAGTCCGCCCGCGGCACCCAAGTTGAGTCTTACCTGGGCCATGCGGAAGCCTGGGTTGACCGGGGGCGGGCAGTGCCAACGGAGGAAGCACGGCGCGCCAACCAGGCGTTTATCGAGGATGAACATAATTTTATTGATATGCAGCGCTCCACCATCTGGTTTGGCAAAGAGCACACCATCATCGATCGGCGCTGAGAGCAGCTGAGGGTACAAAAGGAAGTTAAAGGACGTACCGTTATGGCATTCCCGGTAAACGCAAACCACCTCACCAGTACCTGGCTATCTTCAGCCCTAGGCGTGGAAGTGCGTGGCTTTGAAGTGGAGTACTTTGGCGAGGGCGCCGGCATCATCGGCTTAGTCACCCGCGTGCACTTAGACACGGCCGAGGGTCCCCAATCTATCATCGCCAAATTCCCCTCCCCTGCAGAAGAGAACCGGGCGGTGGCGGCCACCTACGACATGTACGGGCGCGAAGTGAATTTCTACAAATACTTAGCGCCAAAGATCGACCTACGTGTGCCGGATTGTTACTTCGCGGAAATTAACCCGCAAACCTCAGAATTTGTACTCCTGTTGGAAGATCTTAAAGATCTGCGCATCGGCGACCAGGTCACCGGCTGCAGTGTGGCTGATGCCAACATGGTGATTGGCGGAATTGCCAAGCTGCATGCCAGCACATGGCAGTCCACCCAATTGCTGGTGTCCCACAACAACCCCGCCCAAAGCGCGGGAATGCAAGGCGGTTTTGAGATGGGCTGGCCGGTCGTGTGTGAACAGTTTGCGGATCTTATCCCACCAGACATCAAGGACATTGCCGCAACTTTGCCCGCGCATGTGCCGTCGCTGTTGCAACAAATGTGTGAAGCGCCAATCAGCGCCGTCCATGCGGACGTGCGCTTAGACAACGTGTTTTTCGGCGACGACGAGATTGCGCTGGTGGATTGGCAATCGGTCTGCACCTCGGCCCCGGAGCAGGACTTGGCCTACTTTGTCACCCAGAGCTTAAGCGACGAAGTGCGCAACGCCGAAGACTGGGTTGCGGTGTATCACGGACATCTGGTGGATGCCGGTATCGACTACAGTTTAGAGCAATGTCGCGCACGCTATCGGGTCAGCGCGATGTATCTGCTCTGTTACGCCACGGTGATTGCCGGCACGCTGGACCTTGGGAATGAGCGCGGCATGCAGCTTGGACGGACTTTGTTTGGAAACTCAATGCGCTCGTTGGTTGAGCTTGATGCGTTTGAGTTGTTGGCTTAATGCCGCAGGCAACCGAACGTGATACTGTTTGTTGCGGACGCGACACGGATAGCTTTATCAGAAGTGGTCGCAACTCCGGCGCTGCCAGGCGCTTGGCTGCGGAACTCGACCAATTTTGCTTCGCAAAATTTGGGACTCAAACAATCCTCGCCACCCCTTCGGGGCCGCTTTGGCAGCGCCTCCGTTAGACGCTCCGACACTTCTGATAAAGCTATCCGTGTCGCGTCCTCGCGCATACCTAGTATGACGTCATTTGGACTTGTGTGAATTAGATCCCCAAATCCAGCAAGTTATAGTCCTTAATCGCCGCCCGCGCCGCATCGTCAAACTGTAACTGGTCCATCTCATCCGCCAACGGCGCATAGGCATACGGCGTTTCTTGTGGAAACCGCGCGCGACGCGCATTGATGCCGTAGCCAATCATCTTGGCCCGCTCATGAATACGATCCGCATCGTACACCGAGACGTCGTTGTGAATACCACCGCCTTGAACTCCTAACACCGAGGCGCGGCGATGAAATCCGAAGTTGATGGTGACCCGCATGTCGTCGCTGGTATTGGCAAAAGACCCGTGTACCGCCTGGCGATTACAAATGGCTACATCACCCGGCTCACATATGATGGGCACTGCGTCCGGTAAACGGTCGGATCCCGCTCTCGCCACCATGGCCTTGATGTCAACTTCGCCTTGCCGATGGGAGCCGGGAACCACCCACACCCCATTGGCCGCGGTGCAGCCATAGAGTTGCGCCATGAAATTAAAGCCATGGGTATTGGCGTCCAGGTCCGGGCTGTCCCAATGGGTAAAACCGTCTTGGTGCCAAGCCACTGAGCCGCCTAGCCGTGGATGCTTCATCCACACCGCTTCGTTAAACGGCACAAAATCTTCACCGTTGATGGCAGCGGCCACGCGCAGCAAATCTGGATGTGCATAGACGCGCAGACAGGCGTCGGAAAACTGCAGGGAGCCGAGCACCAGTTGCAAAACATGGCGTGGCGCGTCCTCTGGGGCTGCGGGTTCGATCATTTTTGAGGGATGGCGGCCGTGAGAGACGGCGGTGCCGCCAATGGGATCACTCAGCGGACGCACCCAGGACAATGTGCGCGCTTTACAATCATGTGCCAGCGCCGGACGCCCCAGCTGATCAACCCTTGCATCCTTGTGAACAGGCGCACGCTGCCACATGTCGATGACATCGTGCTCCAGGTCCGCCAATTCTTCTACGCCAATCACCCCTTGCAGAATATAAAAACCGTACTGGTTGTATGCCTGCAAGATGTCATCATGCAGGTGGCCGTCCGCGGTGAAGCGGATGGGGCCGCGGTTGTCTAGCTGCAGGGCTTTGCGGGTGCCTTGTTCCAGGTAGGCACACATCGCAGCTTCGTGCTCGCCGTAGTCTGTTTTAGTGGCGCGGTAAAAATGTACCGTCACGACGGCTGCTTCTGGTTCTGTTCCTGGCCCTGTTCCTGGTTCCCCTCCGTCCCAATCGCCGCGGCCAGCAAGGCGAGCGCTTCTGCGCGTACCGCAGTGGCGTGCTGCGTAAGCTGTTCAATGTCATCACTGCTCATGCCCGCGGCGCTCAACACTTCACGATTGGCTTCTCCCAATTCCGGCGGCCCACCTTTAACGCTGCCCGGGGTATCGCTCATGGAAATGAGATTACCAACCACACGTGTGGAGCCCACGCCCGGTACTTCCACGTCCGCAAAATAGTTATTGGCCAGACTTTGCGGGTCTTGCAGCACTTCATGCCAATCGCGCACCCGCTCCCAGATGATCTCCGGCTGGGTGCGTAAAAAGTCATCCCATTCCTGGGCGGTCTTTTGTGCAAAAGCGTGTTCTAACTTGGCGCGGAACTCATCGGAGTCGGCATCAGTGAGGCCTTCACCCAACCGCCCGGCCGGCGTTTGTAGGCGCGGATCAAATGCCAGCTCAGGCACATCCGCAAATATACAGAACGCATCCCAGTCTTCTTGCTGCATGGTTTGCGCCAGCAAAATGGCGCCGCCGCACTGGGTGCGGTAGACGCCGTAGGGCCCGCGGATGATGGGATGGTGACTGCCGTCGCGCTGCAGTTTCGCACCGGTCATGCTGACGTGCGCCAACTCCCACTGCTGCAGCCACAGTTGTGAACCGAGGCCGCTGGTTTGCATCAATTGACCTTGACCCCCATTACGTTCACGGCCCAACAACGCCGTGACTGTGCCCAGCGCCAACTGCATCGCACCTGTAGTGTCCGCAACGATCCCGCCCGGCACATGCGGAGCTGCGTCGGCCGGGCCAGTCATGGCCACCAAGCCGCCCCTAGCCACTGCGGCGCCATCTAACATGGCACGGTCTGCATCTTCACCCAGCGGGCCAAAGCCGTTTACGGAGGCATAAATCAGTTTTGGGTATTGCGCGTGTAACGTGTCGTAGTCCAAACCCAGTTTAGCCAGCGCCGCCAAACGGAAGTTTGTCAGGAATACATCAGCACCCTTGAGCAGTTTGTGGACCGCTTGCAGGCCCAAGTCGGTCGCCAAGTCCACGCACACCGATCTTTTACCCCGGTTACAGGCCACATACTGCGGACCCACTGTCCCAACCGGTGTCATGTTGCCTCGCCCGCGGCCATAGCGGCTGGCGTCACCCAGCGGGGGCTCCACCTTGATCACCTCAGCCCCCATGTCGCGTAGGTAGCCGCCGGCGGCTGGGCCCTGCACAGCGATGGTCAGTTCTACTACGGAGATCCCACTCAACGGTTCTGGTAAAGATTCCGGCATCGCACTTCTCTCCCCTGCAAGTCAATGTTTAGCGCATTTGCACAGCGCACCTACTGTGGTGGTGGTGGCTCAAGCCCCATACTGGCCAAAAACTCCGCCCCGGTCATACGCGGGTGATCACCGGCAAAATCATAACCACTGGGCTTTTCATCGACGTAGATTTCACCCGAGAGTGAAAACTGCTCAGCATCGTCAAAACACCCGGTGGCCATCATGTACATTTCCGGTTGTTTCATCCGATAAAACAAGTTGGTGCCGCAGACACTGCAGAAACCGCGTTCTGCCCATTCCGAAGAGGTGAAACACTTGATGTTGTCTTCACCCTGAAATTTGATACTGCCCACCTGAGCGGCCTGCATCGGTCCGCCGGTCCAGTTGCGGCACATAGAACAATGGCAGGCGTGTACGTGGGTATCAACATCTTCTGCGGTGAAGGTCACCGCGCCACACAGACATCTTCCCGTTGCACTCATTGGATCTCCTCGACGCAAAGGTCTGTTCCCGCTTAGACCCTGATAGTGACAGCGGTATCTGGTGTTGTCACTACCCTCATCCGAAGTGGCCATGTATGATGCGCGCCCTGCGCCCAACAGCGAATGAAAATGAACGAAAATAAGCACTACCCCGCCATTTCCACCAGCAAGCGGGGCAAAGAGTTGATCCATGATCCGCTGCTCAACAAAGGCAGCGCTTTCACTGCCAAAGAGCGCGACGAGCTAGGCTTGCACGGCCTGGTACCGCCGATGCAGAACACCTTGGAACAGCAAGCCAGACGCGCCCACAACTCGCTCCTACGCTTAAGTGAACCGTTAGATAAGTACGTCGGGCTTTCCGCCATCCAGGAGCGTAATGAACATTTGTTCTACCGCATTCTCATGGACCACATGACAGAGTATATGCCCATTGTCTATACCCCTACAGTTGGACTCGCCACACAGAATTTCAGCCAGGTGTTCCAACGCGGACGCGGCGTGTGGATCAACCCCGGCATGCGCGGCAAGATTGCTGAGGTACTACGCACTGCCATGGGTGAACGCGACATTCACCTGATTGTCGCCACTGACAACGAATCTATTCTTGGCATTGGTGATCAGGGTGCGGGCGGCATGGCCATTAGCGTCGGCAAGCTTGCCTTATATGTTGCCGGGGCCGGCATAAATCCCGCAGCCACTTTGCCCATCAGCCTCGACGTCGGCACCAACAATGAAGCGCTGCTGGAAGACGATTTGTACTTGGGCTGGCCAGAGCGCCGCCTCACCGGGCAGGCTTACGATGAATTTATCGGCGAATTTGTCGAAGCCGTGCGCGAAGTTTTTCCCAACGCTTTGCTGCAGTGGGAAGACTTCCGCAAAGACAACGCTCTAGAAATTCTCGAACATCACCGCGAAGACATCCTTTCGTTTAACGATGACATCCAAGGCACCGGCGCTGTCGCGCTGGCAGGTTTGTTTAGCGCTCTACGCATTTCCGGCGGCCAACTCGATGAGCAACGCATAGTCATCCACGGCGCAGGCGCGGCGGGTTTGGGGATTGCGCGTCAGATCAAGGCAGCTTTGGCTGAAACCGGATTAAGCGCGGCAGCCATTCATCAACGCCTGGCGGTGCTTGATAGCCGCGGCCTGTTGGTGGACGACCAACCCATGCGCGACGCCTACAAGATCGAGTTGGCTTGGGAGGCGGAGCTCGCGCAAAAATATGACCTGGTTGATCCCTTGCACCGGCAACTGGAAGACGTGGTGGCAAACTACAAACCCACCGTGTTGATCGGCACCTCCGGACAGGCCGGCGCATTCACCGAAAACATCGCCAAAACCATGCTCAGCGCCACCGAGCGGCCCATCATCCTGCCGTTCTCCAACCCGACCGACAAAACCGAAGCCACACCTGCGGACTTGTTGCACTGGACCGACGGCAAAGCCCTGGTCGCCACCGGCAGTCCGTTTGAGCCGGTGAGCTATGGCGGTCGCATCTTTAAGATTGGCCAAGGCAACAACGTCTTCATTTTTCCGGGTTTAGGTCTAGGAGCTATGTTAGCCAACAGCACCGTAGTGACTGACGAAATGGTCAGCGCGGGCTCCCAAGCCGTCGCCAATGCCATCACCCAGCAGGAACTGGACGACGGCATGTTGTACCCGGAGATTTCCAGGCTGCGGGACGTCACCAAACAAGTGGCCCATGCGGTAGCCTGCAAAGCCATAGATGACGGCTTCGCCAACGCCAGCCGCGAAACGGTGGAGGCGTCCTTGGAGAAGGATCTGTGGCAGCCGGACTATCCGGAGATCACAGCTTCTTAACGCGGCTGCTAAACCACAGCAGGGACAGCAGGGTAAGCGCGGCCACACACAGTAACAGTACGCCGTTCATGCCAAACGCCGCCTGTGGTGCCCAGTGATCATAGATATAGCCACCACACAGCGGTCCCAGTGCCGCGCCTACTCCGGCAGCTGTTTCTTTAGCGCCCATCACCCGACCACGCACGGCTTGCAGAGCCAAGTCTGCCGCCAACGCATACATGTGCGGCTCAAACTTGTTTTTCAAAAACAGCATGGTCCCGGTAAACACCGCATACATACCGCCAATGCCAAACGCCGTAATACCCAGATCATCCGCACGTATAGGAAAGCCAAAATTCACAAACACGAAGGCCATGGACCCCATAAACACCGGCGGCAGATAGCTGACACTGTGCTTGGATGGATTTTGCGTGTCGCCCATGGATGCCTTATAACACAGACCCTGAACAATCCAGGGGCAAGGCCATTAACGAAGCAAAGTCACCACAGCCATCTACCGTGCTAATTGTTGGCGCCAGCGGGCTGGTGGGCACCGCGGCCGCACATGCCTTCCTCGATGCGGGTTGGCAGGTCATCGCCGCTTCTCGTCGGCCACCCGAGCTGCTGGCCGGCCGCGCGTGTGAACACTTACCATTGGACCTACAGGATGCCGACGCTTGTCGCCGTGCCGCGGCTGCGCTGTCTCACGTGACCCATGTGGTGTATACCGCGGTGTACGAACTTCCTGGTCTGATTCATGGCTGGTCCGACCCCCAACAAATTGAAACCAACGGCCAAATGCTGCGCAACTTAATGGACCCGCTGGCGGAATGTGCCAAGCTGCAACACGTCACCATCCTACAGGGCACCAAAGCTTATGGCGGTGCCATTGGCCCCATGCGTGTACCGGCTCGTGAAGGACAACCGCGCGTAGAACATCCCAACTTCTATTGGCTGCACGAAGATTACATCACCGAAAAATCAGCGGCTTGTGGCTTCGACTTCACCATCCTCCGCCCACAGCTGATTGTTGGCCCCAATCACGGCGTGGTCATGAACCTGCCGCCCGTGGTGGGTGCATATGCGGCCATTCGCCACCACGAAGGTTTGCCGTTTGGCTTCCCCGGTGGTGCAGATTGGGTGTGGGAAGCGGTTGACGTGCGTCTGGTGGGAAACGCTTGCGTTTGGGCGGCCACACAGCCGACCGCCGCAGGCGAAACCTATAACCTCACCAACGGTGAAGTATTCATGTGGCGGGATATGTGGCCGGCGATCGCCGACACCCTGGGTGTGGCGCTGGGCGCCGACGAACCGGTAAGCCTGGCGCAGTATCTGTGCGAACGCCAAGCGGTGTGGACGGACATCGTCAAACAGTATGGTCTACAACCCATCCCGCTGATGGCTTTGCTGGGCGAATCCCACCATTACGCGGATATGTGTTTCGCCTACGGTGTTCAGCAGCCGCCCTCTCCGGTGTTTGTCAGCACGATAAAAATCAAGCAGGCGGGCTTTTCCGACACCTACAACAGTGAAGAAAGCTTCTGTTATTGGTTGCGTGATTTACAGCGGCGTAAGGTGCTGCCGACACTGTGAAGCCCTCTCCTCGAGCCAACCTCCTTGAGCCAACCTCAGCTGGCTCAAACTAAGAAAACTCGAAACCCCGATAACCATCCGCAGTCACCGCATCACACACTTCGCGGTACGCGCCGACACCGGCGGCATAAGGCATAAACACCCGCGGTTTACCTGCGACGTTAGCACCCAAGTACCACGAACCCCCTTGCGGGAATAAGGTGGCACTGGCCACTTCGGTAACATGAGCTGTCCATTGCTCTTGCGCTGAGACATCAGCATCCACCCGCGCGTAGCCATTACCCTGCATGTACTGCATACAATCGACGATCCAGTCGATGTGCTGCTCTATGGAGACCAGCACATTGGAGAGCACCGAGGGACTGCCGGGGCCGGTAACCGTAAACAGATTCGGAAAACCATTCACCGCCAGGCCAAGATAGGTCTTCGGACCTTCCGCCCATTTGTCGGCAAGCTTCGCTCCGCCCTCACCGCGAATGTCCATACCAAGGAGCGCGCCGGTCATGGCGTCGAAGCCTGTCGCCAATACCAAGGTATCAAAGTCATAGGCATGTGATTGCGTTTGCAGACCTGTTGCTGTGATGCGTTGTATCGGATCACTGCGCACGTCCACCAGCGTGACGTTGTCGCGGTTGTAGGTTTCGTAGTAACCCGTATCAACACAGATGCGCTTTGTGCCGATGGGGTGGTCTTTGGGACACAACAACTCCGCCGTAGCCGGGTCTTTAACAATGGTACGAATTTTGTTGCGCACAAAATTGGCACACTTTTTATTGGTGTCCGGATTCGCTAGCGCGTCGGCAAATGCGCCGAGAAAAAACGCGCCGCCGCGTTGCCAACGCGCCTCTAAGATCTCGTTGATCTGTTCATCACTTAGATCCGCAGCACTTTCCGCGGCTGGGGTGCGTTCAACTGGTTCAATCTCAAGATCGCCAAAACCGCTGCTGAGGCCCAGCTTGTGATAACGACGGTGCTCACGATAGTTTTGTTTAAACTGCTCCACCCACTGCGCATCCAGCGGCCCATTCACCGCCGGCACGCTATAGTTCGGCGTACGCTGAAATACGTAAAGGTGCTTGGCCTGCTCGGCAATCACCGGGATGGCTTGGATACCCGAAGAACCGGTGCCGATGATACCCACCGTTTGGCCCGAAAAGTCCACGCCATCATGCGGCCACAGGCTGGCCTGATAGCGCGGCCCCTGGAAATCTGTCACCCCTTCGATGGCTGGTAACTGCGGTACGGACAGACAGCCGGTGGCCATTACACAAAAATGTCCACGCGCCTCGTGGCCTTGTTCAGTCAATACATGCCATTCGTTGCGGCTTTGATCGTATACCGCGCTGGTAACCTTCTGGTTGAATAAGATGTCACGTTTGAGATCAAAACGGTCCGCCACATGCTCTGCGTATTGGAGAATTTCCGGTTGTGTGGCGTAGCGCTCGGTCCACTGCCATTCCTGTTCCAACTCAGCAGAGAAGGAATAGGAGTAGGCCAAACTCTCCGCGTCGCAACGCGCACCGGGATAACGGTTCCAATACCAGGTACCGCCGACGTTATCCCCCATCTCCAACACCTGGGCTGTCATGCCCAACTGCCGCAGGCGATAGAGCAAATACATACCGGCGAAACCTGCGCCAACAATGACCACATCCACTGAAGCTTGTTTGTCATTCACTGTGTTTTGTCCTTCAAGCTACCCGGGCTTCGGGCCACAGGCGCAGAAAATTTTCGCTGTAAAACTGGGTTTTGATCGCTTCATCAGCCTCGTCCAGGCTGCGCTCGAATCGAGCTATCGGATCACGGGTGCCTTCGATATGCGGATAGTCGCTAGAAAACAGATACAGATCAGGGTTGGACTGGGCAATCATGTTGCCCACGTCTTCGTGGGGCATCGGCGTAAACCCCATTTGTTCGCTGATTTGTTGGCTGGGCGGCCGTTCAAAACGGATGGATTCATCCGCACGGCTGTATATGCGGGTGATGTCGTCCAGGCGTCGTAACATCTCCGGCACCCAACCCGCACCTAGCTCCACCACCGCGCCTTTCAGCTTGGGATGACGGTGCAATACCCCGTCTATCACCAACATGCTCAAAAACATTTCCGGCGCCTGATGTAACACGGTTGCGTCCTTGGTGCGTACGTTTTCGCCACCACCTAACCAGTCCTTGGTGGCGGCGCGGCCGTTGTTGCTCCAGGCATCACGAATTTGCAGCGGTGCACCTCCAACATGCAGCAGGAACGGCACGCCGGCTTCCGCCAGACGGGCCCAGAACCCTTCCAACTCAACATGCCCCGGGGCGCGCTCAATCGGTGCGCGGTGCGGCACCCATATGGACTGCAAACCGTTTTCGATGGCCCATTCCACTTCTTTGATGGCGTACTCTGGGTCATCCAGCGGCACAATGCCCACACCCATGAGGCGCTCATCGTTTGCACAAAAATCCACCATGTGACGGTTATGGGCGCGTGCTGCGCCATACCTCAGCTTCGACGGTTTTTTACTGCTCGGGTGGAAAGGAAATGCCACGCTGTGGGTGGCAAACACGAGCTGCTTTTTGAACCCCAACAGGTCCATGGCCGCGGTGCGATCCGCGGCATTAAATGCGCCTAGGGCCTGGATCTCTTTGGAGCTTTCAATGAGCTTGTCACCCAAATCTATCTGCGCCTGCACATGTGCGGCACTGTGTTTGCCTCCTTGGGACATGATCTCTGCCACTTCTTCATCGGTGACGATGGAGGCGCTGTAGCTGACCTGTGGGATTTCATCACGAATGCCCGGGTCTGCATAAGACGTTAAGAAGTCGGGCAGCTCCATAATGTGGCTGTCCGCGTCGTAAAACGGCCTGGTATCCGGCGCATATGGCATTGTGTTCTCCTCACCCATAAAACCTGTAAGCGGGCTAAGTTACCGTTTTTGACCCAACGCCGCCAGGCGTCATAATGACTGGTTTCGCGCTCTGGGCGCACTTCGAAAAAAGAGAAAAGAGAGAAGGGATAAGAGAGAGGACCCATGTTGAATCCATTCCGTTTAGACGGAAAGCTGGCTGTAGTCACCGGCGCCGGTAAAGGTATCGGTCGGGGTATTGCCTTGAGCCTGGCGCAAGCAGGGGCGGATGTCGTGATCAGTGCCCGCACCGAAGCCGATTTGCAGAGTCTTGCGCAGGAGATTGAAGCATTAGAGCGCAAAGCTCACGCCGTGGTCGCAGACGTCACCCAAACGGCAGACCTGGACAACCTGGTGAGCGTCGCCAGCGCCATTGCACCCATAGATATTTGGGTCAACAACGCCGGCGGTTTACCGGACGCAACACCGAGATACCTCACGCGCACGCCTGAAGACAAGTGGGACGCGCAGATGGACCTCAATCTGAAAGCGGTGTTTATGGCTTGCCAGGCGGCGGCCCAGGCCATGCAAGCTGGCGCTATCATTAATATTTCCTCGCGCGCCGCACAAGGAGCCTCCATTAAAAACGGACCTTATGCGGCGTCAAAAGCCGCGGTGAACAGCCTGACCCAGACTTTTGCCATAGAACTGGCGCCTAACATTCGAGTCAACGCAGTTGCGCCGGGGCCAATCCCCACAGAGAACTTTAATCAATCGACCAATTTTCCCGATGATAAACCGTTAGAAAAAATCATCGGTGTACCTCTCGGACGGTTAGGCACGCCGGAAGACATCGGCAACGCGGTGGTATTTATGGCCTCCGATGCATCATCCTGGATCACCGGGCAATGCCTGTACGTCACCGGTGGGCTGTAGTGAATACCCCGCCAGATGTCGTTGAAATCCTGTGGCGCGTGCACAACGATCCAGCAGGCGGTCACGAGGATGCGCTGGCGCACCTAGACGAACTTTCGCTAGCACTTTCACTCGCACAGGGACAACACCACCAGCTGGCGTTACTCGATCGATGGCTGGCGCAAGGCGAGGCGCTTGGCGGGTGGAAGATCGGCATGACCTCCGGGGCCAACCGCAACAGTATGGGGGACGGCGTGCGACCGTTTGGTTTCATTCTGGCCAGCCGCATTTTAACCAGCGGTGATAGGCTGTCAGTGGCCACCTTGCACCGGGGTCAGGTAGAAAACGAGTTGTGTTTCCTCATCGGCGGGGAGCTCGGCGCCGGTGCTACCGCAGCGGATGCATATCACGCTGTGGAGGCGGCGTTACCCGCGTTTGAGATTAATCAAAAACGACTACCTGCCGGAGCAACCGCAGGATTGCGCGTGGCAGACGATCTATCGAATTGGGGGATTGTCATCGGCGATCTGGCAACCGCGCCCCAGCGCCTGCAAGATCTAACCGTTACTTTGAGCGATACTGAAAAAGCCATCGAGGTGGTGCAGAGTGACGGCCACATCGACGACCACTATGAATCTTTGGCCATCCTCGCCAATACCTTGGCGCAGTACGGCCACAGCTTAAAACCCGGGCAGTACGTCATTACCGGGGCTTATGGTAAAACCGCCTTCGCACCCGGCACCTATACCGGCCATTTCGATCAGGGTATCGGCAGCGTCACCGTGCACCTTGATCCATAGTGATACGCTAGACTGGCCTTCAACCGTACATCAGGGGAGCGGCGCAGCGCCGAGCACCTCGCTCGCCGCGGGGTACGGTCCCGGTTCTCGAACTTAACGACGGCACTTGCCTCACCGAATCTCTGCCGATTATTGGGTACCTGGAGGAATGTCATCCCGCACCCGTAATGATTGGAACAACACCGCGCGAGCGCGCTCAAGTTCGGGCTCGCGAGCGCTACATTGAGCTTAACATCACCAATCGGCTGGTACGGCTAGTGCACGCTGCTTGCGGATTATAACTTCGCCAAGTTCGGCAGGGTCGATCTTTTGGATGACGGTTACGCGAACTTGGACCGCTGGTTTGAATCATTTGCGCTACGCCATCTTTAATGGCCCTTTCAGTAGCGACGCCTTACTCAATCGCAAGTCACCTCCACCCGGTCGATCCAACGGCCGAAGCGCAGCTTGAAGAACTGCACGTGATCTCCACGACTGCAGTAAAGGCGGCGCACGGAGCCGCCGTTGCCGCCCGCGCCTACACCCCGGTACGTGAGTTGTGTGCCGCCGATCTTCTGGCAACGTATGCTCATAACGCGGTCCACGTAGATACCAGCTTTCACCTTGATTCCAGCAACCAGAGCATCACCTGGGCAATAGCGCGTGTAATAGGGGTTTGAACGCGTGGGATTTGAACCCGTGCTGAGCGCTCCGTTACCCGCAACGCGGCTCCATGTGGCAAACCAAGAGTCGCCACGAACACGCCAACAGATTGGGACAATCTCGTCCACAAATGTGCCTGCTTTCACCTTGATGCCGATCAGGGATTGTCCCGGGGGACAGCGCCGTATGAACTCGTGCGTACCACCGTCACCCCCCGCCCTGAGGACGTAAGGTTCCGCTGTTGCGAGCCCTGGCATCAGGGTCGCGAGTAAAATGAGGACAATCACTGGCATCGACGTGCTCTTTAAGTGAAGGTCACTTAACGCTATGTCACATGACCACCTGGCACCATCCCAGGAATCTATGATGTACGTCGAGCCTTGCCGGGTGCACGCGTTACATCATTGCAAGCGCAGCAACCGCGTCCATTGTAGCGATGACAATCACCCTACTTTCATCCAGCGTATTCGCAAGGCCAATCACTCTTATTCTGGATGAGTCCAATCGGCGTTCGGTTATTGAAGGTGGGAACGACGCGTATGCGGGAGCAGAGACACAAAAAGTAATACTCAATCCTGTAGCGTTGCAGTTTGACCGTGGGGATTACACCCTGGTCGATTCCAACGGTACAGCAGTAGCCGTTACCAACGACCTAGCAACACCGGACAGTGCAGGTAATGCTAGGTTGACTGCCAGGTCCGGAGCAGATGAAGCTTTTGCTGAATTAGCTCTAAATTCAGATGAGTCCGGCGCAAACCCCATCCCACTTTTGCCCGTTGGCTTTGAATGACAGACAGTGTCGTTTGAAGACTCTGAACTAAGCGACGGCGATTCCATTCTAGTAGACGTAAACTATCAACAATCGGTGGCTATAAATTCACCTGACGCCAACTACGAGGTCAATCTGTCGAGTGGAATCTCCATTTTCGAACGTACCCCTATTTTCAGTGACGGTGACGTGTTTGTTTTTGATCAAGTATTTGGCTCGACTCTTGTATTTGATTCTGATCCAGTCGATTGTCAGGGCAACAGCACGGGACAGGGTGTGCTTACCCACACCATTTCCGATGTAACTACGAACCTACTCATTGCTGATCCTGTTTTCGCATTTGACTCCTGTCTTGAAGGCGGGAGCTGTTTCAATCCAATCGCTTGACGGGTGGTGACTGCCGTACCAGAGCCAGGCGCTGTTCTTTATTGGGGATTGGCATATTGCTGTTGGTAGCACGCACCTTCAGTTTGACGCACCGCCTTACCTGACCATTCTATCTACCAACAATCAGTACCCCGGACATAACTACACAACGAGCGGACTAACTTGCCACGCGTCAGGTTATCTAGCGATTGGGTTATACGTTGGAAAATGGTGCGAGCGGTCGCTGGGGAGGCGGGCTTATTCAGATAGGAAGGCGTCAGCGAACCGCCGTAAGAATTGTTTGCGTCGCTTCTGAAACTCCGAGCTGTCCACTCCCAGCCCCGTGATCATTTTCGTGAACTGCGGAAATGCGATGGGGAACGTAACGATCGCTACCCATGTAAGCTGCAGTTGGGCAGCATCCATTTTTGGAACTTTGCCTTCTTTTATTTGTTGCTTGATGCCGTTGACCAACGGTTGCCACGCGGCACTGCGTTCATCTTCAGCAATCGCGGGACTGCCTGTGTACTCGAGGGCTTCCCAAGTCGCCAATTTGATCCATTCCGCGTCTGCATACTGCTGCTCCTGAAAAAAAACCAGACTTTCCGCAAGACTTGCCGGTTTCGTGTCTCTGGCCTCGTTTACAGCGCCGAGTTTGTTCGTGAGCAGCGCATCTAGCAGACCGTCTTTTGATCCGAAATAGTGATAGATGTTTGCTTTGTTCACCCCGGCGGCTGACGCAATACGGTCGATCCGGGCACCTGCCCGACCGTATTTCAGAAACTCCTCAAGTGCAGCTTCCAAAATTACTGACTCGGTACGGGCGCGATCTCGTTTCGGTGACTCTGGCACAGTTTGATTTCTAACTAAATAGTTAGTTAAAATTCTACGGTACAAAGCCATAGAGATGCAAGAGAGGGAAGCATGAGCCATCCGGTTGTGTTTTTTGATATCGCCGGGCCGCTAGGAGCAGGCTTACCTGAGTTCTACAAAGCGACGCTGGGTTGGGAGGCCGACGAAGGCGGCGCATTTTCCGTCGCAGTCGCCGGTACGACGTTAGATGCTACACTTCGACAGGACCCAGCAGACAAGGTGATCTACGCCGGTGTGCCAGACATCAATGCCACACTGGATAGTGTAACCAAAGCAGGCGGTCAGATTGTCGCACCCAGATTTGAGGTACCCGGCGTTGTCGTGTTGGCATTGTTTACGGATCCAGCTGGAAACACTATGGGGCTGGTTGAAATGGACGGTGAGCAGCCTGTGATACCCTGATCCACTACTCGGGTAGGCCGACTCAGTCGAAGCTGCCTGTCGTTCAGAGCCTCCGATTGTAAAGAGTGAGGGGGCGCGCTAACCGCTTTATCAGCAGCTTTGAATCCGATGCCGCCTGACAGTGACTCACGCTCTGAACCCACAGCAACGAAGCAAAAAATGAAATCCACGGTGTTTGCTTTACTAACCCTTTTGAGTGCTGCAGCGCTCGCCAATCCCCACTAATCCGAAACACATCAGTGCGCTACTGGATATGCAAGGTGCGCAGGGGTAATCGTGATTGCTGTGAAGGGGACCAACGTCAACCCCAATCAGGCGGTACGAACAGCCCGCGAAAAGGATTCCAGATTAGCGACCGGTCGAAGTACTTACCAGTACACCCAGGATAACTCTGAACCGCTCAGCACAGAGCGGCGACACCAAGATGTTCGCGCGGAAATTCTGAACAACAAGTATCCTCAGAACTGAAGTAAGTGCGAAGCAGGCCTGAGCAGGGTTTTAGGCATGAGTTTGCCGCGACCGTATGGAACGAGAAGCAAACGCAGTGACTAATAGGCAGTCCGCTCCAATATGCTGTTAGGCGTCGTGGATTCAATAAGTAAGTGCAACACATAAGTTCTCCAAGCGAGATGAAGCTGGAATACTGAGCCTTCCTTAATCCTGGCAGACAAGGGAAAGCACAT
>JANQKS010000128.1 GCA_028281005.1 Pseudomonadales bacterium
TTTGCGTTGCAAACCTCCCAAAATCCTACGGATTTTGCCTCGGACTCCTGTCCTCGCCTAGTGCGGTCTCCAAATACTCCGTATTTGGGACAAGCACTATTAGAGCTTGCTGCGAATAATCTCATTCACCTGCTGCGGATTCGCCTTACCCTGAGTCTGTTTCATCACCTGACCGACAAAAAAGCCCAGCACCTTGTCTTTGCCGCCGCGCAACTGCTCTAACTGATCGGGGTTGTCCGCCAGAATTTGCTCAACAATCGCCTCTAACTCGCCACTGTCGCTCATCTGCTTTAAGCCAAGCGACTCAATCAGCGCGTCTACCTCTCCGTCCTCTTGTCCACCCTCTTTCCATAACGCTTCAAACAACTGCTTTGCGGTCTTCGAAGACAACGTGTTGTCGTCCAAACGCGTGATGAGTTGGGCCAGCTGCGCGCTACTGACCGGGCTTTGATTGATGCTGAGGTCTTCCCGGTTCAGGAACGCCGAGAGATCCCCCATGATCCAGTTGGCACTTTGTTTGGCATTGCCACAGGCATCCAGCACGTCATCAAAGTAGGCCGCAATGTCCGGGTCGTTGCTGAGCCAACCGGCGTCATAAGGGGTGAGGCCCAGTTCCGCTGTATACCTTTGGCGCCGAGCGTCAGGCAATTCGGGCATGTCGGCGGCAATTTGGTCGACAAGGGTTTGGCTGATGGTCAGCGGCAGCAGATCCGGGTCGGGGAAGTAGCGGTAGTCTTCGCTCATTTCCTTGCCCCGCATGGCGCGGGTTTCATCCCGGTCCGGGTCGTACAGGCGGGTTTCCCGCTCGATGGTACCGCCGCTTTCCAGCACATCAATGTGGCGCTGGATTTCGAAGTTGATGGCACGCTCGACAAAACGAAAGGAGTTGATGTTTTTGATTTCGGTGCGCTCGCCAAATTCGCTGCTGCCCAGGGGGCGTACGGAAACGTTGGCGTCGCAGCGCATGCTGCCTTCCGCCAGATTGCCGTCGCAGATTTTCAGATAGCGCACCAAGGCGTGCATCTGTTTGAAATAGGTGGCGGCTTCTGCGGCGGTGCGCATGTCCGGCTCGGAAACCACTTCCAGGAGTGGGGTTCCGGTCCTGTTCAAATCGATGCCGGTTTGGCCGGCGAATAAATCGTGTACGGATTTACCGGCGTCTTCCTCCAAGTGCGCGCGGGTGATCCCCACCACACGGTCGTTGCCGTCGTCCATGTGCAGGGTGATCTCACCGCGACCGACAATTGGGGTCTCAAATTGGCTGATCTGATAGCCCTTGGGCAGGTCTGGGTAGAAGTAGTTTTTGCGGTCAAACACGCTGTCTAGGTGCACTTCGGCGCCTATCGCCAGGCCAAATTTGACCGCCATGGCCACCGCCTGCTCGTTGAGCACCGGCAGCACCCCAGGCAATCCCAAATCCACCGCACAAGCCTGGGCGTTAGGTTCAGCTCCGAAGGCGGTGGAGGCACCGGAGAAAATTTTGCTGCGGGTGGCCAGCTGTACGTGGATTTCCAACCCGATGACCGGTTCCCAACTCATGACGCCACCTGTGGGTGCTGGGTGTGCCAATCGGTTTGCCGTTGAAAATCACGCGCCAGGGCGAGGATAAGGTCTTCGCGAAAGGCCGGGGCGATCAACTGGGCCCCCAAGGGTAAACCCTCAGCAAATCCGCACGGCATGGACAGGGCGGGTAAGCCAGCCAGACTGACCGGCACGGTAAATTTGTCCTGCTGATACATCGCCACCGGATCTTTGGTCAGCGCCCCGGCTTCGAAAGCGGGTCCGGGTGCGGTGGGTGTGAGGATCACGTCGACCTGTTTAAATGCGCTGATGAAGTCGTTGCTGATCAGGCGCCGAACTTTCTGGGCTTTGACATAGTAGGCGTCGAAATACCCCACCGAGAGTGCGTAGGTGCCGGTCAGAATGCGGCGTTTCACCTCTTCGCCGAATCCTTCGCTGCGCGAGCGCTCATACAGATCTTCCAACGATTGCGGATTTTCACAGCGGTGACCAAAACGCACGCCGTCATATCTTGACAAGTTAGTGGACGCCTCTGCGCCGGCAATCACATAGTAGGCCGGTATCGCCGCGTCTGCATTGGGTAAAGTGATGTCCACGCAGGTATGGCCCAGCCCTTCGAGCTCGCGGCGCACTTGGTCGAGATGGCTGGTGTCGTCCAACGCGGCAAAAAAACTGGTGGGTAGGCCGATGGTTAGGTTGCCCGGTAAATCACCAATGCCGTGTTCGGGAATTTGTGCAAGCCATGCGTCGTGTCGATCTGCGCTGGTTGAGTCTTTTTCGTCAAAACCCGCCATGTAGCTGAACATCAGCGCGGCATCTTCGGCATCGTGCGCCAATGGGCCGCCTTGATCCAGACTCGACGCGAAGGCAATCATGCCGTAGCGGGAGACCCGCCCATAGGTGGGTTTCAAACCGGTGATCCCGCAAAATGCGGCGGGTTGTCGAATGGAACCACCGGTATCAGTGCCCGTTGCCAACGGCACCAGCCCGGCGCCCACCGCAGCCGCGGATCCACCGGAAGAGCCGCCGGGCACGTGTGCGGCGGACCATGGGTTAGCAACGGCGCCATAGGCGCTGTTTTCATTCGAGGATCCCATGGCAAATTCATCCATGTTGGCTTTGCCCACACAGACCGCGCCGGCGTTTTGCAGCTGCTGGACTACGGTGGCGTCGTAGGGTGCAACAAAGTTGTGCAGCATGTGCGATGCACAGGTGGTGAGCACACCTTGGGTGCAAAAAATGTCTTTGTGCGCCATCGGTACCCCGGTCAGTGCGGTCGCGTGCCCTTGGCGGCGCGCCTCGTCCGCAGCGGCCGCGGCGGCCCGCGCACCGGCTTCGTTGATGGTGATAAACGCGTTGCTGCGCGGATTCGCCGCATTGATCGCGCTCAAGTAGTGATCAATCAGCTCCGCGGCAGAGAATTCATTGGCGGCGAGCCCGGCGCTTAAGCGCCGAGCAGTGGCGTACGGTTGCATCGATTATTCCACCACTCTTATTCCACCACTCTGGGTACCAGGTAGTAGCCGTCCGCGGTCTCCGGCGCAACGTTTTGGAATATGGCGCGCTCAACTTGTTCAGTCACCGCGTCGGCGCGCAAGCGTTGGGTGGCATCCAGCGGGTGCGCCATGGGTTCGATGCCGTCCGTAGGGATGGCTTGCATGACATCAATCATGTCGATGATGTTACCCAAATCGTCGGCCGCACGGGCTTGTGCAGCGTCATCCAACGACAGCCGCGCCAACCTCGCCAAGTGGGGAATGTTGATGTTGTCCGCCATAACTCTAGGTCTCGTGGGAGAATCGTAATTTCACAGAAATCAAAACTCAGCAAAAGCTGAGCTTACGATGATAAAGAAAATTGCGGCGCGAACCTTATGCCACGCTCCAACATATTTCCAGGGTTAGCTCGTGCTTTTCCACAGCGGAATGCATAGAATTGCGCTTTCTCGTTAGGCCCCTGTGTAGATGTTCAAAAATATTCGCGGCTTATTCTCCCGCGACCTGTCGATCGACCTTGGCACAGCCAACACTTTAATCTATGTGCGCGATCAAGGCATTGTGCTCAACGAGCCCTCGGTGGTTGCCATACGCATGCAGGGTAATCAGAAGAGTGTAGCGGCGGTAGGCTTAGACGCCAAACGTATGCTGGGCCGTACACCGGGAAACATCACCGCGATCCGTCCGCTTAAAGACGGCGTTATCGCCGACTTTTTGGTCACCGAAAAAATGCTGAAGTACTTCATCAGCAAAGTTCACGAGAACTCTTTTATCCGCCCCAGCCCAAGGGTGTTGGTGTGTGTGCCGTGTAAATCCACCGAAGTGGAGCGTCGCGCCATTCGCGAAAGCGCACTCTCGGCAGGTGCCCGCGATGTACGCTTGGTCGAAGAACCGATGGCGGCGGCCATTGGCGCCGGCTTACCGGTGCAAGAAGCAGTGGGGACCATGGTCGTGGACATCGGCGGCGGCACCACGGAGATTGCCATTATTTCGCTCAACGGGGTGGTGCTGTCGGATACCGTGCGCGTTGGCGGTGACCGCTTTGACGAAGCCATTGTTGCCTATGTGCGCCGCACCCAGGGCAGCTTAATTGGTGAGGCCACAGCGGAACGTATCAAACAGGAAATTGGCGCCGCCTACCCGCAGAAAGAAATCCGTGAGATCGACGTGCGCGGGCGCAACCTTGCTGAAGGGGTGCCGCGCAGTTTCACCCTAAACAGCAATGAAATCCTCGAAGCGCTGCAGGAACCACTGTCGATGATTGTGCAGGCGGTGAAAAGTGCGTTGGAGCAGTGTCCGCCGGAGTTGGCGTCGGACATCGCCGAGACGGGCATGGTACTGACTGGCGGTGGTGCGCTGCTGCGGGATTTGGATGTGCTGTTGGCGGAAGAAACCGGCTTGCCGGTCATTATCGCGGAAGACCCCCTCACATGTGTGGCGCGCGGGGGTGGTAAGGCATTAGAGCTGATGGACGCCGCGGGCAACGCAGATCTGTTGTCAACGGCTTAACAGCGGCTAGCCCGTCCTGCGCGGGACGCGAGTCACAACAAACAGGAGGGGTGGAATTAAGGCACTGTTCGTACGCGAATCCGGCGCCGGCTATCTGCTCATTGGGCTGGGTATTTTGTCTGCCCTGCTCATTACCCTCGAATCCTCCACGCGTCTACTCGACCCGCTGCGCAGTTTCATCGGCAGCCTAGTCAGCCCTATCTATGTAGTGGCGGAATCCCCCTATCTCTTGACCAATGCGGTGGGTGATGTGTTAGCCACCCGCGAGCAGCTACAACAAAAAAACCGCGACCTGGAACGGCGCGTGTTGGAGTTGTCGCAAATCTCCCAACAGTACGTGGCGCTGAAAGCGGAGAATGATCGCCTGCGCGAGCTGCTTGGCTCCCAGGGACGGCTACCTTATGAGGTGCTGATCGCCGAGCTGGTTGGGGTGATTCCCGATCCGACCACTTTTCAGATCATCATTGACAAGGGGGCGGACGCTGGTCTCAGCGTGGGCCAAGCGGTATTGGATGCGGAAGGTTTGTTTGGCCAGGTGGTTGAGGTGAATCGTTTTACCAGCCGGGTGCTGCTGCTGACCGATCGTGATCATGCCGTGCCGGTGCGTATCAACCGCAACGGCGTTCGCAGTATCGCCGGAGGTACCGGCGATATGGGTAGTTTGGTGCTGGAGAACGTGGCCATTTCCGCCGACATCGTCGAAGGGGACCGGGTGGAAACTTCAGGTTTGGGTGGACGTTTCCCGCCGGGGTATCCCGTAGGTATCGTCGCCTCGGTGGTGGTGGAGCCCACCTCCGCCTTTGCTGAGGTGCTGGTGCGCCCCAGCGCCTTGTTAGACCGTTCGCGTCATGTGCTGGTGATCTTTACGCCGCAGCCGCAAATCGAATCTAACGACGCAAACACAGACGGCGTCGTCGATTTAGATCAAGGCGAAGCGGCACCAGCCACAAACGGCGTTGAAAATGCCCAGGCAGGTGCCACGTGAACCCGGCCAATGGCGGCTGGCTGATTGCGTTGACGCTGGTGGCGGCGATGTTGCTGGGTGTCGTGCACCTACCGGAGACCTGGCCAGGCTGGCTGGGCTGGCTGCGGCCAAATTGGTTGATATTGGTGCTGTTTTTCTGGGTCATAGAAGTGCCCCACAGGGTTGGCCTGATAGCGATGTGGATCACCGGCCTGTTTGTCGACGTCCTCTATGCGGATCCCGTTGGTTTAAATGGCTTGATCCTGGCCAGCGTAAGCTACCTCGGCTGGCGTTTTTTCGAACGTCTGCGTATGTATTCGGTACTGCAACAGTGCGGCATTTTGTTTCTGCTGGTGTTGGGCGCGGAGGTGCTGAGTGTGATGGTGCTGGGGCTGGGTAGCGAACGGCCTTGGAGTTGGCATGTTTTGGTGTCCGCGCTGGTGACGATGCTGGTGTGGCCGCTGATGTTCTTGCTGTTGTTGCGGCTACGCACCGGTCTCAGAGTGGAGTGATGCGGACTGGCCACTTATGACGGATGAACCTTCTTCAGCTGCAGTACCTGCACCCAAATTGGTGTTGGCTTCCGCTTCTCCCCGTCGGCGCGCGTTGCTGGAGCAGATCGGCTTACACTTTAGCGTGGTCACTGCCGACATCGATGAATCAGTGCACCCCGGTGAAAGCGCGGTTGCCTATGTGGAACGGCTTGCACGGGCCAAAGCCCGGGCGGGACACCGCGCCGGTCAAGTGACGCTGGGCGCCGATACCACGGTCACTATTGATGATGAAATTCTTGGCAAACCTTGTGGTCTAAAAGACGGCGTGGCTATGCTTATGCGATTGTCCGGGAGGATGCACGAAGTGCACACCGGTATTGCAGTTTTTGACGGCGAGCAACTTGAATCCCAGGTAGTCACAACCAAGGTGTATTTCCGCCCCATCGATGCGGCGGAGGCACACGCTTACTGGCATAGCGGCGAGCCGGCGGATAAGGCCGGTGGTTATGGGATTCAGGGAATTGGGGGTATATTTGCGGAGCGGCTAGAAGGCAGCTACAGCGCGGTGGTGGGCTTGCCGTTAGAGCAAACGGAACGCTTGTTGCGGAAGCTCAACATTGACACCTGGAGTACGCGAACAGATGGCAGAAGAACTCCTCATTAACGTCAACCCGTTTGAGACGCGGGTCGCTTTAGTTGCGCACGGCTTGCTGCAGGAAATTCATCTCGCCCGTGCTACCGGGTACAGCGTCACCGGCAACATCTATCTGGGTAAAGTTGAGCGCATTGTGCCGGGGATGCAGGCGGCCTTCGTGGATGTGGGTTTGGCGCGGCCTGGGTTTTTACACGCTCGCGACATCGACAGCCCTCGCATCTTCCAAAATGACGACGATGATAGCCGTAAACACAAACCGGACATCCGCGATCTACTGCACGATGGCCAAGCGGTATTGGTGCAGGTAGAAAAAGACCCCATAGCCAGCAAAGGCGCACGCCTCTCCACCCAGTTGGCGCTGGCTTCAAAATACTTGGTGCTGATGCCCAACGAATCACACATCGGTATTTCCCAGCGCATCGATGATGAAAACGAACGTGAGCGGCTGCGCACCACCTTGGCCGCCATTAAGGAAGCGCAAAACTTAAGCGGCGGTATCATTGCGCGCACCGCGGGGGAGCGCGCTTCCCAGGAACACCTAGCCCAAGATCTGAAGCTGCTCAGCCGCTTGTGGGAAAGGGTGAACGCACGCGTGCAGGGGGCGCAAGCACCTAGTCTGATTTATGAGGAGCTGCCGCTACACACGCGCATGATTCGCGATCTGGTGGGCCCGGACACGGACACTATTTTTATTGATGACCAAGACACCTTTCATCGTATTCACCACTATGTAGATGAATACATTCCCGAGTACAGCGACCGACTGCAGTGTTACGGCGAGAGGCGGCCGCTGTTTGAGCGCCATGGCGTGGAAGATGAGGTAGCACGCGCGCTGGAGCCGAAAGTGACGTTGAAATCCGGCGGCAGCCTGGTGATCGAACAAACCGAAGCGATGATCAGCATCGATGTGAACACCGGAGGCTTTTTAGGCGGCCATAGTCTGGAAGAAACCGTATTCCGTGCCAACATGGAAGCGGCGGCGGCCATTCCCCGGCAGCTGCGGCTGCGTAATCTTGGCGGCATCATTGTCATCGACTTCATCGATATGGAAGACGAAGAGCATCAGCGGCAGGTGTTGCGCGCGTTAGAAAAAGCAGTGGAAGCGGACCCGGCGCGTACGCGGCTGGAGGGTTTTTCTTCCCTCGGTTTGGTGCAGATGAGCCGCAAGCGGACGCGGGAAAGTCTTGCACAAAGCATGTGCGCACCCTGTGGCCACTGTAATGGCACCGGCCTGGTGCGCACCCCTGAGTCAACTTGTGTGGAAGTGCTGCGGGCGTTATCCCAGGATTATCAGGCGCGCTGTCGCAACAAGAGCGTGGAAGGCGATTACATGATACGCGCCCCGGAGGCTGTGGTTGACCGGCTGTTGGATGAAGATGCGGAGCACTTGGCCCAGCTGTCGCAGACCATTCAACGGGAAATTCGTATTCAGGTCGAACCCAGTTATCTCGAAGGGCAGTTCGACATTGTGCTGGTCCAGCCGGTGGCGCGGTAGGGGCCGGTGTTGCTCAGCGTCTGTACATGGCCTCCTTAACCCGCATATTCAGCCTTAACCAAATTGAACGATTTTTGTTCCGGCCGCTGTTTGTCTTTTTTACGTTCTGTTTGGTGTTGCTGGCCATTTTTCAGGCTACCGGCCGCTTTACCATGGCAGCGCTGGACCTGTTTGAAGAAGAAATTAATACGGCGCTCAACACGCAGTCGATCAGTCTAGAAGGCCTGCAAGGCGACTGGCGCGGCTTCAACCCGGTGGTGCGCGTGGCGCGTCTGGTTTTCCCTGCCGGTGAAGTCACCGGGCTTGAGGCGGAGCTTGATGTGTTGGAGAGCATATTCCGCAGCGCGCTGATCGCCAGTTTGCTGGCTGCGGACGAGGTGGCCTTACATGTGGAGCAAGTCGAGGGGGCCTGGCGCTTGCGAGGCATGCAGCCTCAAGCCCAGCAATTTGATGTTACCGATCTGTTGTGGCATTCGGACGAAATGCGCGGTCGCATCATGCTGTATTTACAGGCTGCCAGCGGGCAACGGGATCAACTGAGCGGCGAAGTATTGATCACCAACCGTGGCGGCCTCCACCATGTGACTGCCCAAGTGGCCAATCCCCTGAGCGAAGAAACCCTCAACTTAAGCGCGTGGCAGCGCCGCGCGATATGGCTTATCCGCGACTATGCTCATGGCCTCACGCTCGAAGGTGCACTGCGTGTGCCGGAAGCAATCTCGGCCATGCCGGCATTAACGCTGCGTGTGCAAGACGCCCACTATGCGGATCAGGCGGGTGCCGGTACTGGTCGCTTACGGCTTGCACTGGAAGGTTTGTTGCTGGCCGGTACCAATGCGGAATTGTCCACCGGCGTGGGCGTGTCCTTACAGCGTCGAAAAGACCAGTGGCGTGGTTTGGTGGATCAGCTCGATTTATTAGTGAACGCGGATGAGTTGGGTCTTGGGCCCGTTTATCTGGCTGGCCACGTGCCGGAACCGCAACCGGCGGGTCTACCGCCAGGGCTTGAGTTGATTGGTACGCAGACGCCGCCGCCGGTGTTTTCGCTGTGGGTGCAACAGCTCAACTTAAGCGAACTCGGCGATTTTTTTGTGCGGCACTTGGGTGAATGGGGTCCGGCGGGTCGGTGGGTGCGCAACCTGGAATTGCAAGGTACCGCACACAATTTGCATGGCTTTTTTGATCTGGACGAAGGCTTGGGTTACATGGCTTCGCTGTCGGACATCAGCATGCAAGGATACAAAGGCGCACCGACCGTGGCTAATGTACAGGGCCAAATTTGGGGGCATGAACAGGCCATCGCCATCCAGGTCCGCGGTGACGATGCCTACCTTGGGTTTCCGGACTTGTACACCGATGGCTGGTCGTTAGACAGCGTCGGCGGTGTGGTGAAAGCCTGGTTTGGCGAAGGTTATCTTGGCTTGCGCGGTACGCACTTGCGTGCCCGGCTGGGTGAAACAGATGTCGGAGGTGGCTTTGCCATCACACGCCCCGGTGAAAAGTATGAACAGCGCTTGAGTCTGCAGGTGTCCGGCAACCATGTAGACATAGCGCTGGGTAAGTCGTTGGTGCCGTACAAGGTGCCCCCAGCTTTGCGTGACTGGCTGGCCACCGGACCTCGGGCTGGTCGTCTCAGCGATGCGCGGTTTGCCATGCAAGGTCAGGTGCACGTGCGTCCGAACGAGTTGGGGCGGCGTTTGGAATTGATGGGTGAGCTGAGCGGCGGACATGTGGAATATGCGCCGGATTGGCCGGAAGTGGTCAACGTAAGCGGGCGTTTACACGTTGCCGGTGTGGATACGCGAGTGACGGTGGACAGCGCCATTTCCCAGCAAGTAGAGATCCAAGGGGCCAATATTGTGCTGCGCGACAACAGCGCCTTTGTCAGCGGCAATCTCAAAGCCGAAGCTGATGCCAGTGCCGCTTTGGAATTTGTCCGCGGCAGCCCCCTGCAAGACAATCTGAGTTTTGTCACGCCGGCCTGGCAGGGCAGCGGCCGCCTGCAAATCGATGCCAACTTGATCATACCCATCAAAACAGACCAATCTCCGGCCTTAGCGGTGGATTTGGCTTTTGATGGAGAAGACGTGTCTTTAGCCATGCCCGAATACCGCATGGTGGTGCACGATTTGACGGGTAGCGGGACGTTTAGTTTGCCCCACCACCTACAAGGTCAGTTTACCGCCAGCGTGTTTGATGAGCCGGCCCAGGTGCAGGCTCGCTTTAACGATGACTGGATCTTTTTCGACATTGACGGCAGAGCCACGCCGGACGACGTCTACGGTATTTTAGAAACCGAAGATCAGGTGCCCATCGACGGCGCGTTCAATTTTGCCAGCGTCCTCAGTATTGCGATGGGTGGCGGTGTTACCAACCTGTTTGTGGAATCTGATCTGGCTGGCCTAAACATCAATCTACCGGGTGATTTTGCCAAGTCTGCTAAAGTGGCTGAACCCGGCGAGATTAACGTTCAGTTCCTCAGCGACTACCAAAGCGTGAGCTGGCGCTACCAAGATGTGCGCGGCTGGCTGCATTACGGCGATGGCATCGAACGTGGTGCGTTGGGGGTCGGTAGCGCCCCACCCATGACCGCGCAGACGGAGCGGGCCATTGTTATCGCCGGGCACATGCCGCGTTTGGTGTTGAGTGATTGGGTTTCGACCGCCGGAGATTCAGCAGTCACTTTGCCTTTAGATTGGGTCATTCAAGGCCTCAAAGTGGATGAGTTTGTGATCGATGAGCTGAGCTTCGCAGGGTTGGTGCTGAGCGGTGCACAACGCGGAGAGGAAGTGAGTTTCGGCTTTAATGGGCCAACGGTTCAGGGCCGCGTGGTGCTGCCCGCCACCGGACCCATGGACATTGATTTGGACTACCTGCAGCTACCCGCAACCAATGAATTGGACGACGTGGTTGAGGTCGCTGATACACAGACCGAAAAACCGCAAATCGACCCAATTTCCACCGCCGTAGGTGAATCGTTACCAGCCGCGAGAGTCTCTATTGGCGCACTACAGCTCGGCGAAGAACCCTTTGGAGCCTGGCGTTTTAACATCGAACCGGCTGCAGATACGGTGGTGTTTAGTGACTTTGCGGCGGATGTGAACGGCGTTCACATCGAAGACAGCACGGTGACCTGGGACCTTGCCCAAGACATCAGTAGCTTCAGCGGCCGTATGCTGCTGGATGACCTGGCAGAAACCTTACCCATGTGGGACTACGCGCCCAGCTTAAGCACCGACAAAGCCCGTGTGCTGGCCGAGGTGAATTGGCAGGGTTCACCGCTGAACGTAAACCTGGTGGGCACCAGCGGCCGAGTGGACTTTGCCGCCAGCGATGGGCGATTTGTTGAGGTGGACAACAGCGCCGGCGGCCTGCGTATTCTCGGCTTGCTGAATTTTACCAAGGTCACCAAACGCATCAGCTTTGACTTTTCCGACATTGCCGGAGACGGCCTCAGCTTTGAGAAGATTGAAGCCAAGGTTGATTTAAACGCCGGTGAGTTGACCTTTCCTCGGCGCATGAAAGTGGAAAGTTCATCCGGTAACTTTCAGGTGGGTGGGCGTGTGGATCTGCGCAGCGGTGAACTGGACAACGAGATGATTGTCACCTTGCCGGTGAGCAAAAGCCTACCTTGGTACGGGGTGTACCTGGCCTTGGCCAATCCCCTTGCCGGGTTGGGTGTGGTGGTTGGCGAACGCGTGTTGCGCAAACCCATTGAGCAATTCAGCACGGCAAAATTTGAGGTGAAAGGCACCTTGGATGAGCCGGAGGTTAAGTTTGTCAGCTTGTGGGACCAGTCCATGCGCGAAATGGAAGACCCAGCCGCTGAGCCGGCCGTGGAAAACGCGGAACCCGCAGATGACTTAGAGGGTGAAAACGTCTTGGGTGCGGTAACGCTCGAAGAATCCGGCCCCTAAAACTCTCCCCTGAGATTCTCCCCGGAGACTCTCGCCAAAAAGGAACCGATTGTCCGGCCTCCGCTCTAACCCTGCTAAAATCAGCCGCTTAACAACAGGAACACACATGAACGACATGACCTCCGCCGCCCAGGCTCAACTCCTGGAAGGCAGCGACATAAGCTTGACCGACCTAGAAAGCAGCTTGGCAAGCATGATGGATAACGCCATTGACTACGGCGAAGTGTATTTGCAATGTGTGCGTTCAGAATCTTGGGGGTTAGAAGACGGCACCGTTAAAGACGGCAGCTTTTCGGTAGACGCCGGTATTGGCGTGCGTGCCCTAAGTGGAGAAAAAACCGGCTTCGCCTATGCGGAAGATATTCTCAAAGAGGGTTTGCTGAGCGCTGCCGGCGCGGCTAAATCCATCGCTAAACAAGGCAGCGAACGCCAAGCCCAAGCACTAACTCCGCCTGCGGGTAACGATCTGTATCCCGCGGTCAATCCCATATCGCTGATGGATGAAGTGGCCAAGGTGCAGCTGTTGCAGCGCGCGGATCAAGTGGCGCGGGCTGAAGACAGCCGCGTCAAAGAGGTCAACGTGCGCATTTCCGCCAACCATGATGTGATGATGGTGGTGGCCAGTGATGGCACTTATGGCGCGGATATCCGGCCGTTGGTGCGTATGGATGTGTCGGTCATTGTCGAGGAAAACGGACGCCGTGAACGCGGCAATGCCGGCGGCGGTGGACGTCGCGGTTTGGATGAGCTGGCTGCGGGCACATTTGCGGATGATCTCGCCAAGGAAGCGGTGCGTATGGCTTTGGTCAATCTGGCAGCTGTGGATGCACCGGCGGGACCGATGCCAGTGGTACTCGGGCCGGGTTGGCCCGGGGTGCTGTTGCATGAGGCGGTTGGCCATGGATTGGAAGGTGACTTCAATCGCAAAGGCAGCTCCACCTTCGCCAATCGCATCGGCGAACAGGTAGCGTCTACCCTGTGCACAGTGGTAGACGACGGTACATTGCCGGGGCGCCGCGGCTCGCTCAACGTGGACGACGAAGGGACACCCACCCAGCACACGGTTCTGATCGAAAATGGTGTGTTGGTGGGTTATATGCAAGACAAACTGAATGCACGTCTGATGAATGTAGCATCCACCGGTAACGGCCGTCGGCAGTCGTACGCGCATATGCCGATACCGCGTATGACCAACACGTTTATGCAACCAGGCGACCATGACCCGCAGGAGATCATTCAATCGGTGGACAAAGGGGTTTATGCGGTAAATTTTGGCGGCGGTTCCGTGGACATTACCTCCGGTCGTTTTGTGTTTTCCGCCACCGAGGCTTATCTCATCGAAAATGGCAATGTGACGGCGCCGATACGTGGCGCCACCTTGATCGGCAACGGGCCCGATGTGATGAACAAAGTGTCCATGGTGGGCAACGACTTAACCTTGGACGGCGGGGTTGGCGTGTGCGGTAAAGACGGACAGGGTGTACCCGTGGGTGTAGGCCAGCCGACCCTCAAGGTAGATGAGATTGTGGTGGGTGGTACGCAGGCGTAGCGGCGAGTTACTCAGCGGAAGTAGTGATCGAATCGCGCAAGAAGCGGAATAACTGGCGGGCTAAGCTTTTGCGTTGGCTTTCACCTTTGGCTTGATGGTTTTTTTTCAGCAGTGTGCGTAATTGTTGACGGTCTACGCTGGGATACGCGCTGATAAATTCGGTGAGCGCCCGGGGTTCGGTGAGCAGCCGGTCGCGCCATTGCTCCAGCTGATTAAACTGGTAGCGCGCTTCGGCGGATTCGCCATCCAGCGTTTGCAGCTGGGCTTCGATGGCGTCGGTATCTAAGCCGCGCATGAGCTTGCCGATAAACTGCAGCTGTCGGCGCCGCGCACCGTGGCTTGGGAAGCGCTGATAGTCCTTGACCGCAGCACGTAAATCGTCGGGTAAGGTTAGTTTGCTGAGTAGATCGTCTGAAAGTTCACCCAGGCGTCTGCCAACGTTTTGGAGACGCTCTGCTTCGCGCTTGCGGGCAGTTTTAGATAAGGGTTCATCATTCATTGGATCGATAGGCATTGGATCGATAGGTTCGACACTCATGGCCCTACAATATCGCCAGATAAAGGTGACGGAAAGAACTTGAGAAAGATTGAAAGAGAGATCGAAAGAGTGGTCACAAAGAGTGACCAACAGCAAGATCGAAAACGAGAAACAAAACAAGCGAGTTGGACAGATAAGTGGATTTGCGAGAACAAGAGGACAACCTACGCAACTTAGTGGCTGACATCTTGGCAGAAGCCAAGCAGCAAGGAGCAGATCAGGCAGAGGTGTCGGTCAGTGTGGATACCGGTTTGTCTGTGGGCGTACGCAAAGGTGAGCTGGAGAACCTGGAGTTTAATCAGGACCGCGGCTTCGGCATTACCCTTTACGTGGGGCAGCGCAAAGGATCGGCCAGCACCACAGACTCCAGTGCAAATGCCATCCGCGACACCGTAGCCGCGGCCAAAAACATTGCCACCTATACGGAAGATGACCCTTGTAGCGGCCTCGCCGATGCTGCTTTGATGCCTGAGCACTTGGTGGATTTAGACCTCTTCCACCCGTGGGCGCTGGAGCCGGATCAGGCCATTGAGATGGCGGTGGAGTGTGAGGCCGCAGGGCTCGCCGTGGACACCCGCCTCACCAATTCCGACGGCGCCAACGTCAACACCCAGCAATCTCTGCGGGTGTATGGCAACAGCCATGGCTTTATCGGTGCGTATGCCGGTACCCGGCATGGATTAAATTGTGTGCTCATTGGCGAAGACAGCGAAGGTATGCAGCGTGACTACTGGTACAGCGTTGCGCGCGACGCGGGTGCATTGGAATCACCGGCGGCAGTGGGCCAACAAGCCGCGCAACGCACCGTCGAGCGGCTGTCACCGCGTTCCGCGCCGACCGGCACTTACCCAGTTCTGTACACCCCTTCCATGGCCAGCGGTTTGATAGGGCATTTGATTGGCGCACTGAGCGGCGGCGCGTTGTACCGCCGTGCATCCTTTATGCTGGATTCTATGGGGCAGCCCATTTTGCCCGAATGGATCTCCTTGGTAGAACGCCCCCACCTGCCAGGAGCCTTAGGCAGCGCCAACTTTGACGGTGACGGTGTGGCCACCCACAGTAAGGCGTTTGTCGACCAGGGCGTGGTGGCGAGCTACGTACTGTCGGCTTATTCCGCGCGCAAACTTGAGCTGACGCCGACCGGCAACGCGGGCGGCGTGCACAATCTGGATGTCGATGGCGCGCAGACGGACACCCGGCAACTGATCAAACAGATGGACCGCGGTTTAATTGTGAGTGAACTCATGGGCCAAGGTATTAACGGTGTGACCGGCGACTACTCCCGCGGCGCGGCGGGTTTTTGGGTAGAAAACGGTGAGATGGCCTACCCGGTCGCTGAGGTGACCGTGGCGGGTAATCTGAAGGACATCTACGGCCGTATCATCGCCCTTGGCGACGATGTGGATTATCGGCACAACATCCGCACCCCCAGCATTTTGGTGGAAGGCATGACCGTTGCAGGTGCTTCTTGATAGCAACCGGTATCGGTCGCGTGGTCGGTCAGGCGTAGACGAGCGTTGCCAGACCTAAGAACACAAAAAAACCGGTGACGTCAGTAATTGTGGTTAACACCACACCCCCGGCTATGGCCGGGTCGATGCTGAGTCGCCGCAGTATTGAAGGTAACAAACTACCGGAAATGGCGGCAATGACGATGGTGATGATCATGGCAGTGGCAATCACCCAACCAAGATTCGGATCTTGAAACGCCACTGCCGCGGTAATCGCCACTAACCCCGCCCATAACAGACCGTTTAACACCGCAACAATAAACTCGCGGTTGATGAGCCACAGCAGATTACTGCGGCCGATGTGTCCTAACGCTTCGCCGCGAATCACCAGTGTGAGCGTCTGTGTACCGGCAATACCCCCCATGCTGGCAACAATGGGCATCAACACCGCCAGCGCGACCACTTTAACGATGGTGTCTTCAAACAAGTTGATCACCGCCGCGGCAATAAAGGCGGTGATCAAGTTGATGCCGAGCCATACGGCGCGACGACGCACAGATTTGCCAATCGGCGCAAACGTATCGTCGTCCGGATCGAGGCCGGCTTGGGCGAGCACCGCTTCTTCAGCATCTTCGATGATCACGTCCACCACATCGTCAATGGTGATGCGGCCTAACAGACGACCATCGCCATCTATAACCGGTGCGGATATCAGGTCCTGTTCGGAGAACACTTTGGCCACGTCGGTATCGCTCGCGTTGACGTTAATGGCGCTGGCGCTGGTGTCCATGACTTCGCGCACGGTGACGGTGGGGTCGGAGGTCAGCAGCTTTGACAGCGGTAACATACCGACGTATTCATCCCGGGAATTGACCACAATCAGCGCGTCGGTGGTTTCCGGCAGGTCTTTGCGCATGCGTAGATAACGAAACACCAGCTCCAACGCATGCCGGGGACGCACGGTGATAGTGTCCGTATTCATCAAGCCACCGGCCGTGTCCTCATCATAGGACAACACCGCTTCTACCCGCGCCCGGTCCTCGGCATCAAGGGACGCCAATACCTGGTTAGTGATGGTGTTTGGCAGGTGCTGCAGGATATCGGCGAAGTCGTCGGTGTCGAGGTCATCGGCCACCGCCACCAACTCTTCGGTGTCCATGGTTTCGAGGAATTCGTTGAGGACGTCTTCGTGGAGGTTCTGCAGGGTTTGGTTGCGCGGTTCTTCGTCGAGCAGCTCCCAAAGGACCTTGCGCACCTTGGGCGGGTTGGATTCGAGTAAGTTGGCGATGTCCGCCGGGCGCATGGAGGCCAGTAGTATTTTGGTTTCGTCCACCGCGCCGCGACCGTATGCGCGTACAACAGCATTGAGACGGTCTAGCGGTGGTTGTTCAGACGCGGCAGCCACTTTGTTTCATCCTGTGAAGTTTAGTCTTCATCAAGCTCGTAAAAACCGGCCTCGATCAGTGCGCAAATGCCTTCCAGGGCAGCGTCCTCGTCTTCCCCTTCAACAGTAAGTTCTAATTGAGTGCCAACGGGTGCACCCAATAACAGCAGGCTCATGATGCTTTTGCCGTCCACTGCTTGACCGTCTTTCTGCAGCGTCACTTCACTGGCAAAGCTTTTTGCCACGTCCACCAGTTTGGAAGCGGCGCGTGCGTGTAGGCCAAGTGGATTGATGAGTGTGAGCGTTGTACTGCGCATGCGCGTCTGCTTGAAGCAAAATTGCGGGGCAGTTTAGCCAGAGGAGCTGGGGATAGGAATTACATTTTTGGCAAAAAAAGACTCTGCGGTGGCCTAGAACCCTAGGCACAGTAGCGTTAATCTTTCATGAATGCTCATTGCGTCTAGCTCTAAATGTTGGGGAGCTGCAATGGCGGCCTTCGAAATGGCTGGTTGGGTGTCGATGGAGATCGTCTCAGGAACCCGGGCGGCTGCGGGGGTATACAACAAAAAATAAGACGAAGGGGGTAGGTGCCATGAGTACCTCAAATGTTGCAGCAGTGTCTCTGCTGCTGCTCGCTGTTTTGTCGCTATCCTTTACACAAAACGCTTCCGCGCAAGCCGGTGAAGCCGTCGACGATGCTGAGTACATCGAAGAGGTGGTGGTTACCGGTTCGCGTATCCAACGTAATGAGTTCTCCAGTGCTTCGCCGATTCAAATCATTGATGGCGCCGGTTCTCGTGAAATTGGGCTGATCGACACAGCTTCGCTTTTGCAGAGTGCGACGCAGGCAACTGGTCAACAGATCGACAGCACATTTACACAATTTGTACTAGACAACGGGCCGGGCTCGTCGCAGGTTAACTTGCGGGGTCTGGGCGCGGATCGAGTGCTGTTTCTGATGAACGGTCGACGGGTGGCACCTGGCGGGGTTGGCGGAGCGCCTACAACACCAGACATCTCGTTGATTCCCAGCATCGCTGTAGATCGTATTGAGTTTCTATTAGACGGTGCATCCTCTATCTACGGTTCAGATGCTGTAGCGGGTGTAGCCAACGTTATCATGCGCGACGATTTTGACGGGTTTGAATTTGAGACACAGGTCGTCGAGCCGGAAAATCCCGGTGGTCGTGAGATACAGTTTGGCGCAGCCTGGGGAACAACCGGTGACAATTGGAACGTTGGCGTGTCGGCTGAGTATTATGATCGTGAAACTATCAGACTGGCGGATCGATCTTTCACAGATCAGTGTGATCGCTATTTCTACGAAACCCCCGAAGGCCGAACAGTAACGGGAAACAATAGTCTTGTCCCGGGTACGTCTTTGAGCCCCTGTAAGCTGAATACAATCAATCGCGTGTTCATCCCACTTGGTTGGGGCAACGTCTGGTATACACCGGGTGAATCGAACATAGGCATTCCTAACTTCTCCGAAACGGAGTTGCCTTTGGGTTTCGCGGGACTTAACCCCGGTGCGATTGTTCCGATTGACCAAGATGGCGATGGTATTCCGGATACTGGCTTAGTTGACCCGGACGGCAACGGTCTTACTGAAGTCGATCTACAGAGCGACCAATACAACTTTAATGGCTCCGATTATGATCGCGCTTCTGATTTGTTGTCAGAGTCAAAGCGACTAAATATCTACGGTTACGGTCAATACGACTTTCAAGATGATGCCAATACCTCAGTCTACTTTGAGGGGATGTACTCTCGGCGAGAAACGGAGGTTCTGGCAACCGGCGCACAGATTTTCCCTGATGTACCGGCAAGCAACCCCTACAATCCGTGTAATCTTAATGGCGTAGATGGCGCAAACTGTTTTGGATTCTTTGGTATTCCCGCCGGCTTTTTCCCAGAGGCGGAAAATGCAAATACACCGATCGTTACCGTTCGCGGTGATAGAGACAATTTTGACGTAGAAATTGAACAGTACCGCAGTGTCGTCGGCGTTACCGGCGACATACCGTTCTTGCAAACCGATGGCGGTTTCGGCAACTGGTCATATGACGCCTACGTCAGCTACTCGCTTTCTGAGGGTAAGGACAAAAGCTTTGGGATCTTAGAAGAACCACTGCTATTTTCCATTAATACGTCTGCTATCGACCCTGTTTCAGGCAACGTGGTGTGCGGAACTGACGCCAACAACGACGGTGTACCTGATGGCACGGATTGTGTACCCATCAACATGTATGCGGAATCTCTTTACCAACCAGGCGGCGGCACCTTCGCCACCCAAGCAGAACGGGACTTTGTCTTTGGTGTACGGTCTTTTGACACCGAAATTGAGCAGACCATCTATAGCGGAATTCTACAGGGTGACGTTATGCGCCTGCCTTGGAATGACACCGCAGTACCAGTGGTGCTAGGAGTCGAATACCGTAAAGACGAGATTGACTCAAAACCTAATGACGTAGCGCGCACCGGGGCTTTCTATGCCTTTTTCTCGGACGGAGGATCGAAAGGTGACCGTACCATCAAGGAGTTGTTCTTTGAGACCGAACTACAGTTGCTCGAAGGCGTACGTGGTGCGGAAGAATTGTCGCTCAACTTAGCTGGGCGCTGGACGGAAGAAAGTACATATGGGAACGACACCACCTATAGTATTAAGACCTTCTATACACCGCTCGATGGCCTCACATTTCGTGGTACTTACGGAACCTCATTTCGCGCCCCTAACGCGCGAGAACAATTCCTGATCGGCCAGTCTGGATTTGCCACAGTGGTCGATCCCTGCGTGGTTCCCGGTGGTGCACAGATTCCGTCCTTGAATCCAGGTGAGGATGCCACCTATGACCCTACCGGTGAGACGCGCTCACAAACTACGCTGGACAACTGTGTGGAAACGGGTGTGGATCCGCTGTCTCTGGGCCTGGACGGTACTCTTAATGAGTATAGTGTCGAAGTGCTGCGCAAAGGTGGAGAACAGGTTCAATTGGAGATTGAGCCCGAGACATCTACGTCCTATACCTACGGCATTATCATTGACCCAGACATCTGGGATGATACGACCTTACGTTTGAGTTTGACCTACTACGACATTGAGGTAGAGGACAGTATCAGCCTCTTAGGTACGCAGTTTATTATTAATGACTGTTACGTTGATAGCGCGGTTGGCGCGAGCGCGTTCTGTGACTTCCTTACGCGCGACGCAGACAATCTGCTGGATGTCGTCGACAGTAGTTTCTTTAACGTCAACGAGATTACGTCGCGTGGTATTGACTACAACTTGTACGTGCAGAGAGACTTCATCGTTAGTGATCGCAATTTGGACGTTGAACTGGATGTGCGGTTCACCCGTTTGTTGGAGAACATATTCCGCTTCGGCACCGCCGAAGAAGATGATGCGGGGACGCCGCTTGCGCCGGAGTGGGAAGGTAATATTCGTTTGACCGCCCGATATGACGACTTCCGGTTCAACTGGCGGATGAACTATATCTCAGGTGAACAGGATGCAGTTGAGGCGTTTGGTGTAAATCCACCCTGTCAGTTCCGCCCATTTACGTGCCGTCCCATAGCCGACACCGACTATTACGTGTCCCACAATGTCTCGGTGACTTGGGCGCCACGTGATTGGGAGTTTACTCTGGGCATTGTTAACTTGACCGATGAGACGCCACCGCTAGTCGATGGCGATGCTCCAGAGTTGCAGTTGAACAATATCCCTCTGGGGGCGGCATACGACGTTATAGGTCGACGTTTCTTCCTCTCTGCCCGAAAATCTTTCGGCGGCTAGGCGGCAACACGACTGGACTAAACCCCGGCAATCGCCGGGGTTTTTTCTAAGGGTCTAGCAAAGTCCGATTGTCAAACATCAAGTACGACCGCAGAGGAAAGGTATGACCAGGAGTTGGGACCAGATTGGCAAAGCGGCAGCATTCTCGACGCTACTGTGGTCGTTAGTTGCGGCGCCAGTAGCTGGTGCTCAAACAGGAGCGAACAGCGAAGAAGATAGCCAAACTAACGGGCTCAGTGGCTTCGAAGCGTTTGCAGCTGAAGAAGCCATGTCCATGGCCGAGCTTTCGCCAAACGGCAAACACATTGCTACTTTGCAGCGGCTCGCCAAAGACGGCAAACAGGTGGTGATGATATACGACGTTGACGATCTCAGCGTGAAGCCTGTGACTCTGGGTTCGGCGCGGATGGACATCCGTACCGTTTCCTGGGTGAACAACGAAAAACTTGTCGTTCGCTTTAGTCAGGACGTCGATACGTTGCAAGATTTGGGTGCTGACACACGGCTGGTGAGCAAACTCGCAGTGGTCGACCGTAAAGGCAAACGCTGGTTGGAGATTCCGCGCAATCGCTCTGACCGCCGCAGTGAATTCGCCAAAACGATCGAAAACTTTTCCGCAGCGTCGATATTCGACATTTTGCCGGAAGAGCCGAATCACATTCTCATGCGATTCGACGATGATCAAGATTTCATAGATGACTTTTTTAAAGTCAATATCAATACCGGTTCTGCGCGACTATTGGCTCGTAATACCCGCAACCTTAACATCGGTTACATAGACGAAGACGGTGATCCGCGTATTGCGCGCAGGTTCGACCAAGGAGACGAAGCAATTGTTTACCTTGGGCGCCTCAAAGACAGTGGCGAGTGGTTTGAAATTGGTCGGACGCAAGCCAACCTAGAAAACACCAGCCGCGTTTTTGAGCCGTTGGCGATGGTGGAAGGCGATAATCCGGATCTGGTTTATGTGGCTTCTAACCATGCAACCGATACTGCTGCGATATATATCTACGATCTGCGCAAACGCGAGATGGGTGAGATGCAGTTTAAACACCCACGCTACGACGCCACTGGTGTGGCACGCGTGCGCGACAAAAACTTCAACCGCAAGCTGGTGGGCTTTTGGTACAGCGGTAAGGCAGGTGATCTCTACGTGGTAGATCCGGAAGAGAAAGCGCTGTATGACGCGATAAACCAAGTGCTGCCAGATACCCACAACATCATTGTCTCCCGCTCGCGAGACGGTAACTCCTACATTGTTGAGGCGGAAGGTCCCAGAATGCCGACGTCCTGGTACCTGCTAAAGAACAACAAATTGGATCTGTTGGGGCAATCTATGCCATTCCTCAAAGAAGACATGCTGGCGGATGTTGAATGGGTACGATACAAGGCAAGAGATGGTTTGGAGATTCCGGCGCTGGTCACCGTTCCAAACGGTGAAGGCCCGTTTCCTGTGGTGGTAAATCCCCACGGTGGTCCTATCGCACGCGACTTTTGGGGATTTGATCTGTGGGCTCAAATGCTTGCTTATCATGGCTATGCGGTTATACAACCCCAGTTTCGAATCTCTACTGGATTCGGCCGAAAGCTGCTGGAAGCCGGTTATGCGCAGTGGGGATTGACGATGCAGGACGACCTAGAAGACGGCGTCACCTACATGGTGAAGCGTGGATTGGCGGATCCTGATCGCGTGGCCATTTTCGGTTGGAGCTACGGAGGATACGCAGCGACGGTAGGTGCGTTTAGGGACCCTAACCCGTTCCATTGCGCCATCTCAGGTGCCGGTGTAGCTGACGTGCCTTACTTTCGAGCGTGGTTGGCTGATAATGGAACCTTCTTAGAGAAGGCATATCGCGGCACGGTTGACGGTTTAAATCCGCTTGATCACATCGACAGTGTTGATGTGCCGTTGTTAGTCATTCACGGCGACATTGATGAGCGCGTTCCGGTTGCAGAAAGTCGTAAACTGGTGAGGAAACTCAAAGAATATGGCAAGCAGCACGAATACATCGAGTTAGAAGACGCTAACCACTTCTTCGGCACCATCTACTACCGTCATTGGATGGAGATGTTCCCAGCCATGATCAATTGGCTGGATAACGTGTGTGGGCTCAAGCCGGCAAGCTAGTGTCCTGTTTGGTTAATTTGTTGAATTATGACGCGTTCCATAAGTGCTGTGGCTAGGCGCGGTCCGACGGATAGCGTCGGGTCACGATCTGAAGGATCGTGACCTTTCCTAGGGCCGCAACAACACCACAGGGCTTATGGGACACGCCCTTCGGGTGGCCCAGAATCGCCA
>JANQKS010000007.1 GCA_028281005.1 Pseudomonadales bacterium
CAGTTAGCGTAAAGCTGGCGATCTCCCACAGGGCGGGTCTGTGGGGTCCTTGGGCGTTGTTGGCGCACCTTGATGGGGCCCAACCCCACCGGCGGTACGCCGTCTAGCCCAAAAACCCCACAGACCCTCTGATCCTATGTTTTCAAGTGGTTTGAGCACTAGTGCCCATCTCTATCCGTCCATTGATGGCCGCCTGGCCAATACCCAATGCCACTGCAGCGTGGGCCGCTGCAGTTACCCAGATGGCCACGCGCGCAAGCGCATTGTCGTAGGTTGGGCAAGGTTCGAACACCGGCGCAAACGGCACGGCGAGGTGATCAGGCACAAATGCATCCCGAATCTCAACATCATGACTACCGGTCCCCGCCAAACCCATGGCGTCCCAGGTCTCAATAATGCGTAAATCACTGGCCGGAACCAGCGTGAGCAGCATGACTGGATTGCCGTTGCCATCGACGCGAGCAACCCCATCATCATATGGACCCGCCAGCCCCATGAGCCAATCTGCGCCGTGACAATTGCTGGTAAACGGCGTCGTGCCGTTGAGTCGGTAGCCACCTTCCACCGCGTCCGCCCGGCGCCTGGGGTTAAACGCACCGGCCACGATGGCATCGTCCTGGCCAAACACTTCCTCGACGGCAGCATCGGTGAACCAACCGCCATATAGCTCACTGGCGTTACATTGAACAATGCCGCATCGACAAAGCGCGCCAGTTGCTCGAAGAGACGGACAAACCGTTGTCCAGAATTGCAGAAGCCTGCGGATACGCTTCAACGGACGGGCTCAGGACCGCTTTTGAACGACATCTCGGCACCAGCCCGCGCAACTATCGAGATCGATTTACATCGGCAGTGACCATCAACGATCGCGACAGCAGAGGTGCTGCTTAACAAGCGGTGGCCCAGTCGTTCACTGAGTTTCGGTTGTTCCGCGAACCCGTCGTGTCATTTCGAGCGTCTGCTGAATCGACTCACCGGAGAGAAAAGTCAGCGTGAGCTCAAGAGCTTCAGCATTGCCCAAGTCAGACTGATTAAGATGACCTTTGAGAACCACCGTTTCTCCTAACAAGCGGGGCTTAACGACGGCCGCCGTACCCTCATCAGTGGAAAGATCGTTGTGGATTCTCAACATGGCATCCGCCAGATTGATTCTGCCAATTCGCGATTGAAGGGCTAACGAAAATGGCCCCAAAAGTCTACCGGTAGCATCTTGCTCAAGCCTAAGGGAGGCATCCATCGAGTCATCTATTCTATATTGGGTTAATTGAGAGAACTCAAAACGACCATCGTCCGTGCGGGACTGCACATAGGAAACACCCACCCCGCCAACAATCAGCAGCACAGGAAGCGCTGCCCACTGGGTCGAAGTAGGGGCGCGCTTTTTAAGGCGTTGCCAGGTCAACCACACCCCTGTCAGCGTCAGGGACAACATCGCAAGACCGAAGATAAACCAGATGCCCTTAGTGACGATGCCGCCGAAGGAACCGAAATGTAGTGGGTCGGCAAGCTCATTCAGATAGGCCACCCAACCGAGCTCAGAGGATCGTTGGATGTGAATGATTTCAGCTGTGACCGGATCCATAAAAATACGATTTGCGCGCGACCGAACCAGAGGGTCTTGGTAACGCCCCAAGACACTGGAAGCAAGATTCGCAGTTATCGCAAATTCAATATCGGTGACCCGGTAACCGGGTAACGCACTTTCCGCTTTGGCAACTAATGTGGCAGCGTCCGCGAGTTTTACGGATGGGCCAAGTGATACAAGGCGTTCTGCAGTGATCCCGGGACGGCTGGGTTCAAACCGCTCGTCCATGACCGCGCCCATGAGCTCGGCGAAGTACCAAATGCTCGTGACGATGACGACCACAAAAAACCAGATGCTCCATAGGCCCGCAAATTTGTGAAAGTCACCCAAGGCCACACGTATTCCTTTGGAGAATCTCACACGTGTGGCAACCGTGGCCCAATTGCGGACCGTCTTCATGCCGGTATACAGGGAAATGAGGAGAACAATGGCCATGGTCGTAACAAGCGGAAGACCAACGATTGAAGGAAGGAACAAGTAGCGGTGCAGATCTCTTAGAAAGCGCTGCACCGTTAACGTACCAGTCTCGCCAGTGACCTCGGCTGTATAAGGGTCAACATAAAGGAAGTAGTTCCTGCCGTAAGGGTCAAACAAAGAAACTCTATAATTAAAGTAGTTGCCCTCGTGACGCGTCATGGCGGTAATGGTGTGGCCAGGCGCGAAGTCCCGCACAGCGTTTTCTATCTCACCCCAACCAAGTTCAAGCTCTCCCGCACTTGCCCTTAGTTCAGGATGTATGAGCCAATCGATTTCGTCTGATATAACCGCCAAGGTGCCCGTGGCCACCACCAACGTCATGAATACCGCAAGCTGAAACCCCACCCATGAGTGTAGATCGAAGAGCTTTTTTCGGGGCGTCTTGAAACGTTGCGTGTCGGTCGCAAGGGGTGTCGGCTTCATGTCGAGATTTTCAATAGTCAATGTCCAGCGGCGCTTTTTACCGAACGCTGGTCTGCCCCGTCGTGCTTAGGTTTCGGTGGACTCACACTATATTAAATAGTTATGATTCTCATTTGCATAATTAGTAAGGATAGCGGGATCATGGAGTTAGGCATAGTACCGAAGGTGAGCGCTCCGTTTTTTTTGGCCGCATTGGTTGCAACAGCAAATGCGTTCGCCGCTCAAAACGACACTGACCCAAGTCAACCCAAATTGGTCGAGGAAATGGTAGTCGTCGGCGAACGTCAGGTCGGCTATCACGATGGTTCCGCAACAAGCGCATTGAAATCCAACGTTCCCCTGCTGGAAACGCCTGCATCCGTATTCACCGCAAACAGTGAACTCATAGCCGACCAGCAATCGTTTCGACTCGATCAGATTTTGCAAAACGATTCGAGCGTGCAGAAAGCAAACAACTTTTTGGGGGCTTACTCGTCATACAAAATTCGCGGCTTCGATTTGCTCAATGGCTCCAATTTCATGCGCGACGGACGTGCTTTTTTTCAGCTGGCCTCATCACCTACCGAAGTGTTAGATCGCGTCGAAGTCTTGAAAGGCCCTGCATCAGTCCTCTATGGAACCCTGACCCCGGGCGGTTTGATCAACATGGTGTCGAAACGGCCGCCCCGTGAGTTCGAAGGGTTTGTTAAAGCCACCATCGGAACCGATGCGCTGCAACACATACATGCTGACATCGGTGGCGCCATAGCGGACGAGCGTCTGCGCTACCGCGTGAACGTAATCAGGGAGGAAAGCGAATACTTCCGAGAATTCTTCAATGGAGACTCTTTCGACGTCGAACGAGATATCTATTCGTTCGCAGTAGAATTTGACCTGACGGACCGAACCACGGTTCTGGTGAATTTTGACGACACCACGGACGACCGTCCTCAAGACAACGGTTTGATCGGCGACACGGAGGACGTGTTAGACATCCTTGACTATGATTTGATCTATAACCAACCGTGGTCACACTATGATTCTGAGGTGACCAACTACTTCGTTGAGTTGGACCACAGTTTCAACGACGCCTGGTCCATACAGCTGGGCTACAGCTTTCAAGACTATCAGCGAGATCGCTACGACAACCAGCTCCGCGGTTTTGATGCTGAAACCGGTGACAACGTCATCCGCGCACGTAGACGTTTAAATCGGCGGGACTACGAGACCATGTTTTTTGATGTGACCGGCAAGTTAGAGACGGGACCGCTGATCCACAACATTCTCGTTGGTTATGATGAAACAGACATCGAAAGGCGAGACAAAGAAATCGAAAATGCCGATCGAGTCACCTTTGTCAGCAATATCTTTGGCCCGGCTTTCCCCGACCCACAAATTCCAATTGGTAACCGACGCGTGGAAGGTGATGAGACCCGAACAGGATTCTATGTCCAGGACATGATCGAAGTCGGAGAGGATTGGCGCGTCCTCGTCGGTGGGCGCTGGGACGACTACGAGACCACAATCGGCGGTGATTACGACGATGACAACTTCACACCCAGAGTAGGTGTGTTGTACCTGATACAGCCGAATCTCTCAGTTTATTCAACCTACGCAGAAAGCTTCGAACCCAATGGTCCAGTGGGCGGGGGGTTCGCCAATGAAGGTGAGCAACTTGACCCCACCGTGGGAGAGATGGTTGAAATAGGCGTTAAGTGGGAAGGTAACGATGGCAAACTGTTGGTGTCGGGGGCTGTTTTTTCGGTGGAACGGGACGGCGAACCGATCGAAAACATCTTTACCAATCGGATAGAGCAGAGAGGCTTGGCCGAACACAACGGGGCCGAGGTATCTGTTAGCGGACTTATAGGTGAAGAGTTAAGTTTGATCGGTTCAGCAACCTACCTTGATGCCGAAATAAAAGAGAACGACAACGCTGCTTTGGTCGGCAATACGCCGTACGGGGTTGCTGATCTCTCGCTAAGCTTTTGGGCGGAATACCAGTTCGATTCATTCGTTCCAGGGTTGTCCTTACAAGGCGGTGTATTTTATGAGTCCGACCGGCCGGTCGACGACGCCAACACTTTTGATCTGGATAGCTATGTACGCGTGGATATTGGCGCCAAATATGTCTGGTCACTGGCAAACGAGCAGGACATTACAACCCGATTAACGGTCTCGAACCTCTTTGATGAAGAGTATTACAAAGCGCGTACTCCGTTTGCGATCAACCCGGAAAGACCACGTGAGGTTCGATTTTCTGTGGAATATGCGTTCTAAAACATGTTCAGGACACGTCGGCGGCTGAGTGCGCTCCGCACGCTCTAGCCGCTTCAGCCGTCGCCAAGGGTCCAAGGGTGTCGAATCTAGTTGCGTCCGCTGAGATCAACCAGTTTTGCCACACGCTCGTCATCTTGACCGAGATACTCAATGATCGTGGCGGTGATTTCGGACAGGTGGATGGTGCCAGCCTCAAGCATGGCTTCGAGGTCCGCCCAGTCTTTGGTCCGATTAAAAAACGCTTTCAGCACAGCTATGTCTCGGCAAGCGAGGAACGGCACGCTGGCATTGGCAAACTCCTCGAAGCGGATGCGGCGCGACATGTGTTTGTGCAAATCGAGGGTGTTGAGGAACAGATCCACCGGTGTCGACTCCCACCACAACCGCACTTGGCCATGTTGGCGGATCGCTTCCACGTCGGCGTCTGACCAGGCTACCTGTTCGGGCAGCGCGTTGAGCGCTGGTTCCGCGTCCTCGGCATCTACAAAAACATTCAGATCAATGTCGATGGTGCCGCGCGCCTGTTGGGTACACCAAGCCAGTGCCAGCGCTCCGCCGAAGGCGTGTTTGATGTCTGCACGCTTCAAAGCCCGGTGCAGCGCCACCACTTTATCCGGCAGGTTCATAGTTTCAGTTTGGCGTCCGGCTGTTTGCCGTGTCTGGCAGGAAACATCGCTGCCAATCCCAACACTTCTTCGAGCTCGGCGCCCCTGGGATATTCGTTGTCGCCGCGGATCCTTGGCGCTAACTCGAAGTCGAGAGAAAAACCACACGCATGAATCAGCCGCATCAAGGTGGTGGTAACAGGCACCTTCTTACCGGACTCGTATGCCAGAATGGTGGAGTGAGAGCTGCCCACCCGCCGAGCCAACTCGCGCGCTGACAAGCCTGATTTTCGGCGCGCGTATTTCAGCAGCTCCGCGACTTTGCGGGTGTAGCGGTCGACTTGCTCTTGTTGTATGTCAGTTCGGCCATGCATGATGAAATGGTACCTGATCGGGTACCATTGGTCCAGTAAACCAGAATCCACAGACACGCCCAACTGAATACATAACTCATCTCCCGCTGGTTATGATGCTTAAGATGTATTTCTCTGGAACAGAATCCGTGAGAAGGTTCGATACGGCTGCGCTATACCAAGCTCTAAATCAGCAGCGTGCTGCGCGCGACATGACTTGGAGTGAGGTGTCAAAAGAGATTGGCGTCAACGCTTCCACCCTGCAACGCACCAAACTGGGCGGTCGCATGGAAGTGGACGGCATGATCGCCATGGTCGATTGGCTGGGTGAGGTCCCGGAAACTTTCATACGTGAAACGCCGTGCTAGAACGTGCTAGAAAGAGATCGATAGACCCAGCACGGCGCTTGAACGCCACTTAGATTTTGCTAGGCCACTCGTTCTGCCTGCAAGGCCGCAACAGCCTCCGCGTCTTCCTCAGCAGCTTGCGCCCGCGCCCGATGCGCAGCATTCATCACCGCTTGAAGCTGCGCGGTGGCGCTGGCCACATCCGTGCCTGGCGCAAAGGTCAGCGGTTGCAACACGTCCATCGACACCGGACCGGGGACTGCCTGACGCGTACCTTTTGGACGTATGGCGGCTAAGCCGCCGAGGTATAGCGGTACTATCGGCAGCTGGTGGCGCAAGGCGAGGATGCTGGCGCCGTGTTTGAACTTACCCAGCGCGCCATCCATTGCCCGGGTGCCTTCGGGAAATAGAAAGATATGATGCCCGTTGGCCAACAATTCACCGGCGTAAGACAGCGCATCCAAACCGCCTCCGCGTAATATCGGAAACGTCCCCAATGCAAACGATTGATACAAGGGGTGCAGTTCTTTTTTGACTTTGCGCTTGGCGAACCATTTGCCTTTCACAAACCAACGGTCTTGCGCCGCACCGTAAAGAAGATTGTCGGCAACGTGGTCGGGTAACGCAGCCTGAGTAAGAATCGAATCTAGGTGGCTCGTATGGTTGCCGACAAAGATGGCTGGGCCAGCCAAGTTTTCCAGGTACTCAGCGCCGGTGAGTTCCACCTCGGTAAAATCTTTCGTCCACTGCAGATAGGCGTAGTGTTTTAACCAACCGCGGAATTTACGCGCCACTTTCCACTGCTGAGCCCGGTGCGGTCCTGCATATTTAGCGGCGTCTTCTTCATACAGTTGCGGGACAATTTTCCGACGTTTCGGCAATTGTGTGACGGACATGTGCGGCCTTCCCCACCCAAATGGGTTCGTTGGAAATCAAAAAGCCGCTATTCTAAGAATCCGCCTGCCCGAAAAAAACTGATCTTTATGTAGATACAGTTCGAGAAAAGTGAATCCTGCTCTGAGAGCGCCCCGGTGGGTGTTAGGTCGGCAAGAAGTGTACGGGATAGCGAATGGTTGTTTGTTTCACGTCTCGGTCGCCAAAATTGAACAATCGGATGCGATTGACAATTTTGTCGATCATCGTCTGATCGGCAATTTCGGAAGCCACGACCTTGCAGTCCACCACACGTCCCGCCGGATCGATCACCAACTCTAATACCACTTCACCCTGCAAAGCGGGGTTGCTGCGCAGCGAGCGGTTGTAGATTGCAAAGATGGCGCCTTTGTTGGCGTCAAATACACGGCGGATCTCTTCAATACTGCGGCTGCGCGGATCCGTGATTTGTTGCTTACGCACACCGCCGGTACCCGCCACATTTTCCGGTGCGTCCACCTTAGTAGTCTGACGGCCTGACAAGGCCACACCGCCGGTTTCACGCGACAAAGCCGCTACGTTTACACCCGAACTGCGGGTGCTGTGTTTCGAGGTGAGAATCGCCCGATCAATACTGGCGGCTTCACCGGCACCGCGCTGGATGGCAGCGGTATCCTGTAACTTGCTGACATCCACGGCTTCGCGCATGTCCGCAAATGCATCCTTAAATTGTAACAGACCCGACACTGAAGCTTTTTCCCGGGCGTCTGCCACCTTGGGTTCGGACTTCGGCTCAACCACCTCTTCCTTGGGTGTCGGTTCCGGTTCCGGCTTTACCTCTTCCACTTCTTTGGGTGGAGGGGGCGGCGGAATTTTGGGTTTGGGTTTTTCCAACACGATGCGCGCCAACTGCGGCGGCAACTCTTCCAACTCTTCACGCTCAACTTCCGGTAGGGTTAAAAACGGCATCACCGCACCCATTAACAAGATTGCGGACAACCAGCCGGTGAGCCACTTACGCAGAGATTTGCGGTCCTGGCGTTGGTTATCCCACGGCAGGTCAAAATCATGCACTTTTGCCAATACAGCGCTCATGAGGCTGCTCCTGAAGCGGCGGCAGCTTGGGTGGCGGCGGTTTCCTGCACGGAGCCGCTCAACTCTTCGACCGTTTGCGGGCCACTCACCTTGTTCACCGCCAAGCTAACCTGGGCAAAATCCGTGGTTTGGCAGGTCATCAAAATTCGTTTTAACAGCCAGTACGGCAGCTCTTTGTCACCAATGACGGTGACCTTAAAACCACCCTCCGGCATTTCACCGCGGCGGCCGGCCTGGTATTCGAGCTCTTCTTTTAAACCTTCGATCACCAAACTTTCTGAACCCATCACCTCTGCCACCTTGGCCACCGAACGCCCTTGCACAACAAGGTCTTCAGCGTCCACCGATATCATCAGCTGGTTCTTCGGTTTTTGCTCCGAGTTCGAATCCGGCAGCTTTATCTTCGAGCTGGTTTGTAGAACTTCCACCTCAGAAGAATTCACCATCAGGAAGAACACCAAGATGGTGAAAATATCCATTAAGGAGACCAGGTTCAGCGCTGCCGCTTTTTTACCCTTTCTCTCCTGACGTGCGCGTCTGCGCTTAGTATGCCAACTCACGACCGGTCTCCCGCTCCAGCGGCCGTATTTGCAGCCACTTCTTCATTGCCGCCAGGTGTATCCCCTAAAGAGATCACCGGAAACAGCTCAGCTTGGACCACATCCAAAGCTTGCACCGTGGGGTAGGAGCGCACTTTGTCCATCACCGACACCAAGGTCTGGTAGTCCGTTTCTTCCTGCAGCAGCACAGTAATGTCTTCTTTTTCCGGCATGCGGCGCTTCAGCTCCTGCATGACCAAAGACAGTTCGTTAAAGTTGTGCTCACCATCCAGCTTGGGCAGATTTTTGATGACGCCGCCGCGACCGTCGGCCACCACCAGGCGGTCGTTATAGACCGCTACTTCCAAATGCACAGCATCGGGGTCAAATTCGCCACCGGCTGCTTCACCGGTGGGAAAGTTCAAATCGATGACCGTGGTGTGGGTAAACACCATGGACAGCAACAACACCGGCACCAGCACAATCATGAGGTTCATAAAAGGTGTGACATCCAGGTCAGCGGCCTCGGTGTGTTTTTGTCTCTTTTTACGAATGCGGTCCATGCCTACTGCTCTTCGTTGTTTCGCTGTTTGCGGTCACCCGCAGTCCATGCACCCTGTTTAAGCGGGTGCTTTGCGGGTTTAAGCGCCTTGTGCAGCAGCTTTGGCGGCTTTTTTCGGTGCCGCAGCTTGAGCAGTGGCCTTGGCAATCGCGTCGGCGTTGCCTTCCATCAGGTTGACAAACTTCACGACGGCAATTTCCAAGCTTTCGATGATCGCACTGGTCTTGCTCTGCAGCATGGAGTGGATCAACAGCAGCGGGATCGCAGCCATCAGGCCAAACGCCGTGGTATTCATCGCAATGGAGATACTCTGCGACAACAGCGTGGCTTTTTCCGCCGGGTCAGCATTGGCTACCGCGGTGAACGCAGCAATAAGACCAATGATGGTACCGAGCAGGCCAAGCAGGGTGGCGATGTTGGCAAACGTCGCCAGATAAGGCGTGCGGCGCTCAATGTTCGGGAGTGCTTCCAACAGACCTTCTTCCATGGCGGATTCGATGTCGGCGCGACGGCGATCGCTGGCAGAACCTTGTTTGTTCACACCATCTGCGACGATGCGGCACATCGGCGAAGGGGATTTGTTGGTTAAATCAACAATCTCACGCAGACGACGCTGCTTCAGCAGCGGCAACAGCGCGTTGTAATCTTTCCGGTTAATGTGCATTTGTCTGGCCAGGTAAAAGTACCTTTCCAAAGCAATGGCGAGTCCTATCGCCAACACGATGGCAATGGGATACATGAATGGGCCTCCCTCTTGGAAAAAACCCACAACGGTCGCGTACATATCCATTTCTACTTCTCCTGAGCTGGATCTTCTTTCAATCCCGACAACGTCTCGAAGTAGCCAAGCTCCCTTCGATAAGCCGGCGGATACAATCTGCGGAAGACTTCTTCTTCCGTAAATTCCGCTTGAATCTCGATGTCCGGCAAGCCCTCAGGCTCACGCCAAGGCAAGATATAAAGCACTTTTGGCAATTCTTGGTTGCCGGAGATCACGGTTTGGTCAAGTTGCAGGACACCCGAGCGTGAATGTGCCGATTGCGGCATGTTTTGTGTGTTTTCTACTGCGCTTTCGATAACGGGTTGCTCGACATCAGTCGCTTGCGCCTGCGCTGTGTTAGCCGCTTCGAGTGACTCTGCAGCGGGTGCATCTTCGATGGGTGCGTCTTCAACCGCACCAGCCACGTTCGCCGCGCCCAGGCCAAGCAACAAAACTAAGCACCACTTGATCACTGTTTGCGGATGGGGGTGGATCTGCTGCATCACTTTCTCCTCGCCTGCTACCGGGTTACCGTCTGGCCACCGAAGCCACGCGTCGTTCTAGATCCATGACCCAGCCGTCCACCCGCGTATCCGGTTGTGGCAGTAATGCCTGGTAGTCGTGATAGGTCGCCAGCGCTTCACCCAAGCGGCCCATGTAGAGTTCGTACAAAATGCCCAGGTTAAGCCGCGCGTGGTGGTAACCTGGGTTGGCCTGCAGGCAACTGAGGTAAAACTGCTCAGCTTCGGTAAAGCGGCCCGCGCGCCGGGCGATCACACCCAACTGGTTGAGCGCGTCACAATTCTTCGGGTTGGCCTGCAGCGCCTGCTGGAACGCCTCCTGCGCTTCCTCGTTGCGCGTCTGCGCCAAATAGACATGACCCAAGTTGACCCAAGGACCCGCCAGCTCCGGCTGGCTGCTGGTGAGTTCCAGAAACAAAACTTCCGCGGCTTGATACTGCTCGTCGCGCAGCAATTCCAAAGCACGATCAAACAACGCTTGGCTACCCGGCTGTAGCGGCGGCGTCGGTACAACTTGGATGGGGTTAACGGGCACAGTAGCAACACCATCCGCGTCTTGAGCGTCTACGGCGGTAGACATCGCTGCACCTTCCACGCGCTCCGGCGCGGCTTTATCTTTGCCTGCAAACGGCATCGGTACGCTGGAACATGCGCCAAGCATCAACAAGGCCGCGAACATGAGGCCTTTCGTACACACTGCGCTAGTGAATTGCCGCGGCATAAGCCACCTCACTTTCCGGTTTGTCAAAACGTCCGGGCATTAGCCGCTTCAGCTCAGCGTAGGACTTTTGCACCCACTCGTCGTATGTGCCGTCCCAGGCACGCTGCATGTTGATTTCATGCAAACCGATGGATTGTTCCTCAAACGGAAAAGCCTGTTCTTCCAACAAAATGTCGTATTGTTCGAGCTCAAGCTCCGACAGGTTTTTGGGGCGGTCCGAGGCCATGATGGATTTCGACAACACGCTGTACAGGTCTGCAATCTCAAAGGTGGCCGCGGTGGTGTACTCCGCTACTTCGTATGCGGCGACATCTTCGTATGCCTGCAGCGTCTTCTTCAGCGCCCGCTGCTTTTTCTTCAAGCTGCGTTTCAATGGGTGGGTCAAACGTATGCCGGCAAACCGCTCACGCTCGTCCGTGGCAAATACCATTTGCGCACTGGCCGCCAGAAACGTGGCGCGTTCAGAGGCTTGTGAGCCCAGGCTCTTGTGTAAGGTGATTTTCTGTTGCAGCCAAAAACGGCGCTTGTCCGCATCTCCGGTACGCTGGTACAACTCATCCATGTGGTGCATGGCTTCCAAACGCAGGTCCCAGGGTTGCTTGTAGGTGTGGGCGTAGTCGCGGAAGTGTTCGATCGCCGCCGCCACATCGTCCTGCTGTAAGTAGATCTCCGCGGTCCGATACTTAGACTGGCGGCGCACTTCCGGGTCATCCGCGGAAGTTGATAAACCAAGGTATTCTTCGGCAGCGGCAGACCAGTTTTCAGTCTGCTCATACATCGACGCCAGCCGCATATCGATGCCTTTGCCAAGTTCGTGGTCCGGATAGGTGGCTCGGAAGGTCGCCAACATGTTTGCGGCTTCAGCGATGCGACCCGCACCCTCAACCACCGCAATGGCATCAAAGTGTCCTTGTGCTGCCAGCGCGGCCGTTGGGTCGAGGCTGGCAATACGCATGAAGTGGTACACCGCATCATCCGCAGTACCGGCAGCTTCAGCAGCTTCGCCTTGCTTGTAGACCGCTGCTAACAAGCGTTCATGCACTTTGGCCCACTCGTCTTCAGACAGCTGCATTTGCTTGAGGCTGTGATATGCCTGTTCAGCCGCTACAAATTCGTCCATTTCAAAGCGGCCATGGCCAATGATGAGCAGCGCAGTTTTCTTCAACCCTGCGTCCACATCAGGCCATTCGGCGAGCAGATTTTCCGCCAATTGCAGCGCTTCTTCGGTATGCCCTAACCCAAACAGCGTGTCGGCCGCATCCGTTTGCACCGCCGGTGCGCGAGGATCGCCGGGAAAGATCAAGGCAAACTCAATTTGCGCGTCTATCTTCAGGCGTTGCCACAACTCAAGCTCCTCGGCAGCTGCCCGGTTGATGACTTCGGTCAAACCTAAGATTGCGGCATAACCGGCTTCGTGCGCTTGCGGGTAGTTCGGGAATTCACGCATCACACGTTGATAGGCCGCCACCGCACGTGCGGGTTCGTCCGCTTCCGTATAAGACTCGCCCAGCAGAAAGAGATACTCCGCGGTACGCGGGTCTTCCGGGAAGGTCACAATAATCTCTTCGTACCACTGCGCGGCGGCAAGGTATAAGTTGCCGCGATGGGCTACCGTATCAGTGATGTCCTGATTGTTGCTGTCTTTGTGCTGCTTGCGGTCAAATTTGCCGTCGGCCAGCAACGCGCTAAAGGATTGCGCATCGGCGTGGGCCAGCTTTGCCATCTCCGACAAATACTCATGCAGCGTCGGCAAGTAGCTTTCGCGCACGTTCGAGTCGTGATGGCTCCAGAACTCCGAGTACACCCCGTAGCGCACGATGAACTCTTTCTTCTTTGGGATAACGTCGCTGGGAAAGCCCGCATCCATCAGCGTCTGAATCATGCCTTGGTGAGCGGCGGGTGCACGAATGTCGAGGGAGTTATGCTCGATAAACGTCTGCCACGTGGCGACGTTGTCCAGATAACGCTCTTTATCGAAATAGTCGTCGGCCAGGCGTTGATACGCCAGATACTGCCAATCGGGTTTACCCCGTTTGCGCATTTCCTCCGCCAGGGTTTGCGCGCCATCTAAGTACGCGAGTGCCAAGGTGACGACACGAAACGTGTCTTCCAGCAGCTCATCATCCATGGCGTTCAAATCGTCTTGGGCTTGCTCGCCCAGCATGTCGTCCACCACGTTGAAAAACTGTTCCAGGCCTTCATCAAAACGCGAACGTTTAAATTCCGACCAGCCCAGCATGTAAGAAGCGTTGCGATAGTAGGGTGTGCTGTCACCCAGCTGCACAACAAATCCGTAATCCGCGGCAGCAGCACGATAGTCATCACTGGAGAACATAATTTCCGCGCGGCGGAAACGCCCTTCGGGAATGTATTCGCTGTCTGGATATTCCGCGACCAGCCGGTTTAAATAACTTAACGTCTGCGCAGATTCACCCACCAGATCGTGCGCTCGGGCCAGCTGATAGAGGATTTCGTCAACCCCAACTTGGTCTTCATCAGCAGCGGTGGAAGAGACTTCCGCGGCCTGCGCCAGCAAACTTTCGTACAGCTCGATGGCAGGTTGATAGGGGGCAGCAAGACCTTCGATGTCGCGGTCTTCACCTTCCGCCATATGTAAATCCGCCAGGCGCTTACCCACCGCGTGGTTTTCAACCGAATTTGGCATCATGCCGTATACGCGGTTGTAGGCTGCCATCACTTCAGCGCGGGTAGGTTTGATCGGCTGTACCTGGGCTAACTGCAGTTCGGGTAAACGCTCCACCACGCGGCCCAGATTGGGACCTTTGGCCTTCAACTGTTTAGGCTCGTCATCCCCCAGCAAGCCGAAGGTTAGCCAACTGCAACCGCTCAGAACGGTAACCAGGCACAGCAGGACCGAGAGGCGTAACCCATGTTTGTGCTGCCTGTGCTGCATTGGAGACACAGCCGTCATCGCGGTATCTCCGTGGGCGTGGCCATGGCCAACTGGTCCGTAGCCCGGGCGATGGCGATACGCGTCACCAGCAGATACTGCTCAACCTGGCGCATTTCCCGCCGCATCCGATCACGAATTTGATTAGCGAGGTAGGCCTCACGGTTAACCCGCGCGGCATTAACCCTGGCCGTGATGGCGTCTGCTCGTTCTTGAAACAGCAAAAAGTCGGTAGCGACGGTGGCTTCAAAATCACTTTCCGCATCCGCCACGCGAGCGATGCGCTGATCGATGTCGGTCAACAACGCCGCCAGCTCTTTTTGCTGCTTCTGCATCACCTGCAAACGGCTGGCACGCTCATCGACAATGCCGTAAAACACCACACCTTGGAGGCGCTTCACCCGTGCCGTCCATTTCAACTGGTCCGCCGCGGACATGTGCGGCAATAAGCTTTCCATCTCAGCTAATTCGGTCAACAGCGCGCGCTCATCGTCGTTGGCGAGTTGCCACATCCACTGCATGGTTAAGCTGGGCTGGGTGTCTCGCAATGTTTGCAGCGCAGCCGTGTTCTGTGCCAAGCGCTGCTGCAGCAGTTCTCGTTGCGCCAACAGACCGTCACCTTGTAACAACTGTTGCGCTTCGCGGCCGCGACGTTGCTGCTCATCAGCCACCGCGGCAAGGGCTTGAAGTTTTTCCGGCATGACACCGAGCCAATCTTCCATGCCGTTTAACTCGCGCCACTGGGTCAGGGCTTGGTTAACCTGGTCGGTGGCTAACCACTCCAGCCAGTCGGTGTGTCCTAAGCGTTCTTGCCAGCTGTGCATCATCACCTGCATCTGTTCGGGATCACGTTTGTCCGCTGCAAAGACATGTAGAAGGTCTTTGACCCAGGCAGGGTCTTCCGCGTCTTGCGACAATTGCTGGAGATTGGCCAACCGCGCAGAGAAACTTTGTTCTGCCTGCTGAAACTGCATCAGCGCCAGTTCCGTGGTGGCGCGCCCGTCTTCCGCCATACGTTCCAAACTCAAAGGGAAGCCAAGCCGGGCTGTCGCCGTGCTTGAGGTCCAATACTCTTGTTCTTGCAACGTCATCCAGATGCGTGCGGCCAACTCATACTCTTCGTTGTCCATAGCCAGGCCACCGTAGGCGGCCATCGCCACCTCTTGGTAGCGACCCTCGCCAGGCAGTGCGCTCAGCACCGATTCGGCGGTTTCGGGTTTTTGCTGCTGGCGGGCGATGAGAGCCAACGCCAAACGTGCACGCTGAGTAAGGTCCAGGGCTTCGGCATCGTAGACGGGAATTTTCGACAAGGTACGAAAGGTTTTGCGCGCTTCCGGCAACAAGTTGGCTTCGCGATACGCCACACCTAGATTAAACAGACCGTAAGCACGTAGCGGATCGGTTTCATCCATCAGCTCAAAGTGGTGGGTCGCTTTGTCAAACTCACCCAAATGCAGCGCAAGTTCGCCGCGCATAAACTCCACTTCGGGGTGGAGGCGCTCACGGCCAAAACCAAACCAGGAAGAACCCAGCTGGATCTTTTCTAACTGCTCACCCAGCGGTTGCCAGTCCTGCCGGCGGTGGTATTCCCGCGCCAAATGAAAGGCCAGACGCATCTGGTCGATGTCTTCAATTTCCCCTTCCGGGATAGCGGCAAACGTCTTATTGGCGTAGGCGTACATGCCGTCGGCAAAGGCAAAACTACCCGCGGCCAGGTCAAATCGAACCGTATTTTCCCCGCGGCGTTGTTGTTGCTCCGCCACAAGGGCATTGAGTAAGGCGGCTTGATGCTCTTCCTGAAAATATTCGTAAAGCACCGTGCCATAGGTAAGCTCATCGATGGGCTGAGCGCCCGCGGTGAGCACTGAGCAGCTAAAAAGAAGTTCACAGAGAAACTGTTTCATGGCGCGATCGCTCTACTTCACCACCCGCCGAAAAATCAGTTGCTCACATCTGCAACAAAGTCCGGCTGGTAATCACCGGTGTCATCAGATATCGCCAATTGGATGAAGGTAGGCTCAAAGCCTTTGTCGAACTCGACAGTTGTGGCACGCCGATAGTCCCGGCCTTGTGGGCCGCGACCCGTGAAGAATGCGGTGACACGGTTTTCGCCTTGTTTGACGTTGCCGACAAACAATTTCTGTACACCGCCACGATGTAAGGCGCTGACCTGCTTTTTGGTATAGAGATGGTGGGTGACTTCTTTGCCGTTCAGCTTCAGCGTGACGGCATCGAGTTGAAAAAATTCGCCCACATCCATGGACAGGAAAACCGACACTTGCGAGCTGGCGGGAAACAGCAGGTCTTCTTCCAAAATGACCAGATCGCGTTTGAGATTGACCAACGCCTGTTTGACGTCTTCCATCTCCTTATCCAAACTGCCTTGCGACTCACCGGCATCGTTAGCCCAACCGGCAGGCGCCAGCGCTAACAGCAGTAAAAAGCAGAGTCCTCGAACTATCCGTGTCATGAGCCAAACCCCTTAGCTTGGACGGGTCGCTGCAACTTGCGGCGGCGACTACTCCCGTATCAGTTTCTTAACTACTTCCACATATTTGGCTTCGTCACCCGGCTTGTAGCCGCGATGTACATAGCGCACGACGCCATCTCGATCCAACACAACCGTGCTGGGCATGGCTTCCAAGTCGTACAATTCGCTGACCTTCTGCCCTTCGTCGATCAACACAGGAAAGGTGACGTTGGTTTTGTCGACAATCTTCTTCGCGGGCGCCACCTCACCCTCAACATTCACACCAAGCACCGCAAAACCGGTGTCTTCATAACGCTGGTGCAAGCGATCCAGAATGGGCATCTCCTGGCGACAGGGTCCACACCAGCTGGCCCAGAAGTTAATCAACACAACCTGGCCGCGATATTCCTCGAGACGCAAGTTAGGCCCCTGCAGGGTCTTTAACGTGAAATCAGGGGCTTCTTCGCCGCCTTTCACTGATGAAGCTTGCGCAAAACCAGCCAGAAACAAACTCACGCACACAGCCAGCACACCGGCTGCCTGCTTGTATCCTCTTGCTATAGCGGTCATGAATCCTCCCGACCAGTAGTTTTAAGTGCGCAGTTGAGCCGTCGAAGAATGTCTTCCTTAACAAACCCGCTTCCATGCAGGCTTCTCTTCGAACTGCCGGCTACGACTGCTATGGCGGCCTCCTGCCGCACCACCGTCACCATGAACTCCGTCAGAGTGGCGGTGTAAAACGCAGTACATCCATCTACATGCGTTTCGTTTAGAACCGGTTCTGCCGACTGCTCGAGGCCGCCACGTGTACGACGTTCGACAGCAGAGCCGGTTGAACTAAGTGTTCTTAAACCGTAAGCGCACGTTACTTGTGCAAGGTCTGTAAAAACGAGGCACACATCACACTTTGCCTGCTGCTGGTCTAAGCGCTGTTTGATGAGAGGGATAAATGTGACCGGAATCGCGCTCGGTCAGGAGAGAGACGAGGGATCTATTGGGACAGTTCGCTGAGATCGTCGGAGAACAGCAATTGGCCTTCGGGATTGATAATAATGGCATCGATACCCGGCAGTTTGTTGATGAGCGCAAGGCCGCGCTCGGGACCCAGTACAAACACACTGGTGGAGAGCCCATCGGTAAAGGTAGCGTCCGGCCCCAAGATGGTCACACTCCACGCCCCGGTGGCGGAGCGCCCCGTGGCGGGGTCTAGAATGTGGTGATAGCGCACACCATCGCGCTCAAAATAGCGTTCGTAGTCTCCGGATGTGGAGACTGCGGTATCCACCAAGGGCAGTACTGCTGACACTTTACCTTCCTGACGCGGATGTCGAATCCCCACGGTCCAGGGTTTACCCTGCCGGTCGCCGATGATGCGGCTGTCACCGCCCGCGGCCACACTGGCTTGGGTGATACCAGCACGCCTTAGAATGGCGATACCTCGATCCACCGCGTAACCTTTGGCGATACCACCCAGCGCTATATAGACCTGCGGGTGCTGAAAGCGCACGCGCCGCCGGTCCACATCTAACTGCACATAACGATAGTTGATGGCTTTAACCGCATCCTGCAGTTCGTCCGGTTCAGGGGTTTTACCTTGCCGATAATCGTAGTAACGCCCTACCGAGGCGTAGGTGATGTCGAAGGCGCCGCCGCTCAGTTCGGACACCTGCTGCGCCCGCACCAACAGATTCATGAGTTCGCTAGAGACTTCGACCCAGCCTTGGGGCGCCTGCTGGTTTAGCTTCGACAGCTCGCTGTCTGCTTTGTAAGAACTGAACGTGTGGTCAATGCGATGCATCTCCGCCATGACCTCTTCCAGCAGGGTACTGCCGAGCTGCGCATCCTGGGTATAAAGCTCCACGTGCACGCGTGTGCCCATGATGCCCTGTGTGTCTTGATGCCATGCCCCCCAAGCTTGGCTCGCCAGCAACAGCGGCATACTCAGCAGTAGGCGCAACAACGTGGCTAATCCCTGTTTCACGTTTTTCATCGCCTAAATCATAGGCGGAACACTGGGGTTATTTGTCGCTACACCGCACAAACCGCCGCCAAACTTGAAATGGCCACACCGCGGCGCGCTTGCCGCACGTTGTTGCGGTCATGTCCCGGCGTGAGGTAAGCCAGCGATATCCCCGTGGCAGGGTCTACCCAAGCCAATTGACCACCCGCACCGTTGTGTCCAAACGCTTCAGGTGAATTGGTTTTACCAAATCCGCGGAAACTGCGGCCTTCGTCGCCGCTGATGATGATGCCAAGACCGCGATTGGCGGCTTTGTTGAACATCATGTCGGTTAAGTCACCGGAGCGAATTCGACGTGCATCGAGCAAGGTGTCTTGGTCCCAGATCTCTACACCGTCCAAACCGCCGTGTAACAACGCCTGGTAAAACAAAGCCAAATCGGCCGCGTTGGCATAACCACCGCCACCGGGCACACCCACTTCCCGCGTGGCCGGTTCGTTAAAGCGTAATATGGCCTCCTCCGTGACTTCTGTTTCCGGCGGCACCGGCATACCCATCTTGCGGTAGTCTGCTTCGGTGAGCGGGTCGCCGACGTAGCTGCAGTCCAACGCTCGGGCATGTTCACTGGCAGGCATGCCGACAAACAAATCATCCAACTGCAACGGATCCAGCACACGCTGGCGTACAAACTCGGTAAAACCAACGCCGCTTCTGCGCTCAATAACTTCGGCGATGACCCACATGCTGGAGGAAGGGTGATACTCAAACTTGGTGCCAGGCGGCCAACTCAAACGCCACTGCGCATAGCGGGCGTTACGCTCTGCCTTATCCAACCACTGCAAGGGCCGGAACGGCGCGTGCGGGAAACCGGCCGTATGGGTAAAAAGCTGCCCAACGGTCACCACGTCTTTGCCGTGGGTGTTGAACGTATCAATGATGTCCACCACCCGCTCATCTTCAGACAGTTTACCTTCGGCAAACAGCAGCCACGCGGCGGCTGAAGTGACCGCCTTGGTGGCGGAGAACATTGGTGTAAGCGACTCGGCGGTGGCCGCACCGTAACTTTCAAACACCCCTACTTGACCGTTTCTTGCCAGCGCCACCTGTGCCGCCGGTAATAGGCCTTCGTCTACCTCACGCTGCACCCGCAGCAGCAGCGCGGCTACTTTGTCTTCGTCCAAACCCAAACTTTGAGCATCTGCCATTCTTGATTGCTTCATGGTGCTGGTCCCACTCTCTGCTAAGTTGTCTGCACACACTATAACCTAACCACTGCTTGGCATTTGCCGATCACCAAGTGCATCCCTAGAATGCCCAAGCTCAAAAATGATAGATGACCGCATGAATATCCTGTCCGGCCTTACAGGGGCCATCGGCAACACCCCGCTCATACGCATCGACAGCCTCTCCGAGGAGACTGGGTGCAACATCCTTGGTAAAGCGGAGTTCATGAACCCCGGCGGGTCGGTGAAAGACCGCGCCGCGCTGTGGATGGTGCAAGCGGCAGAGCAAACTGGTGAACTCAAACCCGGCGGCACCGTGGTGGAAGGCACCGCCGGTAACACAGGCATCGGTCTGGTACATGTGTGTAACGATCGCGGGTACAACACCATCATCTACACGCCCGACAACCAGTCTCAGGAAAAGATTGATCTGTTGCGCACCCTCGGTGCGGAAGTGCGTGTGGTGCCAACGGTGCCGTACAAAGACGATATGAACTTCCAGAAGCAGGCTGGGCGCTATGCGGAGACCCTGGACAACGCCGTTTGGGCCAATCAATTCGACAACACGGCCAACCGCATGGCCCACTATGAATCAACAGGCCCTGAAATATGGCGGCAGACGGACGGCCGGGTAGATGCGTTTACCTGTGCTGTCGGCACCGGTGGCACGCTAGCTGGTGTCGCGCGTTACCTCAAGGAGCAATCTGCCGAGGTAAAGATTTATCTCACGGACCCGCTCGGCAGTGCGCTCTACAACTGGGTAAAAACCGGTGAAGCGGAGATGACCCCCGGACCTTCCATCACCGAAGGCATCGGCAATTCCCGCGTCACCGAAAACTTGCAAGGAACCTCCATTGACGACGCCCTGCAGGTGCCCGACCAAAACATGGTGGATATGGTTTACCGCATGTTGGAGAAAGATGGCTGGTTCTTCGGCTCCAGCACCGGCATCAACTTGTGTGGAGCGGTGGAGATTGCGCGAGAACTTGGCCCCGGCCACACCATCGTGACGGTGTTGTGCGACGACGGCAGCAAATATATGTCGCGCTTGTTTAACCCGAAGTTTCTCGCCGAGAAAGGGCTTACGGCTCGCACCTAGCAGCGGTTGGTGGTGGGGTGGCGGGCTTTACAAGGCCACCCTTGCTGCAGCCACTTCGACACCCGCCACGTCAGCGCGCAGCTTAAATACGCCGCCGCGTTTGTCGCCATCCAACCCCTCGGAGCCGGACACGATGTACAGGTCCTGCCCATCGTCGCCGCCAAAACAAACGCTGGTACACATCGGATGTGGGATGTCGATGTGATTTTGGAGCTCACCCGCGGCGTTGAAGACCGCCACGCCCTGACCACCGCCGGCCAGCGCTACCCAAACACAGCCATCTACGGAGACCACCAAACCATCCGGCACACCTTTGGGGGTTTGTGCAAACAGTTGTTTAGGGCCGAGGGAACCATCGTCCTCCACGGCGTAACAAAACACGCCACGTCGCAGCGAGTCGCTGTGATACAAGGTTTTACCGTCCGGTGAAAAACCCAGCCCGTTGGTTAATTTAACGTCTTCAGCGACGACCCGGCTGGTACCGTCGAGGTCGATGAGATACAACTTTTCCGACGCGGGTTCACGACCATCTGCAAACACCGGGCTGGAACCCAGGCCACCGGCATAAACCCGACCTGCCGCATCGGTGGTGATGTCGTTGAACCCAACCAATCCCGCCGCTTCGTCCCGCTCCAACAAAGTGACGGTGTCGCCCCCGGCAAAAGGTTTGTAACCAATGTTGCGGCCGCTCACCACCAAACCGCCATCAGCATGTAACGCCATGCCACCAATGCCTTTGCGATGTTCAAACACGGTATCCACCTGACCATCGGGTGACAGGCAGAAGACGCCGCCAAACAGCACATCACTAAACATCAGCCCGCGACCAGGCACCCATAACGGACCTTCAATCAAGCCATAGCCTTCAGTCAGTCGTTCTACCTCACTCATCACGTCCCCGCCTTTTCTGATCGCTCTGTTTGCTGATAGGTCTGAACTTGTCACAAGCCCTAGTGCTCAAACCACTTTATAACTTAGGATCAGAGTTCGCCAGCTTTGGGCTGGCAAGGAAGAGTGAGGAGTAATATCCGGATATTGCGACGAGCAA
>JANQKS010000045.1 GCA_028281005.1 Pseudomonadales bacterium
GGCGAGCTCCGCGATAGCGGTCTTGATTTCGTTAACGTTCAGCGGTTGGCCGCTGACTTTGTTGTACTGCACCAGATTTTGATTCAATTTGTCGCGCAGCAAAGTGGCCAATTGGCCGGTATTCAGCTCCGGCACCAATACGGTCTCAAACTGGTCCAGCAGCGCGCCGAGGTTACGCGGCAATGGGTTGATATGGCGCAAATGGATATGTGCAACTTGGCGGCCTTCAGCTAAGGCGTCCTTGACGGCCCGTGAGATGGTGCCGTAGGTGGATCCCCAGGCTACCACGGCGACACCCCCGGTGATCCCTTGGTCGATGTCTTGATCGGCGATGAAATCTGCGACGCTGTCCACTTTTGCCGAGCGCATGTCAGTCATGGCCTGGTGGTTGTCAGCGTCGTAGGAAATGTTGCCGGTGTCGACGTCTTTTTCGATGCCGCCGACGCGGTAAATGAAGCGCGGATCGCCAGGTGTTGCCCACAGGCGCGCCTGGGTTTGCGGATCGCGGTCAAATACAGCGCGTTGCGTGTCAACGTCGGGCTTGGCCGTTGAGATCGGTTCAAACGCATCCATATCGGGGATGGGCCATAACTCCGAGGCGTTTGCGATGTAGCCATCGGTCAACAGAATCACCGGCGTCATATGCCGCAACGCGATGCGCACCGCCTCGATGGCACAGGTAAAACAATCGGCCGGTGAACGCGCCGCAATGACCGGCAAAGGCGTGTCGCCGTTACGGCCGTACACGGCTTGATAAAGATCACTTTGTTCTGTTTTGGTCGGCATGCCGGTAGATGGGCCGGCGCGTTGGCTGTTGACCAGCAGCAGCGGTAGTTCAGCGGCTACCGCAAGGCCCAAGGCTTCGGTTTTGAGCGCCACACCGGGCCCGCTGGAAGAAGTCACACCCAACTTGCCGGCGTAAGACGCGCCAATGGCAGAACAGACCGCGGCGATTTCATCTTCTGCTTGGTAAGTAGCAACGCCTGCATCTTCCAAACCCACCAGATGGTGCAAAAGGGACGATGCCGGTGTTATGGGGTAGGAGCAAAACATCAGTTCGGTGTCTGCCAATTCCCCGGCAGCCACCAGACCGAGGGCCAGATTTTCCGCGCCGGTGATGGTGCGATACTCCACCGCATCCAGCGGTGCTTGGGGCGTGGTCAGCTGGTTCAGTACCTGGGCGACCTCAGTGTTTTCGCCGTAAGCATGGCCAGCATCTAAGGCAGCCAAATTGGCGTCGCGCACCTGCTCGTTTTTTGCAAATTTGTTTTTGATCCAGTCTTGCGTGGGTTCTCGTGGTTGATCAAACATCCATAAAGCCAGGCCAAGCGCCCAAAAGTTTTTGCAACGTCCGGCGTCCTTGGTGCCCAGGCCGTGAGGTTTTACCGCAGCCGCGGTGAGGTCACTGATGTTGATGGCCACCACTTCGTGGTTGGCCATGGTGCCGTCTTTGAGCGGGTCAGAGGTTAAGTCGGCGCGCTTTAGGCGCTGCTCAGTGAAGGCGTTGGCATCTACGACAACCAGAGAATGTGGAGCCAGGTGTGAGAGGTTCACCACCAAGGCGGCGGGGTTGAATGCGATCAGCACGTCTGGCGCATCCCCGGGTGTGGTAATGCGATCACCACCGAACTGGATTTGGAAGGCGCTGACCCCGTAGCGCGTGCCTGCCGGTGCGCGGATCTCTGCCGGGAAATCCGGCATGGTGGCCAAATCGTGCCCGGCCATGGCGCTGGCCACGGTAAATTGTTGACCTTGAAGCTGGATACCATCGCCGGAGTCGCCGGCGAAGCGCACCACATGGCTGTTTTGAGGGGTAGACGTCTGCTGCACGGAACGAGAACTGCGGTGAATAGATCGGGCGCGCATTGTAGCGCGTTACATAATTTATGCGAGCCGTGGGATCTACTGAGATGCTATATAGATATAGCGTCAAGATTTGACTAAATCTGCCCAGCGGGTAGAGTGCCGCGGCTTGTTTATCAAAGAAGTGAGAAAGTCATGAAAGTAGTTGCGAGTACCGACGAGTACACCATCTATCAACGCCGCGATGGCCGCTACGCGGTTAAAGGCGCGGACAAACAACCCATCAATGCCGAAGCCAAGGTGGCCATCTTGCTGCAGCACGAGTTGATTGTCGCACCAGAGCCTAAGGCGCCTGAGCCTGAGGAAACCGAAACCGAAGCCGACGCTGCAGCGGAAGGCGGTGAGGAAAGCGGTGAGGAAAGCGGCGAAGAGAAAGGTGGCGAAGACGCTGCCGAAGAAACCGCGGCCTCTGCTGAGGCGGACACCGAAGACACCAGTGAGGACACCGAAGGCGAGGACAAAACATAACCTCGCCCCGAGTTCCGCTGTTGTTCCGGGGTGAGGTTGACTTAGACTAGTCGTTCGTCAATGCCCCGGAAGCAGCCAAATAGCTAAACAAGTGGCCAAAACTGATGCACTCCGCGTAGTCGCAGATTTCCAACCTGCAGGCGATCAACCCAAAGCGATTGAAGCCCTGGTGGAGGGGCTGGAAGAAGGTTTGAGCCATCAAACCCTGTTGGGGGTGACCGGGTCCGGTAAAACCTTCACCATCGCCAATGTCATCGAGCAGGCACAGCGGCCCACCATCGTGTTGGCGCCTAATAAAACGTTGGCCGCTCAATTATACGGTGAGTTTCGCGAGTTCTTCCCGCACAACGCGGTGGAGTACTTTGTGTCTTACTACGACTACTACCAGCCCGAAGCCTACGTACCGGCGTCCGACACCTATATCGAAAAAGACTCATCCATCAATGCACACATTGAGCAGATGCGCTTGTCGGCCACGAAGGCGTTGTTGGAACGCCGCGACACCATCATCGTCGCCTCAGTCTCCGCCATCTACGGCCTGGGTGATCCGCAGTCTTATCTACGCATGGTGGTACACCTCGACCGCGGTGATCGGGTCGATCAGCGCCAGCTGCTGATGCGTTTGGCGGAATTGCAGTACACCCGAAATGATCAGGTCTTCCAGCGTGGCACCTACCGGGTGCGTGGTGATGTGGTGGACATTTTTCCGGCGGAATCGGAAAAAGAAGCGGTACGCGTGGAGCTGTTTGATGATGAAGTGGAAGACCTCTCGCTGTTTGATCCGCTCACCGGTGAAATCATCAACCGCGTACCGCGTTATACGGTGTTTCCAAAAACCCATTACGTTACCCCGCGGGACCGCATTCTGGCGGTGCTGGACGACATCAAGGAAGAGCTGCAGGACCGCCTCAACTACCTCACCCAGCATAACAAGCTGGTGGAAGCACAACGCCTGGAGCAACGCACGCGCTTCGACCTGGAGATGATATCCGAGCTGGGTTTTTGTTCCGGGATCGAAAACTATTCACGTTACCTGTCTGGCCGCGAAGCAGGCCAGCCGCCGCCCACCTTGTTTGATTATCTGCCGAAGGATGCGCTGCTTGTCATCGACGAATCCCACGTCACGGTGCCGCAGATTGGCGGTATGTACAAAGGTGATCGTTCGCGAAAAGAGACCTTGGTGGAATTTGGTTTCCGCCTGCCCTCCGCGTTGGATAATCGCCCGCTGCGCTTCGACGAATGGGAACGTCTTGCGCCGCAGATGATATTTGTCTCTGCCACACCGGCGGATTATGAAGCGGAGAAGGGTGGGCAGGTGGTGGAGCAAGTCGTACGCCCCACAGGGCTGGTGGATCCTGATGTCATCATTCGGCCAGCCTCGACCCAGGTTGATGACCTGTTAGGGGAGATTCAAAACGTGGTGGCGGCGGGTGAGCGAGTGCTGGTCACCACCCTGACCAAACGCATGGCGGAGGACCTCACTGAATATCTGGATGAACACCAGGTGCGGGTACGTTACCTACATTCCGACATTGACACCGTGGAGCGTATGGAAATTATCCGTGACCTGCGGCTGGGTGAATTTGATGTCTTGGTTGGCATCAACCTGCTACGCGAAGGGTTGGACATGCCGGAAGTGTCGCTGGTGGCGATTCTTGATGCCGACAAAGAGGGTTTCTTGCGCGCCGAACGTTCGCTGATACAGACCATCGGCCGGGCGGCACGTAACGTCAACGGCCGCGCCATCCTTTACGCAGATGATATGACGGGTTCCATGCAGCGCGCGCTGGCGGAGACCGAGCGCCGCCGTGATAAACAGATTGCCTTCAACGCAGAACATGGCATTACGCCACGCACTGTCAGTAAACAGATTGCCGACATCATGGAGGGTGCGCGGGTGGCACCCGGCGCGCCGAAGCGCTCCAGCCGCAGCCGTGGCAAACAGCCGGAAGCATTGGAGATTCCCGAAGATCCCAAAGCGCTGGGTAAGCTGCTGGATAAACTGGAAAAACAGATGCTCGAACACGCGCAGAATCTGGAGTTCGAAGAGGCGGCAGCAGTGCGCGATCAGCTGCAAGCCATTCGCGATGCGCGGCTTAAACACTAAAGCCACAACGCTAAAGCCGCTAAAGGGCTAAAACTGCACTAGTCCGGTATCAGCGCCTTTCTCGGTGTGAAGGTGATGGGCATATGCCGAATGCCGGAAATGAAGTTGGATTCCAACCACTGGGGTGGTTCGGCGAGTTGGAAGTTTTCCATGCGCGCGAGTATTTCGTGAAACATACAGTCAATTTCCACTCGCGCAATGTGTTGGCCCAAACACACGTGAGTGCCGGTGCCAAACGCAATTTGTTCGTTGGGAAATCGATCTAAGTCGAGTGCCTGTGGTTGTTCAAACTTGCGTGGATCGTGATTGGCTGCGCCGAAATAACGCACCACTTTATCACCGGCTTTGATGGTCTGGCCGTGCAGTTCGGTGTCTTTTAATGCCGTGCGCCGCATATAGATGACCGGGCTCACCGCCCGCAACAGTTCCTCCCGCGCGGTGTCATCCATGTCTGCGCGGTGCATCTGCCACTGGCTAAGCTGCTCGGGATTCTCGATCAGTTTGTGTAAGCCGCCGGCTACCAAATTGCGTGTGGTATCGCCACCTGCATCTATCAACAGCATAAAAAACAGCTGAAAGTCGATTTCGTCCAAACGCCGGCCGTCCACTTCGGCATGCACTATCTGGCTGGCCAGATCGTCTGTTGGTTTTTCTAACTTGTTGCGGTACACCTCTTGAGCGTAGCCAAACATTTTCATGATGGCCTGAAACTGCGCACCTTCTTCCAGCACTTCCGGTGCGGTGTGGATAATTTCGGTGAGTTTGTACAGTTCACGTCCGTCGTCTAAGGGAATTCCGGTGAGTTCCGCAATAACGTAGGACGGGAGCTCGCCGGCCACTTCGTTGACAAACTCGCACTCACCCCGATCGATCACCGTGTCGATGATTCTGGCCGCCAATTCGGCAATGCGAGGTCGCAGCTCGGCGGCCGGACCACGGGTGAATTCGCGGCTGATGATGCGGCGAAACTGGGTGTGTTGCGGCGGGTCCATCATCAACATCATTTTGTGATCGTCGCTGGCGAAGTTGGGGCTGTCCGGATCGGGGTCGGCGATGGAGATGGTGGGTTCGTTGGAAAAGGTGTGGGGTTGGCGGCCCACGTTAGCCACGTCTTCGTAGCGGGTGAGCACCCAAAAACCTGTGCCCTTCGGTTCTTCGTGCCAATACACAGGGGCGTTGTCTTGCAGCCAGGCGTATTGGTCCAGCGGGTGGCCTTTGGCAAAGCTGGCCGGGCTGAGTAGATCGATGTGCATAGGCGTGCTCCTGTTACTGCGACTGGGGAGTGTGCTTAATGGGTAACTATTGTGCTTCCCAGTAGGGTGCGCGAACCAGCTTACGCTGTATTTTTCCTGCCTCGGATCGCGGCAATACGTTGGCATAGTCAATGCTGCGCGGACACTTGAAGTTAGCCAAACGATCCCGCGCCCATTGCAAAAGTTCCTCCGTAAGCACTTCGCTCGGCTCGATACCTTCTTCCAGCTGTACGACGGATTTCACTTCTTCACCCCACTCGTCGTTGGGAACACCAATGGTGCAAACATCGAATACTGCCGGGTGTTTGTGTAATTCGCTGTCCACTTCCTGGGGGTAAATATTGACGCCGCCGGAGATAATCAACTCGGCCGAACGCCCGGTGAGGAACAGATAGCCATCTTCGTCAAAGTACCCCATGTCTCCTAATGTAAAATAATCGCCACGGTAGGAGCTGCCGGTTTTGTCCTGGTCTTTAAAATATTCAAAGCGACCAGTGTCCGGCGCGCGCATGTAGATGGTGCCAACCTCGCCGATGCCCACTTCATTGCCATCGTCGTCGAGGATCTTGTTATCGAACTCCGGCCCGGGTTTACCCACCGTGCCGGGTTTGGCGAGCCACTCTTCAGCACCTACGAGGAAACCGCCGCCGCCTTCAGTGGCGGCGTAGTATTCCCAGATAATCGGACCAAACCACTCGATCATCGCCTGTTTCACATGTACCGGCGTGGGTGCCGCGCCGTGGATGAGAAACTTCATGGACGACATGTCGTATTTCTGCTTCACCTCATCTGGTAAATCCAGCAGACGGTGGAACATGGTGGCGACCATGTGGGTATGCGTGATGTCGTAGGCATCAATGAGGTGCAGCGTCTCTTCTGCGTCCCAGCGGTCCATCATGACAATACCAACCCCGGACCACAGCGGTTGCACGATGTTAATCAGTAGGGGGGCGGCGTGGTAACACGGCCCCGTAAGCAGCTCGCGGTCGACCCCTGGGGTATACGCGGAAGGGCCGTCACCCCATTGCGGCGGAATGGGTGCACGCTCTTTGCGGTAGACCCCTTTGGGCCTGCCGGTGGTGCCAGAGGTGTAGAGCATGTTGTTGCCGAGCACTGGGTTTTCGATGTCCGCGCCGTCGTATTCTGTTATCGCCTCTGCATAGTTGTCGTAGCCCGCGATGGTGCCGCCAACAGCCAATTTAAGCTTCAAGTTGGGCGCCCATTGGGGGGCTTGCATGACGGGTTCGCCTAAGTTGGCGTCGGCAATCACCGCCTTGGCTTCACAGTTGTCGATGATGTAGCCGACCTCTTCACCTTTGAGATGGAAATTGATCGGCGTCATGCGAATGCCGGAACGAGTGGTGGCGCACAGCGCTTCGATAAACTCGGGTCGGTTTTTGGTGACCACTGCCACGGCATCACCATCGCCAATGCCGTGATCCGCAAGCAAGCGTGACAGCCGGTTGGCGTTGGCGTTTAGTTCGGCGAAGGTGCGATCACCGTATTGGCTGACAATCGCGCGGATGTCCGGCTGATGTTTGGCATGGTAGGCCACCAGCATGCCTGTCTGTGTGGCAACTGCAATTTCTTCTGCCGACATCTCACTCCCCTCGTGTGTGCGGACATTTTCAAGTTAGATTGTGTATACGCATTGGGTTTGCCGGATGCAACCCTGGCGTGTGATTTGAGGTGAAACGCGCAACTAGACGCCAAAAAAGCCCAAAAAAAGCCCCGTCGGATGACGGGCCTTGAAACATCTCAGCACCGGGCACAAACATGGGTTGAGTGAGAGATACATTACGCAAACCGTAAGCATACTGGTCTGTGCTGCGTGTGCCCCTCCTGCCAACCGTCGCGCGTACGTTTAGCAGCGGTCAGGCGGTAACCCAATTCATCCGTGATGGGGCCGGATACCAAGCCGTATATCTCGAGATTGCTGTCTTTACCCACTTGTGTGCGTAGCTTACCCTCAAAATTCTCAGTTGGGCGCTTGGTGATGTAGTTGATAGCGCCGCCAATGGAGTTTCGTCCATACAACGTACCCTGTGGGCCTCGCAGAACTTCGATTCGTTCGACGTCCCACAATCCATTTTCGGTCAAGGCAATAATAAGGGCGTCTTCAGAGTAAATTCCGTTGTAGTACGTAGCGATGCCTGGATCCCCGCCTAGGCTGCGGAAGTTAGTACCCACTCCCCGAATTCGGATGTCAAAATCATCCCTCGTGGTGGCCGGAATACAGTTCACAAACTCGTTTGCGCCTTGAATCCCTTGCTCTTCAAGCATGGACTTACTAAACGCGGTAATCGAAATAGATGTATCGGATACTGTGCTCTGGCGCTTCTCTGCGGTGACCACCACTTCCTCGATGCGGCGCTCTTGCGCATAGGCCATGTTGGCGAGAAGTGCACAGTCCAACAGCACTCTACCAGGCGGCGTTTGCGGCCATGATTGGTATACGTCAAGCCACCCCTTTTGGCTTAACTACCCCGGGGCATCGCTAAAAATGGATCAAGAAGCAACCATGGATATAGTTCACTATCGGGGGAATTTTTGACCCGAAAACAGCGCCATAGCTGGCATTCAGAGCGGCTTTGAGTATGATATCGGCCCCGTTCACAGGTTGGGCGGGTAGCCTCATCTACAGGCGCGTAGCTCAGTTGGTTAGAGCGCTTGCTTGACATGCAAGAGGTCGGCGGTTCGAATCCGCCCGTGCCTACCAATTTGTCACTTTTGCCACATTGAAATGCCGATGACGACCTATGCTGGATTTTGAATGGGTAGCGGTGGGTCTGGGTGATGTCACCTGGATTGCTGTCGCCTTTGTGCTCGGGTTTGCTGCTCGTCTGCTGGCGTTACCGCCGCTGGTTGGTTTTCTAGCGGCAGGGTTCTTGCTGAGTGCCGTGGGGTATACCCACACCGACTTCCTGCAAAAGCTTGCGGACATCGGCATCACTTTGCTGCTGTTTACCGTGGGTCTAAAACTCAATTTGCGTACCTTAGCCCGGCCCCAGGTCTGGGCGGTCACCGCGGTGCACACGGCGATGGTGGTGGGTGCGCTGGGCGGCGTAGTGTATCTGTTGGCTTGGCTGGGAGTCGCCTTATTCGATGAGTTGGATGTGCGCACCGCCTTCCTGGTGGCGTTTGCCCTGAGTTTTTCCAGTACGGTGTTTGTCGTCAAAGTGCTGGAAGAGAAAGGCGAAATGAATGCGCTACATGGGCGCATCGCCATCGGTATCTTGATCATGCAGGACATTGCCGCCGTGGTGTTTATGGTGGCGGCCAGCGGCAAAGTACCGTCCCTGTGGGCCATTCTCCTGCTGCTGCTTATACCCTTGCGACCGTTGATTGGCCGATTGCTTTACCGTGTCGGGCACGGTGAACTGCAGGTGTTGTATGGCTTTATGTTGGCCCTAGGCGGCGCTGAGATTTTCGAATTGGTCGAGATGAAAGGCGATTTGGGTGCGCTGATACTCGGCGTTCTGGTCTCCAACCATGCCAAGGCGGAAGAGCTCGCCAAAGACATGCTCGGCTTTAAGAATCTGTTTTTGCTGGGCTTCTTCTTATCGGTAGGTGCTTCCGGGCAATTGACCTGGGAGAGTGTTTTGGTTGGGGCCCTATTGGTGCCGTTGGTGCTGCTTAAGTCGATCGGTTTCTTTGCGCTTCTCAACGGCTTCAAACTGCGCTCGCGTACCTCCTGGCTGAGCACCTTGAGTTTGAGTAATTTCAGCGAGTTTGGCCTGATCGTCGCATCCATCGGCGTGGCCAATGCGTGGCTGAGCCCACAGTGGCTGGTGGTGTTTTCGGTGGCGCTGGCATTGTCGTTTGTGGTGGCCGCGGCGTTAAACGCCGACGCGCACGAACTGTTTAACAAGGTGCGCGCGCCGCTTGAGCGTTGGCAGCGCGAAGAGCGTTTGCCCGACGACCATTCCCTGGATATCGGTTTTGCCGAAGTGGCAGTGGTCGGCATGGGTGGCATCGGCATGGGGGCGTACGACTTGATGCGTGAATCTTACGGCGATGGAGTCGTGGGGATAGACATTGACCCGGTCACCGTGCGCAACCATCAGGAGGATGGCCGACGGGTGTTGTTGGGTGATCCTACCGACGTAGATTTCTGGGAGCGGGTGCAGGAAGCTCATACTCTGGAACTGGTGATGCTGGCGTTACCCCACGTCGACACCAATTTGGAGGTTCTACACTTCCTGCGTCAAGCCGGCTTCGCCGGTCGCATCGGCGTAACGGCGAAGTTTGCGGACGAGGAGGCTGCCTTGCTGGAGGCGGGAGCGTCTAGTGTTTTTAACATTTACAGCGAAGCGGGTGCGGGGTTTGCAGAGCATGTAAGCACGCCGCAAAAACAAATGCTGTAGTTGGTACTCATTGGAGGGAGATTGATATGACCGATTTAGGTGTGACCTTTGGCAGCTTAGGGGTGCTTGGCCCGCGCACGGTGGTGGACATCGCACAACTCGCACAAGAAATGAATTACAAGTCCATCTGGACGGTTGAGGCCACCGGCACGGATGCATTTAGTTTGCTGGGCGCCGTGGCTGCGGCGGCACCTCAGCTCGATTTGGCTACGGGTATTGTGCCGATACAGCTGCGCACGCCGCCGTTGGCGGCGATGACCGCGGCAACGCTGCAGGCGCTCAATCCAGATGTGGACGTGTGGCTGGGTGTTGGTGTGTCCGCGCCGGTGATCCTACGCGCCCACGGTGCTCCCGCACCAGATCGGCCCATCGCCCGTATGCGTGAATATGTGGCTCTACTGCGTGAATGCCTGTCCGGTGAGTCGGTCACCTTTGAAGGCGATTTCTGGAGTGTAAAACGTTTCCGTTTAGGGGTGCGCCTGGGTGAGCGGCGACCAAAGATAGTTATGGCGGCGTTGGGCCCGCAGATGCTTAAACTCGCGGGAGAAGTGGCGGACGGTGTGCTGTTGAACTACATCCCGGTGGGCCACGTAGGACCTTCCATTGCTCAGGTTCGCAGCGGTGGTGACGCTAAAATATTCGCCTATGTCCACGCCGCAGTGGGGGAGCTGGAACAATCGGCCCGTTCCGCGCGGAAAGACTTGTTTAATTACGCCATGGCGGATGGCTACGCGAATATGTTCCGTGCCGCTGGTTTTGCTGATGAAGTGGATGAACTGCGTGCCCGGCAAGCTGAGCGGGATCGCGACGGTGCGCTCGCGGCCATCTCCGAAGAGATGATTCAAGCCATCGATTTTATTGGTGCGGCGGATGAAGTGACGGCGTTTACACGTGGCTACATCGAAGCAGGGGTAGAACACCCCATCCTCATGCCGATGCCTTGGGGCGAAGATCGCCTAGCTGTTACACAGGCGACCATGTCAGCGGCAGCAGCTGCCATTTAGTGGCGTCTGCGGTTCTGGCCGTTGGGGGTAAACAATAAACGGCGCCTTAAAGGCGCGGTTTAAATAGTGGCGATCGCCCTGCGGCGAAGCGCTAGCCCAGCTTATCTATCACGTTGCCAAACAGCTCTTCATCCGAAGGCAGCGTCTTTTCTTGCACCAAGGGTTTCGATACCCAAGTTTCATTAATCAGATCTCGCCAAGAGATGTTGTGGTTGGTGCCGTTACCACCCCAAGAACCGCAACCTAAGGAGAACGTCTGGCGCATGCCGTTCCACAGATTGCCGCTGTTGGAGGCCGCCTGGGGTTGATTCACCATGACACGTGAGGTGTGAGTGGCATCGGCCAGCTGCATGATGTTGTCATCACTTTGCGAGTAGATGCCGCATGAGTGGCCCTGGCCTTGATAGGCTTGGATGTCATTGGTGAGTTGAATGGCGTGGTTGATGTCCTTGGCCCGATACAGCGCCATGATCACCGATAGTTTTTCGCCCGAGAAAGGATGCTCCGGGCCAAAACCATCTTCCGGAACGATGTAAAACTGGGTGCCTTCGGGGATGCTCATGCCGGCCATGGCAGCAATCTTCTCTGCCGGTTGGGCAACGATGGCGGTGTTCAGATGGCCTTCGTCGTCCCATAGGGTCTTTTGCAGCTTGGCCTTTTCTTCTTCGTTGCACAGGTAGCCGCCCTGGTGATGCAGTTTTTCAATCATTTGATCGTAGACCGCGTCGACCAGGATCACGGAATTGTCTGAAGAGCAGGATGCCGCCAGATCCAGGGTTTTGGAAATACGAATCTTATCCGCTGCGTCATCCAAATCTGCGGTTTCATCAACGGTGATGACGGCGTTACCGACACCGACACCCAGCGCCGGGGTGCCGCTGGAGTAGGCTGCTTTAACCATCGCGCCGCCGCCGGTGGCGAGCACGCGATCGCATTGGCGCATGAGTTCGTTGGTGGTTTCGAGGCTCGGGTTTTCGATGCCAATCACCAGATCTTCCGGTGCGCCCATTTGTTTCAGCGCGGCCCGCATCAGATCACAGATCTTCTTGTTGGTGAGTTTTGCGCGGGGATGTGGTGCGACAATGATGGAATTGCGCCCCTTCACGGCGTGGATGGCTTTGATAACCGGCGTGGCTTCCGGGTTGGTGGAAGGCGCCAGCGCGCCAATGACACCCATGGGCTTGGCGATCACCACAATATTACGTTCCGGGTACTCTTCAATCACACCCACGGACTTGTCATCAATGATGTCCATCAAGGTTGCGCGGGTTTTACGTTGGATTTTTAAATACTTACCGTCGTAGTTACCCAGCTGAGTTTCGTCCACGGTGAACTGCGCAATCTCTTCTGCCACACCCGGCTTCGCCACGGACCAGACCATGCCGCGGATCAGTTCATCAACTTGTTCCTGAGTGTAGTGTTCGATCTGGCGTTGCGCCGCGCGTGAGCGCTCGACCAGCCCGCGAATTTCTTCTTCCGGTGACAAGCCCGGCGTCTCAAGTTGTTCAGCCATGTAGATCTCCCAGTTCTGTCTGTGCCGTCGGCATCTGTAGGTTAGATTACTTATTTTAGAACGAGGTCCAATTTTACCTGGGTGACCACGCTCGTGCCAGCGGCGTATTGTAGTGGATAGCACAGGCTGCAGGGCAAGGATTATGTGCATCACCGATGCTTGGCGCTACACTGCGGGTTATGGTTCAACACGTAGATTTAGGTGGCACGCCGACTGGTCCACTGCAGGGTGTGCGAGTGGTGGATTTTACCGCGGTGTATTCCGGCCCCATAGCGGCCTCTGTGCTGGGTGACCAAGGCGCGGAAGTCATCAAAGTCGAATCCGCTGCTGGTGATCTGATGCGCCGCGGCTTACCAAAAAGTAATGGCATGGGCAGCGCGTTCACTACCATGAACCGCAACAAAAAGTCGCTGTGTGTGGACCTGCAAACTGCAGAAGGCAAAGACATTGCCCGACGTTTGATCGCCACAGCGGACGTGGTGATGGAGAACTTTCGACCCGGCGTGATGCAGCGCCTGGGCTTGGGTTACGACGAATTTAAAGACACGCAGCCGAAGCTGGTTTATGCCTCCATCAACGGCATGGGGGACACCGGGCCGTACGCCAAGCGCCGTGTATATGACGCCATTATCCAAGCGCTTTCAGGTTTTGCGACCTTACAAGGCAACCAAGACCCACAAATGGTCAACTCCCTGGTGTGTGACAAGGTCACTTCCCTCACCGCCGCACAGGCCATCGTTGCCGCCTTGTTTCAAGCGGAGCGTACCGGCCAAGGCCAGAAAGTAGACGTGTCCATGCTCGACGCCAACCTCTACTTCCTGTGGCCGGACGTTATGAACAACTACACCTTCACCGCGGACGGTCTGGAACAAATGCCGCCGATAGACCACTCGTTGTTTTTGCGCAAAACCAAGGACGGTTGGATTGCCACTATGCCGGTGCAGCAAAATGAAGTGTTGGGGTCTTTTCGCGCGCTCGAAGTTGAGCACCTGTTTGGTGATGACAGGTTTAACACCTTTGAAGCCCGTGCCCGTAATCGGGCGCTGTTGCGCGAGTTGATGGATGAAGCCTACGCCAAGTTCACCACCGCAGAGTTGTGTAAACGTATGGAAGCTGAAGATGTGCCGTATTCCAACATTAACATGCGTGAAGACATCCCCAATGACCCCCAAATACAGGCGATGGACGCACTGTGGCGTTATGAACATCCGATAGCGGGCGAGGTGCGTTCGCCGCGGCCGCCGGCCCAGTTCCAATCCACGCCGAGTAACATTCATGCCCACACACCGCTGCTCGGTGAGCACAATAATGTGCTTTTGGGGGAGTTGGGGTTTGATGCGGCGGCGGTGTCGGCGTTGACTGAACAAGGGGTTATCTACGCGGACGCAGAGCCGGCGAGCTAGCTCTGACCGAAGCGAATACAGTCTTTTCTCATTCAGAAATGAGCCTGAACGAAGTTATTTATTGTCATAGGTGATGAGCTGTAGGAAGTGCCGTATCACGCCGCGCTGGCGTTTACTGAGCCGTCGATACTGGTGTTGTTTGAGGACTTCTTCGATCCACCGGTAGCGCTCGTCCTTGCTGCCTCCGACTTCGAAGATGACGTTTTGTGTGCCGCCGAGAAACGACTCGATCAGCTCTATTGTTGTTAAGTCTTTGAGATTCATGATGGTTTTCATTCCTCCATCATGAACCAGGCCTGCTCCTTACTTCAGGCTCATTTCATGTGGGACAAGACTAATACTGTATATATAACCAGTATTTTGTTAGAATGAGGCTTCGATTTTCTATGAGAAACCTCATGCAAAACAAACACTTGGTACCGTTCGACACCACCCTAGGTGAACAAATCTGCTCACTGTATGCACAG
>JANQKS010000048.1 GCA_028281005.1 Pseudomonadales bacterium
GCCTGTGCCGGTGCCGTGCCAAGGGGCGCAACGAAGTCCACAGGCGCCGTATGGCACGCCCGCTGGGAGGCACTGGCGCGTGCGCTGGGCTGCGTTGGCACTCTTGAAAAGGTGCCTACATTTCCTGCGCGCGCCGCGGGGTCTACTACAAGTTCCTCTAGCTGACAGTATTCTCCGCCGTAGCGCATGGCTAAGTTGTAGCTCACCGCGGCTAGGCCAAAAATATCTTGGTCTTCAACGGCGACCAGGATCTGCCCTCTCGCGCCAGCGACTAAGCCGTCAAACACATCACCGGCTTGCGGATCAATGTCGCCACCGGTGGCTTCTGCTAACTGCCCCAGCAGACGCAGACAAGTTACCTTACCTGCTGGGGTTGCTGTACGAACCGTCACTCCCATCACTTCCTCGTTACCCTCTCTCTTTTTTTAGATGACACCCACCAGCTTCGCTGCCTGCTCGATCACGTCGGCCTGGTGCGGTTGCAACGCTTGGCCGCCATAGGTCGCGATAAACTCACCCAGGGGATCGATGATATCGGTGCGGTGTCCGCACAACTGCTCAATGATCGCTAACGCGGCGAAAGGCACATACTGCGGGCTGTAGCCGCCTTCGTGGCAGATGAGCAATTTGGCGTCACATTGTCGGTCGGCAAACGCCATGAGTTTTGCAGTCATCTCGCGATACGTTTCTGCGTAACACATCATACGCGCCAGCGGGTCTTCTCGCATGACAGGCTGGGGTTTTACGATGGTGAGGTGGTCAATCAGGCCGCTGGCGTCCAACAGGCTCTTGATCCTGCGTTTGGTCTATGGCGAGTCAAAGGCGGGATAGGGCTCGCTGCCGGGGATCGCCGGTAAGCTGCGACCCGCATCAAACCAGAAAAACCGTTCATCCCACACCAGGCCTGTTGTCATACTCACTCCTCTTTAACTCCTAATTCCTAATTCCGCTGCTGTGTTGGCGGACATCTCAGCCTGACGCACGTACGCGGTCCCTGATGCGAATGATCAGCCCATCTAAATCCAAGCACCCATCCCGATTGGTTTGCACCGCGATGGTCAGGCCACTTTCAACAAAATATAGCACGTTGCTGCGAAACCCTGACCACCTGCCCGCGTGGCCAAAAGCGGCACCGTTTTGGTGGATAAACAACCCATAACCATGGCGGTGAGACGGGCTCTCGGGATCCTGCCATTCGCCCTCCGGCATGCCAATTAAAGTGTCCAGAGGCGCCGCCAGGTCTTCTTCGCTGAGGCTAAACGCGTGATTACATAGCGATAAACCGCACGCCAACACCCAGACGCGCAAGTAGTTGCTTGAGAAAACGGAAAGGACGTATCTGCCCTTTAGTCTATGGCTATGGGATTGATGAACATCTGCACAGCCCCACGCACCTTGGCCTGACCCAACACAAACAAAAACTCGTACACGCCATCACGCACCAGGGGACCCGTATTCATGGTTTCGAGAATGTAGATGCCGTGCTCTTTGAGCAGGGTAACGTGGCCTTGGAATGGCCGATTTGGATGTTGAGGCGGCACCACATCTAAACCCCAAGTGTCGGCGCCAACAGCGACCACGTTTTTGTTGGCCACATAGGTTGCCACTTCTTCGGATTGCCCAGGCTCACCCGAGACCCACGTAAGTGGTTCGCTTTTTAGCTTGGCATCCGTCCAACCGGTGTGGAACAACACGACATCCCCTTCGCGGATGGGGGTACCCTGTTTTTTCTCGATGGCTTGGATGTCTTCCACGGTGAAATATTGGCCAGCTTCCAGATATTCTTTGCCGTAGTGCGCGGCCACATCCAAGACAATACCTCGCGCCACCATCGGCGGCACCTTGTCGGTACTCAGCTTGGTTAAACCGGTGATGTGCGCAAAGTCACGCGCATGGTTACAGTTGTAATACATACCCTCGTAGCCTAGATGCCCGAGACCATCGAGCTGCGAGCCAATGCCAAACCAGCCTTGGAATACATCATCGTTGTAGGTCATACCCACATTCGGTCGTGCGCTCTCTTGTTGCCCCGGTTGGACCACCTGTAGGGATAAACCTCTTGGGGCAAACGCGGGTGTGGTGGAATCTATGGTGATACCCAGGCTGTAGGTACGCCCGGTTTCAATTAACTGCGCGGCTTTCAGTACAGACGCCGGATTAATTAAATTGATGTTGCCAATTTCGTCATCCGGGCCCCATTTCGACGGTTTACATTGCTCTTCCGCATACGCCGTGGCTAGCGTTAAATCCAAACTTAGACCCAAACACAAACCCAGACAAAGCACAGGTCCTAATCTCATCACTCTCTCCCCTCATAGTTTTCGTAGTACCGCAAAATTATGCAGCGGCGGTGCGCTGCTGGCTACGATGGTGCCATACCAGGGTCACCAACATGATCAGCAAGGCAGGCACCACGCTCAACATCAAGACCATCCAACCAAATTCAAACAAAACTGTACCGGCCATCAAGGAGGCCAGAGCAGATGCGCCAAACACGCTGAAGTCATTGATGGCTTGCGCGCGGAAGCGCTCCTCCGGTCGATAGGTTTCAACCAATAAGGCAGTCCCCGCAACAAACAAAAAATTCCAACCCACACCCAGCAGCACCATGGAAAACCAGTAATGCATAAGGTGATGTCCCGCCATACCGATGGCCACGGTGACGCCCAGGACAAACACCCCGATCAACATCATGCGCGGCAGACCCAGGCGCGACACCAACCAGGGCGTGATTAATGAAGGCAGGTACATCGCGATGACATGCGCGCGCACAACATCCGCGGTAGTCTGCAAAGAAAAGTGGTGATCTACGTTCATGCTGACGGGCGTGGCGGTCATCACATAGGTCATGACCCCTTGCCCCAATACACCTGCCAAAACGGCGGTAACAAAGGCGGGTCGAGCAAACAATCCGGCAGTAGACGCCGTGCCTTCAGGGGCTGCACCTGTTGCATGGACTACGTGCCTATCGCGCATGCCCAGCAGCAGCAACGCGGCAAAAAAGTACAGCCCAATGACCAACTGAAACGCTAACGTATAAGGGTTTGCGGCGTCGGCTTCGGCCGAATAGGACACCACCGCAGGGCCCAGAAAAGCACCGGCAATAGAGCCCAACAAGATAAAGGACACGGCGTGGCTGACCTTGTCCAAAGACACACTTTCGGCTGCCGCAAAGCGGAATTGCTGGCTAAATCCTAAACTGCTGCCAACACAGGCGGCAGCGGCACAAAACACCCAGAAGCTGCCCCCATCCAAGGCTCGAGTAGCCAGCCAAGCACCAGCTGCGGCAATTGCAGTTGCCAGGACAAAGCCGTAGCGGCGCCCGATACGTTGCATCGTAAACGCCGCCGGTACGGTTGCGCAGGCAGTGCCGATGACCATTAACGCCACCGGCAACGTGGCAAACGCCGGGTCCGGCGCCAGCTGATACCCGACGATGCCGCCGACGGTGACCAACAGGATGTTGCCTGAGACAAATACCATCTGTGCGCCAAACAGCAGCACCAAGTTGCGGTTGATGAAGGTCAACATCTAACTGGCCAACATGCTCTACCGCATCGGTCGCAAGGTCTTTGCCATACCTGCATTACGCTCATTGTCAGATCTCCCCCAAAACCCTGATTGCCAGACCTCAAGCCTCAACTTTACAATGCCCGTCTCCAAGTAAAGAGGATACACCCATGGCAAAAAAAGTAGATTGGTACTACTACCGCGGCGGCTGAACCAGCTGCACCAAAGCATCCAAGTTTTTGGAAGCCAGTTCTGTCGATATCAAAGAAACCATCCCCGCCAGCCGCAAGTTGCAACGGGAGGATGCCGAAGCCCTGTTGGCTAAGGCAAGCAAAATGACCGTATCAAAAGGCAAAAAGGTACAAGAGTTTAAGGGTGGCAAAGCCGCCACTGACGAAGCCGTGGATGCCATGCTGGGCAGCACGGGGAACTTGAGAGCACCAGCCGTTGTGGTCGGCAAAACGCTACTGATTGGTTTTAACGAAGAGGTTTACAGCGGCGTATTTGGATAAACCACGCCTGATCAGACTGATTCACACCCACCGACAACCGGTCGAGTCTACCTAAGCGCGGAGCAAACTCGTTAGGCGAAGCTAACGCGTTAGGCGGACGCGTTAGTAAGACTCGATCGTGTTTTCGAACACAAAACCATCCGGAGACATCACCAAACGGTGGCGTTCGCCTTGGGCATCGGCATCCCAGGGTTCGTAACCAGCGTCACCGTGCCACATCGCAACGCGTACGCCTGCTGCGTCTTTCGCCACACGGGTGGAATACACCTTCGCCGGGTTTTCCCGGAAATGGCTCAAGATATCTGTCACGGGCGCGTAACGACTGAGATGATGTAGGGTCACCCAGGTGGGCGGTACCAGGTCGATCTCCCCGGCCGCATGCCGCTGCAGCGCCTGCTGTGGGCGTATCCAGGCATGCTCCTTGATTTCACCGTCGTCCACGGTCACGTCGTGCGAGCCATGGGCATGTGCAGCAAAGAACCAGGTAGCAAAACGTTTTTGCGGACCCGGTGGCGGTGTCCAATGGGCAAACCATTCGAAAGCATCCGCTGTCACCACCAAACCAGCCTCTTCCAAAGTTTCGCGCGCTGCAGCGTTACGCGCCGCATGAGTTTCGTCCTCCGCACCGTGATGGTCCTCGGCATCAATTTTGCCGCCGGGAAAAACCCACATACCGCCGAAGGTGATCTTGGAATTTTTCTTCAGCATCAACACTTCCGGACCAGCATTACTGTCGCGCAGCAACACCACCGTGGCCGCGGGGATGGGCGCCTGCACCCCCGCTTCTTGTTCGGAGCGGGCGTCGATGTCGCCGTACATGTCGTTCTTGTGTTGGCTGTCCTGTTGTTTGTCCTGTTGGTCAGGCATGCTCGTCTACTTCAGTTGCAGTGCTGTTAACGTTTAACAACTCATCGGGAATACCCAGCTGATCGCGGCAATACAAGACCTGCACGGCAAAGGCTTCATTAAGCTCCCACAGGTCGATGTCGTCGACGCTGAGATCATTTTTCTCCAGCAACTTCGGCACCGCAAACACCGGGCCGATGCCCATTTCATCTGGATTAGTACCCACCAAGGCAATACACGCCTTGTTCTTGACGATTCTGGGCTCATCATAGTTCAACGAATTAACCAAACAGGACACTAGTGCTCAAACCACTTGAAAACTTAGGATCAGAGTTCGCCAGCTTTGGGCTGGCAAGGAAGAGTGAGGAGTAATATCTGGATATTGCGACG
>JANQKS010000062.1 GCA_028281005.1 Pseudomonadales bacterium
GCTGATCGACAATTGAAACATGGCAAGAAGCGTGCTGCGGTAATAAGCCTGATCTGCCGTAATCGTCTTTCTTGCTTCGCTGATGAGTCCATCGAAGTAGGTCATCGCGTCGTCATCCTTAACACCGCGCATGGTCTCAGAAAACTGGTCCATACTCTCAAGAGAGAGTGTTTTAAGGACCTCTTCCTTTGTCCCGACAAGGTTGTATAGCGTCGGCGTAGTCACCGAAGCCGCTTTCGCTAAGCTCCGTGAACTGAGAGCGTCATAACCTTCTGAAGCGAGGATTCGTCTAGCCTCATCCAAAATCCTTTGGCGCCTTTTCTCTTTGTTAACTTCTCTGGTCGAGATTGTAGCGGCCATAGGTACCTCGCTAGACTAGGTACTATTTTTAGACATTGACTAAATTTAGTCAATGTCTAAGATAACCTTTCGCTTGCTACACCTAGATTTTCGAATGACAGATCAAGACTTTCAGACTCCTACTATTACACCTATGAAGGGACGTGCTTTCTGGCTTGCATTCGGGCTTAACGCAATATGGATCAACCTTTCAGGCCTACCTAGGTACTTCCTAGTGGTAAAGCCAATGCTTCACGACGCTTTTCCCGACGTAGCCAACATTGCGCCCGTTTCGATACCTGTGCTTTTGATTTGGGGCGCATGGACAGTCATTTTTGTGTTTGCTTCCACGTGTTTCTATTGGGTTTGTTTTGATCGATATGGCACAAGCATGCGGACAGCCGCAGTCGCTGCGGCCAGTTTTACTTTGGCTACCATCGGATTAACTTGGGTCGGTATAGCGAATATGGGACTCGCACCTATGATCCTGGCATATGCAGCAATCCCTCTCGCTCTAGCGGAACAGCTGGTATAAGCCTGGGTTGTTAAAAGATCCATACGGAAGAACTAGATGGCGAAAATCACGATCTACGGTCCACCGGTATCCCCGTTCGTCATAAAGGTTCTTGCAGCAGCAGACTACAAGCGTTTGTCATACGAGCATGAGGCCAACCTTTCGGTTCCCGATGTATACAGGCTCAGTCCAATCACTGGGAGAATTCCTGTTGCTGCGTTCAATAACGAAATGGTGTTTGACTCTACCTTCATCTCCCGGCGGTTTGATCAAGTGCAGCCGGAGAAACCACTGGTATCTCAAGAACCTAAGCTGGCAGCACAACAGCGGATGCTTGAAGATTGGAGCGATGAGTCGCTTTACTGGTACATGATGGGTTTGCGTTGGGTTAAGAAAAACGCTCATCGAAGCGTAGAGCAAAATAGAAAATTCCTACCACTACCGCTTAGACCATTCGCAGGTCCGATCTTCCGTAACTTTATAGGACGCCGAACGCGTGCACAGGGTTTTGGAAGACTCCCATATGATGTTTTGGTGGCTGAGCTAGGCGAACGCCTAGATGACTTAGTACAAATGCTGGGTGATCAACCTTTCTTCTTCGGCAACGATCCATGCATTGCAGATTTTGCCATCTACGGGCAGTTCAGTACCGGCATAGAGGAAGGTGTAACACCTGATTTTGCTGAACAAGTCTCACGGAGACCGGAACTTTCTGGCTGGCGTGGCCGCGTATCTGAAGCAATTCAGGAATGATAGGTCTTTCCGATTATGGTCCAGAGCAGAAGTAAAACCTGCCAGCTGACACTAAATCAGCGGGCGGCGTCGCTCTGTCGGGTGGTCCATCAGAGTCAGGTACTAAATCCGGTATCTAAAGCTCGGCAAGTCCTGTGCAAACGTGCGTTCGCCAGCAATTCCGAGACCAATCTGTCCCGCCTTCCTGGCAGATCATGGCAGAAACCAACATCGACCCATTCGAAATTGCATCAGCCTTGAGCGCATTCATCGCCTGACTATGAAGTTCAGGCTCGGCGATGTTGCGAGACGTTCTCTGACAAGCAACGCCTTCTACTTTCACAAAGTGCTGTGAAGAAGGCGGATTCGTCGTCACTCGAACCTGAGCCATCGCGGCCAAAGATTGTGCGTCGTAGTTAGGGACGGCACTGAACAATGCCAGGGTTTTTCCGACAGGCGAGGATTACCTGAAGTGCGGGCCACCTCGAACAAGGCTTTGCACGCGTCAAGCGCGCCCGGCTGCCTACAAATGCTCCTCGTAGATCAATCAACACTAAGTTAGTTTCCGAAAATATTTTTCAACTATATAGTTGATATAAATATGGCCATAGGTTACCTTGCATCGCATGGTTGACAGCGCTTCGTTGGAAGCAATTTTCAAGCGCGGTGCCATGTTTCACGCCTAGTGACTAGGGAGGAAATTGCGATGAAAGTACGCGGTCAAGAGCTAGAACTACACAAAGACCCAATGCCGGGATGGCCTTACTCGGATTTTGCAACTGGTTGGTACCAGATCGGATACTCAGAAGATCTGGAAGTGGGAGATATCCAAGCAGCTCACTGGCTAAATCAAGAACTCGTACTCTTTCGTACTGAGTCAGGTCAACTCAAATGCCTAGACGCCTTTTGCCCACACATGGGGGCCCATCTGGGCCAACCCGGACAATTCGGGGGTAAGGTCTGCGGAGAGAACATCCAGTGTCCCTGGCATGGCTGGCTGTGGGACGGAGAAGGAAAAAACGTAGACATCCCCTACTCAGATAAAACAGTTAACGCGACTATTCCTAATAAACACATTCGTGAAACTGATGGCTGTATTTTCATGTGGTTCGATTCTGAGGGCTCACCTCCGAGTTACGAGTTTGAAGGCTTGCCGTATATTGGAGACGAAGAAGACTACTACCCAATCGACTATACCGTCGATGGACCCCATCGCGTGAAACCGCAATTTCCCATGGAAAACAGTGCCGACCCGCATCACTTTATCTACGTTCACGGTTCTGGCCTGGATGCTGAGTTCAATGACTACACCGTTGATGGCCCGAAATGCTCCAACACTATGTACATGGAATTCGGCCACGGAAAGGAGTCAACCTGGTTAACACCCAACGGTCCGGTTACCGGCCATGTCGACAATTTCTTCGTTGGGGCGAGTATCGGAATCGCCCGATTCAACATTGACGGGCGAGTCTGCATTCACATGACGAACCTGACACCCATTGATGACCATAACTGCATGTTCTTCAGTTCAATTCGTCACAACAAGGAGCCCGGTGATACGGGGAACGTCTCACAAGGACTAGCCAAACGAATGACGGCAGAGCAACACATCCAGATTCGGAATGATTTTCACATATGGGCAAACATGAAGTACAAGGTAAAACCGATATTTACCGGCCCCGAAGAACAATCACGCTATGCGTTTATTCGCAGACATTTTGATCAGTTCTATCCCAATCCTGTGTACAAGGAAAATCGAGGTTGACTGAATCAGGCTTTCAGATCCTCTTTCTCTCTCTAGTAGTGGCTAAGCTGCCCCACCTTTAACCTCTTCTCTCAGTTCGAGCCACCTCGAAACCTAGTGCCTGAAAATCCCAGTCGTGATCGGGAACCTTGTCTTTAAGAACATACTTCATCACTCTGCCGGTTGCATTTGCAGGCAGCGAGTCGACGGAGCTTATGTACCTTGGCATCGCGAAATAGGGAAGATTTTTTTTCAGGAAATTGAAGAACTCGAGAGGATCAGGCGCGATATCGTGCCAAACGATACAGGCTTTGATGTCATCCTCGCCCAGCTCTCCAGGAACATCGTGCACGGCAACTTCCTTAACGCCTTCGTGTTTTATGATTGACCTTTCTACTTCGATCGCTGATACGTTCTCACCGCGACGACGCACCGAGTCGCTCTTTCGCCCGGCGAAGAAGAGGTAACCTTCCTCATTTTCAGAAGCCAGATCGCCGGTGTGGTGCCAGAGATTTTTCCAGGCTTCGGCCGTGGCCTCAGGTTTTCCCCAATACCCCTGAAACATAACTTCCGGAAATTTGGGCCGGATGCAAACTTCTCCGACTGCGCCAATAGCTACATCCTCATCATCCTCGTCACGTATTGATACATCATAAAGAAACGTGGGTTTCCCCATTGATGCACGATGTGATCCAAATTCCTCTGGACCACACAATGTCGCCGGGTTTGCCTCCGTCTGACCATAACCCTTGCTCTGCACAGGGACATTGAATCTCTTCTCGAATATGAGTTGGTCTGCCTCTTCCATGGGTATCACCTGAAAGAACCGTAGCCGGTGTTGAGTATCAAGTTCACTTTCAGGTGTTGCGAGCAATGCTATGCCATGAGCGGTGACCCCCAAAAAGATGGTTGCATCCGCCTCGATGACTCTTTCAATGGTCTTGCTTGCACTGAACGCTGTATCAATGTGATAAGCCAGACCACCTTGAAGTGCATTCATCAGATAGATGACACCCGCACCTGTATGAAAGAGCGGCATAGGTGAAAAAAGTACATCGCCCTCTTCCAGCAAACCCAGTTCGTACCAACTCCATGGCACAGCAAGATAATAACCGTGACTCAACATACAGCCTTTGGGCAGGCCGGTTGTTCCGGACGTGTACATGATAGAAACGAGATCCGTAGAACGCAGGTCAACTTTAGGTGCAGGGCTATTTGCGGATACGAGATCATCCAACAAGTGAACGGTGACATCGTCGACATCTATACCTTCATCATCAACGAGCACCAGGTGAGACAGCGTGGGTAGTGACGGTAGTAGACCAAAGATAGACACTTGACCGCTTTTGTCGGTAATTATGTACTCTGCCGTGCAGTCGTTCAGTTGATAACTAAGAAACTCGCCCTTCAGATACACATTGATCGGTACTTGTATGGCGCCAAGCCTTGCCAGGGAGAGTATGACCAACACCATTTCAAGACGGTTGGGTAGCATCACTGCGACCCTGTCCCCTTTGCTCACACCTATTGACGCTAAACCTCCTGCGATTTCCTCTACCTTCTGGTGAGTTTCGGCGAAAGTAAGCCATGGAGAACCGCAACGGAGAAAATGTGCATCAGGCGTCGTCTTAGCCCAATAGGCTAGCCTGTCAGGGATAATCCGGCTGGTTCTCAAATGTTCAGGTTTCCATTTCTTCTTTTCGGTATTCATCATGGATTCTTTCCTAATAAAGGTTAGATTCACCAGTTAGCCAGCGGCCTCGACCACGACAGATATTCCAGTCATGTGAGCCATATTCGATAGGGGATCGTATGAACCCGGGCCGGTTGGTAACAGTTCGTTGACGTTGACGCCTGGATATTTCGCCGAAGTGGCAAGAAAAACATTATTCGCATTCCCCCAACCATGGGTCATTGCAACCACCCCACGAATAAGAGATTCATCCGCTTGTAGAGGGCAACGGATCGAACCATGGTCCGATGTCACTTTGACCGTGCTAGCACATTCAAGTGACTTGAACTCGATGTCCTCAGGATGCATATGCAACGCATTGGTTAACGATGATGGCCTTTTAAGCGACGGCAGATTGTGCAACCAGCTGTTAACCATGTATTTCGTCCGCATCGATATCAGGAGAAAAGTATCATCGGTTGATTTTTCGGCAGAGGTAGTCTGAAACTGCTCGACACAAGACTCTAAGCCTCGACTGATAACCTCGGGAAAACAGTCCACTTTCCTATCGCTATGAACGATACCGCGTGTGAAAAGATCTTCTGGTTCAGGTAACGGTAGTTGCAGGGTACTCCCAGGGGCAGAGGCTAGGTCATCAAACTCAATGCCACTGGCCGCCAGGGCAGCTTTAGTTTTCGCGAGCGGATCAGAGTCGGGTACACAGGCAGGTGCTTGGATCTCTTCGATGAGTTTTTTAAAGATCCACCATTCGGGTTTGCGATCAGCATACGGTGTCAGCATCGCCTCCGTGTACTGAACATACGGTTCAAGCTGAAAACCCTGAGAGTAGTAGTTGATGTCTTCGCGTTCGAGCCAGTCAGTGGCGGGCAGCATATAATCCGCGAAATGACCTGTTGCGCTGGGATAGATATCAATGACAACCAACAGATCGAGCTTCTGCAACGCTTTGGTCAATCTTGATTCGCCGCCAATTGACAAGACAGGGTTACCACTCATACAGACAAGCGCCTGAATCGTAGAAGATTCAATAAAATCGACGAGCCTATTGCCTGGCAGCGTTCCAGCCACTCGACGCACAGAACCGATATCAGTCTTCACGTCACGATCGACGCCACGTGGGAGTTTCTGGTTAAATCCTGGGGAATAGATGTTCCCGCCGGTTCGGCCTAGATTACCGGTGATGAGACTCAGCATGTTTAACAACCAGTAAGCAATCATTCCCTGACGACCCATATTCACGCCTGTAGACATAAAGACGGACGCGCGTTTCGCGGTCGCAAACTCACAAGCAATCTGAGCAATACGCTCCTCGGATATTCCCGTGATGACCGCTACTTCAGGCAATCTAAATGGTTCGACCGAATGCCATAGCTGTTCGATACTTTTCCCATGCAACCTGATCCAATCCTGATCGACTAGTCCCCGCTCCTTGATCTCCCTCACAAGAGCAGCCAGAAAAAAGGCGTCGGTATCAGGTCTGATCAGAAGCGTTTCTCCTGTCTTGTTAGTAGAAGACTCACAGTTCCGTGGATTGACGTGTACAACCTTGCCACCTCGCTCAATCACTTTGCGCAGCTTGACCATAGGTTCAGGCAAATGAATAAAACTCCCATGAGAAATCGCGGGATTAGAACCCAAACTCAAAAAATAGCTGGTGTTCAACAAATCGGGAATCGGGTGGAGATATGGTGTTCCGAATATTCCACCTGAAGCTGCATATTTATTGCTGCAGTCCTGTGTCCCGGAGTTAAAGAGGTTCTGAATGTTGAGCGTGCTGACAAATTCACGAGATGAGGTTACCGCAGTGCTGTTAAACGCAGTTGGGTTTCCGAGATAGAACGCCAAAGAGTTCGGTTTTTCTTGTCGAATGGTATTAATGCGATCGGCGATTTCTGAGATCGCAGTTTCCCAGGATATTGCGTCATACACAGCGGTATCGGTTTTACTGCTGATGCGTTTCATCGGAGTGTTCAAACGATCGGGGTCGGCATTCAACTCATGGGCACACAAACCCTTGTGGCAAGCAAATCCCCTAGAAACCGGGTGCGACCTATCAGGTTTTAGTCGGACAACACGATTTTCGACAACATCTACCTCTGCAATCAGCGGACAGTGAGGTTCACACAGTCGGCAGTAGGTGTGTTTCACAGTTACAGGACTATTGCCGGTTAGTTTCATGTCAGTTCCCCCACATGCGGAGATTCAGGTCGCAGATATCTATTGGCGCTGAATTCGCTTGTAAATTGTGACTAATCCAACATATTTTATTCAACTATAAAGTTGATTTTATTCATGGAAACACTACTAGAACAAAAGCACAAGAAAAAAACTCCAGGATCAGGTGGGTCAGGGTATGGCACGAAAAAAGGGTGCGCACACAATCGAAGTGCTGAGGAGTGCCGGAATATCCGAAGAAAAGATAACACTGATAACCGAGCGTCACCTCATCGAAAACTCGTGTAACCTTTGGTCATCTCAGCAAGCAAGCGTATCGACTGAATAAGCCCTACTGGAGATCGCTAAACACCAGATTAACTTCAGCGATACTGCGATAAAACTCACGAGTATTCGCCAATTTATCTCAACCATTCGGTTGAATATCAATAATCGCAACTATATGATGGTGTAGTAACAATGAGAGGCGCCGGGATTGAGCAAACATATCAAGACAGAAGAGCCTTCTCCAGGTGTCGTTCGAATCGTGTTAAATCGGCCTGACGTTGCGAACGCTCAAAACAACGAATTGCTCTATGAGCTGAACGCAGCACTTGATCGCGCAGCGCGAGACAATCATGTGAAGGTGATCATTCTCGCGGGTCAGGGCAAGCACTTCTCTTCAGGTCACGATCTGTCTTCGATGGATCAAAGCCTAGATGGTATCGATCCGGTTCATCCTACTGCGGGCATCGGTATGCCTGGGGCTGAAGGTCAAATGGCATTCGAAGAAGAAGCCTACTTTGGCTTGTGCTGGCGATGGCGGAACATCCAGAAACCCACCATCGCCGAAGTTCAGGGAAAGGTGATCGCCGGTGGCCTGATGTTGATGTGGGTCTGTGATCTTATCGTGGCATCAGAGGACGCGACCTTTCAGGATCCCGTTGTGGCATTTGGCGCCAATGGCGTCGAGTACTTCGCGCATCCATGGGAGCTAGGTGTGCGAAAGGCAAAGGAATTCCTTTTCACGGGAAGAGCCCTGACGGCGGAAAGCGCAATGGCGCTGGGTATGGTCAATCGAGTCGTGCCACGTAAAAATCTCTCAGAAGCGACCCTGGAGCTGGCGTCTGAAATTGCACGCCAACCGGCTATGGGCCTCCGACTTGCCAAGTTAAGCGTCAATGATGCGCAAGACGCGCAAGGTTTTTTGTCCGGTCTGCGAAGCGCCATGGCGTGGCAACAATTGTCTCACTCTCACAACATGCAATTACACGATGACATCGGGCATCCTGATGGCTATCAGACTGTCCGCGACATAGCGAATCTCCCTCCCCTGTAGCTCCTCGCCAGGTAATCATGACAATGAGCGATCCTCTCAAAGTTCCTGATCCATCCTATTTCAACGAGGAACTGCGTCTTTTCCGCGATATGGTTGTGAAGTTTCTCGAGAAGGAAATGGTTCCCAAAGCCGATCAATGGGAACAACAGGGCTACGTCGAACGCGATAGTTGGCGAAGAGCCGGTGAGATGGGCTTACTCGTACCTAGCTGCCCTGAATCCCTAGGAGGTGCGGGTGGCACCTTTGCGCACGAGGCAATAATCATAGAAGAGGCTTCACGATTGGGTGTGGAAGGCTTGAATCTGGCAACACACAATGTTGTTTTTTCTCGCTACCTGGTAAACCAGGCCTCCGAAGAACAGCAGGCAAAGTGGTTACCCAATCTGCTTAGTGGGGATTGGAATGGGTCTATCGCAATGACAGAGCCAGGGGCCGGTTCTGATTTGAGAGCAATGCGCACCAAGGCAAGGCGAGAAGGTAACGAATACGTAGTTTCTGGACAGAAAACATTTATCACGCAAGGATATTCCGCAGACCTGATACTCCTGGCCTGCAAAACTGCTGAGGATGCTATATCCCTTATCTTCGTAGAGACAAAAGACCTAGAAGGGTTTAGCCGCGGAGAACCTTTCGACAAAATCGGGATGAAGGCGCACGACACGACCGAGCTATTTTTCGACGAAGTCAGAGTTCCCCGCACCAACCTGTTGGGGGAAGAGGGTAGTGGCTTCTCACAAATGATGCAGGGGTTGGTTGAGGAACGAATGGTAGTTGCGATACAAGCCGTTGGCATGATTGAACGAGCGCTCGAACTGACACTAGATCACGTCAAAGACCGAAAGGCCTTCGGAAGAACGATATTCGAATTTCAGAACACCAGGTTCAAGTTGGCTGAACTTTCAACGGAGGCAACAGTTGGCAAAGTGTTCATGCATCACTGCATCCAGAGCATATTGAATGGCTCTATAACACCGGATACAGCAGCAATGGCCAAACTTTGGCTGAGCGAACTCCAAGGCAAGGTCGTGGATGAATGCCTACAATTGTTTGGAGGCTATGGATACATCAACGAATATCCAATCGCGAGAATGTACCGAGATGCCAGAGTATCCCGAATCTACGCTGGTACAAATGAAATTATGAAACAAGTTATTTCAAAAGGTCTCTGATAGAAGGCGCGTTTAAAAAGCGAAAAACACCAGAACTTCGACGTAACGAAAGGTGAAACTGGCGACAAACGAAGCACTCATCGATCTCCACCCGATCGGAGAAGTATGCCAATTAGAGTTAGGACTTCAGGTGAGCAAGCAGGACCGTCGCCAGTCATAATGGAATCAAACCGTCAAATCTGATTAAATCGACCACACTCAAATTGCCTCATCTAAGCTCCCATTAACGCCAAAACTAAAACGCCAAGACGCACGCCTGCAGGATCTTCCCAGGGAAAACTGAGCGAAACCAAGAGCTCAATCATCCAGAGGAATCGAAGAAACAAGAAAGATTTCATCCTGGATACGGCTGCAGACCTCTTTGCCAGGTATGGTTTTCACGGCACGACGATGGACATGCTCTCTGAGGTGTCTGAACTAAATAAAGGCACGCTGTACTACTACTATTCATCAAAGCCGGACATACTTTTCGACCTTTGTGTTGCAACGACGGACCGCCACTACCGGGTGGTATCCGCTGCTTCGAAGATGTCTAATCCTGTGGAGGGTCTGCGATATTTTGTAGAAACAACTGTTTTGTACATCGACGAAAACAGAGACCGTTGCAGGGTTTTTTACCAGGAAGAACATTTCTTTGACTCAATATTCGACGCCAAACAGTTAAAAAACGTCCGACAGCAACAACGCAAGTTTATGAAGAACTTCTACGACGTTCTCTCCGAAGGCGTCTCTCAGGGTGTCTTTCGTCCCATGGACATTCGTACCGCCGGACGGCTGATCTATGGCTCTATTATGACTGCATACCGGTGGAGAGAAGAGGTTCTCGATACCGCAACGATCATCAGTGAAATTGATCGGCTTGTTCTTTCCGGCCTGCTCGTACGAAACTGAACGGCGCGCCACCCCGTGAAGGGTGGCGACTGATGGATTAGTTCAGGAACTCCCCCGGTTTCACTGTGAATCGCAGCATCACCGATCGAGGCTGATTCGTGGATCCGGTGATCTCCTGCCCAAACGTGCTGTTGTTCGAAATGACCGGGTAGATCTCATTACTCAGGTTCCTGCCGATTAGAGCGACTTCCCAACCTCTCTCGTCATCAAACACGGCCAGACTCGCGTTCCAGAGGTGGTATCCATCATCCCAGTGATTGGGCGGACCAGCGGACAACTGTGTGAAGTAGTCACTGGAATACACAGCATCAAGCGTCGCTCTGAACATCAAACCTCCGATACCCAGGCCTCTTTCCAGCTGGATTCCGACATTCGCGGTGAGATCAGGAGCCTGGATGATCTCTTTCCCCGTCAGGTCCTGGAATGCCCCGCCAATGCAACCTGTAGCAGGTGTCTGGCCAAGGTAGCATGGCGCCTGGCGAAACTTGGTGTATTCAGCCTCGTTACGATTTAGAGCAGCGCTGAATGAAAAACCTTCAACCTGCCCAGGGACCCACAACATCTCCAACTCGATACCCTGGACCTTCGCTTCGCCAGCGTTTGAAGTCGAAATACTGTTGAGCACTTCATTGAAGGAACTGACCTGTAGACCGTCGTAATCGTACCTGTAAGCTGTCGCATTCAGACGCAAAGTCCTGTCCTGCCAAAAGGACTTGATACCGATTTCAACGCCATCAACGAGCTCTTCCTCAAAGTTCTGAGCACCGAACGACCCTACGGCAGTGTTAAACCCGCCAGACTTGAAGCCTTCTTTGTAGGCTGCGAACACGGTGAGATCACTATTCGGCCGCCATGCAATCGTCACCTCGGGAGATACGTTATCAAAATCCAGTTCATCTGGCGTAAATGGCAGGGGTCCAACAAACGGACCCAGTGAATCCGCAGAAATGCTTTTTTCCTCATCGGTGTATCGCGCACCCGCGGTTATTTCGACAGTATCTGCCAGTTCAGCAATGACCTGAGCGAATGCGGAGTAAGCCTTTCCATCTACCTCATAATCCCCACAGATAAAGAGGCCAAAGAACACCGGGCAGGGCCTGTCCGTATTGTAGGTATCGTCAACGTATGCGCCCAACACGAAGTTGAGTCTTCCATCCAACGAGGAAACGAGACGGAACTCCTGAGATGTCGCTTCATACTTTGGTGTGTTCGACGCTGTCACAGAATTCGTCGGCACATGAGGGCCAGCGGTTCGAGAGAACTCTTGAAAGTACTTCTGCTCACTTTTGTATCGACCCGTCAAAGACGTCAAGCTCCAGCTGTCAGAGAAGTCATACTCGATGTTAAGGGTGGCCAGGGTGATCCGATGCTCAAAGTAGGGGCTGCCATCCCTAAACGACGGGTCAATCCCGGCAAACGCAGATGCAACATGCGACCCAGACACAAACTTGTCGTTGGGTCTGCAATCATCGAGCGGCTCCTCCGCCGAGAAAGAAGCGCCTGTTGTTACCCGACAGTTGAATCGTTGCGCGCCTGCCGCCGCATCGGCGTCTATATCCGAGTAGGCGTATTTGAATGTAGCCCGCAGGTCCTCAGTCGGGTTGAAATGCAACGACAGTCTGGCAAAGAGTTCCTCACTGCCAAAAGCATTATCGTCACCTGTAACGACGTTCTCAAACGGACCCTCTTCGTCCGAATAATGAAGCACCGCCCTGTAGCCGACTTTGTCGTTCAAAGGACCTGAAACCACTGCTTCGCCGAACGCCTGTTCCGCATTCCATTCATATCCAGTTCGAACCTGAAAGAAAAACTCTTCAGTAGGATCCGCGGTTTTCAGAGAGATGACACCACCCGGACTGTTCTTTCCAAAGAACAATGCCTGTGGTCCTTTCAACACCTCTGCTCTCTCCAGGTCAATCTGTCCGAGGCGCAGCACATTGCCATTACTGATGGCCATGCCATCCAGATTAACCGAAACTGCCTGTTCGATAGTTTGGTTGAGAGCAGAACTGCCAATTCCACGAATACTGATAAGACCCGTCTGTCCCGCCGAGTTTTCATCTATGAACAATCCAGCAACCGCCGTGGACAGCGACTCCAGGCCATCTATCCCTTTTTGATCGATCTCATCCGCAGTCAGTGCGGTTACGGTCACGGGGACCTGTTGCAATCCCTCATCTTGCTTCCGCGCAGTCACAACTATTTCTTCTATCTCAGCGATGGCTGGTACCGGCATGGCAATTGCCGAGAAGAGACCCATGAATCCAACAATACCCAGAATACTTCTATTCATTTATTCCCCTCACTCTCTTATTCCCCTCACTCTCTTTTTCTTGTTCTTGAGTTAGATTTCAGACGTAACGAGCTAGACTAAAACTAAGTCCCGGCCAACATTATGCTAGGAGGGATTATTATTCAACTATTTAGTTATTTTTTTAACTACAAAGTTAACAGTCAGAGCGGGCTTTTCGGAATGTCCCTCTCCGATGGTCCCTTTAGTTCAATCCATCAACATATTTGCTGGCGGTGAGCGAATGATGCAGCCCCACGTGCTGCAGGAACTTCTGAATAACGTCTGGGTCTTCAATCGATCAGTTCAACACATTGACGAATGCACGAACGGGTCCACCGCACTTTTCATACTTCTCGACTTCAATGGCGAATACACAGGCTTCTCGTGATGGCAGGTATCACAGCGTACTCGTAGAAACCCATGTTTCATGCGGCCACATTTCAAGCAGGCATCGAACTCACGAGCGGCATACCTCGGCAGTTGTTGCCTGACGCGGAAAGCATTAGTTTTAACTCAGGCCAATCGCGCTCTACCAGTTGATACAACGCCGTTGTCTTTGGACTATGGCGGGTAGCGAAACTGACCCGTAGGCTGAGAAAATAGAGTCGGCGTGATGTTTACTGCGTGCTCTGCGCCTGTCTGGCCGTCGCGGCCTGGGATCATTCGATTGACCCTGCGCCGATCAGTCTTGCAACTGTTCCCAATTGAAACGAAGCGGTTCCTTGTTCGCAAACCGCTGAACCGCGTCCTTGTGATAATCGCTTTTCAAGAAGATGCCTTGGGCGGCCGCTTCCATTTCTAACAGTGCTGCGGCGTCCAGATTGAATGACTGGTTTACGATTCGCTTGGTGGCGCCGATGGCGGCCGTCGAACCCTGGCACAACCGATGCGCAAGTTTCAGTGCTTCGTCAAGTAGCTGCTCCGGTGGGTATATTGCGATCGCGATTCCCAGGTCCACGCATTCTTGCGGCGACAAGGCGCGATTGGTGAACATGATCTCCTTGGCGCGTTGAAGCCCGACAATGCGTGGCAGTGTGTACATGCACCCCAAGTCCGGTACCAGCCCAATCCGTGAGAATACGCAACACAAGCGAGCGCGGTCTGACAACAACACGAAGTCGCAGGCCAGTGCAAAGGCAAATCCACCTCCGTATGCGGCGCCGTCAATCGCTGCGATGACTGGAATCTCAAGATTAAACAACGGTTGGAACCAGTCGTGTACTTGGTACACGAGTCGGCGGCCGGCGGCGGCCGGGCCGTGACCGCTCACCATGCCCTTTATGTCGCCGCCGGCCGAAAACGTTCCACCGGCGGCAGTGATGACCACGGCACCGAGGTTGGTCTCCTCTTGCAGGCTGCGGGTTAGGTGTGTCAGATCGGCCATGAGCTCCGGCGTGAACGGATTTTGTTGCGCGGGATTGTTCAACGTAACAAGGCCGACTTCGTCGCGAACCTCGTAAGTCAAAGCGGTATAGTCATGTTCAAAATGTGTCATCCAGCGATCCTCGTTGCCTGCTAATGACCGAAGCCTAACAATGGTTAGCAAGAAAAAGTACCTTTTTTCAACTTTAAAGTTGAATATTGGAACCCCGCCGAGTTACCTTTAGAATCCGAATTTAGCTCGATCGAAACCGTCACCGATGCGCACAGCTGCACGGTAAGGTGCATATCGGGCCTGACGTGAGAATCTGGAACTACCGGCCAACCGCACAAATATCTGCCAATCCGTATCGCCGTGCGCACCAGCATCCAGGACGTTCTGCAAATCCGACATTTGACGCTCGGGGTTCACCAACATATATTCAACTAAATAGTTATGGAAATGGTTCTATCAACCTAGTATCAGATGCAAAAAACAATTGAACTTACCACCCTCGGTGATCTGCTGGTGCACGCTGCACAGCAAGCCGGGAAAAATGACATGCTGATATTTCCAGACCGCCGCGTCAGCTACAGTGGCATGCTGGACGCGGCCTACCTCAGGGCTGCCTCCATGCGGGCACTGGGGCTCGGACCCGGCAGCCACGTCGCCATCCTGATGGCCAACTGCATCGAATACGTGGAATACCTGCTGGCCACGCAGTTCATCGGCGGCATGGCGATCCCGGTGAACGCCCGTTACAAGGCCCCGGAACTTGCCTACGTGCTGGACAACGCCGACGTCGATCTGATTGTGACCCACGATGCCATCTCGGAGTACGCCAACTTCGAGCGGCTATTGGCAGCCGCCCTGGCGGAGAAAAGAAACGAACGAACGAAACACCTGGTTATGGTCGGTGGACCCGCTGAGGGCTACCTGACCGACGATGAGTTTCTTTCACTGGGCGCGGCCGTCACCCGGGAGGAGACTGATCAGCTCAGGCTCGGCGTCAGCGTGCGGCAACCTGCAATCATGATGTACACCTCCGGTACCACGGCCAACCCCAAGGGTTGCCCTCTGAATCACGAGGTGCTCGTGAGAAACGGTATGAACATGAACCGCTCTCGTTACTTCCTCAATATGGATGACCGGTTCTGGGTGCCGCTGCCGATGTTCCATATGGCTGCGATTCTGCCGATGATGGCCTGTATGGACGCCGGTGCGGCCATGCTGTCAATGATGCACGTGGACGCAGGCGAGTCACTGCGGTTGATGGAGGAGGAAAAGGTCACTGTCGCCTTTCCGTCTTTCCCGACCATTACCCTGGATCTGATCAACCACCCGGACTTCGCCACACGGGACCTTTCTCATCTCAGACGGATCAACAACATTGCACCACCGGACATGCTGGCCCAGTTCCAGGAGGCTTTTCCCCAAGCCGTTCAGACCAGCGCCTATGGGTTGACCGAAGCCGGCGGTGGGGTTGCCATCAATCACCCTGACGATCCCCTGGGAAAGCGCCTGCATACCTGTGGCCGCCCCATGCCGGGGCTGGAGGCTCGGGTCGTTGATCCGGAAAACCTGGAACTCAGGCCGCCTGGGGAAAAGGGCGAACTCCAGCTACGGGGATATGCGGTATTTGACGGCTACTACAAGGCGCCGGACAAGAACGCTGAATCCTTTGTGGACGGCTGGTTCAGAACCGGCGACCTATGCGTGATAGACGAAGACGGTTACATCGAGTTCCACGGTCGTATCAAGGACATGTTGAAGGTGGGCGGCGAAAACGTCGCTGCTATTGAAATCGAATCACTGCTCTCTACCCACCCGGCCGTAAAACTGGCACAGGTGATCGGCGTGCCCGACGATCGTCTGTTTGAGGTCGCTTGCGCCTATATCGAGTGCAACGATGGGAGTAGTGTCACGGAAGATGAATTGATCGAGTTCTGTCGTGGGAAAATCGCCAGCTTCAAGATTCCGCGACATGTCAGGGTCGTTAGCGAGTGGCCCATGTCATCCACCAAGGTGAAAAAGTTCGTTCTGAAGGACTGGTTTCTCGAAGAAGCCGGTTAACTCAGTACTTCTTCGCACGAGCAACTCGCCCACTTCCCACGTCGGCGGCAGCTCGTCGTCTTCGCCACAGACGACGACGTCAAACCTGACTAGTGGCTGGCCGTAATGCCCGGGCCAGGCCCATAACTCTTCGTCATGGTCCATCATCAGAAAGTTGCCGATCTCGGTCGACCCATACGCTTCGTGGTACATCGCCGTCGGCGCTGCCTCTCGGAGGGGGTTCGATACCAGGAGTTTCCAGTGGGGGAGGCCCCGGATCGATCCGTTACGCTAATGACCTGCCGCTTGGAATTGCCCTTCTAACAGGACAAGGCGTTGCATCGCATGGTCCCAAATCACTGGGGAGGAGTAACAACCGGCCATCTGGTTCAAATCTACCCCTCGAGCAGCACACCACGATTCAATCTGAATCCGGCACATTGATCTAGTGGCCGATGTTAACTCAGTAAGGTCTGGCCGCTGAATTTGAACCAGTGTTGTCGCGTTTCGGTCGATACACGTTAGAAGTTCTCGCCATTCTTTTTCATTTGAGTATGCGTTAGGAATTCCTAGCGCTACGAGCAAAACGGTTACGAGTATGGTGCGCATCTTTTTTCCCAACACTTCACATGAATATGTTCTCAGAACATCCGCAACAAGAGTGCGAGCCAATTCACAAATACACACTATAGTGTGTAGAGCGTTTTCTCACTAAAAACGATTCTCCGCCGATGACGGAGAAAAGCAGAGAACTACAATCAGTTGCCTTGGTGGTGCGTAATCTTAGGAAAGACCTCAAGCTTTCGCAGGAAGAACTCGCGGAGCGGTCTGGCCTTCACAGAAACTTCGTCGGGTTGATTGAACGAGGTGAACGAAGCCCGACCATAGAAACCATTTTCAAGCTCGCCAACGGACTTGAAACAACACCGACCAGACTCATTGCAGCAGTAGAAGCAAATCTAGGCCAGTGAAGTGACTTACGCATGTCCACACAAGCAGCGGAATGTCAACGAAGATAGAGAGTAGTTACACGGGCTTTTAATCGCGGGTTACGCTTACAAGGTGCATTAACGTACGGGGGAGTTCAATGAGGTAGCACCGAAATGGCCCGTTTAAACGCTAAGCACCGCGAAGCCCCCAACGAAAGTCGCTTCTATTCTTTCTCCGATGTATTTCGGAACAAGCCTGGTTCACAACCCAGATATCCCTACTGGTCGAAATCGACTGCCTATGAGGGCATCAGGAAAGGACGCTTTGTACCACCCAAGCGTGTGGCTGGGCGCATCTATTTCGAGGAGCATGACTTATTGCTCCAAGATCGATTGATTCGCTTGGCTTCCAAGTTAGTCGAAATCGATCTTCCGCCCTTGCTTGCTTCCGAAGTCCAGTGTTTCCACTTCTCACGAGAAGGGTTAGCCAAAATCGCAGACTCCGTCTCGGTAGAGAAGATCGCAGCTGAAGCGCGAGACCTAAGCCAGCAATGTACATGGCTGCTCGAAACAATGGATCAGGTTGTCAAAACCAAGAGTTCGAGCATCGAGGCCGAAAGTGCCACTTGAGGTCCTAGTTGGCGAACTAAACGCACATCGTGGCTATCAACCCAGTCCTGCAAAATTCGGTGGGTCAATGGCACTCGCCATTTGTTACTGCTATCTCACAGGCATCGAGCCGTACAAGTCCAATACCTTTCGTGTTGTCCCCCTACACAGGTTGATCGGCGAGATTCGCCGTTGGAGCGGTTTAACCGTGTCAGAGCATGATGTCACTCAAGCAGCCAACTTAGTTAAAGGGCTAAAACTCTGGCGGCCTTCGCCTTCCGAAAAATACCTGCGATTACCACGAGGGGTGTTAAACAACCCACCTGTGTGGCTACCAAACATGCTGAGAGTAGGAAGTCGATCGTGACCGGATCCGTGGCTAGGTTACGACCTTCTGATGTGTTACTCATCTGCAATGCTTTGTGCGGCCGATATGTGGCACCGACCGATAAAACACGGGATATCCTGATCGCGCACCGCCTGATGACTCCCCGTGCAATCCGTCCGAGTGAGCGAGCATTCTTGTTTTGTTTCATGAACGGCAAAATCTCTTCGGATCGCTCAAAACCCTTCGACTTTCGAGAATGGCGGTCAAACCTCGAACGAGAATTCCCAACGGCGGACCAGTTGCAGGCGCTAGACGATCTGCTAAGAATCCGCCGATCCGTGCGGAGAGAACTTCCCCCCGGCAAACGATCAAAATTCGTAGGGTTCGAGCCAAGAAGGTTCGACTATTGCCGCAGCGGTCCAGTCGAACTGTAGTGGAGCGGAGAAAGAAGCAGGCTCAACCTTCAAAAATCGAGAATTCGATTTTCGTTTCCATTTTTAGAAATAAATCTGGCAAGGTTTTAGACAGGGCTGAGAGATTGACTCTAGATGAAATTGAGAAACTGATTCTCGACGAGGCTCCGGTCGCAAAGAAAGATGATCAACGGCTACTAAAGCTCGCAAAATTTGGTGATTCGCTAAGTCGTCACAAGTCAATTCGACACGATGACAATGTTGTTGAGGTGCATGGCATCGAAATCGACTACGACGGTGGTTTAGTGAACGCTTCCGAGGTTATTCAAATTCTACAATCTCGCAACATCGAAGCGCTCGCATACACAACCACTAGTAACACAACAGATAATCCTCGTTGGCGTTTGCTCGTATCTCTACAAACACCGCTCATCGGCGATAAAAACAATATCAAAGAAAAACGTAGCTACTACTGCGGAATCATAAACACGCTAATTGGTGGGATCGCCGAGAGAGAAAGTTTCACCCTCTCGCTGGCATATTTCTTCGGGCGTCTCAATGACAAATCGCCGCCCGAAACTTACCGAAGTAGAGGCCAGTGTATTGATGAAACTGTCGACTTACCCAATCCCACGAATTCACGCGCTCGCGGAGTAAGTGGAGCGAACACTGATTCCCCTGCGCCAGCTAGGATTAAAGGGAGCCCAATCGAGGACATTCAACAAATTGCTTCTGGCGAGCACATACGCAGCCCCTTGCTACGGCTCACTGCGCGGTATACCTCTATGGGAGTACCCCCCGAAGAAACCAAGGTGCTGGTAAGAGCGCTACTCGAAGAACATAAACAGGCATGGGAAAGCCGCCCGGATCTTTGGAACGAAATGTTCTCCAAAGTTGACCGCATGACAGAATCAGCTTTCAAAAAATATGGGCCAAACGAACCGACCCGGTCAAAGCCAGAGTTATGTTTATCCAGATTTGAACGAGACCAGGTCTTGATGCCTGTTGAACCCGAGCGGTTCCTCCTCCCCGGCTTGATTCCTGTGGAAAGCTATAGCCTGATCGCGGGAGCCCTCTCGAGCTTCAAGACAACGTTCTTGCATCATCTTCTGCTAACACGCGCCACCGGATTTGATGCGCTAGGTCTCTGTGAGAACACCCTTGTGGAACCAGGTCCATGCGTTCTGCTCAACTACGAAGACAGCGATCAGCGAATTTCTCGAAGAATTAAACTGCTGATCCAGGATCAATTTCGATCTATCCAATACGCACAAGGCAACGATTCAGCAAACCGATTCCTCGAACTCATTGAAGAGAACCTGTCCTCGGTGACACTTACTGGCCAGCATAACGCAGGGATTGTCCGCAAAAACGACCGTTTCACCATCGTTCCCAATGACGAGCTCATTGAAGAGCTATTGAATAAGATCGTCGCTATCGCAGATCGCAGTGTGTTGATCGGCCTGGATCCGCTGAGATTGGCAATCACGGGATCTCAAAACGATGACGACGGGGCGGACGTCGTTGTGCACGCTCTCAACATGATCGCTACTTCCCTACCAGACAGCGCATTGGTGGCAACTTCTCACACGACAAAAACCCAAGCTAAAAGCGGAGCATCTAGCAGCTCGAGGATGGACGCGGCATATGCCACGTCGGGAAGCGCGCTATTTAGTCAACATGCCAGATCGAACTTCCACTTAGGAAGGATCTCGAAAAGCGAGATCGAAAGAAATTTTTTCGGAGGAGATGTCACACAAGAGGACGTTGAGCTGGAAACAATCACACGGCTGACGCACGGACGCTTAAGCAACGGGCCAGAGTCGGGCACGCGATTCTTTCAGATGAGAGGTGGCGTTCTCAGGCCGGTCAGCTACTTATCCCGCGGGCAAGTCAGCGAAGCTATTGCTGAAGATCACAAGGAAACTCTCTTAACGGAAATTTACAAACAGAATCAGATAGGAATTTACCCGTCAAAATCGGCACTTGAAGAAGATGAGCAACTCGCTGATCAAATCGGGAGGAACAATCTGCGGAAACTGATCCTTACTGCTCTTGAGAGACAGTGGATAACAAATGTAAGCACTACGAAAAATAGAACCGCGCTTCAGGTAACAGACGTCGATGACCTGATCGAAGAACCTGACGAGTCCGGGGATTAGAAGTGCGGCTTGAAGATGATTGCAATCCCGCCGCCATATAGAGATATAGGTGGCGGCGACAAAGATCGCCGCACTACATCTCTTAGTCTGGGGCTTTTGCGGCGTACGGCGGCGACAAGTGGCGGGTGGCGGGTTGCTCTTAGGAGCCGCGAGAATGTCGGACTGTCGCCCCGTAGAACGGTATTTGAGGGCTAGAGAAGGACCTTAGTACAAGCATGACGATCAAGTACAAGCCAGAATTCGCGCGGCAAGTAACGAAGTACGCCGAGTTAGGTGCTACAAACCGTATGCTGGGCGCAGTTTTCGACGTACACGAAGACACCATAACTCGCTGGCGAAAGAGGTACCCTGAGTTTGGAGAGGCAATCGAAAAGGCGAAAGCTGTGGCGGATATCCAGGTTGAAGACGCCTTGTTCAAGATGGCAACCGGATATAGCTATACGGTTGAAGAAGCAAAAGTTACAAAGGATGCACAGGGAAATGAGCATCTCGAGTCTATCTCGCTGACGAAGTACGAGACACCTAAAATCCAGGCGATTCAGTTCTGGCTGAAAAACAGACGCCCGGAACTCTGGAGGGATCGCACCGAGCTTGAACACGGCGGGCTCGATATGATCCTAGCGGAGATCATGAACACATCCAGGGGGTTACCGAGACGTCATAGCACGGCGATGAAGCATATTGGAAGCTACGCAGAGTTAGAGCACTACCAGGTGGTGGAAGACCGTTCTGGGGGTAGCAATGGGGGTACAAATGAAGGGGCGGATGATTAAACGCTTAGTAATCAACCGGTTGCTCTAAAAGATGGCGTCCCCTAGGGGAGTCGAACCCCTGTTGCCGGGATGAAAACCCGGAGTCCTAGGCCTCTAGACGAAGGGGACTAAGCGCGAGAGCGGCGCATTCTATGAAGGTCATATGACAACGTCAAGCGTCGCCCTCATTCGAACGGCGGCGCCTAAAACTTGATTCCCACACCCAAGTTATAGGTCACGTCCGTTTTGCTGTTACCCGGCGCCGGTTCGGTCTCATGATTCACATCCACCCTGGCCGTTGCGTCGATACGGTCATTTAACGCGTAGCGTACCCCGCTGGAGGATTCCAAAACTTCACCACGGTCCGAATCGGGAATAAACAAAACGGACTGCCGGTGGAAGGCTTCCATCTTCTTACTGAACAAGAAGCGCTTGTATTCCAAACCCCAACGTACCGCGGGGTTGGTTTCATCTTCACCGTCGATGTCTTCTTGGACGTAACTCACGCCGATATCGGTGGAGAGCGAGCCAAAACTGTCGTCCCAAAACTGGTAACCGATACCAGCACCCAAGGTGATGCGGCTGTCGACATCTTTAAGGGTGTCTTCAAAGTACTCAGCGTTACCCGAGGCGTACCACTTCTCTGTCAAAAACCGTTTGTACAGGTAATCCAGATCAAACTCGTCCTTGGTGGTTTCTTCCTCAGCCTTCTCGTTAGAGATCAACAAAGACACACTGTGTTGTACGTTTTCACGTTTGAGAATGCTCTCCACCAAGGCACTGTATTGCTCGGTATCAGCATTGCCGTTTTCAAATTTGGCAGCGAGGTCGGCGCGCGACGACCACTCCGGTGCCAGGCGGGTAAGCGCCAGGTTACTTTGCCCCGCGGTTTTCACCAGGGTGAGGTCAATCGGCTCCGGCGTTCGATCGCTAATCAACTGTTGTTCGCCCCCAGTGACCGCAAAGCGGCCGTTCACTCGCCCGGCCGCGCTGAACACATCAAACTCCGCTTCTGTCTCCAACTCAGCGATCGCATCCAGCTTGATAGGCACATGCCCCGCATAGTCCGTGTTTAGCAACAGGCGGCCACCGGAGATGCTGTCCACGGTGCCCGTCATGCGGTCACCGTTTTTGAGGAGCACAGTGTCTGCCCAAGTCGGCAGGCTGACAACACAGCTGAAAATGAGGGCAAACGTTCGATACTTCACAAGTTTCTATCCTTTTTTCCTATATTTACCTTGTAGGGGTCTCAACCTTGTTGGTCGAGGGCAGCACGGCCAATCCAATGCCGTGCGAAATATTGTGCGGTGCGTCCGTTGCGCACGCCGCGGGCCAAAGCCCAGCGCAGGGCTTCCAACCGCAATTGTTCATCATCTAAGTCCACTTGCACTTGATGCGCCTGGGCGAGGCGGACTACCCAATGATGGACAACTTGTAGGTAGGCTTCCTGGCGGAACGGGTAAAACGACAGCCACAGGCCAAAGCGGTCGGACAAAGATATTTTCTCCTCTACCGCTTCGGTTTCGTGGAGCTCCCCTTCCGCCACCCGCATGTGTTGGTTGTCCGCCATGTGTTCAGGCACCAAGTGGCGGCGGTTGGACGTGGCGTATATCGCCACGTTAGCAGCGGTCTTGAAAATGGAACCCTCCAAGGCACTTTTCAGCGCCTTATAAGAAGGATCGTTCACTTCAAACGAGAGGTCGTCGCAGAATACGATGAACTTATAAGGCTGCTGTGCCAGCTGTTCGACAATGTGGGCAAGGTCCGCAATTTGTTCCTTATGAACCTCTACCAACCGCAGTCCTCGCGCGGCGTATGCATTCAGAAGCGCGTGGATCAGCGAGCTTTTACCCGTGCCGCGGGCACCCCACAACAGCGCATGATTGGCGGGCAACCCCGCAAGCAGCTGCTCTGTGTTGGCCACCAGCTGATCACGCTGGTCGTCTATGTGCAGCAGGTCTTCTAAGCCGACATCATCTACTTCCGCATGGGCGACAAACCAACCATGCCAGCGGTTGGCCCGCCATACCGCCGCCGGTGTGTCCACCCAATGGATCGCTTGCGGGTTAGGCAGCAGCGCCAATAGCCGCTGCAACACCTGGTCTAGCAGAGAGGCATTGCCGAAATCAGTCAAAGCAAAGGTCTCGTCGGTTCGAAGGCCGCGCATTGTACTCAAACTGGGTAAGCGCTCAAACCGCTGGTGAAGTGAGGTTCAACCGCTTTACGCACTAGGAGATAGGCTCAAATATGTTAAAATTTGCAGTTCGTTCGACGCACTCAAAGTGAACGCAAACGCCTGATATGTCAGCTTATCCAGGTCCTGAGAGACGCAAAGGGGAAAAAGACCGCCGCCAGACGGGTGAAGACCGCCGGAATGAAGACCGGGTGGCCGATGATCCGTTACCACGGCGTAATCCGGAGCAGCCCGATCGGCGGGATTCAAAACACGACTAACTCCGCTACACGCTAGCTGGACGTATCGCGCAGCGGTACAACATTGTCCGCTGCTTTGTGTAGCACGTGGCGGACACCTTCCGACTCCTCCAGCCCGATGTTGCCGGGTTTAAACAGATGTAGATCGAAACTCTGCTCGGCCTGCTCACTGTAAAGAATCAAGGTATGGCCGCTTAAGCGCCAGGTTCCGCGGCGTACGGTGTCACCTTGCTGCAGCGCAAAGTTGCCCCGATCCAGGGCACCGTTGAGCGTCAGTTCAAGCGGCGCCTGCCCTTCCTTCCCTTCCTTCCCTTCCTGCCCTTCATTGCGGTCAGCCTGCCACCGCCCGGGCAAATCCAACTTTTGCAGCCAGTTTTGACGGGCTTGCCGGTTCATGCGCACATAGAGGAACACGACAAAGGCAATTGCGACGGACACCAGAACGGACACTAGACCAACCACTCTCTTTCTAGGTCGAGTAATTCTGCATCTATTGCGGTGGAAACGTAAGTTTCCACCTCACTCAAAATCTGCTGCACTACTTTGCCGGATGAAGCCGCCGCCACAAAACTCCACTCACCGCGTTTGTGGTCGTCCGGGTAGCCCGATTCGCACACCGCGACGCCGGTTTGTTTACCGAACTTGTCTCGCAAGCGACCCAGGCGTTGGCGCTTTTCCTTAAGTGATTGGCAGCCATGTAGATAAAAGGATGCGCGCAGAACCCCTACTCTCATGGCAATTGACGGTATTCCTCCAACGTCAGCTCGTAGAACATGGTGTCCAACCCATGCCACTGCCGACGCTCTTTAAAGGACATGCCCAGCCGTTGCAGGACTTGCACTGAACGTTGATTCGGCGTGTCTGTGGCCGCCACGATACGCGCAAACCCGCAATCGTCGAAGCCTCTGCGCATCACTTCGCGGGCGCCTTCTTGGCCGTAGCCGTGCCCCCAAAACCGGGGCTGCATCCCCAGTAGCAGCTCCATTTCGCCATCGCCTTCAAATAGACGGAAGCCGCAGAAACCGACAAAGGCGCCGTCCTGTGGATGGCTGTCATCATCTAAATACATGGCATAAAAGCCAATGCCGTGCTGATCAAAACACTGCTGGCTATCGGCAATCATCTGTTCAACTTGCTGCACCGGAATAATGTTGCCTTCAAACAGGTAACGTCGCACTTCCGGATCCACGCTGAGCTCATGCATCACGTTGACGTGGCCCGCGGCAAGCGGCACTAGCCGCAGTCTTTGCGTGCTTAACTCCCCCATGTTTGGAGTTTGCCATACGCCGAGACATAAGCGAACATCTCATAAAGCAGCAAAAAACACCGGTTAACAGGTGTGTTTGCAAAGCATCTTTGCACAGCAACTTTTCACACAGCAAGAGGGGGAACTATGCGCTTCAGCTTTTGGCCAAATCCAAGCCAATCATTCACAGATGTGTTGGAACTCACCAGTCACGCTGAACAAACGGGCTGGGATGGGGTGTGGTACGCCGATCATTTTATGCCCAATGCGGAAGACACCTCCGCACCCTGGCCCGAGGCATGGACCACACTGGCGGCCCTCGGTGCGCGTACGGAAAAACTACGTCTGGGTACCTTGGTGACCGGGAACACTTACCGCCACCCGGCGGTACTCGCCAAAATGGCCGCTACCTTGGATCACATTACCGACGGCCGCGTGGTGTTGGGTCTGGGCAGCGGCTGGCAGCAGAACGAGCACCAGCAGTATGGCCTTGAGTTTTATACCGTTGCCGAACGTTTGGCCCGTCTCGATGAAGCCTGCCAAGTGATCAAGGCGCTGTTTCACGACCAACACGCCAATTTTGCAGGCCAGTTTTATCAGTTAGACAACGCATCCCTTGAGCCGAAGCCAGTGCAACACCCGCTGCCGTTGTTGATTGGTGGCGGTGGAGAAAAGGTCACGCTGAAGATCACCGCCAAACACGCAGACGAATGGAATGTATGGGGTGATCCCGCGATTCTGCGGCAGAAGATGGAGATTCTTGACGGCCACTGCAGTGACATCGGCCGGAATCCAAAAGCAATACAGCGCAGCGCGGTGGCGCTGCTGTTTATGAGCGAAGACAACGCTTTCTTAGAACAGATGCGCAATACGGACTTGCAGCAACCTGCCATCATCGGTACGCCTGCCGAGGTGCGTGATATCGTTACCGAGTACGAATACGCCGGTGTAGACGAACTCATCGTGCCCGACTTCACCATGGGTAACAAAGAACAAAAGCTAGCCACCATGGATGTCTTCCTGAAAGAAGTGGCCGAACGCTAGCAGCGACCAGCAGAGCCAACAGAGCCAAAATAGAGAGAAACATGGGCGAACAAAATCCAGGGCCTGCTCCGGCAGTGCCCGCCGCTACCATATTGCTTTTACGCCCGGGCGCGGATGGAATGGAAGTGTTTATGGTGGTGCGCCACCATCAAATAGATTTTGCTTCGGGTGCCTTGGTGTTTCCTGGGGGCAAAGCCGACCCACAGGACTTTGATGACGCCCTCCTCCCTTATATCGACGGCGCACCTACCGACGCCGCCACGCGCGCCATCCAGGTCAGCGCCATCCGCGAGGCATTTGAAGAGTGCGGTGTGCTCCTGGCTCGGGAACAAGCGGCCCGTGCGCAAGGCAGCCAAGACCTGGTCTCCGGCGCACGCCTGGTCAAGCTGGAACACTATCGCGAGCCCCTGAACAGCGGCGCCGTGGCATTGCTGGATTTCTTACGCGACGAACAATTGGTGTTGGCGTGCGACACCTTGGTGCATTTTGCCCACTGGATCACCCCAGAAATGATGCCTAAACGGTTTGATACCCATTTCTACCTGGCCATGGCGCCGGCAGATCATGTGGCGCTGCACGACGGTTACGAATCCGTTGACTCCGTGTGGATCAAACCGGCAGATGCGGTGGCTGAAGCCATCGCCGGAACCAAAACCGTGATTTTCCCCACGCTGCGCAACATTGAGATGCTGGCGGAGTCGGCCACTCCGGAACAAGCCATTGCCGACGCGCAGGCACGTGACATCGTGCCGGTCCTACCGTGGATGGAGCAACGCGACGGATCTACCTTTTTGTGCATTCCCAAGGAGGCCGGATACGCCGTGAGCGAAGAAAAGATGCCGGACCGCCCGTCGTGACTCGGCCGTGCTCGCTGCGGTCTTGGCCCTGGAAACACCGTGAGATTTGGACCCAACCCACTCTATAACCCCTCCTCAATATAAGGATTAATCATGTCTGACGATGCAGTGTTGTACGACGTCACCGACCATGTCGCCACCATCACTTTTAACCGCCCGGAACAGCAGAACACCATCTCCAGCGAGATGCTGGACAGCCTCACAGAGATGCTGCTGCAAGCCGATGCCGATGTGGATGTGCGCGCCATTGTGATCACCGGCAGCGGCAAGTTTTTCTGCGCCGGGCTGGATTTGCGCGGCAGCGACATCACCAACAATCTGAGCGAAGGCAATCGACAGCCCGCTAATCTAGACCTGCGCAACACGCCACCCACCGTGTTACACAACCTGGACACCCCCACCATTGCCGCGATTAATGGCTCCGCTGCCGGTTACGGTATGGATCTGGCGTTGGGTTGCGACATTCGCATCATGGCCGACACCGCCAAGCTGGCAGCGGCGTTTACCGCGCGCGGCGTGGTGCCAGAATCTGGCGGCACCTGGATTCTGCCGCGACTGATTGGCTGGTCTAAGGCATCAGAAATTATCTTTACCGGCAAAACCTTAACTGCCGCCGAGTGTGAAGAAATGGGCCTGGTCTCAAGGGTAGTCAACAACAACGAAGTGTTGGCGGAGACCATCGAGATGGGTAAGGCTATTGCTAAAAACGCCCCGTTAGCGGTCCAGGCCTCCAAACGTATGATGCGCATGGGGATGAACGAAAACTTTAACGACCACGTCCATCACGTGTTTTTGCAGCTGCTGCCTTTGTTTCAATCTGACGACTTTAAAGAAGGTATGGCGTCGTTCTTGGAGAAACGTGCACCAGATTTCAAAGGCAGATAGCGCTGTCTTTTTTCGCTAGAATGCCCGCTCGCTAAAACTGACATAGCCAATAAATTTCAATTAGAGGGACAAACCATGGCAGATGCATACATCATCGACGCAGCCCGCTCGCCCCGCGGTATCGGCAAAGCCGGCAAGGGTGCGCTATCCGAATTTCATCCCAGCCGCCTGCTGGCCAAAGTATTTGAAGGCATCGCCGAGCGCAATGACCTAAACACCGCAGACATTGATGATGTGGTCGTCGGCTGCTCCTCCCAGGTAGAACACCAAGGTTCCTGCATTGGTCGCATGGCGGCATTAGATGCCGGTTGGGACGAAAAAGCCAGCGCCGTCACCCTCGACCGTTTCTGCGGTTCGGGTATTACTTCAGTCAACTTGGCCGCTGCCAACGTCATGAGCGGCATGGACGATTTGTGCGTGGCTGGCGGCGTGGAAATGATGTCTTACACCGCCACCTTGGGTAACCGCGACAACAACCGCACGGTAGACGGCGGCAACTTGCACCTGCGTGAACGCCACCCGCAACCGCATCAAGGCATCTGCGCAGACATGATCGCCACCTTGGAGGGATTCAGCCGTGAAGACGTGGATGCGCTGGCCGTCGAGAGCCAACGACGCGCCAAGCTGGCGATCGACAATGGCCACTTCGACAAGAGCCTCATTCCGATCACCAACGACGACGGCACCGTCGCGCTGGACCGTGAAGAATTTCCCCGCCCGGGTACGACCATGGAGTCGTTGGCGGAGCTTAAGACTGTGTTTGATCAGTTTATGGATCTACCCATCGACAACACGGGCGAAACTTTCGATCAGTTGGTCAAACGTAAGTATCCGGACTTGAAGATCAACCACGTGCATCATGCCGGTAACAGCTCCGGCGTGGTCGATGGCGCAGCCGCGCTGATCCTCTCCAACAAAGAGTATGCAGACAAAGTCGGCTGGAAGCCGCGCGCACGTATTCGCGCGATGGCCACCGTGGGCGGCGACCCGACCTTGATGTTGAACGAGCCGGTACCTGCCGCACAGAAGGTCCTCGCCCGTGCCGGCATGACCACGGACGACATCGATCTGTTTGAAGTGAACGAAGCGTTTTCCGTCGTGGCGGCCAAGTTCATCCGCGATCTGGAACTGGATCCGGAAAAGGTCAACGTCAACGGCGGCGCCATGGCGCTTGGTCACCCGATCGCCGCGACGGGCTCCATCTTGATCGGCACCGTGTTGGATGAACTCGAACGGCGCGACCTCAACACCGGTCTCATCACCATGTGTACCGGCGGCGGCATGGCGCCGGCGATCATCATCGAGCGTGTTTAACACACCTGTTCGCTTAAATAGAGGCTTCTATGGGGCATATCGAGCATATGGAGCCCAAATCAAAGCCACCCTTGCGGTGGCTTTGTGCTTTTTGGCCGCTGCCTGCGAAGACCAGCAGGTCAAACTTGAACAACAAAGCTTAAGTTTTGTTGGCGAATGGTTTGCCCAAGCCAGCGCCGGTGTCCGCGACGATAGCTTGTGCCACGGTCTGGGGACGTTAAAACACCCTGAAATCAGCTGTGCGGAAATGTTGGAGCACGCCAGCCGTGTCGCAGCCGACAGCCGTGAAGTCACCTCGCTTAAACCCATGGATTGTTTCGCGGGGGTCTGCGGTGAGTTTGTGGAAATCACCTTCAGCAGCCGCGACCAAGCCGGCAACCCACTGGATGAAACCGCCTTGCTCAAACGCGACAACGGCACCCTGCGCATGTATTGGTATCGCTCAGACACTTTACTGGGCCTGCTACGCAGCAACGACGAAGAAGCCATCGAGGCAAAGGAATCCATCCAGCTTGCTTATGATGAGATGACGACGCGCTACCCCAGCCTTTACAGCTACCCGCCGTGTTATCGGGTACGTCCGTCCAGCTCCACGCTAGTAGGGGAACTCATGGAAAAAGACAACATGGATGTCGCCAGTGTGGAACAATTGGCCGACAGCTGCGGCGAGGCGTTCTGTTTTGCCTTAGTGGGCAACAAGATCGCTACGCTGTGTCCCAAATCTGATTGAGGCGAGCCCCGGTTACGGCTGCAGACGTTCTATCAGCCAGCCGGCGTCTTGGGCAACGTAACAGAATCGGTCATGCAAACGCCCCTCTCGCCCCTGCCAGAATTCGAAGCGCGTAGGTGACAGGCAATAACCGCCCCACTGCTGCGGGGCCGGCACGACACCATCCGGATATTGCGCAGACAATTTAGCCACCGCTTGTTCCAGGGTTGGCCGATCAGCCACCGCGGCAGATTGGTGACTCGCCGCGGCCGCCAGCTGACTGTCCGGCGGACGCGACGCAAAGTAGTCGGCGGATTCAGCACGAGATATCTTCTCTACCGTGCCGCTGATCCGCACCTGACGTTCGAACTCTCGCCAGTAGAACAGCAATGCTGCCTGGGGATTAGCCGCAAGGTCCGCGCCTTTAAGGCTGCGGTAGTCAGTAAACCAGGTGAAGCCGCGGTCGGAGTAGCCTTTAAGCAAAACAATGCGATTGGAAGGCATGCCCTGCGGGTCTGCCGTTGCCAGCGCCATCGCGGTGGCGTCCGTAAGCTGCGCCTCAAGCGCCGCATCTAACCATGCCTTAAACTGGTCCAGTGGATCTGCGGCAAGATCGCCGCGGCGCAGGGCGCCATGTGCGTATTCACGCCGGTTGTGGTTCTGATCTTGGCTCACCGTGTATCCTTAAAACTACTTCGCCAACGGTACATACCATGTTTCTCATCGACAGCCTATATCAAGCCAATCCCGGATTGCGTTCACGTTCCATTTGTTTTGAAAATCCCACCGGCGCCAGCGGTGCCGGAGGACAAGCCGCAAGCCCCCTAGGCCCGGGCCGCAAAGGTGATCCGGCAAGGGTGGTGGCCGCCGGTGAGGAGGTTTGTTTGGCAGACATCCAAGGACCAGGCACCCTCCGCCATATTTGGATGACAACGTTACCCACGCGCACCCTACTGCGTGGTGTGCTGATCAGAATCTTCTGGGAAGGTGCGGACTTCCCCTCTTTGGAACTACCACTGGGCGAATTTTTTGGCTTTGCCCACGGCTCCACAGCGTCGTTTCAAACCGCTTTACACAGCGTGGGTGAGCGCTACGGCATGAACAGTTTTATACCGATGCCTTTTCTACAGCGCGCGCGTATCGAGTTGCACAATCAAACCGCCAAACCCATGACCTTGTTTTATCAAATCGATTACACCTTGGAGGATGCACACCCACACAACGTCGGGCGCCTGCACGGGGTCTTTTCGCGCGCCAACCCCACCCAGCTGGGTGAAGATTTTGAGCTGCTGCCCAGCCGCGCGGGGAGCGGACGTTTCCTAGGTACCGTGATTGGCATCCGGCCGTTGGCCGACGATTGGTGGGGTGAAGGCGAGATCAAATTTTATCTCGATGACGACGATGTTTTACCTACCATCGTCGGCACTGGCTCAGAAGACTACGTGGGTTTGTCTTGGGGCATTCAACAAACACCGTTTCTGTACTTGGGCGCAAATCGCGTGGACAACCCCAGCGGCAGCCATACCGGAGCGGTCTCTATGTACCGTTGGCACCTGCACGATCCGATCTATTGGCAAACCCAGGCACGTATCACCATGCAGCAAATTGGGCACGCCGGTGAATCCCCGAATTTACAGGCTTACAAAGAAAACTTGTTTGAACGTCAGGACGACTGGTCAGCGGCCAGTTTTTGGTACAGCGATGCATTAGCACCTCTACCGCATTGCCCTGACATCGCGGCTAGGGTGGAGCATCTGCCGCCGGTGGTTGGCTCCGGTAACGCCACACCTCCGTAAACCAGGCGCCGTAAGCACACAATAGGGCAGACAGCACCATGGCTGGCCACAGGGCGTTGAGCGTCCCAACAGTTTCAATTAGCCAGCCTAATACCACCGCGCCAATAGGGGCACTGCCGACTAAGCCGATGGTAAACACCGACAAGATCCGGCCGCGAAACTCCGGCTGGGCAGACTCTTGCACGATGGTTCGCGCCAGATTGCTGGTAATCCCCATGTTTAAACCCCAACCAAAGGTACCGAGGATCAGCAGCCACCAATCGCCGCGCACATAAATCATCAGCAGCACCACAATGCGCGTCAGCTGCATGAGAAGAAACACGCGCCCGGGACGCACCAGCGGCATAAAACGCAACAACACCACATTCGACACTGCAGCACCGGCAAAAAACACCGCCATCAACGCTGACAGTATGAACGCATCGCCGTCATAGACGCGTTTCACCACAAAGGGGAATACCGTCATAAAGGAACCGGCGTTAAAAATGGAAGACGCAAAGTTGATCACCAACACGTTGAAGATCACCTTGCTGCGATAAGTCGCGCGTAAGCCTTCCATGATGCCGGCCACGGCGCTGCTTGGCCCCTGGCTGGGTAACGGCGCAACTTTATGCACGCGTGTCATCGCCCAACCGGCCAAGCCGATGGCAAGCCCTTGCGCCAGCAGCACCGGCGCGATGCCGATGCGGTCCATTTGCCCGGCCAGACCCAAGGCGATCACTTGCACCACAAAGCCGGAGATCGTGGCTGCAGTGACCCCCTGTTGTACTTGGCTGCCGCTGACCCGGTTCAAAATGGCTTGTTGTGCCGGCGACGAATAGGCCTGCACAAAACTAATCCCTAAACCCCACACCACAACACTCCACACAGCAAACTGCTGGGTGTATTCCATCAGCACAAGAAACAAGGGAAAGACGGGCGCGATGAGATACAGGGTGATTAAAAAGTTACGCGGATCCGTACGATCCGCTCTGGCGCCGCCGAGTAGGATCAGCACCACACCCGGCACACCAATGAGGGCCTGGATTAAGCCCACCTGATTCGCCGGCAGCAATAAAATGCCGATGAGCATCCAGTTCAGCAGCAACTGCTGCATGGACAATCCCATGCCGGACAGCGCCGTCCCGCCAAGATAGGCTCGGAATTGTGGAATCCGCCAAATAGAAGTTGCGGCTGTTTGCGTCACTGACCCCCCAAGCGGCTAGTATCCCACAAGCCGCCCGGCTTTGTGGTTTTGTGGTATAGAAGATTCATGACTACACCTGCACAACCAGTGAGCGGCGAAACCTACGACCAGCTCGACTTCAGTGGCGCTGATTTATCCGGCGCGGAGCTGAATGATTGTGTGTTTACCAATTGCCGCTTTGCCGGGACAAGTTTTCGTGCCGCAGACTTATCCCGCAGTGAGTTTGAACATTGTCAGTTCAACGATGAGCAATCTGAGCAACCCGCCGATTTTAGCCAGGCCGAGCTGCGCGAAGTGTTGTTTAGCCGTTGCAATCTCACCGTGGTGGATTTTGTGCGCGCCAAAGGTTACGAGCTGACCTTTGAGAATTGCCAATTACAGGGCGCTGACCTGTCCAAGGCGGATTTCCGCATGCCGTTTGGCAACAGCAACGAGCTGAACGCCTTCACCATGCGCGATTGCAACTTTTCTTTCGGTAACCTGGCGAATACTTATCTGCAAGGCTGCACGTTATGCGGCTGCCGCTTAATCGAAGCCTGTTTGGATTACTGTGATCTCAGTGAAGCTGACTTAAGCGGCAGTGAGTTGCATAACCTCCATGCCACCGGCCTCACTTTACGGGGCGCGGATTTGCGCGGCGCAACCTTTAACAATATTAATCCGCGCGAGATCGACCTGACCGGCACAAAAATCTACTTCAGCCAGCTGAGTTTGTTGTTAGAACCATTGGGCATAGAGGTGGAGGACGACCCCTGAGAGCGCCCTCCTCTAGAGCGTGACAGCGTGTTACTTAATCTCCAGTAACTCCACTTCAAAGACTAAAGTTGCGCCCGGTTTAATGTCTGCCCCAGCGCCGCGGTCCCCGTAGGCCAGTTCCGGCGGTATGACTAAGCGCCACTTTGAGCCTACTGCCATCAACTGCAATGCTTCCGTCCAACCGGAAATCACACCGTTAACGGGAAAACTGGCGGGTTGGCCGCGATCGACCGAACTGTCGAACACAGTGCCGTCCACCAAGGTGCCATGGTAGTGGGTGCTGACGGTATCGGTGGCTTTCGGTTTCGGACCGGAGCCTTCAGTCAACACTTCGTAGAGCAAGCCCGAAGGGAGCGCAACGACCCCTGCTTTTTGTGCATACTCGGCGCGGAATTCGTCACCGTCGCGGCGTATCCCCTCACTGGCTTCGGCGGCCTTAGCATTGATGGCATTTTGCAAAGCTTGCATCAAGCGGCCTTGATCACCGGCGGCAACCACGCTGTCCGCCCCGGCTACATAATCGGACACACCCTGCACAAAGGCTTGCATATCCAAGGCACCGGAGGTTTGTTGCGCCAAACCTTGCGCACGTTGATAACCCAGTAAGTAGCTTGCTTCTTTTATCTCTGTATCCAATTCCACGACTACCTTAGCCCCCGCTGCGGGGTCTTCGTTTTGGGCCTGGGCAGACTGGTCGCAGCCCGCCAAGACAAGTGTTAAGCAAACGCCGGCTGCAGCAAGCGAAAGAGCGTTATTTTTCAATTCACAGATCCTTAACGTCGTCTGATAGTGGGCTTCAAATAGTGTTGAAGCATCGGTTGCGGTGGCCATTACTACCGGGTTACATTCTCCACACAGTGCCATACCATGGCTTTGGTAATCTGCTTAGGAGAGTTACTGGGGGTCTCCTTAAGCACACTGCTAGGGAACTGACACGGATTCCAACCAGTCATATATACGTGTGAGGCGCAAATGCGCGTTCACCGTGCTAGTAAGGTATGCATGGTAACAGACGGGCATACAAATAGCGGGGAATTTGTGTCGTTGAAGAGGTATCGATAAGACATGAACAGGCCGTTTATACAAAGTACAAGAGCCTATTTAATGCTGGCCGCTGGTTTGCTGACGTTTACGTTGACCACACCCGGCATAGCCGAGCCGGGCGCAGCAACCGCCGCGGAACCTAGCCCACCCACCAGCACCGCCGTGGCCCCCTCTGAACCGCTGGAACCCATAGCAGCACCCGTCCTCGAACCTCTAGACGTACACCCCCGCACCAGCCTCACGGTAGTGGAGCAGTTACGCCACAACCACTTTGTGCGTAAGACACTGGATGATGGCATTTCCAGCGAAGTGTTCGACAAATACCTCGATACCTTGGATGGCGGGCGCGCTTATTTCATGGCCGCTGACATCGAAGAATTTGAACAGTACCGCTATCAGCTGGACGACGCCCTAAAACGTGGCGATTTAGAACCCGCCTTCACCATTTTTAACCGCTACCAGGAGCATGTTGTCGACCGGCTGCAGTACTTGATTGCGGAGATTGACAAAGGTTTAAACCATATCGATTTCACCGTGGATGAAGACATCGAAATCGACCGGGAAAACTCACCCTGGCCCACCTCTCAAACAGAACAGAATGAGTTATGGCGCAAGCGCCTGAAAGCTGCGGTGTTGTCACAAAAACTGGGTGACAAAGAGCTGGATAAAATTGCAGAGACCTTAAGCAAGCGTTACAAAAATCGCTTAAAGCAGGCACTTCAGACAAAAAGCGAAGACGCCTTCCAGCTGTACATGAATGCGTTTGCCACCACCTATGACCCACATACCCAATACTTTTCGCCGCGGACATCGCAGAACTTCAACATCAACATGTCGTTGTCATTGGAAGGGATTGGCGCGGTTTTGAAAAGTGAAGACGACCACACTTCCGTGGTGCGTCTCGTGCCCGCTGGCCCGGCTGACAAGTCCGGCGACTTGGAAGTGGCCGACCGTATCATCAGCGTTGGCCAAGGTGAGAAAGGCCCCTTAATCGACGTGGTCGGTTGGCGCCTGGACGATGTAGTGGAATTAATTCGCGGACCCAAAGGCTCCACCGTACGACTGGAAGTTATCCCCGCAAAGAGTGAAGACGAAATCAGCAACGTGATTTCCATCGTCCGCAACAAAGTGCAGCTAGAAGAACAAGCCGCCCAGGCCAAACTTTTGACCCTCAATCAAGAGGGCCAGGAATACCGCATCGGTGTAATCGATGTACCCACTTTTTACATGGATTTTCGCGCCAGCCAGCAAAATGATCCCAGTGCACGCAGCACCACGCGCGACGTGCAGCGCTTAATTACCGCGCTGAAAGAAGATGGCATTGATGGTTTGATCATCGATCTGCGTAGCAACGGCGGCGGCTCTCTGCAGGAAGCCGACACCATGACCGGCCTGTTTATTGAATCTGGTCCCACGGTGCAAGTGAAAGGCACCCGGCGCCGAGCCAATGTCTACGCCGATACGGACGACATGGTGGCGTGGGAAGGTCCGCTGGCGGTCATGGTCAATCGCTTATCCGCCTCAGCATCTGAAATTTTTGCGGGCGCCATCCAAGACTACGGCCGCGGCGTGATCATCGGCAGCCAGACCTTCGGCAAAGGCACGGTGCAAACGCTGATTCCGCTCAACCGCGGTCAGCTTAAAATTACCGCGGCCAAGTTTTATCGGGTCTCCGGCCAAAGCACACAGCATCACGGCGTACTGCCGGACGTCTCATTCCCGGCCATGTTTGATGCCGAGCAGATTGGCGAAAGCTCCTTAGATGACGCCATGGTAGGTGACACCATCCAACCTGCCATCTACGACCACTCTGAGAGCATCCAAGCACTGCTGCCGGAGCTGCAGCGTCGCCACGAGCATCGTGTTGAAGACAATGTGGACTTCAACTATTACCGCGCCATCTCTGCAAAAAGCAAAGAAGCTTCGCAACGCACACATTTGTCTTTAAACGAGCAAACCCGGCGCACCGAAAAAGCTGAAGACGACCAATGGCGCTTGGACCTTGAAAACTCTTTGCGCGCTGCCAAAGGCAAACCGTTGGCGGATTCTCTCGACCACCTCGACGAATTACTGGAAGCTGAAGACGAAGCGTCCGAGCAAAGCACCGCGTCTGCAGAGACAGATGCAGCAGAGGATGCTTCCGGTGAAGAGACTGACAACACCAGCAAAATGGCCGAAGCCAACACAAACGATGAGTCAGACGCCATCGAAACCATCGAAGCGGTGGAAGACGATGCCCTGCTCGAGGAAGCCGGCCGGGTACTGTTAGACCTCATGGGTTTGTCCATGCAAATTGCCCAGCTGGAAAACTTGCCGACCGAAACCGCCTCGGTGGACGCTCGCGTCCAATTACCGCAACCCACCGCTGACGCAACCAACACGGACGGCTAAGTCCTGCGGCAGCTAAACGGCTTGTTCGGGTAACGCAAATTCTAAGCGGCGTTCGTTGATAGAGGTCAACAGCGCCGCCTCAAAAACATCCACGCTCATCGTATGCTGCTGTTTGTGGCCATAGCGGCGCAAGGTCACGGTACCCTCCGCCACTTCACGCTCACCCACAATCAACAAGTTGGGAATCTTCTTCATCGTCGCCGCGCGAATTTTTTTCGGCAGCGTATCGTCCGAAGGCGCTAACTCACCACGCACCATACGACCACGTAGCCGTGTCACGATGTCACGGGCATAGCCGTCAAACTGTTCTCCAACGGTGAGCACTTGTACCTGCAGCGGCGCCATCCAGGTTGGAAACGCACCGGCAAAATGTTCAATCAGAAAAGCCACAAAACGCTCGTGGGTGCTGAACGGCGCACGGTGAATACAATAAGGGGTATGCTCTTCACCGTCTGCACCTACGTACTTGAGCCCCATGCGCGCGGGTACGGCAAAATCCAACTGCACCGTTGAAACGGTTTCTTCACGTCCCGTGACCGTGTGAAACTGGAAATCCAACTTCGGCCCATAAAACGCCGCTTCGCCGACCCCTTCCGTATAGGGCATATCCATCTCATCCAGCACTTGCGCCAGGATGGCTTCACTTTCGGCCCAGGCTACCGGATCGTCGACGTACTTTTCTTTGCCTTTAGGATCTTCAGGGTCCCAACGGGATAAGCGGATTTTGAAGTCATGCAAACCCAAGACAGCATACGCTGCTTGCGACATTTCGATCACCGCTTTGAATTCGTCTTTGATTTGTTCCTTGGTGCAATAGATGTGCGCATCATTCATGGCCATACCCCGCACCCGCACCAATCCGCCCACCGCGCCGGAGTCTTCAAAGCGATAAACCTGCCCGTACTCGGCCAAGCGAAACGGTAAATCGCGGTAACTGCGCGGCTCGGCAGCAAACACCTTGTGATGGTGGGGGCAGTTCATGGGGCGTAGGCGGTAGGCTTCTTTGACACGTCGTGGCTCGCTTGGGAACTCCACAGCGCCTTGACCTTCAGACGCGGGTGCTTCCGCTTGTTCCAACACTTCCATCGAGGGGAACATATCTTCTGCGTAATAGGGTAAATGGCCGGAGGTGTGGTAAAGCGCCTCTTTCGCCAGATGTGGCGTTGCCACGCGTTGATAACCCGCCTTAAATTCAAGCTCACACGCCAGCTTCTCCAACTCGTCTCGAATGACGGTGCCGTTGGGTAACCACAGCGGTAAACCCTTGCCGATGTCGTTGTCGATGGCATAGATACCCAATTCGCGGCCAAGTTTCTTGTGGTTGCGCGCTTGCGCTGCGGCGAACGCCTGCACATGGGCATCAAGCGACGCTTGGTCTAAAAATGCCCACGCATAAATACGTGTCATCATGACGTTGTCGGAGTTACCCCGCCAATACGCCCCAGCCACGCTGCGAATTTTGAACGCATCGCGGGGAATGTCCTTGGTGGTGTGAACATGGGGACCTTCACACATGTCTACAAACGCGCCATTACGGTAAAAGGTTAAATGCGCTAAGCCGTGTTTTTCGATGAGCTCAGACGCATATTCACGCTTGTAAGGCTCTCCCATCTCGTCGATGCGCGCTAACGCGTCCGCGGCACTCAGCTCTTCCCGGTCAAAGCGTTGGCCTTTTTTGAGAATCTTCTTCATGCGCCGTTCCAACTCCGGGAAATCCTCCTCGGTGATCGGCGCCGACAGAATAAAGTCGTAGTAAAAACCGTCCGCAATGGGCGGACCAAAACCTAAAGTGCTGCCGGGACGCATTTCCAGCACTGCCTGCGCCAGGACGTGTGCGAGGCTGTGACGCACCTTATACAGCTCATCGTGTTCTTCTACTTCGCCCATGTGTTCCAAACTGGCCATTTTTTCCTTGTTCCTTTTTCCTTTTTTCTTTCCTAAAACGAAAAAACCCCGGAGGCGGGGCCATCCGGGGTTTTTGTTGATGCAGTATGGTTCTGCTACCCAAACGACGCCCTAAGCTCCCTCGGAGTGAGGGTGCTGGTCGTAGTGTTGGTAGTGACCATGCTTTGTGGATTCATGGCGCGGGACTCTATCACAAGCGCAATCGTGATTTGTAGCCCTTATAGGCATTGTTGATGCCAAGTACAATGCGGTTTATGGAGGCTTTCCCAGCAGTTTTGACACAGTGGGCCGTACCGCTGACGGTCACGCTGCTGTGCCTGGCGTTTATCTACTGGCTGCTGGGCAAAACCTTCACCGACCAACCCAACAATCGCTTGTACCGCCAGCTTGCCTATGTGGGTTTGTTTGTGGTGTCGCAAATTATCCTCGTGATTGTTCTGCCTTTTGACGACAGCACCCAACAACAATTGCTGACTTTGTTTGGGCTAGTGCTCACCGCCATCATCGCCTTGTCTTCCACCAGTTTTGTCAGCAACGCCATGGCCGGGCTCATGCTAAAAGCCATGGGCAGCTTCCACACCGGCGACTTTATCCGCGTCGAAAACCACTTTGGTCGTGTCACAGCTAAAGCTTTGCTGCACACGGAGATTCAAAGTGAAGATCGCGATACTGTCGCGTTGCCCAACATGTTTGTGATCAGCAACCCGGTCAAAGTCGTGGACGCCAGCGGCACTTTAATCTCCGCAGAGATTTCGATCGGCTTTGATACCCACCGGCGCAGGGTGCGTGAACTGCTGCTGGAAGCCGCGCAGACCGCCGGATTACAAGAACCTTTTGTACAAATCCTCGAGATTGGCGACTTTGCCGTACGTTATCGGATCACCGGGTTTCTTGAGGACACCAAAAACATTGTCAGCATGCGCAGCGATCTTAAAGCCAATATGTTGGACACTCTGCATCGCGCCGGTATCGAAATCATGACCCCCAACGTCATGAACCAACGCCCTATACCGGCAGACGTACCCGTCATCCCGCAGCGTGAGCTTAAGCCTGAGGTGGACACCGACACCGGCAAAGCGGAACGCCTGATGTTCGACAAGGCTGAGCTTGCTGCGCGCATCGAGGGATTTCGTGAACAGTGCGACACCTTGCAGCAGGAGATAAAAAGTTTGCGCGCCGACAACGCAGAAACAAATGCCGCGGAGATCCGCTGGCGCGAACACCAGGTAGCAGCCTTAAAAGACATCATCGCGCGCTTCGACAACGGCAATGAGTGAATTTCCCGACCTGCCGAATCTGCACGCCTGTGCGACGTTGCTGCTCACGGTATTGGCGCTCTATGCGTTCGCCAAAGAAAAGTGGATGCTGGAAATCACATCGTTATCGCTGCTGGTGATTCTTGTCGTCGGTTTTGCAGTGTTCCCCTATGCGGATTTTGACCCTATCGATCTATTCCTCGGCTTCGCCAACGAAGCGCTCATCGCCGTCTGTGCGTTAATGGTGTTGGGCCAAGGGTTAGTGCGCACCGGCGCGTTAGAACCCGTGGGCCGCCTGTTGGGTAGCCTTTGGGGCAAGGCGCCGTTCCTATCGCTACTGATCACCTTGGTGGTTGGGGCGTTTTTATCTGCCTTTGTCAACAACACGCCAATTGTTGTGCTGCTGTTACCTATCCTCATCAGCGTCTGCCTGCGTAACAACTCTTCGCCGGCGCGGGTACTAATGCCGATGGGGTTTGCCACGCTGGTGGGCGGCATGGCGACTACCATTGGCACGTCAACCAACTTGTTGGTAGTTAATGTTGCGGCCGAACTCGGCATGCAGAAGTTTTCCCTGTTCCATTTTGTATTGCCGGCCTCCATCGCCGCCAGTGTTGGCATTTTGTACCTGTGGCTGGTGGCACCGCGCCTGCTGCCGGAACGCGCCAGCGAGCTGGCTGATACGTCACCGCGCTTGTTCGACGCACGTTTGCTGCTGCCGGAAACCTCCTTGGCTGTCGGCAAAACGCTGGGCGAGGCCATTGCGCTAACCGGGGGGGACATGCGCGTGGTACGGGTCCGGCGCGGTGACAGTATCGTCATGCCGTTGCCGGACGTCATGCTGCGCACTGGTGACCGCTTGCGGGTGCGAGACACACCACAGAACTTGAAGAGCTTTGAAGAAGCGCTACGCGCAGAGCTGTACAGTGGCGAGACCAAGGTGGACGAACAGCACCCCCTATCCGCCCAAAATCAAACCCTCGCGGAAGTGGCCGTGGTGCAAGGTTCGTCCTTAGACCGCGCCAACCTGGCTTATGCGCGGTTTCTAGACCGCTACCAACTCGCGGTGATTGCCGTGCATCGTGCCGGTAAAGAAGTGTGGCGCCCCAAGGAAGAAATCCACGAGGTCATTCTACAGCCTGGAGATGTACTCCTGCTGCAAGGCGCCAAAGACCAGCTGTTGAGCCTTAAACGTTCGCCGGAATTTCTGGTGCTCGACAGCAGTATTGAATTGCCCAGTTCCGACAAAGCCAACCTAGCGCTGGCCATTCTAAGCGCGGTGGTCCTGTTGGCCGCGACCGGCATGATGCCGATAGCCATTGCCGCTATCGCCGGGTGCGCGGTGATGTTAATCACACGCTGCCTTTCTCTAGGTGGTGCTATACGCGCCATCAGTCCCTCAGTTTACTTTGTGGTGGCGGCCAGCCTTGCACTGGGTATGGCGCTCCAGGAGACCGGCGCGACGCAGTACATGACGGATGTGTTTTTGTTTGCCACCCAGGGTTCCGGCCCGGTGGTGGTGCTCTCGGCGCTGATGTTGCTGCTGGCCGTTCTCACCAACGTGGTGTCGAATAACGCCGCGGCGGTGATTGGGACCCCAATAGCCATCGGCATCGCCCAGGCTCTGCAGTTACCAGCTGAGCCGTTTGTGCTGGCGGTGTTGTTTGGCGCTAACATGAGTTACGCGACGCCGATGGCATATAAAACCAATTTGCTGGTGATGAGCGCCGGCAACTATACGTTTGGCGACTTTGTCAAAGTTGGTGTGCCGCTGACCATCTTGATGTGGCTCACGCTTACCTGGGTGTTGGCGACCCTGTACCTGCAGTAAGCAATGTGACATATTGGCGAAACTTGGCGCTGTTAGTGTATTTGCACTATGGCGCCGCGGGCTGGAGTTTTCTAGCCTATGTCTGTCCTGTTCCTCCCCGGCGTAACCTCTGCGTGATCCGGTCAAAAGGACAGTGAACACCAAGAACGGAATTCTAGGGGAACAGGACACTTTACAGACTTGAGTAGCTACCCACCTCTACGGACGGAGGTGCGTTGCCAGTGTGTATTGGACAGGCGCCTAGCTTGATTATGTTAGGCTAACGAACGGAGGCAAAGGATTGAAGGGGTTAATCATGGGATGGATTGCGCGAAATTTCGGCAAGTTTCAGGTTAGCAAAGCAAGCAATAAAAACGCGGCCGCTAAAACCAACAAGGGTGCCAAGCGAACCAAAGGGGCCAAAGGGGCAAGAGGTGCAAAAGATGCAGCGGCTAGTCGTGCCAACCTCCCTTACCGCGCTGTCACCGTGTACAGCAAAGTAGAATGCTGCGCGGCCGCTCAGCGCCTTGCAGGACAAAAGTTCCTAGCTGCCCATGCCCCACAATTACCCCTTGGCGGTTGTACCCAACCCGATACTTGCCGGTGTCGCTATCGGCACCTGCAAGACCGCCGATCCGAAGTCCGTCGCGATACGGATCACGGGCTTCCCGCTCGATCCTATGCGGAAACGGAACGGCGTAACCGACGCGACCGGCGTCGCATCCGGTCCACGCGAAACGCCTTAGCAGGCTAGGAGTCTGAGACTCCTAAATCAATCTAAGCGCCGAACGTCCGGGGCTTCTCCGGTACTGCCCTTGGTGACACCGGCCACCTTAGCATCGCGCGCTGAGGTGCGCGGAAACTTCTTCGACAGCTCCGGCCCCGCGGCAGTCAGGCCGCCATCCACCACCAGCGCCTCCCCGGTGACAAACTGTGCATCATCACTGGCGAGAAACAAGGCAGCACCCGCAATGTGTTTTCCCTGACCATGTTCCGGCCACGGCTGCGCTGCCGCAAACCGCTGCTCTGTTTTGCTGTCAGGTTGTCCACTGGCAGCCAGCGGCGTGGCAATAAATCCCGGGCAAATGGCGTTGACGCGGATCCGATCTGAAGCCAACTCTACCGCAGCGGATTTGCTTAAACTGATCACCGCAGCCTTCGCCGCGGAGTACACCAGCGGCCCGCCGTCCCCGCTCAAACCCGCGATTGAGGCGGTGTTGATGATCGAGCCGCCGCGTCCCTGCGGCTGCATGATGCGCGCCGCATGTTTCATGCCCAAAAACACACCTTTGGCCAACACATCCATGGTGTAGTCCCAAGCTTCGGTAGTGGTTTCTGTTAAAGGACCAATCGCACCCCCCACACCGGCGTTGTTAAAAACAATATCCAGGCCACCAAACTCAGCCACCGCCAAATCCAGCATGGCCTGCACATCTGCTTCACTGGCCACATCAGTTTTGATAAACCGTGTGTGGGCGGCAAAACCCATATCAGCCACTTCCGCAAGCACTGCCTCGCCGGTGAGTTCGTTGAAATCCGCCACCACCACCTTGGCGCCCTCTTCCAAGAAACGCAGCACCGTGGCTTTCCCCATGCCGCTGGCGCCGCCGGTAATCACCGCCACCTTATCTGCTAGTTGCACTCACCCTCTCCTGTTGTCCCACTCTAATGCCCCACCTTAATGTCCCGTCTCGTTGTCCCACCCTGCCGTCCTCACCTGTTGTCCTCTCCTTATCCTATGACACAAACATGCGCATAGAATGGGTACACTAGTGCTCAAACCACTTTATAACTTAGGATCAGCGGGTTTGTGGGGTTCTTGGGCTAGACGGCGTACCGCCGGTGGGGTTGGGCCCCATCAAGGTGC
>JANQKS010000064.1 GCA_028281005.1 Pseudomonadales bacterium
CGCACCTTGATGGGGCCCAACCCCATCGGCGGTACGCCGTCTAGCCCAAAAACCCCACAAACCCGCTGATCCTAAGTTATAAAGTGGTTTGAGCACTAGCCGTTTTTCTTATTGAGGTTGAGCAATTGGCACGATTTACCGCAAAACAGGCCGACAGGGCTGATGAGATCGCTTTGGTGGATGAGCGTGGTAGCACTACTTGGGGTCAATTAGATGAGCGGGTCAATCGCCTGGTCCACGCCTTGCGTGACGCCGGTTTAAGCGCCGGGGACACCATGGCTGTGTTTGCCGGTAACTGCCGCGAGTACTACGAAATCATGACCGCCGCAGCCCACAGCGGCATCATTTTTGTCCCGGTGAATTGGCACTTCACCACCGAAGAATTGCAATATGTGGTGGGTGACGCACAGTGCAAACTGCTGTTTGCCGAAGCGCAATTTGAAGACGTAGCCTTGCCTGTCACCCATGCTGACGGTCAGGCGTTGAAGCGCATCGGTATTCGCAGCGATGCCGACGGTTTGGTTGAGTACGAGTCTTTTCTGGCCGCCGCCAGTGCTGCCGAGCCGGAAGATCAAGTCATGGGTGGCCCTATGTTCTATACCTCGGGTACGACCGGCCGCCCCAAGGGCGTGCGTTCCAGCGCCTACGGCGAGGTGGTGCCGATAGAAGTGATGGAACTCATGAGCGGGGGTATCAGCGGCATGCTGAGCATCCCTGCCGACGGCCGCACCTACATCTGCGGGCCGGTCTATCACTCCGCCCAGTGGGCGTTCTCGTTTTTGCCGCTGATGGCGGGTTCGCAGGTGGTGATGCGACATCGCTTTGATGCGGCGGAGTCGCTGCGGGTGATAGATGACCACAAAGTTACCAATGTGCACCTGGTGCCTACGCAGTTTGCGCGTTTATTAAAGGTGGACGAGAACGCCAAAGCCAGCTTCAGCGGCGACTCGTTGCAGGTGGTGTGGCACGGCGCCGCGCCGTGCCCGCCGGAAGTAAAACGCCGCATGATTGAATGGTGGGGACCGGTGGTGAACGAGTATTACGGTTCCACCGAGGGTTCAATTGTCACCGTGGCCACCGCGGAGGAATGGCTGCAGCGCCCGGGCACTGTGGGTAAACCCTCCGCCATGGTGCAAATTAAGGTGGTGGGTGAAGGCGGTCTAGAAGTGCCGGCGGGTGAGTCCGGCGAAATTTATGTCAAAAATCTCATGGGCAACGACTTTGAATATCACAACGAACCGGAAAAGACGGCCGCGGTACATTTAGAGCCGGGTGTGTTTACGTTCGGAGATGTTGGTTACTTTGACGAAGACGGCTACCTGTATCTCAGCGACCGCAAGATCGACATGATCATTTCCGGTGGCGTGAATATTTATCCGGCGGAAATTGAAGGTGTCTTGGCGACCCATCCTCAGGTGGCGGACGTGGCAGTGTTTGGCATCCCTAATGAAGAGTTTGGTGAAGAAGTGAAAGCGGCGGTGCAACTTCACCCGGGCGCCCACGGAGATGACGTGCTGAGTGCGGAATTGATTGCGTTCTGTCGCGAACACCTGGCCGGCTACAAAGCGCCCAAAAGCATAGATTATGTGGAAGAAATGCCTCGCCATGAGACCGGCAAGTTGTATAAACGTAAGCTGCGAGACGTTTACTGGGAAGGGTCCGGGCGGAGTATCTAGTTTTTGCTCAGGGCTTTACTGAGGACCGATGTGTTCCTGTAAAAACGTTTCCAACGCTTGATACCACTTGATGCGGTTCTCCTGCAGCAGGAAGCCATGGATTTCATCCTCGAATTCTAGATAGGTCACGTCTTTATTGGCCGCTTGTAACGCTGCGGCCATACGTCGGGAATGACGCACGTGGACCTGTTGGTCTAGATCCCCGTGGCCTAACAATACGGGTAATGTATAACCGGCCGCATGCTGGGTGGGCGACGCTTCCGCGATGGCGTCTCGAGACATGTGTTTAAACAGGTTTCTAGAACCACTCATGGCCTCACCGGCTTCATTTTCAAGCCAGGGTAGGTGAGTAACACCCGCATAACTTGCCACCGCCTGAAACAGCTCGGGGCTGCGCACCCCGCCCATTAAGGCGGCGTAACCGCCGTAGCTGGTGCCAACGATGGCAATACGCTGCGGGTCTGCGATGCCTTCTTCAATCAGCCAGCGAACGCCGTCGCTGATGTCCTTCTGCATGCGCCCGCCCCACTGCCGCCAGGCGGGTTTGCGAAAAGCCGCGCCATAACCCCGGGAGCCACGAAAATTCATTCGAAACACACCGTATCCACGGCTGGCGAAAAACTGTACTTCGCTGTCCCAACGTAATCGGTCTCGCGCAACCGGTCCGCCGTGGGGGAGAATCACCATGGGCATATTTCTGCCGGAGCTGTTTACCGGGGTGGTGACATATCCTTCAATCTCCCAGTTGTCGCTGGTGGTGTAGCGTACGACCTGTGTGCTGGCAAGCGCCTGCTCGGCAAGTTTGGGATAAACGCGGCCGACCGGCATCAAGCGCACCGGTGTGCTGCGTGTGTCGTACAGATAGTACTGTGGCGGCAGGGTGTCGCCGGAAGATGCCAGCAGCGCGCGGCTGCCGTCAGCGCTCACACTGGTAATGTCGTGATCGGTACCCGGGAGCGAGTTCAATACAGCGGCATAACGTGCCTCGGCGTCGGGATCGATAAACACGTACTCGGTACGATCACTGACGTAGGTATACCCCATCACCGTATCCGTGAGCGGGTCTAGCATAACGCGTTGCACATCGTAGTGTTCACTGCCGTGTGCAGGGCCGGTCAACGCGCCTTCGAGCAGGTCAAATTGGCGCAATACAAAACGGTCGTCGATGACGTCGTAGACCCACACGATGTTTAGCTGTGCAGCAAATCCGGCGAAGGTGAGGTGTGTGTCGGCATCACCGGTGCGGACAATGGTGTAATGCTCGAACTCCTGCTCGGCGCGGGTGCGGGCCACAAAACCGTCTAAAAAGCCGTCGCCGGCGCGTACTTGACCATCACCGTCAGCGTACAAATCCATGATTTCCGGCAATCCGGGTTCGACCGTGCGCAGATTACCGTTGTTGACGTTCATGCGATGCACCGCAGAGAAGCGTTTGTCCATTTCGCGAATCTCTATCAGCACGTGTTTGGGTTGGTCCGGCAATAGATCGACAATTTGGTCTTGATATTGGATGGCGGTGAAGCCAGTACGGTCCCACTTGCGGCCGAGAATCACGTCTTTGCTGCCGTCGATATTGATCCCCATTAAGCGGGTGGCGCGAAAGCGCCGACGACTCATGATCTCCGGTGAACGAAACAGTGTTTCCGCTCCAACCAGCAAACGATTGGCGTTGGCCCACTCCAGCCAATACCAGCGGTACTGCAGTTCCGAGTTGCGTCCAATCAGTGCGGGTTTGGGATCGTCTAAATCGCGCACACCGATAATCTGGTGTTCACCCATTTGAGCGATATAGGCAATTTTGTCGCCTGCCGGTGACAACGATGGGCTGATGAAGTTAGGCTGCGAAAAAAACGCTTCTAGTGGAATGGCGCCGTAAACCGTGGAAGCCGCGTCCCACAGAATCAAGATGGCCAACAAGCGACGTTTTGTACTCACCCTATCTCCCCGGCTGAATTGCCCTCATCTAATCGGCTAGTCGTAAACGGCTAATGGTCTTCTAGAAAAGCGAATATGCGTTGCAGCGCTTCCTGGTATTGTGCCTCGGTAAAGCCGGAATGATTGCCGCCTTCCAGCGTAACCAGCTCGTTGGGGGTGTTGAGGCTGGAGTGAAACGACTCCCCCTGTTCATAAGGTACGACGGTATCGTCGGTGCCGTGGACGGTAATGATGGGTGGCGCCTGGTCGGATATGAGGTACATGGGTGAATAAGCATCCGACACTTTCGCCACGTCGGCGACGTTACCGGCCCAGGTGCGTGCGTAGTTCTGCTGTGGCATGGCCTCGTCTAGGTACTCATCCACCATTTCAATATCGGTGATGCCAAACCAATTCACTACCGCACGTGGCGGGTGGTTGCTGCGGCACGGATGCTCACCGGTGGTGTTCAGTAAACCCACTACCAAGGACAAGTGCCCACCGGCGCTGGCGCCGGAAACCACCACTTGATCAGTGGGTTGGCCGAATTTGTTGAGCTCTTCGGTAATAAATTTGTAGGCGCACATGACGTCGTCCACGGCTTGGGGTTCGGTATCCGGGCCTTGTCGGTAGTTGATGTTGTAGACGTTCCAGCCACGCTGCAGGTAAGGAATGAGCTGCGTGGTCTGGGTGGACTTGTCACCGGCTACCCAGCCTCCGCCATGGATCCAGACGAGGGTAGGACGCGGGCTCGGGTCCACATCGAAGTACCTGGGTTCGCCGACTCGTTGTCCGTGTACATAAACATCCATTTTCTGTAGCGGGTCGTCGCCATAAGCAACATCGATGCGCTCGCCGATGCGATGCGCCCAAAAACCTTCGGCGTGAACAGTGCTTGCGCCGAGCGGCAGACTGCTAAGCAACAGGGCTGCAAGCAGGTAGGACGATGTGGATGCGTTGGTCATGAGCTATTGCCTCGAATCTGTTGCATGAGCAGTGTGCCGCCGGTGACCGCCACCGGTGCGACGATGAAGTTGAGTACTGGAATCGACATGCTCACCGTGACGCAGGCGCCAAATCCCAGCGCGGCTGCGCGATGGCTGCTGAGTAAATCCAGCGTGTCGCGGAAATCGTGCATGCGGTTTTCCGTGGTGTAATCACAGAACTGCACCGCCATCATCCATGCGCCGAAGCCCAACCAGAACAGGGGTGCAAAAGTATTCAGCAGCGGCGTAATACTAACGACGACGAGAATCAGCAGGCGGGGTAGGTGATACCGCAGCTTGCGCAGTTCACGCAGCATGGTGGGGCCCAATTGTTTCCACCATGGCACCGGGTCAACCACAAGCCGCTCCACGCGCATGGAAAGGTCACCAAGAAAGGGTGAGCCGACCACCGTGGCGATCAAGCCGAAACTCCAGGCGCCGAATACGAAGCCGGAAATGTACAGCAGCGGTTCGATGACAGAGCCTAAAAATTCCAGCCAGCCGGGCAATAGCGAGATGAGATAGTTCGACAGATCGGTGACGTAGTTGAAGGCCAAGGTCAGGCCCGCGGCAATGACAACCAGGCTGACTGCGGCCGGCAACAGCACAAATGGGCGTACTTCTGGGGTAAACGCCCGCCGTATGCCGCTGGTGAAGCAGCTAATGCCGTCAAAAAAATTCATGCCAAAGTGCTCATCACCTCATCGACACACTCAGCCAAGGTATCGACCACCTGATCAAGTTGGCTTTCGCTGATCACCAAAGGCGGGCCCATGCAAATGATGTCGCGCACATCGCCCGTGCCGCCGCCGTAATAAAAGACGCCCTTGCTTAGACCCTTGGCGACAATTTTGCTGGTCACCGCGGCTTCGATGGAACAGCGCTCCAATGACTCTCGGTTCTGCACCACCTCGATGGCCGCAAACAACCCACGTCCGCGTACTTCCGCCACATGTGGGTGGTTGGAGAAAGCGTGCTGCAGACGTTCATGCAAGTAGCTACCTTTGACGGCGGCTTGGTTGACCAGGTCTTCTTCGACCATGATGTTGAGCACTTCAGCCGCGGCAGCACAGGCCGCGGGGTGGCCGCCGAAGGTGTTAAACATGACCTGAAAGCCGGCTTCGGCGATGGCTTCGCTGATCTTGGCGCTGCCGAATACACCACCCAGCGGTGCGTAACCACCGGCCAGACCTTTGCCGCTGATCAATAGATCCGGTTCGATGGGCCAATGTTGGTAGCCAAACTGGGTGCCGGTGCGTCCGAAACCGGTCATGACTTCGTCCATGATCAAGAGGATGCCGTATTCGTCACAAATCTCGCGGACCTTCGGCCAGTAGTCCTCGGGTGGCACGATGGCGCCGCCGGAAGACCCGGTGATCGGTTCGGCGAGAAAGGCGGCAATGTTTTCGGGGCCTTCACTTTCAATCAGGTCACGCAAGAGGTCTGCATAGTAGGCGCCGCTGTCTTCATGGTGGCTGCCCAAGGGGCAACGCAGAGGGTAAGGGGTTTGCACCTCCGGAAACTGCGGTAGAGCTGCTTCGAGGCCTTTTTTCCGCCCGGGGTGGCCGCTGATCGAAGCGGTGGCCAACGTGGTGCCGTGATAGCTGATGGAGCGTCCGATGATGCGCGTGCGGGTGGTTTCGCCGATGGCCTGTTGGTAGTGCAGCGCAATTTTCATGGCGGCTTCATTGGCTTCGGTGCCACCGGATGTGCAATGCACTTGGGTGAGATGCTCGGGTAACCAACCTTGCAATGCTTTTAACAACGCCTCTCGGGAGGGTGTCATCCACGGCGGCACCACGTAGCTGGTTTGTAATGTGGCCTCGGCCACGGCATCCGCGACACGCTGCCGACCATGCCCAACGTTGACCACTATGGCGCCACCTGCGGCATCAATGATGGCGTCGCCTTCGGCGTTGTAGAGGCAGGCGCCTTGCGCTGAAGCGATGTGAATATTGCGACCGCTGATGAAAGGCCACTGCAGGTGACTCACTTGCCTCTCCTCCCTTCAATTCTTCTTAACGCTGATAGTACTGTGTCTTTTCTTGTTCAGCGACCTGGCCCATGCGCTAAACCGCTTTCGCGGTTTGATAGGCCGCTCTGCTCTGCAGGCGCTCCCAATAGGGTGCAAGCTCAGCCGGCATCCGCTCCGGTGCCAACATCTCCACCAGCATCAAGGCATAACCCACCATAATGTCTGCGGCGGTGAATGCCTCGCCGAGCAGATAGCTGCGGTCTTGTGTGTGGTCCGCCAGGGCCTGCAGACAGGCTTCGATGCGGTCTTTCATTTCTTCGATCATGGCCGGGATCTCCTGCTCACCGGGGAACTCGCGTCGGTGATTGACAATCTCACCCAACGGCCGGCTTAAGGTCGCTTCGCCAAACCACATCCATTGCAGGTGCTGCGCAAACTGTGGGTCGTTCACGGCAGGGGCCAAACGACCCGCACCGTATTTCGCCAGGATGTACTGCACCATGGCGCCGGATTCAAACATCACCATGTCGCCGTCTTTCATGACAGGCACCTTGCCGACCGGGTTGAGGGCACGCCATTCAGGGGTGGCTCGAAACTCTTTGGAAAAGTCGATTTTTTCTACGTGGTAGTCGAGGCCCAATTCTTCACAGAGCCAGATTACCCGCATACCGCGGGTCGTGGTGACGTGGTAGATTGTGAGCACAGCTGTTTACCTGCAAAGACGATGGGAAGGGGGAACTATGCCGCGAACGACTCAGGCGAACAACAAAACCCAGCCGCATGATGGCGATGTGGTGGCTTACCTCAATGGCATAGAGCATGCGGGACGGCGTGAGGACGCGTTCGTGTTGCTGGATCTCATGCGCGAGGTCAGCGGTGAACGAGCCCGCATGTGGGGCGACAGCATTGTCGGCTTCGGTGAATATCACTATGTCTACGACAGCGGCCGCGAGGGTAACCACATGATCACCGGTTTTGCGCCGCGCAAAGCCAATCTGGTGGTATACGTGATGCCTGGATTTAGCCAGTACGGGGATCTGCTGGCAAAGCTGGGCAAGTATAAGACGGGCAGCTCTTGCCTGTATCTGGGTCGGCTCAGCAATGTCGATCTCAAAGTGCTACGCAAGCTGGTGGACAAGTCCGTCAAAGACATGCGGCGCAAGTACGGTTAGGCGCGGGTACGGCCATAGGACATAGGACGTGAACAGCGCTGTCCGTAACCCCTAAATGCTAGATCGCGAACCTCGGGACGAATACACCCAGCCCGCTGATGCGGTGCGTGACCCACCGCGCACCTTTGTCGACCGGCTCAAGTACCTGGGCCCAAGCGTCATCATTTCGGCCACGATCGTGGGTTCCGGTGAAATTATCCTCACCGCGAGCCTCGGCGCTGCGGTGGGGTACAGCATGTTGTGGTGGGTGTTGTTGTCGTGCTGGAGCAAATCGATCCTGCAAGCAGAGCTGGCGCGTTATGTGGTGCTGAGTGGCGACACCTATCTGCGCGCTCTGAACCGAGCACCGGGCAAAGTCCCTGGGCCTAAAAAACCGGTGTCGTGGCCCATCATCTTGGGTTTGCTGGCCTTTATCCCCGGGTTTACCGGTCTTGGCGGGGTGATTGGCGGAGCGGGGCAGGCGGTAGTGCTTTTGTTCCCCGGCGTTTCACCGGTGCTCGCCGTAGGTGTGCTGGCGGTCTTGACCTCTGCGCTGCTCGCCAGCGGCAGCTACTTGCGGTTGGAAAAGGTCATGTTGTTGCTGGTCATGACGTTTACCTTCTTAACCCTGACCAGCGCAGGTTTGATGCAGAACACCGAATTTGCTACGCAGCTCGACGATCTGGCAGCCGGTTTTGAATTCACCTTTGCTACCGAGTTTGCCGTATTGGCGTTGGCGGCTTACGGCTACACCGGGGTCAACTCTGGTGAAATCTCGTCCTATAGTTACTGGTGTGTGGAGAAGGGTTATCCGGCCAGAATTGGCCGTTTTGAAGATTCTCCAGCCTGGTATGCCAGGGCTAATGGTTGGCTGAAAGTGTTGCGCACCGATGTGTGGATCACCCTGTTTATACTGACCCTGGCAACCATCCCGTTCTACATCCTCGGGGCTGGGGTGTTACACGCCACCGGCCAACAACCCAGCGGCAACGATACCATTGTCGCGTTGAGCAACATGTTTACGCAGACGTTGGGTTCTTGGTCATTGTGGGTGTTTGCGGTGGGTGCGTTCTGCATTCTATTTTCCTCGTCCATTGCCGGCGTTGCCGGGGGCGCGCGTTATATTCCGGACTATTTGATTGAGCTCGGCTTTACGTCCCGCGACCAGTTAAACGTACGCTACGCCATCATCCGCTGGTACGGTGCCTTGGTTCCATTCATTGGATTGTTGTTGTACGCCGGCTTTCAACGCCCTGTTTTGATGGTGACCATTGCCGGTTCATTCGCTGCCATCATGTTGCCGGTACAATCGGGTTTAACAATCTACCTGCAAGCCAAACGCCTACCCCGTGAAGTACAGCCTGGGTTTGTCGCTAAATGGTTGTTGCGCGCCACCTTTGTTTTTCAGTGCGCTATGGCGTTGGCCGTGGTGTATTTTGTGGTGCTTTAGCCTCACACCTTTCCCCCGCAGCGGGTACAATCCGCGGCCCTCCACCGCTTGCTCTATCTGAGCACTAGGCAGGGTAAAACAACCTTTGGGATTTTGATGATTAAAAATTTGCGCTTTTATCGCATCGCCAGCGATTGGCCGGACACCGAAGAGGTGCTGTCCTCCCAGCTTGAGAACGCGGAGTTCCGACCCTGTGGATCGCTCAGTGAACGCAGCATGGGTTTCGAGGCGCCGGTGGAAAACGCCGGTGACCTGTTGTGCCGGCGTCTAGCGGGGGCAGATCTGCTGCAACTGCGGGTGCAAAGCCGGGTGCTGCCGGCCGCTGCGGTAAAAGAAGCCCTGGTGGATCGCGTTGCGGCCTTTGTGCAGCGCACCGCGCGCGAACCATCGCGCAAGGAGAAGCGTGAACTTAAAGAAGAAGTGTATGGTGAACTGCTACCCAAGGCGCTGCTGAAAAGTGACCGTGTGGCGGCGTTTTACCTACGCTCCGAGCGGGTCCTGGCGGTGGCGAGCGCAGCGCCCGGGAACGCGGAGCGGGTTTTGGACACGTTGCGCGCGGCATTCGGCTCCTTGCAGGCGGTGCCTTTGGCCTTCAAACAGCCGGCCCATGGCTTGCTCACGCGGGTTTTCTTAGGTGACGGTCCGACGGAGTTTGCTCTGGGGCGCGAGTGCCGTATGAAAGACTTAAGTGAGCCTCGCTCCACGGTGAACTGGCTGGATGTTGATCTGGCCTCGAACACAGTGCGCGCGCATGTCAAAAGTGGGCTATCGATAGACCGCCTCGGTTTGCAGTTTGATGGGGTGCTGCGTTGTACCTTGGACCAAGATGTGGTGGTGCGCAAACTGCTGCTATCCGGCATAGAGGAGTTAGACGAACTGGATGATGAAGATCCGCTCATGAAGTTTGATGCGGAATTCACCTTACTTTGTGGATTGGTAACCCGTCTCTTGTCTGCTTTGAACAAACATCTGGGTGGCTACGCCAACTGAGTGGGCCTGCTACCATGTGCATGGCGGCGCTACATAGGCGAAACCAGCGCTCGCTACTTAACCTGGATGGACTCGATATAGGCCACCAGGGCGTTGATAGAATCTTCAACCGTGGCGCTGTCTTCGGTGGTGAGTGCTTCACCCCAGATGGGCATGGTGCGGCTGCCATGGGCTTGCACAATGCGCCGGCCATCAATGATTTCAGCCAACATCACCCGAGGTATGCGACCGTGGGGTGAACGTTCGGCGATGGTGCGTAAATCCGGGGTTTTGGGGTCGTGTTGTGCCGCTTGGCGTACGTTGCCGTCGGGGCCATGGCAGACTACACAGTTTTGGTCATAAATTGCTTTGCCTGCGATGGGGTCGGCGGCCTTTGGCGCTTGCTCACAGCCGCTCAAGGCTCCGAGAAAGATTAGCCCAGCCATGGTCATTGTGGCCGTGGCAATTCTGGCCGTGACAATTCTGGCCGTGAGAAGAGGTGGTCTAGTCATGAGGCTGCCTCCGCTGCCTGCAAATGCTTAGAGCCTAACCTTAAAGCACACGCGGCAAAGAACAAGTTCCCTGGCGTGGCGCTGCAACGCTTCGGAGCACGCGCGTGGTTGGCCTACTCAATGGCCTCTCTCAATGGCCTCTAAGCGCGCGGGGACAGATTTGTGCCAAGGTGTACCGACGTATTTGTCCGCCAATTCGTTCCAAGTCAGCTCGTTCGGCGCTATACCCGTGGTCCGGGGCTGTCCTTCAGCGTCGGGGTAACTTAACCCCAAGCCGTTGGGTAACGAGATATGGCCTTGTTGCATGCGCTCGGACAGTTCCACCACAACATCCATGCTGCCGCCTTGGGTGGCGACACGCGCGGCGGAACCGTCCCCCAAATTGAGACGGGCAGCATCTTTAGGATTGATATAAAGCGCGCCGTCGATGTCTTTTTTGCGCCACTGTGGATTGCGTATGATGGTGTTGGCGGTATAGGCGCGGCGTTCACCGGCGGACAGCAGCAGTGGGTATTGGTCCGATGTCTCTTCGGGTAACTCGGTGTTGAGCGTGGCGACATCTTCGAGCAGATCTACCAGCGCCAAATGGGCAATGCCGCCCGGCATGCGTTGCCAGATGTCGGGCCAGCGTTCGCAGCTAATGATCACACCGCTGGGACTGTTGATGAGGCCGTCAAACAAAGCGTCACCCAGCGCCATCTCATCACCTTCAAAACCCGCGGCGCGCACCGAATCCGGTGAGGCCATGGCGTGTTGGTGACACACCGCCCACAGCGCGGCGGCGTTGCGCAGATTGTGTGGCAGGCTCGGCCCCAGCGTGCGGTACAACAACCCAGGTGCGATGGCCATCAGGGTTGGCTCCTCGGCAAGTTTGGCAAATACCGCGTCACGAAACGCCGTGCGCCCCTCTGTCTCGAGGGTTTGTTTAAGTTCATCTTCCAAGCCCGCAGGCACGCAGCCTAGCGCTTCGGCGATACGCATGTGAATTTCTGCTTCGTCCAGCGGTCCGACGGGTGGGCTGAAGATGGGCCGGCGCACATGAAAATAATTGTCTGGAAACTCAAAGTTAAAGAAAGTTGCTTCCGCTTTTTCGTATTGGGTGGTGGCCGGCAGGACGTAGTCCGCCTGGCGCGCGGTTTCGGTCATGGCCACATCAATGACCACGCTACACTCCAGGGCGCGCATGGCTTGGCGCCAGCGTTGACTGTCGGGTAAAGAATGCACTGGGTTGCCGGACTCGATGATCATCGCTCGGTAATGCTGGGGGTGATCGCTCAGCACTTCATCCGGAATCACGTTGCAGGGGACCAGGCCAGCAATGATGCGCGCGCCCACCACCGGGCTTTTGCCGTCCTCACGTCCCGCGGCCAAATTGCCTAGACCGTTTAAGGTGAAGTGGCTGCCGGGTTTGGCGAAATGCCCGCACAGCAACCACAGCAGGCGTTGCAAATAGCTGACCAGGGTTGAGTGGCGGTTCATCTGCACACCCAGGTCTTCAAACACGGCGACGCTGTCGGCGTCGGCGATGATGCGGGCCGTGCTGCGCAGGCTGTCAGCGTCGATGCCGGATTTGCGGGCGCAGTCTTCCACGTCCACCTGGTCAAAAGTCTCTACCACCTGGTCCAGGCCATCGGTGTGCTCCGCCAGCCAAGGGTTGTTGTAGAGACCTTCCTGCACAATGGTGGCCACCATGCCGGCCAGCAACCACGCGTCTCGAGCAGGTTTTACCGCCAGGTGAATATCAGCAAGATCTGCCGTCTCAGTCCGCTTCGGATCAATGACGATCAAGGTGCGCTGCGGGTCTTTGGCAATCTCACGAATGGTGGCGCGCGCGCGGTGAAAGCCATGGCTGTGCCAGGGATTTTTGCCGAGAAAAACCGCCACCTGAGCGTGGTGAAAGTCGCCGTGGTTGTAGCCGCCAAACATGCGGTCGGCTACCCAGAATTCACCGGTTTTTTCCTGGGCCAGAGCGTTTGATCGCCATTTTGCGCCTACGCTGGCCAGGGTGTTGCGGGCGTAGGCACCCGGCAGATGGTTACCCTGACCACCGCCGCCGTAGTAAAAGATCGTGTCGCCGCCGTGGGTGTCGCGAATATGACTGAGTTTGGCGGCAATCTCAGTAATGGCTGTGTCCCAATCGATGGCTTCGTAGTCACCCTCAGCAGTTCTGCGCATCGGGCTGAGCAGCCGGTCGGCGCGGTTCTGGTAGTAGTTCAGGCGGGATGCTTTGTTGCACAGGTATCCTTGGGAGGCGGGATGCGCGTCATCGCCCTTGGTGCGGGCGATGGTTTTGCCGTCACCGGCCAACTGCACCTTTACGCCGCAATTGAGCGAACACAATATGCAGGCTGTGCTTAGCCAGTCATCGCTTGCCGGTGATTTTGAACTTGTGTGGGGTACGTCGGCCATTTAGGGGTGCTCCTGGATCGCGGCTTGCAGGCTTGCAAGCGAGTTTGACATTAATCAGCGCTCCACAGCGATGACATTTCTGCACGGGGGTGTGCATGGGCTTACGCAACTTTGCGGAGATCGATACAGGTAGCGGCGCTTTGCTAGAAGAGACGCGCGTGGATCGCGCCGCTAAGGCGTCTGCCGCTGATACTTGTAGCAGTAATGGCGAGCCAGGTGTTGTGGACCCCGCCGACCCATGGGCGGGGCAGATCATCGCCGAGTTCCCGCAGCGTATCGGCCACCTCCTGCATAGACAATTCACGGCCGCTGCCACGCACCAGCACGCTCCAACCGCTGCTTTGGTCGGCATCCACTTGATCTGCTTCAAAGGCAATGGGTGTTTCTATTAAGGCGCGCAGGTGAGAGTCTTCAGCCACGCGCAGGACAATGTCGTTGCCAGCCACCGCGTAGTTGACCGGCACTGCGCCCGGCCCTTCGTCGTCAACAAATACAATTCGGCCGATGACCTGCTGCTTGAGCAAATCCAGACATTCTTCTGCCGAGAGGGTGTCAGCTTCTCTTTGTGTCACGGGTTTAATTCCTTGTTGCGAAACTGGTTTGCGTTGGCAGTCTACTCCGAGCAGGGCGTTGATTTAAGCGTTGCGGCTTGTTTAGCTCGGGTGGAGGTGCTTTACCGGCGAGCAAACAGCAAATGCATGTATTGAGATGAAAACACGACTGGCGCTGGCAACCCTCATCCTGCTTGGCTTCGCCGGGGCGGTGTACGTTGGCATGTTCAGCCAGCGCGATATTTCCATCAGCCCCGCAGAGCATTTGCCTGCCCCTCAAGCCGGGACGCTGCTGAGTGCCCAACGCACCCTTGCGCTGCCTCACTTGGCGCTGCGGGCTTTGTTGGCCAGCATCGACTTACCGGTGCAAGTGTTCACAGAATCTGGTTTCACCACCTACCGCATGACCTACTTAAGTACCGGTGTGGATGGTTCGCTGGTCCCACTCAGCGCGCTGGTGGCGGTGCCGCACCGCGATCAGATTGCCGGTGCTGTCGCGTATTTCCATGGCACCGTGACCCAACGCACTAATGCACCCTCGCAGCCGGGGTTAGGGGAGGGTTTGTTGGTGGCTGCTGCCGTCAGTGGGGCAGGCTTTGTCATGGTGGCACCAGACTACATCGGTTTGGGCGAAAGCGAGGCTCTACATCCCTATCTGCACTTGGCGTCGACTGTCTCAACCAGTTTAGATGCGTTGCTTGCATCACGGACGCTGCTTGCTCGTCTTGGCATGCCTTGGCCGCCAGCGTTGTACCTGACGGGCGCATCCCAGGGCGGGCATGCCACGTTGGCGGTGCAGCATGCGCTGCAACAAGCGAGTGGCGTGGTGGGTGGTCAGCACTTTAACGTGGCCGGCAGCGCACCCATTGTTGCGCCACTGTACTTACGCGAGATCAGTTTTCCTCAAGCCATGCGCGGGCTGACGGACGCCCATGTGTTTTACCTGGCCTATCTCAGCACTGCGTATGCGCAGATTTATCAACAACCTTTGGGTAGCCTGCTGAATCCGCATTTTGCAGCACAGCTACCTAAGTTATTTGATGGCAGCCGCGAGATTGGGGAGATCATGGATGCATTGCCCGATGCACCCCAAGCGTTGTTTACACCGGCGTTCCTAAACGCCTTCGAGCAGGGTGGAGACCATTGGTTCTTACAGGCGCTGCAGGACAACAGCATCCCGTTGTTTGTGCCTCAAGCGCCGGTGCAGTTTTTTATCGGTGAGGCAGATGTGGACGTATTGCCTATGGAGTCCGAGCGTATGGCGGCGTGGATGGCGGCTGCGGGGGCGGCTGCGGGGGCGGCTGCGAGGACGGAAGTGCAAGTGCGTTCGGTGGGGCCGTATTCGCACAATCAGGCCGCCATTCGGGGACTGCCGTTAGCCCTTAGTTGGTTTCGGGAATTGAGTGCCTCTTATGTCCAACGTTCGACTGAGTGATCCTAAAAAATCCTATAAAGTACTATTAAATAATATAAATAGTGTTGAAAGTGGGCTAATAAGTACTTTAAACTACTTCTAAATCAAACTTGGAGAAGCCAAGTGTCCGCTTATACCGTCAACGAAGCTGCGGCACTGTTAAAACTGCACCCAAAAACGGTGCGGCGGAAAATTCGCGATGGGGAACTCGGTTCTACGCGCATTGGCCGTCAATTTCGCATCACCCAAGATCAGTTAGATGCATTTTGTGCGGACCTAGCCCCCGTAGCGTCTACGCAACCGGTGGTGAAGAAGCGCCAGGTGGTCACTTCCTGTGTCGTGGACGTGGACGCGATCTCTCCCGAGGAAGGCAGCCGCATCACCAATTCGCTGATGGCGGTGTTAAACGGCGAACAAAGCGGAGCACGGGTAGACAGCCTGTACTACGAAGAAACAGGCCAGCTCAAAATCATCCTGCACGGTAGCGTGCAAAGCTGTCAGCGTCTGTTGGGGTTGGTTGAGCAACTGCTACAGCCTCGCGCATGAAGGCGTCGATTTACAAAAGTGAAAGCGGACGGCAGCAGCTGATGGCGCGCTATCAAGAAGTGTTGCAGCAGTGGCCGTTGGACAACAAGCAGTATCACGTGCCTACCCGTCATGGTTCAACCTTTGTCATCGAAACAGGTGCCGCACATTTACCACCGCTGCTGCTGTTGCATGGCAGCATGTCAAACTCGTTTGCCTGGTTGGGGGACGTAGAGGAACTCAGTCGTGAATATAGGGTGTTTGCGGTGGACCTGATCGGTGAAGCGGGATTGTCGGCGCCGAGCCGTCCGCCCTATGCCGGGGGTGCGTATGCCGATTGGTTGACGGATGTGGCGCAGGCGCTGGGGCTAAACCAATTTGCCCTGACCGGTCTGTCCCTGGGGGGCTGGATGGCCTTGGATTTTGCCACCCGTCATCCTCACCGGGTACAGCAGCTGATATTACTTTGCCCCGGCGGTGTGGTGCGGGAAAACGTTAGTTTTCTAGTTAAAGCGCTGTTTTACATGTTGTGCGGTCGCTGGGGCCAAGATCGCGTAGCACGTTTGCTGAACGGCGGTATGCTGCCCCAAGACGAAGGCATGCGGCAGGCGCTGGATTTTGTAAACCTCATCGCCGCGCACTTCAAACCTCGCACCGCGCGGCTAACGCTGTTTGAGGATACGGCTTTGGCCGCCTTGTCGATGCCGGTGATGATTATCTGTGGCGCCAAAGACGCATTGATCCCCCCACACGCCAGTATTGAGCGCCTGCAGCGCTGCGTACCCCATAGCCAAACGCTGCTGCTGCCGGACCATGGGCATGTGATCGCCAACCAGGCGCCGGCTATGTTGGCGTTTCTGCGCGCACCTTGCGCAACTGCCACCACAGCTTAATCGCGCGCAGGTATTGATGATTCAGCAGCGCCAGCATGAAATGAATTTGCGCCATGCTGGTTTTGCCCCGGCTGAACAGCACCAGACCCCGTAAGGGTAAGTTGTTGGCCATTTCTTCAAACATCTTGTTTAAGGTGTCGTTGCTGGTGTGCCCGCCCATGGTTTGCTGAAAACCCGCCACCACGCGCTGCTTAAATTTGGCACCGATCCAGGTGGCGCCTATCTCCGCCACAGAGGAATTGACATGGAATGGCCGACTCGGCTCGGGCGGTGGCACGGGCCGGTCAAGCATGGCTGCAAAAGTATAGTCGTCCACGGTGTGTGGGCGCGTTAAATCCGGCCCCTGTACCGCGGCGGCTTTGGCGCTGGGGGTTTGTGGAGAATCCAAGGTGATGTTGATGGTCTGGCGGATGTCTCGGCTGGAAGCACCGATGCGCAGCGTATAGCGGCCCGGTTCAACCACCCAGTCGTCGTGACCGTGATCGAAGTATTTGAACACATCGTCGTCCAGGGTGAAGCGCGCGACGCCCGTCTCACCAGCATCCAAAGCCAACTTTTGGAACCCTTTGAGTTCTTGTGCAGGACGATAAACTTCTGATTGCTCGAGGCTGACATATAGCTGTACCACTTCGGCGCCACGCATGCTGCCGCTGTTGCTGATCGGCACGGTGAGCCATGCGGTGTCACCTTGCGCCAAATTGTTGCGGCTTAAAGTGGGCTGTCCATAGTCAAAACGGGTGTAGCTCAAGCCATGGCCAAAAGGAAACTGCACAGGTTTGTCGGCGCTGTCGAAATAGCGGTAACCCACGTACAAACCTTCCCGGTAGAGGACTTGGCGCTGACCGCCTGGGAAATTGGCTTGCGCGGGTATGTCATCCACACTGAAGACAAATGTCTCTGCCAGTTTGCCGCTGGGATTGGCTAAGCCAAACAGTAAGTCGGCCACCGCTCCGCCGGCTTGCCCGGGTAGATAGGTTTCCAAGATGGCAGGCACACGACTGGCCCAGGGTAAGGTCACCGGGGCGCCGTTGGCCAACACCACCACCGTGTTGGGGTTAACCGCCGCAACAGCGCTCACCAGCGCATTGTGTTGTTCCGGTAGGTTCATGTCGGAGCGGTCGAAACCTTCGGATTCATAGATGTTTGGCAAGCCGACAAACACAATTGCGACATCTGCTTGTTGCGCGATGGCAACCGCTTCCTCGATTAAAGCCTGATCCGGGGCGCTGTTTTTTGGTTCGTAACCGGCGGCGTACTGCGCATTGCCGGCCAGGGTGTTGATGGCGTCCCAGGCATTGTCCAGTTGTGTGGGGTTGACCTGGGAACTGCCGGTTCCCTGGTAGCGCGGCCGTTTGGCAAAAGCACCGATCACGGCAATGTGCTGCGCCGCGGACAACGGTAAACACTGGTTGTCGTTCTTGAGCAGCACCGCGCTGGACACCGCTGCCTGATGGGCCAATTGATGATGCGCTTGTAAATCCACGCTGTGTGCGTTGGCTTGCAGGTCAGTACCCAGCAGACTCAGCGCCACATTACGTTGCACCACCGTATCCAGCTCAGCCTCCCGCAAATACCCGTTGCGTACCGCGGCAACCACTAACGCATCGTTGACCCCGCCGCTGGAGGGCATTTCCAGATCCAGACCGCAGCGTACCCCTTCCACGCGATCATTGGTTGCCCCCCAATCCGTCACCACGAGACCGCGAAAGCCCCAGGCCTCGCGCAGTATTTTGTTCAACAGCCAATCGTGTTCGCTGCAATAGGTGCCGTTGACGCGGTTGTAGGCGCACATCACGGTCCAAGGTTGGGCTTCGCGCACAGCAATTTCAAAACCGCGCAGATAAATCTCTCGGAGGGTTCGGGGATCCACAATGGCGTCGACAAACATGCGCCCATGTTCTTGGTTGTTGACCGCAAAGTGTTTGATGCTGGTGCCGACGCCCTGGGACTGTACGCCGCGCACCATGGCGGCGGCGAGCTTGCCGCTGAGGTACGGGTCTTCGGAAAAGTACTCAAAATTTCGCCCGCACAGTGGGTGGCGCTTGATGTTAAGCCCCGGTCCCAGCAGCACCGTCACATGCTCGGCGGCACACTCCTGCCCTAAGGCTTGGCCAACCCGTTCGATCAAGTCGACATCCCAGGAAGCCGCCAAGGCGCAGGCAGTGGGGAAACAGGTGGCCGGTACACTTTTGTTGAGACCGACGTGGTCGGCGTCTTTGACCTGTTTGCGTAAACCGTGGGGGCCGTCTGTCACCATCACCGGGGCCAGGTCCAAACGCTCGACGCCATCCAGATGCCAGAAGTCTTTGCCGGAACAGAGGGTGGCTTTTTCTTCCAGCGTCATCTCGGCCACCAGCGCGGCGGCTTGATTGTGTTTGGCGGTAAGGCCAACGGCCTGATCAGTCATAGTTGTCTCCGACACCTGGCCTTCTCCGATACCTACTTGTCTTCGACACCTAGAAACGCAGCCCCCCAACTTTGTGCATGGCGTTCACCGTCCATGATGTAGTGGGTGCGGATGGTCGCCATGTCGCGGTACAGGCGCTCCATCAGCTGCCCTTTTTGTACGCCGCTGGTGCCGCATTTTGCATACAGCAACTCCACGGCACTATGGCACAGGCGGGCAATTTCATTGGTGAGCAACATGATACGCATCCCCGCCTCGCGCGAATAAGCCAAAGTACCGGCGGTGACTTGCCGAGCGTACGCCTCCTGATTGCTGATGATGTGCTCCAGAATTGCCGCGGCGGCGTCAATGTGTCCACGCGCCTCGCCGAGCACACGTTGGGTCGCGGCTTCATGTTTCAACAGTTGGATCGGCGGAAAAGCGCTCATCTTATGCTCCGCGCGCTCAACAAAGGCATCGATGGCGCTTTCACCCAGACCGACACAGATGCTGCTCAGCTCTGCGCAAAACACTTCCAGGTGCGGGGTTTGGTAAAACGGGTTGGCATATACGCCATAACCTGGCGCGTGACCGGCGTTCCAGGCAGGTTGAGACACGACGCGTTGTTGCGGCACAAACACATCGGTGACCACCGCTTGTTTAGAACCGGTGCCGCGCATACCCATGGTATGCCAGTTGTCGTTGATGCTGTAATCCTCGCGCCGCATGAACACCAGCAACAGATCTCGCGGAGGCGCATCGTTTTGATCTGCCGGTACCAACGCGGATACAGCCAGCCAGTTGGCATGTTCGCCGCCGGAGTTGTAGTTCCAGCTGCCGTTGATGCGATAGCCGCCGTCCACTGGTGTGGCGCTACCCTGGGGAGCGAGGATCAATGGGCAGCGAAAATCACCGCTGTCGCCGTACATCTCAACTTGCCCTGCTTCTGCGCACGCTGCCATGTGAAACGTGTGCGCGGAGGTCAGGCACAACACCCAGCCGGAGGAAGCGCAGCCGCGGGAAATGTGGGTCATCACCTGACAGAAGGTGCGTAAGCCCAATTCATATCCGCCGAAACGTTGTGGCTGCAAAATGCGGTAGAAGCCCGCGCGCAGAAAGTCCTCTATGGTTTCGGTGGGTAAGGTGCGCAGCTCTTCGGCGCGTGCAGCACGTTCACGCAAAGTTGGGATCATGTCCTTGGCGCGTTGAATCATCAGCTCGCCGGTTACACCACTTTCCGGCGGTGCTATATCAACGGTGGTGTGGTTTGTCATCTGCCCCTCTATCCAACGCCTGCCACTATTGCCCACGTGCCTGGCGATATCAACAGACGCAGCGCGTAGACGCTCACGGCGGTATGTGATGAGATGCGAGACTCTGCGCGAGAGGCATACGAGAAGAACAAGGGAGACCAAACCATGCCGGATGATCTGTTGCCGATACGCGGTGTCCCCGCGTCACCCTACACCCGCAAGATGTTGAGTTTGCTGCGCTACCGGCGCATTCCGTATCGGTTTCTGCAGGGTAACCTGCACGGCGCTCAAGGCGAAGGTGAGTTGCCGCAGCCCAAGGTGGGTCTGATCCCAATTCTGTACTTGCCGGACGAGCATGGTGAGCTGCAAGCTGAAGTGGACAGCACGCCGTTGATTCGCCGGTTGGAAGATGAATACCCCGGTCGCTCAGTGATCCCCGCGGACCCGGTAGTGGCTTTTTTGAACTATCTGCTGGAAGACTATGGGGATGAGTGGCTCACCAAGGCGATGTTTCACTATCGATGGTATTACGACGCCGATATAGAGATAGCCGGTTCGGTGTTGCCGCACTACGCTGATGTATCACGACCGGATGCGGAGCTGGCCATGATGAAACAGGCGTTTGCCGAGCGCCAGATCTCGCGTTTGTACGTAGTGGGGTCCAACGAGACCACCGCGGTGGTCATCGAAGACAGCTACAAACGTTTCTTGGCGTGCCTCAACGAACACTTAAAAAGTTGGCCGTTCATCATGGGCCGGCGGCCGGGTTCGGCAGATTTCGGTTGTTACGGTCAGCTTACGCAACTGGTGCAGTTTGACCCTACACCTTCCAAGGTGGCCATAGACGGGTTTCCACGGGTACATGCCTGGGTCAGCAAAATGGAGGACCTCTCCGGTGTTGAGCCGGGCGAAGACGATTTTATCGATGCGGGGGCGATGCCCGCTACGTTCATTGACTTGTTAAAGGAAGTTGGCCGCACTTATGTGCCGGTGATGCTGGCCAATGCCCAAGCGCTAGAGCAAAGCCTGGACAAAGTAGAAACTCAGGTGGAAGGCAAAGCTTGGGAACAGGAACCGTTTCCTTATCAAGGCAAATGTCTGCAATGGCTGCGCATAGAGTACGCCCGTTTGAGTGAAGACGAGCGCGCCACGGTGGATGACATTTTGGCCGGCACCGGATGTGAGGCGTTGCTGGCGCCGGCGATGTGATTTTTACCATTGTTTCATGCCTGGGCTGCATGGCGGCGGTGGCGTGGATTTCATATCGCAAAACCAAGGGCGAGGTTGACACCAAGGAGGGTTACTTCCTTGCCGGCCGTGGCTTGACGGGCACCTTCATCGCCGGTTCGTTGTTGCTTACCAACCTGTCGGCGGAGCAACTCATTGGTCTAAACGGCTCGGCCTACGCGTTCAACATGACCGCCATGGCCTGGGAGGTGACTGCCGGGATAGCCATCATAGTAATGGCCTTGGTGTTCCTGCCGAAATACCTGGGTGGCGCCTTTTCTACTTTGCCGCAATTTTTGGAAGACCGCTTTGATCCCGGGGTGCGGCGTTTGAGTGTGGTGCTGTTTTTATTCGGCTATGGGCTGATCACCATCCCCTCCATTCTCTATTCCGGATCGCTGGCGGTGTTGCGTTTGTTTGATGTGCCGGGGCTGCTGAACCTTGGACATGAAGCTTCCCTGGTGGTGACCATTTTTGTGATCGGCGCTGTGGGTGGGATCTACGCGATTTTTGGCGGGTTAAGGGCGGTGGCGGTTTCCGACACCATCAACGGCGTGGGCCTACTCATCGTGGGTGCCATGGTGCCTTTGTTCGGCTTGGCGGCGCTGGGTGAAGGTGAGATCAGCCGTGGGCTGACGATTCTGCTGACCGCCGATACCCACAAACTTAATGCCATTGGCGGCGCCGATGATCCGGTCCCGTTTGGTACCTTGTTTACCGGCATGATCATCGCCAATTTGTTCTATTGGGGCACCAATCAGTACGTCATCCAGCGCACCTTGGGCGCAAAAAACCTTGCCGAGGGCCAGAAGGGGGTGCTGTTGTCTGGCTTTTTTAAGTTGCTGGTACCGTATTTTATGATGTTGCCCGGCATTATTGCCTATCATCTTTATCAGGGCAGCATCACCGAAATCGACCTGGCTTATCCCACCTTGGTGGCCGATGTGCTGCCGGCGTATCTAAGCGGCTTCTTGTTGGCGGTGTTGTTAGGCGCCGTGTTCAGCTCTTTTAACTCCCTGCTGAACAGCGCGGCAACCCTGTTCTGCCTGGACGTCTATCAACCTTTGATCAACCCACACGTCACCGATGAACAACTCATTAAGGTGGCCAAATTGGCAAGCCTGGTGATTGCGCTGTTTTCGTTTGCGGCTGCGCCCTTGTTGCAATATGCGCCGGAAGGGTTGTGGCAGATCATTCGGGTATTCACCGGTTTCTACAACATCCCCATCATCACCTTGGTGCTGGTGGGGTTATTTACCAAGCACATCCCCGCGCTGGCGGCCAAAGTTGTGGTGGTGTTCCATGTGGTCGCGTACGGCTTGTTGCAGTTTGTGTTTGAGGTGGAGATCAGTTTCATCCACGTCTACGCCATTCTGTTTGTCATTGAAGTGGGCATCATGTGGTTTATCGGTTTGATAAATCCAAGGCCCCAGGCTTGGCACTATCGCCGCGAAGAAGTGGTGGATCTGACGCCGTGGCGTTATGCCAAACACACAGCGCTATTGCTGGTGGCCTGTATCGTCGGCACCTATTTTTTGTTTTCTCCGATTGGCATCGCGCAGTAACGCGAGCCCGGCGTAACGTCAGTCGGCGCGGTCGAAGCTGCCCTGGCGGAACGCCGCGGCGTCTATTTGCATAGGCGTAACACTCTGACTGTGTGTGCCTTCGTGCACGCAAACGCGCTCTAAGATGCGCCACTCACCGTCACGCTTTTGATAAAGGTCGAGGTAGCGGCCGTGCCAGGTATCGAGAATGTCCGCATCAGCTTGGAAAAGGTAGGTCACGTTGTAGATTTCGCCGCGCGCGTGCACACCATCATCGTCCAGTTCGATGTGATGGTTAAAAATACAATGGCTGGTAGAACGCCAGCGGCGGTGGGACACCATACAGTGCTCCACAAACTCCATGGCATTGCCGACAAAGACGCCATGATCATCCGTGGCATCCGGCCAGTAGGCGGATTTCATCTGGTCGGCGTCGAGTCGGTCAACGCCACGGCAATAACGTTGCGCGCACGCTTGGATGCTGTGGATGTCGGCCAACTGTCGGCTGGTATAAGACACATCTTGCTCCTAATCGTTAGAACTTTTTACTTCGGCCCAACACTCCACTTCCAGCCGTCCGCCCAAGGCAAGCCCCGCCGCGCCGAACGCACTGCGGGCAGGTTTGGGTCCGGGAAAGTAGGTGACATAAACCGCGTTAAAGTCGGCCCACTCGTCGATGTCAGCCATCATCACGGTACATTTCACCACGTCTTGCATGCTGGCGCCGTAGCGCTCCAAGCTTGTTTTGATGTTCTCCATAACCTGTTTCGATTCGGCTGTGATACCCCCCGGCGCCAATTCCATGGTACCCGGGAGGGTGCCGAGCTTACCGGACAGGATCAGTAGATCACCAACACGCACGGCGTCGGAAAACGGCAAACCCAATGCCGCCTCCTCGGGAGGATTGAGAAACTCTGCAGCCTGGCTGGGCAGTGCAAAACACAACAGCAGGGTGCCCAGGGTGGGTAGGGTGCGTAGGCGTTCTGTAAATGGACAGCTGGACATGGTAGATCTCTTTGGCGGTGGGGCTTGCAAGAGAGTAATCTTATTCATCGGTATTGGGGAGGAGAAAGTGTTATGAGCCACATTTCAGTTGAACCCATGGCGGACAAAGTGTTTGGCGCGGTGGTAACCGACGTGCACCTCGCCACGATCACAGACGAAGCGTTTGCGGAGATCAAGGCGGCGTTCTTACGTTACGGATTTTTGGTGTTTCCCGGGCAGTTTTTGAGTGAGCAGGACAACATAAGATTTGGAGAGCGCTTCGGCAAACTTGAGTTTGGCGGGGTGCCCATGGCCAACGTACACCGTAACGACGACGGCAGTTTTGGCGACGTCATTGCCATCGACAGCCAGCGTATGCGCACCAACGTCGGCAACGAAGCCTGGCATACAGATTCCACGTACATGCCTGCCAGCAGCAAATGCGCCATGTTGTCCGCGGTGGTTGTCCCGGACGAGGGCGGCGAAACTGAGCTGGCGGACATGCGTGCCGGCTACGCGGCATTAGACCAGGCCACCAAGGATAAAATTGCGGACCTCAGTGCGTATCATTCGACACAATACTCTCAGGCCAATGACGTAGGCGACTTTCCACCCACGGACAAAAACTCCATCTATCACGGTGAGGCGTACCTGCGGCCGTTGGTAAAAGTTCACCCGGAAACCGGCGTGAAAAACCTGTTTATTGGCCGGCATGCGTTTGGCATCCCTGGTTTAACCCGCGAGGAGAGTAGAGCGTTGTTGCGCTCGCTGTTGGAGTTTGTGGTGTCCGAGCCGCAACGCACTTACTTACATCGTTGGCAGCCGGGCGATACCCTGATCTGGGATAACCGCGCGCTGCTGCATCGTGCTCGCCCCTATGACTATAACCAGCCGAGGTATTTGATCGGCACACGTGTGGCCGGCGATCCTGCCAGCGAGTTGGCCTATTATCCGCACGATCCGGCGGCGCAGGCAGGCCGCGAAGCGTTGGCGGCGGAATTGGCGGTGCTCGAGCAGGAAGTCGGCGACCGTAAGTACCACGCCACGTCCGCGGGCTGAGCGAACGGCGCGACAAGCGCCCTTAGGTTTAGTTGGGCGGTGTTAGATGTTGTTAGGTGTTGTCGATGACCAACTCTGGGGCGCGGCGGCTGGGGTCTAGGTTTGGCGTATCCAAATTGCTTTGCAGCCGATGGAACAGATTTGCGATCCAACCGCGGCCTTCCTGGCTGCGTTTTAGGTACTCGATGCCGGCACCGATGTAGGGCTGCACCTTGCTGTAGAAAAACTCCGGAAAGCCGTCCCGCAACTCACCCGTATTTTTGATACCGAGGCGGTCTGCTTCACCGGTTTCGCTGAACTCGGCGAATAACCGTGAGAGCTTTTGCGGGTATTCCGGATCAGCCATTTGGCCAATGAGATCTGCGGCGCGCACCAATCCCGGGATGGAATCGTTGTTTTGATAAGCAGGGTCTGCCGGTACCGGGAAACGCGTCATCTCGATGCAATCCATCACCGTTTGGGTATCGATGCATGGATCTTTGGCAAAACGCGACTTGATGAACATCGCACCACGGGTCACGTGGAATGGTGCCATATAGGCATCGCTGGCACCCTTGGGGGGTGTAATAAATTTGCCGTCGGACTCTATGACGGACTGTTCCGCGGTGTCTTCAGGCAACAGCTGGCGGATGTAGCCGATGTCGTGAAACAACATCGCCACCACCGCTTGCAACCAATCGTGGCTGCTCAGATCGCCGCGTGCAATTTGCCGGCCTTGCAAAATCGTCAACCCCACGTCCGTGACCAAGATAGTGTGATCCATGTCATGGTAGGGGCAGTCACAATTTAGCAGCGTCTCTAACGCGGTGTTCACAGCCTGTTCCAAAGACCGCAGCTGAGCAGGGCTGGGTTCCGTATACATATGACGGAATTGCTCCAGCACGTGTTGGCTGAATGACTTGATGAGGACGCTGCTGGGATTAAACATAGGCACAAGTGTACCCGATCCGCGGGCCGGCAAAGTGCGCTGCTGCGCAGTTCTTAGCGCATACAGGTCTCGTTTTAGCGGCCCATCAGGCGTTTGTAGAGCGTCACCGCGCTGGGCCCCAGCGCCACGGCTGCTGCCACGGTCAAAATGCCCATGGTCAACGGCCGCTGCCACAAAAACGACCAACTGCCGTCGTAGATCAGCAACGCCCGACTTAAATTTTCTTCAATCATACCCCCGAGGATAAAGCCGAGGATGAGTGGTGCCATGGGAAAGTCTAACAGTCTGAATAAGACTGCAACCGCGGCAAACAGCACCATCAGCTGAATATCAAACGGGTTAAAGCTGACCAGATAGACACCGGTGACGGAGAAAAACAGGATTAACGGCAACAGATAGCGGGAAGGCACTGCCAACACCTTGGCTATGTAAGGGATCAACGGCAGATTCAGCACCAACAGCACCACATTCCCCAACCACATAGACACAATCACCGCCCAGAAGATCTCAGGCGCGTCGATGTAGAGCAGCGGACCCGGTTGTACCCCATACGCAATGAGTGCGCCGAGCAGAATGGCGGTGGTGCCGGAGCCCGGTATACCCAAGGTTAACAGCGGCACAAAGGAACCCGTCGCGGCGGCATTGTTGGCAGCCTCCGGTGCCGCTAAGCCGCGTATCGAACCTTTGCCAAAACTATCGCGTTGCGTTTTTGGCGCGATGCGCTGCTCGCTGCCATAAGCCAAGAAGCTGGCGATGGTAGCACCGGCGCCGGGCAACAAGCCGATAAAAAACCCCAGTAAACTTGAGCGGCCCACCACAGGGGTCATTTGCCGGGCTTCTTGTGCGGAAATGGCGATAGAACCGAGCCGTTGCATCGCCTGCTGTTCCTGCTGGCGTAAGCTGTCATCTGCGGGGCGCAAAATTGCCAGCAGCGCCTCCGCCAGGGCGAAGGTAGCCATGACCAACAGCAAAAAAGAGATGCCGTCGATCAGGTCCACCTGGCCGAGCGTGAATCTGGGGATACCCTGCCCTGGATCGGTGCCGACGGTGGCCAACATGAGGCCAAGCACTGTCATTAACAGCGCTTTCAACATCGCTCCACTGCCGGCAAATGCGGCCACCGATACCAAACCCAGCACCATCAGCGCAAAGTAATCACTGGATTGAAACGACAGCGATAGGGTGGCGAGCAGAGGTGCGGCGAGCAACAAACATCCAGCGCTGATCAGACCGCCGGTAAACGAAGCCAGGGCAGCAATGGCCAGCGCTTTACCCGCTTGGCCGCTGCGCGCCAGTGGGAAACCATCAAACGACGTGGCCACCGTGGAAGCCACGCCGGGTGCGTTGATGAGAATAGACGAAGTCGAGCCGCCAAAAATGGCGCCGTAGTACACGGCGGCCATCATGATAATTCCCACCGCAGGTTCCAAGGTAGAGGCAATGGGGATCATCAAGGCGATGGCCGTCATCGGCCCCAGACCCGGCAGCATACCGATGAAGGTGCCTGCTAAGCAGCCTGCACACAAAAACAGCAAAGCTTGTAATGACACTGCCGTACCTAGACCGGCGAGAATCCCCTCCCACATCTCAGCGTGATCCGAATACAGGCAGAGGTGCGAGATGCACGCCAAGCCCAAGATTCAGCAATGCCCAAAAAACAAGCGTGACCACCAGCGCAACCACAGTCAGCGCCCACAAGCGGCGTTCACCCAACAGCCAGAAGCCAGCGGCTAAGAAGAGTACTGAACTCAGCACAAAACCCAAGGGTCGCAGCACCAGCCCATATACAGACATCAGCAGCAAAAACAGACCCAGGCGCCACCACCGCAGGCCATGAACGGCTGGTCCGTTTTGGTGGGTAGGCTTTAACACCAACCAAAAGGCGCCCAGCAGCCCTAATACGGTGAAGGTATACGGCAACGTACGTGCGGTCAGCGCTGCGCTCTGTTGGATCGGCAGCAGTTCGATGTGCTGCGCTTGCAGGCCGTAGAACGCAAACAAGCACAGCAGCACCAATCCGCCGATGCGGTCGTTGCTCCAGCTCACAACAGATCCAACGCCTGCATAAGGGTGCCGATACTGGCCTCCTGTTCCTCCAGCATGGCCACAAATTGCTCACCCGGATGGTATATATCCACCCAGCCGTTGCGTTCACGCACCTCGTGCCATGCTGGCTGGTGGTACATCGCCGCCAGCACCGCCCGATAAGCTTGCGCGCGCTCCGCTGTTAAGCCGGGGCTGGCAAAAAAACCGCGCCAATTGACAAACACTGCGCCGCGCGCGCCGGCTTCGTCACAGGTAGGGGTGTTGGGTTCGTGTGCCAGGCGTTCGGCGGCGGCGATACACAGGATTCGCACCCAACCTTGGCGGGCCAGATCAATCACTTCCCCATACCCGGAAGACAGCGCTTGGACTTCACCGGAGAGTAAACCGGCCATGGCTTTGCCGCCGGCATCGTACGGAATGTATTTGGTGCTGCGCGGGTCGCTACCCGCAGCTTTGACAACCATAGCGGCAACGATGTGATCCGTGCCGCCGGGCACCGAACCGCCGGCAAATGCGACTTTGCGTGGCTTGGCTTGTTGAGCGGAGAGCAGTTGCGCAAGCGTGCCAAAAGGGGACTGAGCGCGTACAGTTATCACCGAATAGTCGCCTATCACGCTGGCGATTGGGGTCAGATCCCGAAAGGATTGCGGGAACACCCGTTGCAGCGCGCGCACCACAATGGGGGTGGAATTCACCAACAGTAGATTTGGCTCGTTGACCTCGATGGTATGAGCGATGCCGCGGGCTCCGCCGCCGCCGGACATGTTTTCAAACGTGGCGCGACGCACCAACCCCGATTGCGTAAGGGCTTGGCCAACCCCGCGTGCGGTCCGATCCCAACCGCCGCCGGCGCCGCCAGGAATCAAAAAGTGGATGTGTTCCAGCGGCTTCGTGCTGGATAAAGTTGGCGTGGCGTTTGTTGCAGCGGGTGCTGGAGTGGTGTTAGCTGCCGCAGCAGAATCCGCGATGGCGTGAAACCCCGCTAACACCAGCCACAATGCAACAAGCCAACGTTTCACGGCTGTTGTAACAGACCGGGCCCATACCGCAGCAGCGCAAGCGTGCGGTAGAGGCCGTGCACAAACTTACTGAACGGCAACGTCACAAAAAAACCGTACACCAGACCCAGATGTATGATCAGTAACCATGGCATGGCGCTGCTTTCGCGCAAGGCCAACAACAGCAATCCGCTTACGCTCACCAGCATCAGTTGCACCAGCAGCGCATTGTCCAAGTTGGATGCATCCTGAGGTAACGCCTGGGGATGAGCGCGGCGCTTCAGCCACAACAAGCCGCCGGTGCCGATGACTAAACCCACACCGCCGCTGGTGCCGAATAGCACGGGTAAACTGAAATAGGGAAAAGGGGACAACCGCCCCAACCACAGCTCGTAAACCGCGGCGGTAGCGGTGGCCAAGAAACACAACCCAAACCCCCACATGGTGAATTGATGAAAGTGGCGGCGCAGATTGGAATTGTGCGTGTCTTCGTTGTGGCAGCCATCGCCGTGGCCGCCGCCCAGATATTGTAGGGTGGCCACCGCGGTTATGGTGGCCCGCCAGTGAGCGGGACTCAGCAAATGGCGGCGCGTAAGCCCGCAGTGGTGGGCAAAGCGAATGCTGCTGACCAGCACCGAAGCCATGCCGAACAGAACAATAACGCCCGCGATACCCGCCATCCAACTGTGCGGTAGCACCGCATAAAACGCACCGGGTCCGGTATGGCTAGATGCCAGGGTGCCGGGTGCTGTCCATAGGTTCATCGCCAAAGACAGCAACACCACAGTTAAAGTCACAACAATGGCGGCGAAACGGCCGTTGTGGCGAAACAGCGGCGCCGCTGCCGCCGGCCATACAAATTCGGCAAACGTCTGCGCACGGATAGCGGAAAAAACCGGTGGCAGGTTTACATCAAACTGATGCGGCGGTTTGTATTGGCAGGCGTGATAACACGCTGTGCACTGGTGGCACAGGTTGGCCAGGTAGTAGACCGTGGATGCATCAAACGAGCGGTGTTCGGTCATTGCCGGGAATACGGGGCAATACCCCTCGCAATAGCGGCAGGCGTTGCAAATGGTGAGCAGGCGCTCGGCTTCTTCGGTGGCCCGGGTGCTGGCAATTAGCTCGGCAGACACGCGGCTTGCGCTCCGGCAATGCGGCCAAAAACGCCGCCGATGGTCATGCCGGTCCCGGCGCAGTAACCTTGCCCCAATATATTGCCGGCCATGATTTCCCCCGCGGCAAACAAATTGGTACACGCATTTCCATCACTCAGCTGAACTCGTGCGGTGCTATCCACCATCAGCCCTAAGTAGGTGAAGGTGATGCCGGGCCGCAGCGGATAAGCGTAAAACGGCGGCGTGTCGATGGGTAGGGCCCAGTGGGTTTTGTTGGGTGTTAACCCCACGGTACGGCAATCATCCAGTTGTTGTGGATGGTATTCGCCGGGTTGCACCGCTTGGTTAAACTGCTGCACGGTTGTATTGAGAGTCTCAATCGGCAACTCAAGTTGCTCTGCTAAGGCGGGGATACTCTCTGCGGTGATGGCGGGGAAAACCGAGGGCATAAAATGTTCGGTGACCTTGCTGTCGATGATGGCATAACCAATCTGCTCCGGCTGCGCCGCCACTAGGCGGCCCCAGATGGCGTAACGTTTGGGCCAAAAGTCTTCACCTTCGTCGTAGAAACGCTCACCCTGTCGATTCACCACAATACTGTACGGCACACAATCCAGGCGGCTGACAATGCCGCCGTCGTATTTCGGTGCGCGCGCGTCGATGGCCACAGCATGACATTGGGTGGGATCACCGGTGGTGGCAGCACCCTGCTGCATTAATGCGCGCAACACATCACCTTCGTTATAGGGTGTGCCGCGGATGAGAAAGTTGTCCGCTGCCTCACCCCAGGCTTCGCGCATCCACGCGGCGTTGGCTTGGAAACCACCACTGCACATGACAAAGGCGTTGGCGGCCAGCGTAAAATCTGCGCCTTCGAATTGGCCACTGACATGGGTACAGCGGTGGCCTTCCATGGATACGCTGGTGACGCGGCATTCGTAGACAATTTGCACACCGGCTTGCTCGGCAGCTTGATAAAGCGTATTACTCAGCGCACAACCTCCGCCTAGGAAAAACGCGTTGCTGTGGCTTAAGTTGAGGGTGCCGCGCAGACTGGGTTGAAAATGCACGCCATGGTTTTCTAACCAATCCAGCAACGGCTTGCTTTCGCGAATGACAAGCCGCGCCAGGGGTTCGTTGGTATTGCCCGCTGTTACTCTGTGTAAATCAGCCCAGAATTCTGCTTCGCTGTAACTGCCGGTCAGGCCGGCCACAGGACCATCGTGCATGACGCGCAGATTGCGTGTGTGGCGTGTATTACCGCCGCGCATGACCGCGGGTGCGCGTTCAAGCAAATAGACCTGCCGACCTTGCTCTGCAGCAGTAATCGCGGCACACAAACCGGCGTGACCGCCGCCCGCCACCACAACATCAGCCAGTTCAGGAAGTGGCATGTGTATCTAAGCGCTACCTATGCGAACAATTCGCGTTGGGCGCGCCGTAGGAACACCAAGCCGATCACAGCGTTGAAGAGGATAAAGAAGTTGTGTTGCACCAAACCGAAGGCTGACATTTCCGCGGGATAATCGGGAAACAAAATTACCCACATGGAAACTGCGACGGCGCGGAAAGGCCCTGGGATGGATGCACCGAAAAAGATTACCGGCAAGATACCAAGCATTTGCAGGTAAGACAGCTCAACGCCAAACAACGACAGCGCTTCCGAGTAGATGACCACTGCGGCCAACAACGCCGGTGAACGCAGCAACAGTATGACGACGTATTGGCCAATCTTAGCTTCGCTGAACGCGTGCAAAATGTGTGCGTCGCGCAGCTTGTTGTTCGGCAGGATGGCGCCGCGGAAGTACAGATAGGCAACCGCAAACACCGCGACGATAATCATGCCGACCCAGGGTAAACCGCGGAACACTTCCGGCAGATTGTCCCATTGTAGGGCGAGGCCTATGTTGGCCCAAGCACACAGGTACAACAGTTCACATACCATGATGAACAGCATCGAAGAGCCCAGCTTCCAACCGGGTACCCCTTCGCGGCGGTTGAGGTACAGCGCCATGGCGCCTTTACCGACTTGTTCATTGAGGATAGACAGGATGTAAGTACTGGCCCGCACCGGCAGGATGTCGGTATAGGAGACTTTGGCGTTAAACCAATTAATCACCCGCCACACGATGAGGGAATCGATGGCAAAGAAGAACAACGAGTAGGGCACCATCAGCGCCAACCAGGCCAGCCAATTGACGCTGGCGAAGACGCTGGCCAGATAAGCCACCACACTCATGTCTTGAGCGGCTGCCGGTCCGGCGATACGCGAGTATAGAAAAGCGAAACAGCCGATGGTGATCGCCCAAGGGATTGTCTTCTTTAAAAAACCACCCTTTTTAGGTGGGGTGGTTTCTGCTTCGCCCTGGGCGTCTTCTGCGCCCGCAGGGCGCTCGCTCTCCTGTACGTCGCTCACGGCTAGTTACTTCCTCGGCTGGATGGTGGGTAGATTTTTAGTTCGATGGTACCACTGTGGGTTCAGGCTTGTAATTGCTCTAACAACCGCCAGTCCGGCTGCCCACCCATACCCGCACCGATGGGTAAAATCACCACACGCGTGGCGCCATGATTAAACTGTTGTTGGATACGGTCGCGAATGCTGTCCAAGCTACCCCAAGCGATGATGTCGTCGACCAGCTTGTCACTACCGCCATCGGCGAAATCTGTATCGTCATAACCGAGCCCGCGCCAAGCGCGGTGGTAATAATCAAGCCCAACATAGTAGGCAATGGATTTGCGCGCGGTAGCCCGTGCTGAGGTTGGGTTTTCATCCAGCAAACAGAACATCATGGTGTTGAGTTCTGCCTGGTCGCCGAGCGCGCTCCGCGCGATGCGGACGTGTTCCGCCGGCATCAGGTAAGTGTTGGCCCCGTCCGCCTTGGCCGCCACCGCGGCCAACATTTTGGGGCCGTGTGCCGCCACGTGTACGGGCACATGAACCTGGGGACCAGTCAGCTTAACTTCAGCCATGGCGTCCAGGTATTCATTGAGTTTGGTGATGGGGTTTTGCCAACTGTGTCCGCGGCGTTGGTTGAGCCCGGCGTTGGACACCCCGAGGCCCAATATAAAGCGGCCGTCGGATAGCTCCGCCAAGGTGCTGGCGGCGCTCACCGTTGCCGCCGCATCTCGCGCGTAGATGTTGGCAATACCGCTGGCCAACATGATGTTTTGCGTTTCCGCCAACAAGTAACCGGCGGCGGCAAACGGGTCGCGGGTAAACAGCTCCGGCAGCCACAGGGATTCGTACCCCAAGCTGTCCACCCGCTTGGCGTAGTGCACAAATTCGTCGTTGTCGAGACGGTCGGTATTAAACAGGACACCTAGGTTCATTGCTTACTCCTGCTTAACTCTTTTTACCCCTGCCATTGGGTGGTGGCGAAGGCGGGCAGTGCATTGGCGCGGCGGGCCAGCGCCGGTAAGTGGGAGAGTGCCACCTCTTCAACGGTCTGAGGCGCCACAATCATGCCGAAGTCGTAAGCGATCACGGCATTGACGTCTGCCAGGTTGGGCGCATCCCCGCCAAAATAGGTCAGCCCTTCGGCTTGGGCTTCCAACTCTGCAAAAGCACCGGCTGCTTGGCCCAGCACTTTTTCCCGATAGGGTGCGTGAATCAATTCCTTGGGCCGTTGGCTGCGTTCGTAAGCGGCCGCCAACAGTTTTTCCATGGCGCCGACAGCAATCGCACTGATGCGCATCACCTCGCGTCGCTCCGCCCCGCCGGCGGGGCATAATTGGTACGCCGCATCGTGTTCGCTCAGCACAAAATCGACAATTGCGTGGCTGTCGATGATGACCTCTTGGTCGTCCAACTGTAGCGCGGGCACACGCAGCACCGGGTTGTATTTCGAGAGCTCTTCCACGTCATCGGTGGTGACCACTTTCTGTTCAAAAGGCACGCCGGCCAGATTCAGCAGCGTGGCGCTGCGGCGTACAAACGGTGACAGGGTTCTGCCGATGAGTATCATAGTGCGTTCGCTCCCCAAACATGCAGCGGGCAGCATACCAAGCAAAGCGCGTTAAAAGGAGCGTTCGCCATCGACCACCACCTTGCCGCCGCAGAGACATTGCGTGTTGGCCTGATTGCCGATACCCATATGCCGGGCACCATAGCCAACCTGTGGCCGCAGGTTTATGAAGGTTTTTCCGGCGTGGATTGCATTCTGCATGCAGGTGATTTGCACGTGGCCGATGTGATCGATGAATTAGAAACCATCGCGCCTACGTTTGTCTGTGTGGGTAACGGCGATTTGGATGTACAACACCACCGCCTCCAACACATCTGGTCCGGTCAATTGGCGGGGACTGCGGTAGGCCTGATCCATAAATTTCCTACGCCGCGTCGGGCAGACGCACAACGTTTACAAAAGAAGATCGACCAGTATTTTGGCGACGATGATCCTCAGGTGGTGATTTACGGTCATACCCATCTCGCAGAGTTGCATCAAGTTGAAGGCAAAACGTATATCAATCCCGGCTCTCCCACCTTGCCCAACAATCAATCCACACGTCACGGCACGGTGGGGTTTATGGAAGTCTCGGCGGGCAGCGTGCGGGTGGAACTGCATCAGATCACCGAACACGGCCTGAGCTTATTGGCGGTGTGTTGATCGTTGGACTCGGCAGGCCGAACAGGTAGAGTGCGCGTTATTGGCAGCCTACGTCTGTCAGTTCTCCGCACCCGTAGCTCAGATGGATAGAGTGTCGGCCTCCGAAGCCGAAGGTCCCGCGTTCGAATCGCGGCGGGTGCGCCAAATTTGTGCGGTCTGTACCGGTCAGATGGTTTACAGATCATACCGGACACATCATTGACTGCAGGGTACAGCGGGCATAGCGTCGAAGCGGTGGATTCACTATCCGTTCGGGCCACCTTTGTCCGCAGTTAGCAAGGCATCTCGCAGTCGCACGCTTATTGATGGCGTGCAGCGTTTTTTAATCTCCACCTTGGCCCTGGGTGGATCTGTAGCGTTGTTCAGTTATCTGCCCGTCGATTGGTGGCTGAGCGATTTATTCACACACTTCCGCCTGCAGTACGTGCTGTTTTTCGCCGTGATGTTGTTGTGGTGCACAATGTTTAGAAGATGGTTGTGGTGTGCCGCAGCACTTACACTTTGTTGCCTGAACGCTGTGGAAACTGTGCCACATTGGTTCGCTTCACCCTTGCCAACGTCTGGCGAGGGTGAAGCCGTACGTCTAATGGTTTTCAATGTAAACAGTCGCGGGGATCCAGAAAAAGCTCTACGGGTCGTCGATGAAGCGCAACCCGATGTATTGCTACTGATGGAAGTGAATCAACGATGGCTTTCAACTCTCTCGCCGATCCGTCAACAACTACCCTTTCAGATTGTTGAGCCACGCAATGACAATTTCGGTATTGCTTTGTATAGCCGGTTTGCGTTGCAGGGACAGGTACTGAAAGTTGGGCCCGCGCAATACCCCTCCATACACGCATTTGTGGATGTCCGCGGACTGCAGCTGCAGGTTTGGGGGACACACCCACCACCCCCCATTACCCCTACCAGAAGTGCCTGGCGGGATGTACAACTGGCAGCGCTAGGCCAGCAAATACAGGCTCAGCCGCTCAGCATTCTTGCTGGAGACTTTAATACAACCCCATACGCAAGGAATTTTAAAGCTCTGTTGCAGACAACCGGGCTCCAGGACAGCAGTTCTGGCTTTGGTATACAAGGCACCTGGCCTCTCGGTTTGAACATCCTGTCTATACCCATAGACCATGTATTGCACACAACGGACATAGCCACGATCGACAAGCAGGTGTTGTGGGATACGGGTTCCGACCATGGTGCTGTGGTTGTGGATTTGTTGGTACCCGGACTGGCACAAGCGGATTAAATTCGGGTTCCGTTCTCTTGTATGGGCGCGAGAGGACGAGCGTCGCGTGAGTGTCAGTGATCTGCGCCTGGAAGCCGTGTAGTCAACCGTTCCGGGTTATCAGCCGCAACTTCAATCGATGCGTCACTGCTCCAGAACAGATTTGAAGTGGCATCCGCCCGCGGTACCTACAGCATACGCTGATTAATTTCGTCCCGAACTCTTTGGATAAATGCGAGTTCATGGTGGCAGCATTGGCTTCAACGGCCGACTGATGTGTCTGCCAGGTCGCGAGGTTGTTGGTATGACGAATTTGTGTGGCTAGATACCCCAGTGTCACAATAACGCCGATGGCGCTGAGGATCTCTCCCACGGCACCAATCGCTGCCCAATCGATGGTTGCTCGCCCCGATGGTTCTGTTCAGTGGCAAGTCACTTCGATGCCGTAACTGCTTGCTTGATTATAACGTAGCCGGCTTAGCGGTCCGATCGGTTAAACTGGCAGTATGAACGGGCAAATAATCAATATGGCCAAGCAAGCGGCGTTGTTGTCGTTAGTACTCGCAATGGCTGGCTGTCAAAGTCCTTTTCTGACCTTTAGCGGTGGCGCGCTCAAAGGTCAGGAGATGCAGGCCGACTCTTTTGCCTTTGCCAAGGAGTTTACGCTGCTCACCTTGGAGGTGCGGCCCGAGCGGCCTTATTCGGTGCTATTGCGGGTTGTCATGCGTGGTGAGGAATTGTATATCGACGCGGCACAGCGCCGCCGTTGGCATACTTATCTGAAACAGAATCCAGCGGTCAGGATACGATTGGGGGAGGCTGTGTACCCTGCTACCGCGGTGCGGGTCGAGGATCCAGAACTGCTTGATCAGTTTCTCGCTGGCCGCACCATCTATCGGTTAGTGCCGAGGGCGCCCTCGGCTTCGGACTGAACACCTTAGTTCGATTCCCCGCCAGCGGCGTCTTCGTCGTGCACAAATCGAACGGTACACTGCTGCTTGTCGAGCTGCTTTTGCGCCGCGTGAGCCCACCAAACGATCAACGTGTAGAAGCAGATTCTGCTGGACGTTGATAAAACTCGTTCCCGCGCAGTTGTTGGATCCCCGCCTCGGTGCGGAATCTGACGTTGAAGGTCTGGTAGAGGTAGGTGCCGCCTAAGCTCGACACGCTAAAATGCAGGTGCGGCCCGCGGCTAAATCCGGTCTCTCCGGAGCGGCCAATGTGTGTACCTGCGGCGACCTCATCACCTTCTTTCACTTGGACTCCGCGATGGTCCAGATGCAGGTACTTACCGATGGTGCCGTCGCTGTGTTGTATCCAGATGTGGTTGCCAGCGGCGGCGCTGTTGGATTCGGCGTAGGTGCTGACCACCCGCCCACCCCGCGTGGCATACACGGGTTCACCGACCGGCATTGCCCAGTCGATGGCGTAACGATTGCCGAGACGATGGGTGGAGAGGAGATCGTGGGACTGCGCAACTTTGTAGCTGGCGCCCGGGGCGTAGGGTAGTTCGTAGATGTGGTTATCGTCGTGGGTATGTGCGCGATGCCCGTAATGGGTGCGGAATTCAAAACCCCAGGCCCCGGCAGGTTGTATGAAAGCCGCCACCTCGATCACCTGAGGGCCGCTGAAGCGGACGACGTCCGGTTGTTGGTGGCGAAGGTGTTGCGGCGTTAAGTACACCTGTACGCTCAGTGGCTTGTTGGTGTAGCTGTGTAATACCAAGCGTACAGTTGGGTTTTTGTAGGTTTTCAGGCACACCAGATTGGCGTTGCACGTCACGTTCACCGGCGCCGCATCGGCGACAGGCAGTACACCGAGCAATGCAACCCAGAGCAAGTTCACACCGTGCCGAGGTAAAGGTCGAAGCGATATTCCGGAAATTCACCCGACGCATCCATCTGCGCAATAAGTTCACCGCGGCGCTCGGCTGGTGTGCCGGCCATGACGCCGTCTTTTTCGATCAGCGGATCACCGGCGAAGTACATTTGCGTCGTGACCGTTTGAAAACCCGGTTGGGTTACTTTGAAATGTATGTGCCGGCAACGCATGCCGTTGATGCCGAATGAGCGCAGTGAATAGGGGCCAGGCATGATGGTTTTGAAGCGGTAGCTGCCGTCGGCGTGGCTATTGAGTTTTGCCCACCCTTGGAAGTTCGGATCCAGCGGAGCCGTGTTGCGGTCCCGGGGATGAATGTACTTGCCGTGGTGATTGGCTTGCCACACGTCCACCATCGCGCCCGTCAGCGGCTTGCCGTCCAGGCTGTAGACGTGCCCGGAGACGACAATCACATCACCCAGTGCGGTGCCCTCAACGCCATCAATTTGTGTCAGATCCGCGTCCAAGTCCGCGGCGGGATGTACTGGATAAAACGGTCCTTCGGTTTGCTCCGGGGTGGCCTGCCGGTTAGCCGCGGCCAGCGACGGCGCAACTACAGCGCTGCCTGCGGCAAGGCTAAACTTTTTTGTCCAACGTCTACGGCTCAGTGCTTGTCTCATGCATCTCTCCTCCGGTGCACGTTGCCTGAGTCTGTTGTAAAAGTCATTTCAGCACAACTTCGGCGCCTCAGACGTGCTGATCCACCAGGATCATATTGCCGTCCGGGTCGGTAATCATAAAACTCGACGGTCCTGTGCTGTCCTCATCCGCGCTGCTGTCAAAGTCGACGCCTTGAGCCTTGAGCTGCTGCTGTATGTCGCGGATGTCGGTGAAGTTGTCCTGCTCCGATGTGTCCTGATTCCAACCCGGATTAAAGGTCAGCAAGTTTTTCTCAAACATGCCTTGGAAGAGGCCAATGGTGGTGTCGCCGTTGCGGAGGATGAGCCATCCTTGTTGGGCATCGCCACCGGCCTTTGTGAACCCCAACTTGCTGTAAAACGCGTTGGAAGCGTTTAGATCACGCACGGCTAAACTCACTGAAAATGCCCCTAGATCCATGGCAACCTACCTTTTAGCTTTTGGCGGAGAAAGAGGGCAAGCATAAAACGTCCGCGGGCGCGGGCGCCAGCGGCGTTCGGGCGAGCAGGTTACCTTGGTGGCGTATCGGCCATGGGCTGCAGCGCTCAACCCTGGTAACCACAACTTCTTCTACCTGTGCCTGGTCACTCTGCGCGGTGCAGCTTGTGGCTCAATCTTCCACATGTAGCCAATCACCGCCATTGTCGGCGAGCCATTGTTTGAGCGGAACTGGGTGGTAGCCACCGGCTTGATGGCGCAAACGCACGGAGCGGTGTACCAGAGCATCAGACGGCATAACCCGCGGGGTTTTACCCAACACCTTGTAGAAGCCTCTGTAAGACCGGTTCGGTGGCAGTTTGTGATGTTGGCTTACCGATCCATGCAGGTGAGGCTCCAAGTCCAAACCGGCGGCGGCTGCTTCGCGCACCATCCACGCCAAGGCGAGGTCACTTAAGTGTTTACCCTGTTTGGCTTTGGCGCCGCCGCCAATGTCGCCGTGTACACCGGCAAACCACACCTGTTTGATGTCCCTGGGTTCAATTTCTGTCCACAGCGTGGGGGCGAAGTCTGCGCGTTTTTCATCGATGGCCACCGCATGCCGAGCGCGTTTCACATTGCTGCCCAATACCGGGTCGTAGAACAGGTCATTTTCTTCGACAAAGGCCAGCGCCCGGGTGGGTATACCTAAGGCACCGACAGTGTCCCACACACCCATAAAATCGACACCGCCGCGGCTGCCGTTCACGGCATGTTTGTTGCGCCATTGGCCCGCTTCGGTGGAACCGGGCTTGGCCCCTTTCTTTTTATAGAACTTGAACGCCCGCGGAATCATGTCCGCCTTGTTGCGCTTTAAGATGCCGCAATTGTTGAGCATGCCCGCCAGCGCCCGCACCGTATAAGCGCCCCGGCTGTAGCCAAACAGAAACAACTCATCGCCTGGGTCATAGTTCTGCACAATGAAGCGGTAGCCGTCCTGGATGTTTTTCATCATACCCAGGCCGCTGATGCCACCCATGGTGGAAGCATAGTAGCTGCCGACACCCCAATCGTAGAACACCACCTGCGCTACCCCATCTGCGCTTTCCGGCGTGATGGCGCGCGCGATGCGCAGCACGTTGGTGGGGATTTCGTCTTCCGGGTCGTTCCAGGTTCCGTCGGCGCACACTACGATGCGTTTATGAGCCATGTCCAGGCAGTCTTTGGTTAGTGGCCTTTTGCTTCGAACAAAGCCTGCAAGTCTGCATCGTCACAGGCAATCAGCTCATCTAAGAAGGAGTGAAAACGTTGTCCGCCTTCTTCGTTGCGGCCAAACAACACTTCAAACCCGGGGCGGTGTTTGATGGCCCGCTGCAGCGCGATACCGGTGGCGTAATCTTCCTGTTCAACCACATATTCCAGCAGCTTAAACTGCTCGTTGGCTGCTTCATGCATTTCATCGTTCGGCGGCAGCGTTTCCATGACGTAGTTTTGCACGGTAAATGACTGCGCCGGGGTATCGCCGGGAAACAGCTGGGAGATCATCACGCCGCGTCCGCCGCCACCGTCAAAGGAGGCAATCGAAATGTGCGGGAAAATGGTCCATACCGAGGACATCAATGCATCCGTAGGCCATTCTTCTTCCGGTTTGTCTTCCAGTTCGAGCAGCAAAGGATTGGGCGACGACACGCGTTGATGCGGCCCCCAGGCATTGTAGATGGCCTGGTTGGGCATGCTCGAGCCGAACGTGTTTTTATGCAGGATCGGCAGGTGGTAGAGGTCCATATAGCCGTCGTAAGCCACTTTCCAATTTGGCCCAGCCACGGTGCGGTGGTCGAACACTTCCCAGTTTGCGAAATCAAAATGCTCCAGCAGTTCATCGTAGCCGCACAAAAAAGTATCCAGGTCGAGAGAAGACTGTGGGTCGAGGGTCACCCAGATCATACCCGCGCGTTCGCCTATGGGTAGCGGGGTCAGGCCGTGGCTGGATTTGTCGATGCAGCCAAAATCTTCTTCTTCATAAACGGACACCAGCGCACCGCTGTGGTCGTACACCCAGGCGTGATAAGGGCAGGTGAAGCGGCCTTTTTTACCGCTGCGCTCGGTCACGATCACCGCACCGCGATGGCTGCATGAATTGATGAACGCTCTGGCTTCACCGTCCGCATCTCTGACCATCAGCACCGGTACACCACAGACATCCATGGTTTTAAACGCTCCGGTTTCTTTCAGCTCGCAACTCATCGCCAGCATCAGCGGCATACGTCTGAAGATACGGTCCATTTCCTGGCGCCAGCGGGCCTGATCGTAATAATGGGTAGCCGGCACACGCATGACATCTTCGGTCTGATCGATCTGCTTGGCTTTTACCACCCGAATGTTGTGGCGGGCCATCTCAATCAACTGTTGGCGGGCGCTTTGATCTTTACTGCGATCGACTGCTTCGCTCATGAGTCTGTCCTTCGCCACTTGCGGGCGTTAAATTTGTAACAGGTTTCGATGTTTCAGATGTTATTGAATGACTGCGGACATGGCAATTGCACACCAAGCGCTGCTGAGGGTGGCGACACCCTGTATTACGGGAAACGTGTATAGGCATAGCGGGCGAAATTTGGCAATTTAGCGCTTCTAATTTCAAGCAGGAGACCGGATTTATGGCAGAGCAAGCAACCGTGTTTGTGGTGCTGGACCCAACGTGTATGGAACAAGCCGCGTTGGAGTGGGGTGAGCAGATTGTGGCCGAGTACAACAAGCGTCCTGAAATCGAAGCCGTCCTGCACGTTTACTGCTGTATCAATGAAGAATCGGTGGCTTTAGTTCCGGGGGATGACGTTGAACAGGTACGCCAAGCCACCCGTGCGAGGGTGTTCGCCTGGTTAGAGCGTTTGGTGGCAGAACCTCGGGCGGAAGGTTTGCAGGTCGATACCGAGGTGGAATGGAACGACGATTGGCGCCACGCCATTGTGGAAGCTGCTGCGCGCCAGCGCTCATCCATTGTGGTGAAAAACATGACCCAGCACTCCCGTTTTGTGCGCATGATTCGTGATACGTCCGACTGGACGTTGATTCGCGAGTGCCACTGCCCGGTGCTGCTGCTGAAAACCAGCCGGCCTTTTAAAGTGGAGAACATCTTGGTGGCGCTGAAGCACAGCCCCGATGATGAGAAGTATGAACACGCCAATGATCAGCTGCTGGCGGCCGCACGCAGCATGGCGGCGGATCTGGGTGCTAAATTACATGCGGTGACTGGCTATCAGGATGATTCACGCCCCGATCGTCAACGTTTCGCCGACCGCGTCGGCATGGAGCGAAATGAAATCACCGCGGCCAACGGCGCGCCGGAAAAAATCATTGCGGAAACCGCGGCCGAGCAGAACAGCGACTTGGTCATTCTTGCCCGCGTGGCTCGGCCGGATTCGCCAAAGCTCATTGGCAACACCGCCCGCAAAGTCATTGACGTGATTGATACCGAGGTACTGGTGCTGCCCCTAGCGGATTAAGAGACGGACTAAGAGAGGGATTAAGAGGCGGACTAAGCGTTCACCTGGCGGATGCGCTCAGCGGGCACCGCCAGTTGTTCCAATAGATAACGCACCAGGCTGTCCGGATAGGCTTGCTGCTCAAGTGCGGCCGCCATACAAGCCAGCCACTGATCCCGCTCGTTAGCAGTGACGCTGAGGTGGGCGTGTACGCCGGGGATGGTGATGGCGCCGTATTTCTCCCTGAACAGGCGTGGCCCACCCATCCAACCGCACAAAAACAACGCGAGTTTGTCTCTGGAAACGTCCAACTGCTCGGGATGCATGCGCCGAATGGTCGCAAAACGCGTGTCGGTGTCCATGATGTCGTAGAATGTATTGACCAACGCGCGGATACCGGCTTCGCCACCGGCAGCTTGAAATGTAGCGTCACCGCTACCGTAAGCGGGCGCTTCACTCATGTCGCCGCCTCCGTGCGGGCATCTATTTCGCGTTGGATCTCCTGCAGGCGCTCCTCGGTCAAAGAGTAGTTCCACAGCATGGGTACGGCGACAAATTTAAACAGCGCCGGGATGATGGAGTATAGACACGCCAACCACAGTAACGCCGACCACGAGTTTGGGTTTTCCAAGGGGTCCGCCAAGGAATTAAAGCCAACGATGGTGGCTGCGGTGGTGCCAACCACCAGGCCCAGCGCGTAAGCCAGTTTCCGCGTCATGGTCCAGATGCTGAAATAAGCGCCACCCTGACGTTTACCCGTTTGCGCGCTGTCGAGGTCAATGACATCCGCGGCCATGGCATAGGGTAGGGCCGAGAGCGCGCCGATGGAGCTGCCTTTTAAACACATAACACCGATGAAGAAGGCAAATTTCCCAGTTGGAATACCTTCAAATTGAGCGTTTAACCCGGCCAGCCAACTGTCGGGCAAAAACGACAACATGCGGCTGAGTTCAAACGGATCAAACCAGACCTGGGGTGCGATGGCGATCAGGGGGATAAAACACGACCATAAGGAGTACCAGAAAATGGCAATCATAGTGGCCTTGTGTTTGCCTATCTTGGAAGACAACTTAAACCACAGTGGAATGGCTATGATTTGAGAGATGAAGTAGGGCGCCAAATAGAAGCCGTATAAATCACCCGCCAACAGCACGTGTTTGACAAAAAAGAAACTCAGCGAGTTGGTCATGGCCGAGCCGATGGTGGAAAACAAGAATATGATCACCAGCTTGCGGTAAGGCTCGTTAGCCCACACGTAGCGGAAACTCTCGCGCAGGGGCATACGCCGGTCGGTGCTTTCTTTCACCGGATACTCGGGCACCACCGCCAGCATGTTGAGCACCAGAATCGGCATGGCAATGGCTAAGGCGATGGTGAGGAAGTAGACGTTATCCGTGGGTTTGGTATATCCCCAGAACACAATCACTGCCGGGGTCATGGCGCCGATGAGCGAACCGCTGACGGTAAATGCCTCTTTCCAACTCATCACCAAGGTACGTTCGTTGTAACCCCGGGCGAGCTCCGCGCCCCAGGCGGAGTAGGGTACGTCTTTAATGGTGGCGCCGATGTACATTAACACCAGCACCCCGAGCAAGTAGGGATACCCGGAGTTCATGGTGAAACCAAGCACGGTAATTTCGGTGAACTCTATGGGTGGTATCCACAATAACCAAACCCCGGCGATGAAGATGGGCATGCCGATCAGGATGAATGGTTTGCGGCGGCCCCAGCGCGTGCGGATGCGGTCCGAGTAGAAGCCGATCAACGGGTCGGTGATGCCGTCGAAGACCCGCGACAACGCCAGCATCAAGCCGACAAAACCCAAGCTTAGACCAAATCCCGCGGAATCCGCGTATACCGGCGTTAAATAAACCGCCAGCGGCAGAGACACCATGGATAAAGGCATCGAAGGCGCGCCGTATGATGCCAAACGGTAAGCGCCCAACGGTTTGTGTTCAGACATGTCCTCTCCCCAAGCGCTTGAACATACCTTGGAAGCAGCTTAAGGACCAGCTTGTTTTAAAAGCGGTGGCTACAGGTCGAAGTGGCAAGCCACCTGGTGAGGATGGCCGTCGCGGCTGGCCGCCGGTACGTCGCGCAGCTGGGGTTTTTCCGTTTTACAGCGTTCGGTGGCGTGTTCACAGCGGGTATGGAACACACATCCCGAAGGGGGGCTGATTGGACTGGGCACGTCACCCTGCAGCATGGTGCGGGGTTGACCGCGCCGCGCCGGATCCGGCTCTGGAATGGCGGCAATTAAGGCGCGGGTATAGGGATGGGCCGGCCGTTCATACACTTCGTCCGCACCGCCCATTTCCATAATCTGGCCCAGGTACATAATGGCGATGCGATCACTCACGTGTTTGACCACCGCCAGATCGTGGGCGATAAACAGGTAAGACAGCTGCATGTCCTGCTGTAAGTCCAGTAGCAAGTTGAGAATCTGGCTTTGGATGGAAACGTCTAAGGCAGACACCGGTTCATCACAAATGATGAGCTTTGGCTGCAGCGCAATAGCGCGGGCGATACCGATGCGTTGACGTTGGCCGCCTGAGAATTCGAAGGGAAAGCGGTCAGCGGCTGCGGCCGGTAAACCAACCTGCTCAAGTAACTCCAGTACCCGCTGCTTGCGCCAGGCCGGATCTTTGATGTTGTGGATGTCAAACGCCTCACCGATGAGATTGCCGACAGTGAGACGGCTGTTGAGGCTCTCCGCCGGGTCCTGGAAGATCATTTGTACTTCCCGCCGGATCGGTTTCATCTCCTTGGCGGAGATGTGCGTGACGTCGTGCCCATCAAAGACGATCTGTCCGTCGGTGGGTTTTAACAAACGCACAATGGCCTTACCCAAGGTGGATTTGCCGCAGCCGGATTCGCCCACCAGACCCAAAGTCTCACCGTGGTTGATGTGTAGGGTAATTCCGTCGACCGCTTTGTTGTACGCCTTGGCGCGCAGGAACACGCCCCCTTTGACGGGGAAATGCACTTTCAGGCCGGTGACGTTTAGCAGTTGCTCAGCCACCTAAGACATCTCGCGCCAACGATGACAAGCAGTGCGATGACCGCCGAGTTCACCGTCGAGGGGAGGATACTGCGTGTTGCAGATATCCGTGGCGTGGGGGCAGCGGTTGTTGAAACGGCAGCCCACCGGCATTTCGGTCAGGGCGGGCACCATACCTTCGATGGTTTGCAAACGCGATTTTCGTGGTGTCGACAAACGCGGAATGCTAGCCAGCAGGCCTTTGGTATAAGGATGTCGCGGCGCGTTGAACACCTCTTCGACACTCCCCTGCTCAGCGACGCGCCCCGCGTACATGACCATGACGTCGTCACACGTCTCCGCAATGACACCCAAATCGTGGGTGATCATGATGATGCTGGCTTGATATTGGTCTTGCATCTCTTGCAGCAGATCCAGAATCTGCGCTTGGATGGTCACATCCAACGCCGTGGTCGGTTCGTCAGCGATTATTAAAGCGGGGTTGCAGATTAACGCCATGGCGATCATCACCCGTTGACGCATACCGCCGGACAGTTGGTGCGGGTATTCGGAGATGCGGATCTCCGGGCTGGGGATGCCGACCTTATCCAGCATTTCGACGGCCTCGGCGATGGCCTCGGCATCGTTCATGTCTTTGTGTAGCTTTAGTGCTTCGGTGATTTGACGACCAATGCGATGCACGGGGTTTAGGGCTGTCATCGGTTCTTGAAAGATCATGCCGATGCGGTTGCCGCGCACTTTGTGCAGCACATCCAGATCCGCCTGGGCAAGGTCATGGCCTTCGAATAAAACTTTGCCGCGCAAAATCGAGGCGGTGGGTTGCGGCAGCAGTTGGATGACGCTGAGTGCGGTCACAGTTTTGCCGCAGCCGGATTCACCAACAATACCCAGCGTACGCCCAGGCAGCACGTCGAAGCTGACACCGTCTACCGCGTGGATTTCACCGGCTTCGGTGTCAAACGCGGTGACCAGGTCCTCCACCCGTAATAGCGGCTCTGCTGCCACTAGCCTGTTCTCCTTAAGCTATGTTGCGCGATGTTGCGCTATTGCGCGGCAGCGGTAGCCGGGGTATCCAGGTTAACCCGGTACCGGTCGAAGACACGGTCCACCACAGGAAACGTTTCCCCACTGCGGCGCGCGTTACGTGTGGCTTCTTCCAGCTCCCGGTCAATCCATGCCAGCTTAAACTGGTTGGCGGAGCGGGCCAGTTTGACGTTGAAGTCTTCTGGCCATTGCACCCAGCGCCAGTATCCTGTGCGGAGAAAGGGGATGACAAATCCCGGTACAAACGACGCATCTTCATATAGCAACTCTTCCATAGCGAACGCCAGGCGCTTCATCTCGTCCACATCGTCGCTGGCGCGGTACGCTTCGATCAGTTTGTCTAACTCCGCGTTGGCGATGGACTGCAAGTTGTTGGTCTGCGGTTTGAGCTTACGTTCGGGGTTGGGGCTGCCGTCGGCCAGCCAGGGCTGATCGTAGGCGTTTACCGAGTGATAAGTCTCCCAATAGCGCGGGTACATTTCCGGGGATACGTTAAACGCTACAAAGGCGATGTCGTGCTGCTTCTCTTGGGTTTTTTTCCAACTGGCGGTGCCATCCAGTATTTCCAATCGCAGCTCGAGGCCAGCTTTGAGCGCCTCTTCGCGTAAAATGGTCAGCGTACCTTGTAAACTGTCGTAGCCGGTGTTAACGGTGAAGCTGAGGCGCTGACCTTGTTCGTTTATCAGCACGCCGTCCGGTCCGCGTTCGGTGAAACCCGCCTTGGCAAAGTGATCAAGCGCGCGCTCTACATCAAACGGCCGCGCTTTTAGGGTCGGGTGGGAAAACTCACCGTAGCCGTCGGCGGTGGTGCGCATACGGGTGTAGTCGCCGCGGAAGAACTGGTCGATCACCTTCTGGTAGTTGACCGCGTAGTTGATACCCACCCGTATGTCACGGTTGTTCAACAGAGGACGGCCGGAGTTGATCCACAGGCCGTAGGTAGGCCGCGGCACGTCGTTGTAAAACACCGAGCGGTGTACGTAGCCGTTGGTGACCAAAGGGTCGTTTGCGGGTAGTTTTTCGTAGAAAAACTCCGGCAGAGATAAGTTGGCGATAGACAGCTCACCTTTTTTGAATGCTTCAAACGCTTTTGCGCTGTCGCGTATCACCGTGAGGTGGACGCGATCGTAGTTGTAGCGATTGCGCCAGAATTTTAGGTCTTTTGCCCACCAGTCGTCGTTGCGGGTGAGCGTCACCGAGCGACCCTTTTTCAGATCTTCGTCCTTCAACACGTAGGGCCCGGTGGTTGGTACAAAGCGCCACTGATAACGTTCGAGAAAGTCTTCGCCGTATTCATAGAAAAAATGCATCGGCAACACACCAATTTCCAGCGTGCGGCTGAAGATGTTGGGTTTAGATTCGGGCAACGTCATGCTGAACGTGTGTTCGTCATAACGGGTGATGTTGGTGTAGTTGCGCTGGTAATTGTTGTTGTACCAAGGCGCCTGTATGTGTGGAGACTGCATGAAGTAGAAGGTGAACATCATGTCGTCGGTGGTGACCGGTTCACCATCGCTAAAGCGCGCCGCCGGGTTGAGGCGTACATACACCGTGGCCGCTTCTTTATCCACGGCCCATGCTTCCGCCACGCCGGGGAAGTAGCGGAAATTACCGTTGGCGTCGATGCTGGTGTCGTTGGGGTGGCGCCGGCCTAACTGCATGCGCGTATCGTCCAAAATCCACGGGCGAAAGGAACCGTTAGAGTCCGGGCCGATGAGCCGCAAGGTGCGGGGAAAGTCCGACAACGCCCCGTAAAAAGTGCCTCCCTTGGTGGCGTTGGGGCTGCCGATGTCCGGCAGATCACTGCCGTCTTCCCACACCAGGCCGGTGGGCAGATCTGCGGGGGTCTTGAAGCGGAAAAACTTTTCGAACTCACCTGCGGCGGTGCGTTGGTCAATCTCTTCGGGGCTGATTTCACCGCGTTCAAAGGCCTCTTGTACGGCCGGCGGCAGTGACATTTTGGTGTCGAAATGTTCCTGCATGGTAGCCAACATGTTTGCTTTACGCGCTTCAAAATCCGCTGCTGCTGCGGCGTCGTCTGCAGGGTCGGAACCACTGCCGCAGGCGGTAAGCAAGCCGACTAACAAAACGGTGGTAAGCGTGTTAACGATAGGATGACGCATATAAATTCCTCATCGATAGAGTGTAAATTTGCGGGGATCAAAAGCTTCGCGCACGGCCTCGCCGATAAAGGTCACCACTGCCAGGATAAATACCAAGGCAACAAACGCCGAGGTAACAATCCACGGCGCCGTGGTGAGATTGGCGGTGCCTTGCTTTAGCAGTTCACCGATGCTGGGGGTGGGCGGCGGTAGGCCCCAACCGAGAAAATCCAGCGCAGTGATGGCGGTAATGGCGCTGACCACGGTGAACGGGATAAACGTCATCATGGTGGCGATGGTGTTCGGTAAGATGTGCTTAAACAGCACCCGTACGGTACCGGCACCCAGCACCTGGGCGGCGGCGGTATAGTCGCGGGCTTTTTCTTTGTACGTTTCTGTGCGCATGTAGTAGGTCAAACCGGTCCAGCTGAACAGCACCATAATCAGTAACAGCAAGGCAATGCGGGTACTGACCTCAAAACTACTTGGAATCACCGAAAAAACGATGATGACCATGTAAAGGAATGGGATGTTGGACCAGATTTCGATGATGCGCTGAAACAAAAGGTCAAACACGCCGCCGAAATAACCCATGGCACAGCCGATGCTGACACCAATCGCGTAGGTCAGCGCGGTAAAGGCCACGGCAAAAAATATGGCGGTGCGAAAGCCGTAAATCAGGCGGGAGAGCACATCACGGCCGGTGGTGTCGGTACCCAAGTAGTGGCGCCGCTCGGCGTCCGGTGGCTGCGCCCGGAGCACACCGTCCACCGCGTCGTTGGTATACGGCCCCCAGGGCACAAAGGGCATGATGACCATGTTGTCGGTGCCTTCGAAGTGCGCTTGCAGGGCGCGGTAATCCACCGGGGTGACCGCCGCTGTGCCGGTGAGGCCATATTTGGCGCCCAGCTCGACGTCGCTGTAGGTGGGAAATGACCACTGCCCCTCATAACTGATGAAAACCGCTCGATCACTCACCATCAGCTCGGAAAACAGCGACAATACCGTCAACGCGGCGAGCAGGATTGCCGAGTAATAACCCCGCCGTATTTCGCGAAAGCGTTTTAACTTGCGGACGGTAAGTGGATTCAGGCGCAGCATGGTGACCTACTGAAACCTCACGCGTGGGTCCACGGCAGCGACCAGGATGTCAGACAAGATGTTGCCAACCAGCAACAGCAAGCTGGCGATAAATACGATGCCCATGACCACCGGGTAGTCGCGGTCAAATATGCTGGTGAGGCCCAACAGTCCAAATCCGTCGATGTCAAAAATGGTTTCAATAAGGAACGAGCCACTGACCACCAAGGTGATGTTCTGTCCAAACGTGGTGGCAATGGGAATCAGCGAGTTACGCAAGGCGTGGCCGGTAACGGCTTTTTTAAACGGCACACCCTTGGCCACCGCGGTGCGTACGTAGTCTGCCGCCAGATTGTCCATGAGGTTGTTTTTCATCAGCATGGTGGTGACGGCAAAACTTCCCACCAGGTAACAGATCAGCGGCAACGTGGCGTGGTGCAAAACGTCGACAATTTTCTCACCGGTAGACATCTCATCAAAGTTGTAACTGGTGAAACCACCCATGGGAAACCAATCTTGGCCCACGGCAAAAAACAATAGCAGCAGTGCACCTAACACATAGCCGGGCACCGCATAGCCGGCAAACACCAATATGGAGGTGACGTTATCCATAGTGCCGCGGTGGCCGATGGCTTTCATTACCCCGAGGGGAATACATACCAAGTAGGTAATGACGAGGCTGACCAAACCGTAAAACAGCGAGATAGGGAAACGTTGGCTGATTACATCCCATACCGGTTCGTTGTAGCGGTAGCTGGTGCCTAAATCGCCTTGTACCACCTTGCCGACCCACAGGACATAGCTTTCGTACCAGGGCTTGTCGAGACCGTAGTATTCCTTGAGCTGTTGCAGCTGCTCTTCGGACAAGGCCATGCCTTGGCCGGCGCTGCGTTGACTGCCGGAACCGATGCTCGCCTGTTGCGCTTCCATAATGGCGCGTTCTAAAGGTCCACCGGGCACAAAGCGCGTCACCATAAACACCAGCATAGTGATGCCTATCAAGGTAGGAATGATCAGCAATGTGCGCCGGATGAAATAATCGCGCATAGAAGGAAGTCGTCCAGGCTAGCCAGCTTGTTGTGGTGTTTAAGTCAGTTTTTAGCGCAGTAAGTTCAAGAATTCCGCGCGGGTGGCCGGGTTCTGTTGGAAGGCGCCCAGCATGGCGGAAGTTTTCATTTTTGAATTCTGCTTTTCCACACCGCGCATTTTCATACACAGATGCTCGGCTTCTATGATAACACCGACATCACCTGCGCCGGTGACATCTTCGATGGCATTAGCGATCTGAAACGTCAGCTCTTCTTGTATCTGCAAACGGCGGGCAAACATATCCACGATGCGGGCCACCTTGGACAGCCCCAACACTTTGCCATTGGGAATGTAGCCGACGTGGGCTCGCCCAATAAAGGGCAGCATGTGGTGTTCGCACATGGAATACAGCTCGATGTCCTGCACCACAATCATTTCGCGGTTCTCGGTTGGAAAGAGGGCGTTATTCACCACCTCTTCGAGGGTTTGTTGGTTACCCCGGGTGAGAAATTCCATGGCTTTGGCGGCACGCGTGGGCGTATCAAGGACGCCAGGGCGAGACACATCATCGAGTTCGTCGATGATGGTCCGATAGGCGGCCACAAGTTTTTCGGTATTGGGCATAAGGCGCACCCGTGCAAAAGCGCTACCCTAACGGCTCGCTATGCGCGGCGCAATTGGTTGCCGTCGGTGTGTTCGAAGCGTTCGCCGTAGATATCGACGACAGTAGTTTCGTCGTAAATGAGGGTGTCACCGGCTATTTTCAGGTGATGGCGGAAGCTCAGAGTTTTGGCGTTATCGCGCATGAACGGCGCCTGCACGATACCCCAATCCGGGTCATCCCAGGCAGCCCGCACTTCCCACTCTGTGGCGTGGGCCGCTATGTGGCAGCCGGCGACCAGCGCCACCATCCGTGGGATGGTGAGGGTACGGGCGATGAGGTGGCTTTCCGCATCCCAACTCCAATAGCCGGTTTCGTTGTGAAACACCTCGTCATTGGACTTGCGCCGCACCACCTGGTGGTAGCGAAGCGCCACTAGATCTTGGCGGGCGGCGTTGTCCAAATCGCCAATGGCTTCAAACAGCAGAGTTTCGTAGTACGGGCTGTGCTCGGGTCCATCGGGTTCTGGCGCGATGTCCATGCCACTATCCCCGCGCCACTGTCCGATGAGCGGCGTCAAAGGCCCGTAGTCAAGCTCACTCATTCAAACATTTCCGGGTAGGCCAAACGCAGGGTGTCCAGCGTGTCCGTCACCTGTCCCGTATAAAACCAGATTGCAATGGCGATGACGGCCACACCAAAGGCGATGACCACTTTTTCGAGCACTGCTTTTTTATCCATGATGGTGCCTTAAGAGAACCCAATCCAGCGCCCGGAAGCGGCAACGATGAACCAGATGACGAGTGAAGAGATGGCGGTCAGCTTCAGCGCCCATGGGTTAATACTGTCGTGGGCATAACTCAGCAGCGGCCGGCGTATGGTGTAGACAAAAACGATACCCACAAACAAGCCAATCATTTTGGCCCAGAAGAATTCGTTGTAGTACAGCTTCAGCGCCACCGCGGAGCTCATAAAGATGCCGCTGATGATCATGACAATGAGGCCAATGGTGAACCACTTGTGGGCGGCGTCACACACCGTCTCTGACGGCACGCTGGGTAACACCACGCCCAACAGGCGCAGGTCAGACACCAACACCATGCCGCCCATCACGGCCATGGCGAGCAAGTGAAACATCTGCACTACAGCAAACACGCCGCCGTACGCCTTGGACATGGAAGCCAGTATCGAACTGTCCAACCACTCAAACAAAAACAAAAGATCCATGCGCTGTACTCCTGTTATTGCATTTGCTGTTGGATGGCGGCGAGTTCGTCGACACAGCCTGCTGCCCAATACATGAAATTGGGCATCTCCTTGTGGCAGTCGTACCAGTCGTAGGCAATGGTGCGGCCGCAAACCACTACTCCGGCCCAAAACAGCAGCGACAAACCGGCGCCCACGCGGATGCGTTTAGGGGGTTTGGCGTCGTTATCCCAGCTCATATCGGAGGCTTTGATCTGCCGATGGAACAACCACGCGTTGACCGCCGCGGCGATCAGCAAAACAACTTTGATGCGGAACCAAATACTCTGTGTGGTACGCACTGGTATCGCGTAGTAGAGAATGAAGCCGGTGATGAACATCACCACAAAACCGATCACCATGGGCCGGTTCAGCCGATCCAGCAAGGTTGAAGCGGGTACGTTGGGGAACGCCACACCCAACATGCGTAAGTCGATCACAAACAACATGCCGAGGGATAACATGAGCGTCAACACATGAGTGGATTCGATCCACGCGTACATGTAGTAAGACTCATGTAGTTGCGTTGACCAGCTCTGTGCATCCAGCCAGCGCGCTAAATTCAAAAGAACTTCGTTAAGAATGGTATTGCCCCTCACGCAATGAGCCGCTCAGTATAACCGGGCTGAGTGGGTGAGAGAAATATTCGGTATTTACGTAGTGACAAGCGCACCCTTGCCTTTCGGGGGCAAGCGGCTATCCCCGATACCAGCTGCCGTCGCTGTGTGGCTTCATGATGAGATAGCTCCACCAGTAGTATACCCCCGCTGCCGTTTTGTGCGGCGCGGTGCAATTGTATTTGGTGCGCCCGACCTGCACAGCGGACTTGGGCTGAATGCGGTAAGTCCCTGCAGCCTGCTGCTTGGACAGTTGCATTTGCCCTTGGCCACTCGCGTAACAAGCCAGCTGTGCCAGGTTGTAAGGGCCGGGATGGATGGTGAGGTTGAGCACCGGCTTTGCGCCCAGTTTACTCTCTGGCGTTAATACCAGTGGCCCTTTGGGCTGCGCGGCCACGTACAGCGGGCGCGTTTCTAATGTTGTGCGTAACCTCGACAAATCCGTGTAGTTGCCGCCGACCGGAAAGCGCGGCAATGCGGTGAAATCCGACAGCGGACCGATGGCGCCCGAATGTTGCCCGAAGCCGATGAGGTCCAGTTCGCTAATCAGCGCTTGTAAAGCGTGATTGTATTCACCATACGGATAGGCAAATAAATGTGCGTCGACGCCGGTCTGCTCTTCGATGCGTTGCTGCGCCGTGGCGATATCGTCTTTCACCCGTTGGCGCCATTGGGCCTCGTTTTCACCGGGTTGTTGCGCCGTCAAGTGGCCGTGGCTGTGTGTATGATTTCCCAGTGTCACACCTTGCTGCGCTAACTGTTTAAGCTGTGCCCAAGACATATAGGGTTTACGGCCCGCATCGATGTCGCTGCTGGAGACAAATACCGTGTACGGCCAACCCCTGGCTTGCAGGTGCGGGTGGGCATTGGTGAGGATGGATTCGAAGGCATCGTCAAAACTGATACCCACCACGTTGTCTGGCACGGCAGCGCCGTTCTGCATGGCGCTAACAATTTCATCGAGTGACCAAACCTCAAACCCCTGGGTATCGATGAAATCCAACTGCGCCTCAAATTGCGCTGGTGTAATGCTGGTGCTTGCGGGTGTCTCGGCAGACACGTGGTGATAGGTCAGCACCACGGCGTGGGCCTCGGGATGTGCAGAATGCGGGGCTGCGTCGAGGGCAGGCTCTTCGCTGCAGCCGGGCATCGCTATGAACGCCATTACCAGACCAACCACCCATCCAAGTAGAGGAGAGGGATTTATTTGCACACGTAAGCCTCCGCTGTGTCTGGATTGCCGCCGTTAAAGCGAGCCTCAGCAGGCCACGCACACAACTTGCGTGCGCCGGATTTTTCCGGGTAGGTGGCGATCAGTTCGGCGGGGGCATCGCCGCTATGGTGCCAGTCTTCCAATGCTTGCACCCAGTCGACGATGGAAGGTCCTTCACCGCCAAAACAATGTAGCACACCGGGCATGAGGAACAGTTTGACATCGTCCTGGGCGCTGGCGTCGTGACTGTAGACACGCTCCAAATAGTTGATGCTCATGTGTGCAGAAAGTGCCACATCCGCCCAACCGTGGAACATCAACAGTTTGCCGCCGCGTTTACGGAAGGCCCCGAGATCGGGATTGGTGGCATTGACCGCGGCAGCCAAGGGCGCAAGGTCGCTGCGAAAGCTGTCCCAATCGTAGTTGTCGTACTGCCAGGTGGGATCATGAAACACAAAGTGGCGCATAGAACCCACGCTGAACGCATAAGCCGCGTTTGGGGCTTGGCTGGTGGAGTTGGCTGCCAAGGCGCCGCTGGTGAACCAGGAGCCCCAACCATTGGCGTCGGTGTCTTCCGCGCCAAACGGGTAGCCGTGATGCAAAGGCCCTGAAGCATCCTGGGGGCCTGCGTAGACAGCCTGCACGGCAGCGAGTTTCTCGCGGTTTAGGCAGTTGTTGGCGTCTTTGCTGGCGTTTTGGCTGGCACTTTCGCCGGCGCAAGCCAAACTGCTGACGTCAAAATCGCAACGAGTGGGGTTGTGCAGAATACCGTCGCTCACACCATCACTATCGTCACATTGAGATTCAATGGCATCACGCAACAGCTGCCGATCTGCTGCGGTGACCAGCGGTGCGGACAGGTCTTGCGGGTTTGGGTACATGTGCTGCACGACGTTCAGAAAACCCGCCATCACGCCGGTGAAGTCCAATGCTGGGGCACCGGCGATAATGCCGTCAAAATCCTCTGGGTAACGTTGCGCCGCTTGCAGGGCCTGGCGGCCGCCGTTGGAGCAGCCGATAAACAAGGACTTGTCCGCGACGCTGCCGTAGAAACCGTCGATCACCGCTTTGCTGGTGGTGACAGTGCGGTGCATGCCGAGGTGGCCATAGTTAACAATGGCTTCCCAATCGTTTAACGCCCAGCTGTTGTCCAAACCGTCGCCGCGATGGCCGGTATCACTGGATGCGGTGACGTAGCCGCGACGCAACACCGTGTCCCCCAAATAGCGCAGCGCTTGATTGTCTTCCTCCCGCACAAAACCGCCCGCACCGCCCATAAGGAACTTGCCGTTCCATTGGTCCGCGCTGGGTAACCAGATGGAAAACCCAATTTTGCCGCCTATCAGTCCGCGAGCTTTGCAATGTGGCGCGGGTGTAAGCACATATTCGGCAGCGTGGATGTGGGCATCGGGGAGCGGCATCTCTAACAGACGAGCACACGGGTCATCGGCACGCGCAGAAGTGTGTGTGAATACACCCAAACACAACATCGCCGTTGCCAGCACAGCCGCCTTGTTGATACGTAACATAATCCCCCTCCTGGGTGCAGATTACTCGAGTTGATTCTGGCGAATCATGGCTTTGACTTCGTTAACGTAGGCTTCGCGGCGCTCTGAGTAGGCCAGCAGGCCGTCGGCCAACTTCACTCCCGTGAGGGTATCGCTGGCGGTACGCAGCTGCGCCCGGATCTCGCGCATGGCCGCATACCGCGGGTGCGTATTGACGTTGTGCAAGTAGGCGTACACAGCATCGCGCACGCTGTCGAAACGTGCGACTTCGTGTTGGCGTCCGCGGGCGCGCGCGGCAGGGATAAAACCGCAACCCTTTTTAAAACACTGTTGTCCAAACAGGTTGTTACCCTGCACGGCAAATTTGGAGGTGCCCCAGGCGGATTCTTTGGCAGCTTGGATCAGCATCAATGCGGCCGGCATTTCATCCACCCGCAATAGCAGTTCATCCACCAAGGCTTGAAATTTTACCGGTTCAGCGGGTTCCAAGTCGTACGCATCTGCTAAACCCAACACGAATCTGCGGTCTATCCAAGACAGCTCATGGGTTTGCAGATCTTCAGCGATGGCCTGTAAACGGGCTCGGTCGGCGCGGATATCGGCGTTGGCTTCGCGTATGTGCGGCCGTAGAAAGTCAAAAAATTGTTGTTTTTTCTCGGCCACCTCAAGCGCGCCAAAGTCCGGCAGCGGCGCCTCACGTAGTACCCAAACCGTACCGGCAAAAACTGCCAGGGTGAGCAGCACTAGACCGACAACTAGGCTGTTAGAAGGTGTTTGCATAGCTGGCTGGATGAGGCGTTAACGCAACACCACAAAACCATGGCTAATGGCGGTCTGCCCGTCTTCGGTGATGACTTGGTAACTGACCGTCTCACCGGTTTGCTGGGCCTGGAGGGTAATGGTGGAAGGCATCAACACCATGGCGGAGAAACGTCCGCCGAGGCGGGCAATTTTAGCCGGGTCGCCTTGGGCAAACTGATCCACGATGCGGGTGATGGCCAGGGCTAAGGTGGCGGTGCCGTGTAAAATAATGTCCGGCAAACCGGCGCCCAGGGCGACGGCTTTGTCGGTATGGATGGGGTTCCAGATACGCGCGCACTCCGTATACGTATGCGCAGCGCCTGCTGGCACCTGGATCGGCGTCGCTTCAGCGTGGTTCAAGTCGGCAAACTCCGGCCAGGCTGGTGCTGCTTCGCACTGAGAGTTTTCTCCTTCAACTTCTACGCCGCGGTAGATGCCTTGCTGGTAGGTGCGTGCCACCAGTTCACCGGTTTTTGCATCCGTGTTGTCCAAGCGCATGGTGTACACCGCGCCGGGTTTGATGCGCCTGACTTCGATCATAGTGGCCTGGGTCAGCAGGCGATCGCCGTCGGTGATTGGCCGGTACAGATGTAGGTCGTGGCTGGCGTGCACGCCGCGCGCGGCTTCCGTTGGCGTTAACGCTTGGGTGCCGGCGATTTCGCGGATGTTAAGAATTACCGGCCACTCGACGCACACTGGGAAAACCGGGTGTGCAATGACTTTGGCCGCGGCGGTGTCCATGTAGGCTGGGTTCATGTCGCCAAGGCCGGCGGCGTAAGCCATCAACCAGCGTGCGTCGACGCTGTGTTCTAACGCTTGCGTGCTGCCACCGATGGTGCTCGTGTTCAGGGGCATGGGTAAGCTCCAACGACCATAACACCGCTACTTTACTGGTTCTGTAGGAGGGTTAGAACAGCAGCTCCAAGACGTCCGCAAACTTGTCCGCGTAGTAAATCTGAATACCGCGCTTGATGTGTTCAGGGACTTCTTCCACATCACCGGCGTTGGCGCCAGGTAAAATCACGTGTTTTATTTTCTGGCGCTTGGCCGCGATCAGCTTTTCACGGATCCCACCCACCGGGTAAACCAACCCGGTCAACGTCAGCTCGCCGGTCATGGCAAAACCCGCCCTGGGGGCTTTTTCGCGGGCCAAGGAAGTCAACGCCGCGGCCATGGTGACACCGGCGCTGGGTCCATCCTTGGGTGTTGCACCGGCGGGCACGTGAAGGTGGATGGCGGCTTTATCGAACCACTCGGCGGGTAAACCTAATTCGGCGGCATTGGCGGTGATGTAACTGTAGGCAATGTTGGCTGACTCTTGCATGACGTTGCCGAGTTGGCCGGTGAGTTTCAGGCCGGCGCTGCGCTGATGAACACACGTGGCCTCTATCGGTAGCGTCGCGCCGCCGAGGGCCGTCCAGGCCAAACCGGTGACCACGCCCACACCTTTTTGCAGCGCCTCTTTCTGATACACCGGCTTACCGAGGTAACCCTCAACGTCGTCTTTGCTGATGCTGATGGGCGCTTTGTGATCGCCTAGGAGTTTAACCACGGCTTTACGCACCAGCGTGGCGATGGCTTTTTCCAAGCGGCGCACACCGGCTTCACGGGAATACCCTTCAATGACTTTGCGCAGCGCCGGAGTGTCGATTTTGACATCCCCTTTTTGCAGACCGGCGCGTTTGAGCTGACGCGGCAACAAGTGTTTTTTTGCGATAGACAGCTTTTCGTTGTCGAGATAGCCGCCGAGGCGAATCACTTCCATGCGGTCCAACAGCGGCCCGGGAATGGTGTCCAGTTGGTTGGCGGTGCAGATAAACAGCACCTTGGACAGGTCAAAATCCACGTCCAGATAATGGTCGTGGAAGCTACCGTTTTGTTCCGGGTCCAGCACCTCCAGCAAGGCGCTGGCGGGATCCCCCTGGTAGGACGCACCGATCTTGTCGATCTCGTCCAACATCACCACCGGATTGGCTACCCCAGTGTCTTTCAGGGCCTGAATCAACTTACCCGGCATGGCTCCTATGTAGGTGCGGCGGTGGCCTTTAATTTCTGCTTCATCACGCATGCCGCCTACTGAAAAGCGATAAAACTCGCGCCCCAAAGACTCTGCGATGCTGCGGCCAAGCGACGTTTTACCGACGCCGGGTGGCCCGACAAAACAGATGATGGAACCGGCGGCATCACCTTTCATGATGCCCAGCGCCAAAAACTCGATGATGCGCTCTTTGATGTCCTCCAGGCCTTCGTGGTGTTTGTTTAAGGTGCGCGTGGCGGCTGCCAAATCGGTGGCGTCTTCGCTGTACACACCCCAGGGTAGGCAGGTCAGCCAGTCCAGGTAATTACGCGTGACACCGTACTCCGCGGAACCCACTTCCAACATTTGCAGCTTGGTGAGTTCTTCATCAATACGTGCGGCAACTTTTTCCGGCAACTCGAGCTTTTCGATACGCGCCTTAAACTCGTCTGCCTCCGCGGTCTTGTCATCCTTGGAGATGCCGAGCTCCTGCTGTATGTACTTCAGTTGCTGACGCAGGATGGCCTCGCGCTGATGGCCCTGGATTTCTTTTTCAACGTGCTCGCGGATTTCCATCTGTGCGGTGGCGATCTCCACCTCGCGATGCAGCAGTTTCACCACCAGTTCCATGCGCGGCTGCAGGGCGATACGTTTCAGCACTTCTTGAAGGTCTTCTTTACTGGCGGTCGTTAAGCTGGCGGCAAAGTCCGCCAATACAGCAGCTTCGTTCGGGTTGGAACGGGCCAGGAAACCTTTTAACTCTTCCCCGAACAGAGGGTTCAACGGGATGAGTTCTTTAATGGTGTTGATGATGGCCACGGCATAGGCGGTTTCCTGCTCGGTTTGGCTCTGACGTGCTTCCGGGAAGTAACGTACGCTGGCGGTTAAGGGGATCTCGCCGCTGACCCATTTGCGTACTTGGAAGCGTTGTAAACCTTCCAGCAACACCTGTAGTTGGTCACCCTCGCGGTGCACGCGATGGACTTTACACAAACACCCCATGTCATAGAGGTCAGCCGCGGCCGGCACACCTTCCAGCGCACGTTTGGTGGCAATTAGGCCAATCACGTCCTGGCCGCGCTTACGCACCGCTTCCAAGGTAGGCAGCCACACCTCGGCGCTCATAATCAGCGGTATGGCCTGACCGGGGAAAAATGGTCGGTGTTCCTGGGGAATCACATGAATGATGCCCGGCATGGCTTCGCTGGGCAGAATGATTTGGCCGGCGGTGTCGTTTTCCCGGCCGACAATTTCACCGTCTTGGTCTATGTCCATGGCGTCGCAAACAAGCTCAAAAGATGCACGTAGGTTTAGGTATGGGGGCAACCTGGCCACTTTTAAAGGGGGGCCAAAAAGTGCTTTGATGAGCGCTCGTAACGTTTAACGATGTCATTCGACAAAGGAGTTTGCACATGTCCTCCCAGGCTTTCTTTCCGCAGCCGGTGTACGCCCCTACCAACGCTACGGTGCCACGCGTGTTGCTGGCGCCGCCGAAGTACGTGCAGGGCCCTGGGGTATTGGCCCAGAGCGGCCGTTATTGTTCCATGCTGGGATATGCCAGGGTGGGGATACTTGCATCAGCGCGGGGGCACAGTGCTGAAGCGGGCCAAGTTTTCGCGGCGCTCAAGGCGGCAGACATTGACAGCGTAGCGGTGGTGTTCGGCGGGGAGTGCAGCAAACAGGAAATAGACGGTGCGGTAGCCGCCCTGACAGAACAACAAGCAGAACAAAAGGCCGAACAGCAAATAGATGCGCTGCTTGCCGTAGGGGGCGGTAAATGTGTGGATGCCGGTAAGTGTGTGGCTTACCGTCTGGGTGTACCCATCGTCATTATCCACACCTTGGCGTCCAACGACGCGCCCTGCTCAGCAGTGGCAGTGTTGTATACCCCGGACGGGGTGGTCAACGGGGCGGAGTTTTTCCCGCATAACCCGGCGTTGGTGGTGGTGGATACCAAGGTGGTGGCAAACGCTTCGGAACGTTACCTCGTGGCCGGAATGGGGGATGCCATGGCCACTTGGTTTGAAGCCAAAGTCTGTCTGGATAACCCTCAGGCAAGAAATGTGGTGGGTAGCAGGCCCACTTTGGCCGCTTGCGCCATTGGCGAAGCGTGTGCCGCCACGCTATTTGCCGACGGCGAAGCGGCCGCCTTGGCTGTGCGAGAAAAACGTGTAGATGATGCCCTGGAGCGAGTGGTGGAAGCCAATACGCTGCTCAGCGGGATTGGGTTTGAAAGCGGCGGTTTGGCCGCGGCACATGGTTTAGCGGAAGGTTATACCGCGTTGCCTGAGGTGGAACACAATTTCCTGCACGGTGAAATGGTGGGGATGGGGGTGCTGACTCAATTGGCCCTGCAAGGGGACACCGGGCAAGCACGCAAAGTGTCCGAATTTTTTGCGCGGATAGGGTTGCCGATTCACTTAGGACAGCTTGGTTTGTCCGCCAACGACGAAGATGCGCTGGGCCGCGTTGCCCAGGGTGCGATGGGCTTTGCGCCGATTCACAATTTGCCGTTTACCGTCACCGCGGAAAAGGTGTATCAGGCGATCTTGGAGGCTGATGCTCTAGGCCAGGCAGTCGCCGCCGACGTGGGAGACAGCACTTATCAGCGGGTACAGGCAAGCGCATGACGGCATTGGACGAAGCTGCTTACTTCGCGGCATGGCAGGACATGTACGCGACACGGGCGGATGCTTCGCCACAGGTGTTAGCCGTCGCCGGCGGTGCCTGTGCCGGTAACCTGGCGCAGGTGTTTATTGCCGGCTATCAAGCGGCCATCCGCGCAACCTTTGCGCAAACGGAGTTACCTGGTTGGGTAGCCTTTGTGGTGTCGGAAGATCGCAGCGAAGTGGATCCGCTTCCCGGTCTCACCGCCGAAATTGACGGCAACAGCGTGGTGCTAAACGGACACAAAACCTGGGTGGCGGCAGCGGCGAGGGTGCAGCACCTGGTCGTGCGGGCCGCGGGTGAACAACCTGGCCTCTATCAGGTTGCGCGTGACACCCCCGGTTTGCGCCTGCACCTGAACGCTTCCCCTCCCATGTTGCCTGAGCTAAGCCAGGGTCGGGCAGAGTTTAGTCAGGTACGGTTGACTGCCGATAGCCGCCTGGACGACAGCAGGGTGAAAGACTTTGCCGCCCAGGAAGCGCGGTGCATCTATCTGGCTTTCGCAGCCTTTGTGCAGCACGCTGCCGCACAAACGAATGCGCAGGACATAAGCCAAGCGGCGACGTTGACGCTGCAGCAGGGGATAGAACTTGATCCCGCTGTGGATCCCGCAACCTTGGCTAGTTTCGATCAAACCGTGCAACACCTGCGTCAGCAAGCCGCTGCGTTGCTGTTTGCAGACGATGCCGCCTGGCAGCGCGATCAGCGCCTTGTCCAAATGTACAGCAAAGGTATTCAGGCGCGAGCTGAAAAAGCGCGTTAACATGGGGCATCGCCTGCATCAACGAGGAGAACCCCATGCGGCCTTATCTCACTAAGCTATTACCGTTTGCGGCGGCGTGCCTGTTGGCGGGCTGTTCTGCCATGGAGGGCGTAAACGTTGGGGTCAACGTCCCCATCGGCGGCGTGGTCAACGTCGGCGCCAACAAAACCATTGGTGAGCAACCTTCATCCGGGACCACACAACCCAAGCCGGCGCCAAATATGGGTGGACAGGACGAAGAAGACGAGGCGTCAAACTAAGCATTCCCCTTTCTGGTGACTAGGCGAATGGCTGTGCGGGTTAGGTGGGCAGCTCTACGCCGTAGACCTTTGCCGCGTTTTCGCTCAGCACCTTCTTCACCACATCCTTGGGTAACCCATCGAGCGCCTCGGCTGCGTATTCGCGCGGATGGGTGGCGATGGTGGCGGGCCCAGGCGACATAGAAGTGGGGTGTGGGTAGTCTGATTCGTACATGATGCTGTCGGGATACATCTCCACCGCAGGGGCCAGCATGGCCTTTTCAAACCAGAAGCAAGCGTAAATCTGCCGTCGGAAATACTCGCTGGGTAACAGTTCGTATTTGCCGTCCAGATGTAACCCGGCGTTCTGCCATTGCCAGTCCAAAGCTTCGATGTAGGCGGGGATCCAGCCTACGCCGCTTTCTACCGAGACAAACTTAAGCTCGGGAAAGCGATGGCAGACGCCGCCGCAGATGATTTCACTGATCCCCAGGCTGTTGCCGACAAAAGCCAGCGACGAGTAGCGCGCAAACTTCTCCTGGGTGCCCATTTTGCCGCCCTTGGGGGTGAATTCGCCTTCTTTGATGCCGAGTGCGGCTTGTCCGCCGATGTGGAAGCTGATGGGAAGCCCCAAACTTTGTGCACACTCCCAGATCGGATCCCAGTACATGTCGTACAGGTCGGGTTGGTGAAAATCCTGGGGCTGGCTGGGAAACAAAACACTTTTGTGGCCAAGCGCTGCACAACGTTCAATTTCAGCGACGGATTGCGCCACGTCCCAAAACGGCAGCGCACACACCGGCAACAGGCGGCGATGGTCCGCGCTGGCCCATTCTGCAAGGAAGTCGTTGTAAGCGGTGACACAGGCCAGCTTTAACTCGGCATTGTCCATGCGCAAAAAGTTTTGCGAGCCAAATCCACCGACGTTGGGGTACAGAACTTGCGCGTAAATACCTTCTGCATCCATGTGTGCCAGGCGCGCCTTGGCATCGTAGGCGGCGGCAGGAATGTCTGCAAAAGTCGGCGGGAAATGCCGCGGCGGATGACCGTCGTAACCGGCCATGGAGACACTGCCCGGCGCCAGCGCGCGTTTACCGTTGATGACCCAATAGTCCCTGCCTTTGATGTTCTCAAGCTTGGGAATCTGATCCACCCACTTGGCGGGAACCCGCGAGCTCCACAGGTCTGGTGGCTCGGTAATGTGCGTGTCGACGTCGATGACGGCCACTTCATCAAACACGTGACTTTCAGCGGTGGTCATATCTCCCTCCCGGTGCAGAAGTACCCCTATTTTATGATTAGGTTTATGACACCACCGAGCCGCCGTCGCAAGTGATGATGTCGCCAATGGTGAAGCCACATGCTCTAGAACTCAAAAAGATCGCGAGACCGGCGATGTCTTCTGCGGTGCCCACGCGCCCGCGCGGATTGCCGCGTCCGACCGCATCCCAATCCGTATTGTCGGTATCGCCGCCCCCGCCAACCCCGGTGCTGAGCATATAGGTGGGGAACGGTCCCGGCGCGATGCCGTTAACGACGATATGACGCTTAATCAAATGGGCAGCCAACACCCGGGTAAGGTGATGGATGGCGGCCTTGGATGGTCCGTAGGAGAAGTTGTCGAATATCGGTGTTTTGATGCCATCGATGGAACCGACGTTGACAATGTGGGTCGGTGTTTCGTGGCTGGCGTTTTTTTTCAACTCAGGCAATAACTTTTGAATCAGAAAAAATGGCCCCTTAACGTTGGTGTTCATCACCTTGTCCCAACCGGTTTCGGGAAACTCTTCCAAAGGTGCACCCCAGGCGACCCCGGCGTTGTTGATTAATACATCCAGGTGGTCTTCGTGCTGGCGAAACTCGCTGCAAAAGCCTTCAATGCCGGCCAGGGTCGACATGTCGGCGGGGATAGACACACATTCCCCACCATATTCCTGTTGCAAACGTTCGGCGGTGGCGTTGCACACCTCTGCCTTGCGCGAGGTGATGTACACTTTGGCGCCGTTGGCCAAAAACCCTGCGGCGATCATCTCACCGATACCGCGCGAACCTCCGGTCACGATGACCACTTTGCCATCGACTGAAAACAGGTCTTTCAACGTATATTCCTGATATGGGTGTGACACAGATGCTAAAGGTGCTGTGCCGGTCAGTCCAATTTGGCCGGGTTGGGATGTGCATGCGCTTGCTCTTTGGCTGTGGGGTTGTGTTTGGCCCGGTCAATACTCTCGCGCAGACACCAAACGAGTTTGGGCAAGCCGGTGAAGCAACAGAAACAATAGAAACAATAGAAGAAGTTCGCGTGGTGGCTGGCCGCTTAAGTGCCGGCATCGAAGGTGATTTTGATCCTGAGGTCAGCTACGACCAGCGCTCGATCCGGGCGTTAGCAGTCAGTTCGCTGGATGAATTGTTGCAGGAGATTGCACCAGACTTAACCAGCGCGCGCGGCCGCTTCAGCGGACCACCGGTGGTGCTGGTGAACGGACAACGTATCGCGAGTTTTCGTGAGATCCGCGCCTTTCCGCCGGAAGCGCTTGAGCGGGTCGAGATCTACGCTGAAGACGTGGCCCTGCAATATGGTTATCGCGCCGATCAAAAAGTGGTGAATTTTGTGTTGCGCCCGCGGTTTCGCGCGAACAGCGCGCGGCTGTCCGGTGGCGGTTCCGCCGCAGGCGGTGCGGAAGCGTTTGCCGCTGATCTCGGCCATCTGCGCATCCTGCAAGGTACACGATTGCACTTAAACGCAGAATTGGATCGCAGCCCGGCTTTACACGAATCGGACCGAGATGTGGGACTGTTGCAAGCTGAGCAACCGGCTAGTTTCAGCGGCAACGTCTACGCGCTGCCCGGCAGTGAAATAGATTCAACTTTGTCTGCTTTGGCTGGCGCAGAGGTGCGCTCGGCCACTTTGCCCGAGGACCTTTCCACGTTTACGTTGGCCGGTTTGTTGACGAGCGCCAACGACCCACTGGTACAAGATGATCGTGCAGAACGTACGTTGCTCGCGGAGCGACGTGCGGAAATCCTCAGCGCAAGTTATGCGCTGCCGGTGAGTGAGCAGGTGAGCGCCACGTTGTCAGCGGAGTACAGCGCCAATCAATCCGATGCTGAACTCGGTTTTACGCAGTTGTCCTATTTGATTCCGGCAGACCATCCACTGTCGCCGTTTGATAACGACGTTAGTGTAATTAAGGCGTATCAGCAGGTACTACAGCGAGAGCAACAAAGCGACAGCTATGAGGTGAACGCCACCCTGGCGGGGCGCTGGCAGGGATGGTCGTGGACCTGGCTAAATCGCTTGAATCAATTTGAGCGCGAAGTGAGCACCGACCGGGGGATCACTGCGGATGAGTTTCTCGACCAGGTGGTGGCGGGTGACGCGCAAGTTGATCCGCTGGCCGGACCTACGGTGCTTGCGTTGCAACGTGAGCGCGATACCAGTGAAGCATTGGACTTGAGCTCACGGTTGCTGTTGCGCGGCGTGTTGTTTGATGGCCCCCAGGGCCCCGTGCAGACGAGCGCCAGCGTCGCATGGCAATCTGACCAGCGTGACAGTGAAACCGTCCTCGGCAATATGATCTCCCGGAACGACTTGGAGCGAGATACGCGCCAGTTGCGGTTTAATCTGAATACGCCCTTGCTGGAGACAGCCAGCGGCTCGAAGGTCTCGCTCAATACCAACGTGGAACTGTCTGACTACAGCGATTTCGGCAACCTCAACGTGCTCGGCGCAGGCTTAAATTGGCGGGTGAATCCGAGTGTGCGTCTGAACGCGTCTTTAACCCGGGAAGAAGGTCCGCCGGAGATGGCCCAGTTGGGGGATGCAATATCCCGCGCACCCAACCGTCGCGTGTTTGACTTTGTTAACGGCCGCACCGAAAACGTCACCGTGGTGACGGGTGGAAACCCTGCGCTCGGCGCCGACACGCGTACCGTGTTGAACATGGGTTTGCAATTTGAGCCGTTTGATCAGCACGACTTGTCGCTGACGCTAAACTATGTCGATAGTGAAACCGACGACCCGATTTTAAGTTATCCCAATCCAAATGCGGAAATTGAGGCCGCCTTTCCCGCACGTTTCGTGCGCGATCCGGCGGGCCAATTGGTCGAATTTGATAGCCGGCCCATCAATCTTCACAACGAGCAGCGTCGTGAACTGCGTTGGGGGCTACGCTATTCGCGCGTTTTACGCATAGATCCCGAGCGGCTTAGGGCCGAGCGTGAACGGGCGGCCGCCCGGCGCCCACCGGTGAGTGACAGCGCCCGCGCCGAGCGCGGCCGTTTTTTAGCCCGCCGTGCCGCGCGCGGTGGCGGTGGGTTTGGCGGTCGGCTGCGCCTCGCCTTGGACCATACCTATACCCTGCAAGACGAACTTACGATAGCGCCGGGCTTAGCACCCATCGACTATGTGGGAATCGGCAATGCGGGGCGTCGCCGCGGCGGTGTCGAGCATGAAGTGACGTTGCGTGGGAGTTACTCCTTTCGGACTTGGACCGCGCGGTTTAATCTCAGGTGGCAAGACGATACCCGCTCACTGTCCGGCTCTACCGGGCAACTGACCTTCAGTGACCTATGGTTTGCTGACCTTGACCTGGTGTATACGTTTAACCCGCGAGCGGCGTGGGTGCGGCGTTACGGATTGCAGTTTACGCGGGTGAAACTGTCCATAGATAACCTGTTTGACGACCAGCGCCGCGTTGAGGACCAATTTGGAGTGACACCGCTGGGACTATCTGACGACGAAGTTGACCCGCGCGGGCGCGGTGTTTTCTTGGAGATTCGTAAACTGTTTCGCTGATGAATCAGGCTTCGCGTTTTTCCCCAATATCGTTTAGTAGGATTGTTGCGACACCGTTTGGCATAGCGCGAATGACACGCAAAAAGTTGGTGGCAGCAGCGTCGGGTTTACGTTTGCCTTGTTCCCAGCCCTTCAGGGTATCTAGGCTGATCTGAAACGTAGTCGCGAATGCGCTTTGAGACATACCCGCGCTTTGTCGGATTTCCTTGATGTCTGTGGGTGACAGCACCATATAGATTGGACCCGCAGCAGTATTTCGATTGGACGCACTTATCGCTTGCTGCAGGTTGTTCTCGAGCTCTTCAAACAGTTTTTCATCCATGTTGGATCTACTTCAACCTTCGTTCTGCGTTATACGCTCTAACAAGTCGTCGAATTCGTCCTCACGTAAAATCTTGCGAGCTGCTCTTTCGAAGCTCCCGACTGCTACCAGTGTTTGCACCCTGAACTACCATTAAGTCTAATCTGAAACAGTGTTGTGGTTCAATGAACTACAACACTTTTTGATGGTAGATGCTCGCAGCCACAAGGCTTGCTTGTCTGTAGATCATCAAGCCAGCGCAATGGCAGACCGTTATCAAAGAGGCTATAAGCGCATAAACTTCGTAGGTGTCAGCCAGTCTTACGCGATCAGCGTGAGCTCCAATTGTTGCAATCCGCGGCTAACCAAACCGGGACGAAAGGTAGGCTGCGCCTCACGCAGTTCAATATGCCGTACGCGGCGCAGTAACGTGCTGAAAATGACTTCCATGTCCAGCCGCGAGAGGTAGTTGCCTAGACAAAGGTGCGCACCGCGGCCAAATGCAATGTGTCGGTTGGGTGTGCGGCTGACGTCGAACGCCTCCGCGTTTTCGAAGTACGCCGGGTCGCGATTGGCGGAGCCATACAGTAATCCAAATTTTGTGCCGCTTGGATAGGTCTGCCCCCCAATGGTGACGGGCTCCGCAGCAAAGCGATGAAAGTACGGCAGCGGTGAGTCATAGCGGAACATCTCCTGCACCGCGGTGGGCACCAGCGTCGGTTGCGCGGTTAACCGCGCAAGCTGCTGGGGATGTTGCAACAGCGCTAACATGCCGGTGCCGAGCACGTCGATGGTGGAGCCGTGACCCGCCATCAGAATCAACATGCTGGTGGAGATGAGTTCAGTCTCGTCCATTTCGCCCGCTTGTTGTGCGGCCACCAAAACGGACAGTAAATCCTCTGCAGGCCGGCGCCGGCGTTGATCGATGAGGGTCCCCAGGTAACGATAAAACTCGGTGGTGGCCTGCTCTGCCAGCTGCTTATGTGTGGCACTGCGGTCCACCTCAAAAAACTGCACGATGTTTTCCGACCAAGTGCGTAGCTGGGGGCAATCTGCGTCCGGCACGCCGAGCACATTACCGATGATATGGCCAGGCACGTGAGCCGCCAGGTCACCGATGAAGTCGATGTGGCGCTGCTCCAGCAGCCGGTCCAGCAAAGTATCGACATAACGTTGGATCATGTCGCGGTGCCGTTCTACCAACGCCTTGGAAAACTCCTTTAGCACCAGTCGCCGCAGCCGCTGGTGGGTGGCGCCGTCCGTCTCTAACAAGCTGAACTGCACAAACCGCTGATGGTTTGGCATGTCGTGCCAATTGTTGGCCTTGCGTTGCGCTTCAATTTCTTCTGCGGACTTCAAGTGGTCGAGGGAACGCAGCATCTGCGGCAGGCGCGCGGCCTGGTCGACGTCTGCATAACGCGCCAACAGGTAAACACCCGATGGCGCGTGATAGTACGGCTCCGGCAGTTGACGCAACTCTGCGTACAGCGCGTACGGGTCCGCGGCAAATGCAGCCGACAGCGGGTCGAACTGTACCAACCCGTTACCCTCTATTCAGTCAGTTCCACGCGGCGCAGGTTCGGGTCTGCTTCTATCTCCGCATCGCTGAAGGGCAAATTGATCCAGCCGCCATCGGCATAAATTTCGGTTAGATCGCTGTAGTGTGGCGAATCCGGCTCTGGTGATTGGGAGTAGGTGAGCATGGCCGCGGGTTGTAGTTTGCCGGACTCATCCCAACTGATGACCTGGATGTAGCTGTTGCCATGGATAATGGGTGTATAGCCTTTTTCCGGCTGCAACTGGGTCACGATCATACTGAACATACCCGCCCAGCCTTCGCCGCCGGGAACGGGTATGTTTTTACCGTTGCGCGGCGCGTATTGGATGTCACCTAGACTGGCGTCGAGTGCAATGTTCGCGTCGCTCAGTGTGGTTTGGGCGTGTAGCAGCGCGTCGTAAACGCCTTGCTTGACTGCGTCATCCGCCAAATTAATACCCGCCGGTGTGTTGACTGGGTCGTTTACGTCAAACGGCACGGCGTAGAGGTTGTCGAGGTTGCGCGCTTTGTCCCAAAACTCCCGCCACACGTGGCCGCCGCGGGATTCGACGTTCATGGTGCGGTCCCACTTTGACAAGACGTCACACGTCGCCGCAATTTCGTCTGCGTCTTCACATACTTGCAAGACGTCGTCGAGCAGCAGTTCTGCTCCGTAGTTGCGGTGGTTGTACAACATGTACTGAACGTCCGCAGGCGCTATCTTCTTGCCGTCCGCCATCATTTCCGACATTAGGTGTAAGCCCGCGCGGGTGCGCAGCGAGCGTGCGGTACGCTCCGAGCCGATAATGGGTGAATAACCTTCCAGGGGGGCGGCGGGGTTGGATAGCCAGTAGCTGTCGTTGGAATTGGTGACGTAATCCTGGCGTGTCATGCGCGGCATTTCTTCAGCCGGCAAGGCGCCGGGCACTTTGCTGCGTGGGTCTTCGCGCCATTCACATGCGGCGCGGGCGCCGTCCAGTACCACCAGCCGGCCGGGTAAATCGGCCACGGTCACGCGGCAATCCTCCAGCAGCGCCTGGTCTACATTCGGCGTACCGCTGATGTCCGCATACAAAGCGTTACCGTGCCGGTCGGCAGCGATGGTGTTGGTCCAATACACACCTTGCTTGGATATGGCCGCTTCCACATCCGCGGTGGACGTGGCTTTGTTCAGTGCATCATAGGTATCGGCGGTGACGTAATTGTCTATCACGGCGTCGCGTAACGCATAAGCGGTTTTGTCATTCCAAGGCAGCCGCGCGTTTTCGATCACGGGGCCATAGTGAGTGAAGTAGACGGTCCGCTCTTCCTCTACCTCATCGCCGTCTTCGTTGGTCAGCTTAACGCTGACCTGTCTTGCCTCGATGGGTCGGAAGGTGTCTTCGTAGCGGTACTCCAGCGGATTGTCTGGGTTCAACTCCAGTTCATAAAGGGTAAAGCGCATGGCGGTAGACACTGTGTGGGTCCAGGCAATGTCCTGGTTGAAACCAATCGCCACTCTGGAAGTGGTCAGCAAACTGGTGCCCATGACGTCCAGTTCACCGGGAATTGTGGTGTGAATCAGGTGAAAGCGTGACGAGCCGTGCCAGGGGTAGTGCGGATTACCCAACAGGATGCCACGGCCGGACGCAGACAGCGCAGAGCCTACGGCTACGGCGTTACTGCCGATCCCGGTAGGCAGCTCCCAAGCAGTATTGATGGCGGCCGCTTTATCCAATTCGGGTAGTGTGGCGGGCGCGGCACCGGCAATTTCCTGTTGGAAGCGGCCTAAGCCGTAGCGGATGCCAACACCGATCGATAAACGGGTGACATCCATTTCGTTGATACTGCGAACCCAGGCTGCGTTGTTACAAGATGCCGGTAACGCGCCGCTGTGGTCGGCCAGATAACGGTTGTAGCCAGCCACGTAGCCGCGGCTAAACAGATGGGAGCGTTCGCTTTGCGCGGCATCGAACTCCGCAATTTTGGTATCGTCCAACACCGCTTTGTGAAAAACGTCGCTGTCCAGGTTGCCTTCTTGCGGTCCGAAATGCTGGCTCAATTCGCCGTTGACCATTACCACGTCTTTGGCGATGACACACACTGCGTGGGTTGCGGTGGCATACGCAAATCCATAACCCAAGCTGGCCCAGTCATCTGCTTTGACATGTGGGATGCCATAACTGGTCCAACGGATGCTGGTTTTATAAGTAGGACCTTCAGCGGCTGCGCTGGCCTCCGAGGTGTTTCCCGATGGTGGGGTTTCCGAACTACAGCCGATTAAACCCAAACCCAATAACACAAACGCGATGATGGCACGCATGATTCTCCCCTCTTACTTGATCACTGATCTTAAGTTATTGACGCAGATCTTCGATGATCTCACCCAAGGCTGCAAACTCTTGTTCGTGGCTGGGCTCGCGATAGGTTTCCGCCAAAGCCGCTTCGGTCCAGGCTTGCATCCCGGGAAGACTGAGCAGGCACTCGACGTATTGCGCCGCTGGGGTCGGGAGCGCCAATTGCCAGCCTTGCACCCGATACGCCACAGGGCAGAAAAAGGCATCCACCGCGCTAAAGTCATCCCCTGCCAAAAAGCGGCCGCCAAAGCGGTCAAATCCCTGCTGCCACAGCTCGACGACACGGTCGAGATCTCGCTGCAGAGCATCGGAAGTGTTGTGCGGTTTGATGCGCAACCCTACTGACATCGGGCATTCGTTACGCAGGGCGCTGAAACCGGCATGCATTTCCGCAGTAGCAGCACGCGCCCAAGCCCGGGCCGCTTTGTCGGCAGGCCACACCTGGGGGTGCGCTTCGGCTAAGTACTCGGTGATGGCCAACGATTCCCACACCAAGGTATCGCCGTCGTACAGACAGGGCACTAAACCCGTGGGTGAAAACGCGCGAAACTTTTGCCAGCTGTTGCCGTCGTCGAACGTCACCAGTTCTTCCGTAAAAGGAATGTCTAGCTGGGTCATCAGGATCCAGGGGCGCAGGGACCATGATGAGTAGTTTTTGTTGCCGATGTATAGCGTGTACATGGGTGCTCCTCAGTTGAATGTACTTCAGCTTGTGCGTAAGGCCTCGCGCTGATAAACGGCGTCGTCGGGTTTGCGCGCGCCACGTAACGAATCCGGCGTGGCCGCAAAGTAATCATCAGTTGCCGGGTCATTGCGCGCCCAATCGTTCACCTCGCTGCGGAAGGCAAACTTCCACTGGTCATTACGTTTTTCGTAGCGGTCAACATAACGGCCGGATATAAAAAGGTCGCGCTCTTCACCCTCCGCAAGGATGCGGTGGAAGGCTTGGAAGTACACTTCGCCAAAGGCGGTATCCCCCTCCACGTCGATGTTGACCTGGCCAATCATATGGTGATTTGCGAGGTGCTCTTTAAGTGCGTTCATCGCCATGTCACAAAAGGCATCGGGCCCACCTTTGAAAAAACCGTAGTCCGTGGTGGCATCGTCGTGAAAGGTGGAACGCAGCAGCTCGCGATCCAAGCGGTCGAGGCCGCGCATATAAAGCCCCACGAGGTCGGTGATTTCTTGTTTGGCCAGCAGTTCTTCGATGCTCATGAGTGTCCTCTGTATTTTTGTTTTTGTCCGTGTCGGTGACCCCAGCACTTTACGCAGTGGCATTTGTGCGAGTGGCTGTGTAGGTTGATGCGCTTGCTATTTGAATTGTCTTTTAATTCGTCTATTTGAAAGAAGGAACCTACATGTTGCAAGCAGTGCAATTAGGAAAGAGCGGGTTGCGGGCCTCGCAGCTTTGTTTGGGCACCATGAACTTTGGCAAACCCGGTGTTGGCCATCAGGGTGATTGGACCTTGGACATAGATGCCGCACGGCCTATTTTTCAGGCTGCGCTCGACAGGGGGCTGTTTTACTTCGACTGTGCCGACGTGTATGGGCTCGGTGCCTCGGAAGAGGTGGTTGGTGTGTTGTTGCGCGAGCTGGCACCGCGCGAGCAGTACGTACTGGCCACAAAAATTGCCATGCCCATGGGGGCCGGTGCAAATCTGGGTGGGCTTTCGCGCAAACACGTCATGGAAGGAGTGGATGCGTGCTTGCGTCGTTTGGGCCTCGACTACATTGACCACCTGGTGATTCATCGCCATCCACATGGGGTGCCGGGGCATGTACAACCCCCCATCGAAGAGACCATGGAAGCGCTGCATGACGTGGTTAAAGCCGGTAAGGTGCTGTATCTCGGGGCGTCTTCCATGTTTGCCTGGCAATTTACCGAGCTACAGATGACCGCGCGGCAGCATGGTTGGACTCAGTTCATTTCCATGCAGAACCACTACAACCTGGTCTACCGAGAAGAAGAACGTGAGATGAATCCCTATTGCGAAAGCACCGGTGTGGCGCTGATGCCCTGGTCGCCGCTGGCAAGGGGCATCTTAGCCGGCGCCTACCAGGGCGGTTTTGAAGGTGGCAGCACCAATCGTTCCCAAGGTGCAGACCGACAACGCACGCAAAGCTTGTATCACGGCGATCATGTATTTCCGATTGCCGAGCGCGTGGTGGAAGTGGCTGCCAAGTATGGCAAAAAGCCCGCACAGATTGCGGTGGCCTGGTTGCTCAGCAAGTCTGCGGTTAGTGCTCCAATTGTTGGGGTCTCCAGACTGGAGCAGCTGGATGAGCTGGTGGATGCCGCTGACATAACCCTGGAACACGATGACATCGACTACTTAGAAGCGCTTTATCAGCCGGTGCAGAATCTACTCTCGATTGGCTTCTCGTAGCGCACCCACCGCAGAGTAAGTGGCCACGGCGTACGGCACAAAGTAGCTGAGCACCACTTGTATGAAGTTTTTCATGACAAAAGTCTGGTTCAGCACCGCATCGGCGTGATTAATGAATGCCAGCAAGGTGCCAACTATAAGGGCTACCTTGAGGGCGCGCTTGACCACCGATCGAGAAGTCGCCAGCGCTAGAAAACTGGGGTCGTGTACCTCAGTGTTTGCCATCTGGTTGGCCCTCTAGCGTCCGTGTGGGAATGTAGTGGGCGGGTTTGGCACCTCCTGCGGCACGACGCTTACGCGCTTGGGCTACGCTCTCCAATTGGGCGGCGCGGGTGATGGCGGCTTTGTGGTTAACCACTACCGGTTCTTGCGCGTCAGGCGCGGGATTGTCACTGGCGTGATAATACCCCATTGGAGGCTTGCGTCCGTTGGTGTCAGCCTGCACATCCAGATCCCGCTCGTTGGTGCCGCTGGGTACGCGGGCAACACCGTCGACAATTTCCAGGTCTTGCCACCAGCGTTTTACGGGGGTTCCGCGCCCGTAGCCGAACTTGTCGTCCAAATAGTAGGTGGCACCCTTAATTTCCCGGCTGCGTACACTTAGATCATCACTGACGGGTGCGCGCGGGGCGGGTGCCTCGTTTGAGCAATGGGCAAAAAGGGCGGCGTACTTTTGTGCCACCTGCACCATGACGTCTTCAGTTGCTGCCGTTGCTGCTGTGTGCGGCTGCACATGTGCATACGCATGAGCGATCTCCGCCACAGGGCGCGAGTCTCGCGGCAGGGCTTCGGGTGGATACCGGCCCGGTGCAACCCCGTGGCGATGACCTCGGTTACGCAGCAACATCCGGTTAGTCTGACATCAGCCGGCAGGTCATTCCTCCAGGCCGTGTTTGCCGGCCTCGCGGAACAACGGTTGATACTCGGCAAACGCCACCGGATTGGTACTGGCGCCGGTGGTAGTGCCGGCATCTGTGGTGAGGGTATGGCCGGTGGTATAGCCGGACTCGTCGCTGGCCAGCCACAAGGCGGCATTGGCCACATCTTCAGCCACCCCAGGGCGCCCCTTCAGCGGGGAATTACCGGCCAGAATCTGTTTGGTTTTTTCGATGGCGGTGTGATCGCCGGTGGACACATTCGCCACCATCGCGGTGGCCATACCCGCCGGGGCGATGGCGTTGACACGTACGTTGTACTGACACAATTCAGCCGCTACACCCTTGGTGAGACCCACCACCGCGTGTTTGCACGCTGTGTAACAGTGGGGGCCCAAGCCGCCCAGTATGCCAGCGGTGCTGGCGGTGCTAATGATGGAACCGGAGCCTTGCGGGCCCATTACGCGTGCGGCATGTTTGCAGCCGTAAAACACGCCGTTTAACAAAATGTCGACGGTGAACTTCCACTCGTCTGCCGGGGTTTCTGAAATTGGACCGACGGCGCCGACAATCCCGGCGTTGTTAAACATGATGTCGAGCTTGCCAAACTGCGCCACCGCAGTATCCACCAAGTTGGCAATATCGGCTTCCTTAGTGACATTACACTCCATAAAAACCGCGGCATCGCCGAGCTCTGCTGCTACTTTTTGACCCGCATCGGCTTGGATATCCCCCAACACCACCTTGGCGCCTTCGGCTACAAACCGACGTGCTGTGGCTTCACCAAAGCCACTGGCCGCACCGGTGATGGCGGCTACTTTGCCTTCTAATCTCATGTCTCCCCCAGTTTTGTGAGTTGTGATGGTTTAACTTTTTTAACAGACGAACGAGTGTTGCACACTATCAATAAAGGTGCACGGGGACGCCGCTTCGGGCCTGTTAAGCGTCGGAGGCGGCTGTCAGCAAGTCGCCCAACCAGCCTGGGAACGCAGAGAGTTCGCTGTCATCAATGCCGATCATTTGTTGCAACGGTTCGCGGCAAATTGCGATCCCCATCGCCACACCGGCCACCAGTAACACAATCCGCTTGGCTTCTGCCTGATCTTCCCCCAACGCATTCACGATGCTCTGAAACTGCGCGCCCGCTTCATTGGTCGGCAGCTCAACGTTCGCCAACATGCGCCAGGCGAGCAGTTTGCCGTGACCACTTTCCAGCAGTGAACCAAACAGACGGCCCAAGACTTGATCAGGCGGGATGTCCGCACGCAACGCTGTATCAACATCCGCTAACAACTTTGCGCTCATCTGCATAAAAAGCGCCGTACGCATGCCCTGGGTGGTGCCGAAGTGGTGAATCACGTTGGCGTGGGAGATGCCGGCTGCTTCAGCCACACCCTGGACACTGAGACCTTCCAGGCCCAATTCAGCAAGCCGACGCTCGGCGACGGCAAGTATGTGCTGGCGAGCTTCCTCGGGGGAACGCCTAATTCTCTTATTGACAGGCATGTAAATAGGTTTATTATTGACAATTATGTAAGTAAAGGAGGCCCACCGATGAAAAAACAACGCATACAGCCGCTTGTAGCACTACAGGCAATACGCGAACTCATCAAGGATCCAGAACGCACCGAACAGGTGTTTGTCATCATCCGCGCACTTGCCGGCAACTCAAACGAAAAAACTTTTCAACGGTTTATCAAAACTCCGGTTGGAAAAAGTGTGCTTACCGAGCAGCGAAACTTACTTGAGACACTACAAAATCGTGCCTATCTGGCCTCATTGCCCGTTGGCTCACTGGGTAGAGAGTATCTCAATTTTATGACGGAAGGTGATATCACGGCAGAGGGATTGGTTGATGCCAGTGCCGCAGAAGAGGCGCAGTTTGAAGATGAGGACAGAGAGCGCTTTGGGCTCCGTATGCGCGACCAGCATGATCTGTGGCACGTCGTCACCGGTTACGGCCGCGATACACTGGGCGAAGCGTGTGTGTTGGGATTCTCCTACGCACAGACAAAAAACCGAGGCTTAGGATTCATTGCTGTGGTGGGTGCGTTTCAGATCGCCAAAGAGCTTTGCCCTGAGGTTCGGACTGCGGTGTGGACCGCGTATAAAAACGGCAAGCGCGCGGCGTGGTTGCCCGCGGTAGACTGGGAAGCTGCGCTCTCGCGACCGCTAAGCGAGCTCCGCACCGAGCTTGGTATAACCGAGCCGCACCGCTACAACGCGATATTCGAGGCACATATCCTCCAGCCAGCGGGTTGATGGATCGTTGCACTACAAATCATGATTTGCGCCTGCGTGTCGGTCAACCATATGGCCTGGTTGACCGCATCACGTCCAGCATTAACGAGTGGCACTGATCGTATTGAGCATCGCCGGGCGTTCTGCGACTGTTACACAAACTAGTGCTCAAACCACTTTATAACTTAGGATCAGCGGGTTTGTGGGGTTTTTGGGCTAGACGGCGTACCGCCGGTGGGGTTGGGCCCCATCAAGGTGC